>CP075369.1:1959375-2612500 GCA_019454205.1 Xanthobacteraceae bacterium
GCTTCCGAAGACTCCAAGGAAAAACACAGCTATTTCCCGGCAACGAGTCAGATTTCTTTCGTAATCGGCTAACGCATTCACTTGAAGTAGCGCAAATTGCAGAGTCGATCGCGCATCGACTAAATGCAACTGACCCATTCTTTAAGAAAAATCCGATTGACCCGAGAGTTTGTTTTTCCGCTGGCCTCATGCACGATATGGGGCATCCACCATTCGGACACAACGGAGAAAAAGCGCTCGACGACTCTATGCGTGAATTTGGTGGTTTTGAAGGAAATGCACAGACGCTTCGCATCATAGCCAAGATTGAGAAAAAGAAACGACTTGCTGAAAAATCTTCGAATGACTCGCGAATTGGACTTAACCTTACATACAGGTCATTGGGGTCCATATTAAAGTACGACAAACTAATTCCTAGCAGACGTTCCGCTGAAGAAGGTTTGAAGAAGGGATATTACGCAGATCAAGCTGATCTCGTAGGCAAAATAAAAAACTCAATTGCGCCGAATGCCAACGTTGAGGAGTTTAAAACAATCGAATGCGCGATAATGGATATCGCGGATGACATCGCATATTCGACGTACGACCTAGAAGACTCGCTCAAAGCTGGATTTTTAAGCCCATCATCTATCCTTGCATCCAACGGGTCCCTGTTAGATCGAGTCGCGAAGAAAGTTAAACAAGCGACTGGTCGAAACACAACGTCGGCAGATATCGTCGCTACATTCTGGGATATCTTCCAAGAGATCACAGCAAAATCTGATCTCGATGATGGTGAGACGGATGCCCTTTATGATCACATTCGCGGCTTCAAAGCGTCACAAGACTTAGCAGAGTCCGGTTACAAGCGTTCTAGCTTTACGTCACAGCTTGTTGGAGAATTTATTGGCGCAGTCGAAGTATTAGAGATCAACAAAAACCAGCCCGCGCTTTCGAAAGTAGAGCTGAGCAAAGACGCTAGATTCAAAGTCGAAGTTCTAAAGAATTATACATTCGAAGCTACTATTTCGTCGACGCGATTGAAGTTAGCTGAATATCGCGGCTATGAAGTCGTAAAGAAAATATTCGATGCACTAAGCGGCGCGAGGGGACATTTATTGATGCCTGACGACGTACGAGATTTGTACCGAAATGCAGAGTCGAATGCGACATCACGCCAAAGGGTCGTTTGCGATTTTGTAGCCGGAATGACCGACCGGTACGCGGTCGAGTTCTATGCCCGACTGCACTCAGATAACCCGCAAAGTATTTTCAAACCCGCGTAATTTCGCGCAACAATCCCTACCTCACCAACTCCCGCATCGCCTCATCCAGCCCCTCCAAAGTGAGCGGATACATGCGGTCGGAGAAAAGCTGCCGCATCATGCGGACCGATTGCGTGTAGTCCCAGTGCTCGCGCGGCACCGGGTTCAGCCACACCGCGTGCTGATACGTGCGCGTGACGCGCTCGATCCACACCTGCCCCGCTTCCTCGTTCATGTGCTCGACCGAGCCGCCCGGCATCATGATCTCGTAAGGACTCATGCTCGCGTCGCCGACGAAGATCACCTTGTAGTCGGACGGGAACTTGTGCAGCACGTCCCAGGTCGGCGTGCGCTCCGAGTGCCGCCGCACGTTCTGCTTCCACACGCTCTCATAGAGGCAGTTGTGGAAGTAGAAGGTCTCAAGGTTCTTGAATTCCGTGCGCGCGGCGGAGAACAGCTCCGAACATAGTTCGATGTGCCAGTCCATCGAGCCGCCGATGTCGAGGAACAGGAGCACCTTCACCGCGTTGCGCCGTTCGGGGCGCATCTGCACGTCGAGGAAGCCGTGGTTCGCGGTCTCGCGGATCGTGCCCGGCAGGTCGAGTTCGTCCGGCGAGCCGGTGCGCGCAAACTTGCGAAGCCGCCGCAGCGCGACCTTGATGTTGCGCGTGCCAAGCTCGACCGTGTCGTCGAGATCCCTGAACTCGCGCTTGTCCCATACTTTCACGGCGCGGTTGTTGCGGTTCTTGTCCTGCCCGATGCGGATGCCTTCGGGGTGATAGCCGTAAGCGCCGAACGGCGACGTGCCCGCGGTGCCGATCCACTTGTTGCCGCCCTGATGGCGGCCCTTCTGTTCCTTGAGGCGCTGCGCCAGCGTCTCCATGAGCTTGTCCCAGCCAAGCTCCTTGATCTGCGCCTTCTCTTCCTCGGTGAGATATTTCTCGGCGAGCTTGCGCAGCCACTCCTCCGGAATCTGCGCGGTGCCGGCCGCGTCCGACATCAGGTCGAGGCCCTTGAACACATGGCCGAACACGCGGTCGAACTTGTCGAGGTTGCGTTCGTCCTTCACCAGCGCCGCGCGCGAGAGGAAATAGAAATCTTCCACGCGCCGGTTCGCGAGATCGGCGTCGGAGTTCAGCGCTTCCATCAGCGTCAGGTACTCGCGCACCGTCACGGGCAGGCCCGCGGATTTCAGCTCGTTGAAGAAGTTTATGAACATCGGACGTTCCGGATTTTTGCCCCGTACTTCTACCGTGAAACGGGCGCCGCGTTAAGGATAGCGGACGATTAAGGCCCGCGCAGCCTGCCGCGCGCGCCGTAATGCAATGAATAATAAAGCCGCCGCGGCTACAAAAGGCAGGAAACATAAAAGAGCAAGATGCCCGTCGATATCGCCCTCGAAGTATTCGCCGCGCTGGAATCCTTGCCCGAACTCGCGGCCGGGTTCGAAGGCGCGCGCCGCGCGGCGGTGGCCGATCGCGCCGCCGGCGAAACCGAAATTTTCTCCGGTGTGGAAGCGCTCGACGCCATGCGCCACGACTGGCGGCAGTTGGAGCAGGAAACAGCGCCCGGTACGCCGTTCCAGTCCCTCGCCGTGGCCGAGGCCGTTCTCCCCGCGCATCTCGCGCATGGGCATGTGCCGCATATCGTCACCGTGCGCGAATACGGCGAGGTGCGCGCCATCCTGCCGCTGGTGATGACGTCGATGGCCGGTTCGCGCGTGCTCCGCTTCCTCGGCGATCCGCTAATTCAATATGGCGACGCGATCCTGTCGTGCGCGGGCACCGAAGCGCATCTCGTAAGCGCGCTGCTCGCCGCCGGAACGCTCGGCGCAGATGCCGCGCTGTTTCGCAAGGTGCGAAAGGACGCAAAACTCGCCCCGCTGCTTTCGCGCCGCGCGCATGTGTCGTCGGTGGAAGAGTCGCCCTATGTCGATCTCCGCCGCGAAGCGAAGCTGCCGCCGCGCGATGCGCGCGAGTTGCGCCGCTATCGCCGCCGCCTCGCGGAGCGCGGCGATGTCGAACTGAAAATCACGCGCGGCGAGAGCGCGCTTCCCTGCGTACGCACCGCGCTGGACCTGAAACGCGGCTGGCTGGCGGCGAAGGGATATTCCTCCTCCGTGATCGGCGACGAACACTGGGAAGGCGTGCTGGTTTCCCTCGTCACCGAACACGCAAACCTGCTCGCCTGCGCGCGCCTCGAAGTCGGCGGAAAACTTGCCGCACTGGAAGTTGCGGTCACGCACGGCAAGCGCTGGCACGCTTTCCTCGGCGCGATCGACCCGGAGTTCGCGAGGAGCGGCCCCGGACAGGTGCAGATGGCCGACACCATCGACTACGCCCGCGAGCACGGCTTCTCCGCTTACGACCTGCTCGCGCCTGCCGATCCCTTCAAGCGCGTGATCGCGACCGGCGCGATTTCGGTCTGCGACTACGCGCTGCCGTTCTCGGTGCAGGGCCAGTTGACCGCGCGCGCATTGCGCTTCGCGCCGCAGGCGAAATCGCTGCTCGCGCGCCTTCCCGTTTCCGTCGCGAAGGCCGCGAAGTCCCTGCTTCGCCTGCACTGAGCGCCTCTCTTTTCTCCACGCCGCCGCGGATCGTTTTCGACGCTTGCGCGTTTTGCCTTCATCGGAGGGTCTGGCGACAGGAGGTCGTCATGCATTTCGGCGACAGGTTCGAAGACCGGGAAGAAGCTTCCAGTGCCCTGACATGGGCCGGAGGCGCGGCAGTGACCGCCGCCATTCTCCTCGCCCTTGCAGTGGCGCAGGCACCGTTTTGAGAAAACAGTCCGGAGACTGGAGGCCGCGCTGAACGGCCTCTTTTCTTTGTTCTCTTTTTGTTCTAGCCTCTCCGGCCCTCGAATGAGTGCCGCGTCATGGGCCGTTTCAGCTACCTCACCATCGACTTCAACTCGTATTTCGCGAGCGTCGAGCAGCAGATGAATCCGAGGCTGCGCGGCCGCCCGGTCGCGGTCGTCCCGATCGCGAACACCGACAAGACCTGCGCCATCGCCGCGAGCTACGAAGCCAAAGCCTTCGGCGTGAAAACCGGCACGCGCATCTGGGAGGCGAAAGAGCTTTGCCCCGACCTGATCTGCGTACCCGCGCGCCACGATCTCTATGTCGATGTGCACGAGAAACTCAAAGAGCAGGTCGAGAACAACGCGCCGATCATGAAGACCGGCTCCATCGACGAATTCATCTGCAAGCTGATCGGCGACGAATGCGCGCCGGAGAACGCGAAGAAAATCGCGCGCAGCATGAAAGCGAGCATCCGCGACAATGTCGGCCAGTGCCTCACCTCCTCCATCGGCATCGCGCCGACCAAGCTGCTCTCCAAAATCGCATCCGACATGCAGAAGCCCGACGGCCTCACGCTGATCGAAAAGCATGACCTGCCGCATGTCCTGCACGACCTGAAGCTCACCGACCTTCCCGGCATCGCGAACGGCATGGAGGCGCGCCTGCATCGCGGCGGCGTGCGCGACATCGCTTCGCTGCTCGCGCTGGAGCCAAAAGAAGCGCGGCACATCTGGGGATCGGTCGGCGGCGAACGCTACTGGTACGAATTGCAAGGCTTCGACATTCCCGATACCGGGCACGGCCGCCGCACCATCGGCCACTCGCGCGTACTCTCGCCCGACATGCGCCCGCCCGGCCGCGCCCGCGTCGTCAGCCGCGCGCTGCTGATGAAGGCGGCGACGAGGCTTCGCCGCTACGGCCTTGCCGCGGGCGCGCTCGGCCTCTCCGCAAGGCGCGCGCACCAGCCGAGCCTGGTTGCGGAGATGACCTTCTCCGCCACGCAGGATTCCTTCACGTTGCTGCGCACGCTCGACGATCTCTGGCGGCAGTTTCCGCGCTCGCGCGAGCCGTTCAAGAAAGTCTCGATCTGGGTTTCGCGTTTAACGCCGGTCGAGACGCGCCCGCGCGACCTTTTCATCGAGACGCGGCCGGACGGCCTCACCCGGCAGGAAATTCTCTGGCGTTCGGTGGACAAGCTGGTTGCGCGCTATGGCCGCGAAACGGTGACGCTGGCCTCGCAGAAAGACCTCGGCCTGCAATATCTCGGCGCGAAGATTGCGTTCACGCGCGTGCCGGAAGCGCAGGAATTCCGGGAGTAGCCTCTTTTCCGCTTATGCAGGTTTGCTAGCCTGCGGCCATGAAACGAACCGTTATTGCCGTAGCGCTCTTTATTGCATCTGCCTTTACTCCCGCGCTCTCCCAAACGACCCCGGACTGCCGCAGCCTGATCCTCGATCCGGCGACCGTGAAAAAAGGCATCGAGGTCTGTACCGGGGTGATCGAAAGCGGCCGTTTCAGCGGCGCCGATCTGGCGGACGTGCTTGTCATTCGCGGGCACGGCTATAACGAAACCGGCGACTTCGATAAGGCGATTGCCGATTTCGACAAGGCGCTAACGCTCAATCCGAAAAGCGCGTTCGCGTTTATCAATCGCGGCAAATCCTACCTGCAAAAAGTCGAGATTGACCGTGCGCTCGCGGATTTCGAGGAATCCCTGCGGCTGGATCCGAATTTACCGGACACCTATTTGCATCGCGGCGCGGCGCTCGAAACCAAGGGCGAACTTGTGCGCGCGCTTGCAGATTACGACCGCGTCATCCAGCTTGACCCTGCCTATGCCAAGGCGTGGCAACAACGGGCGCGCTATCACGCCAGAAAGAAGGATTACGACCGCGCCATTGCAGATTATACGGAAGTGATCCGGCTGAGCGGTTCACACGCAGAAGCCTATTACGAGCGTGGCGTAGCGCACAGCGAGAGAAAGAACTTCAATCCGGCGCTGGAAGATCTGAGCAAGGCAATCGAGCTTGCTCCCGCCGAGCCGGCGTACTGGAACAGCAGGTGCTGGCTACGCGCCATCAACAATCGCGAACTGGAAGAGGCCCTGAAAGATTGCGACCGGGCGCTCGAGCTGAAACCGGACTATGTACCGGCACTCGACAGCCGCGCTTTGCTCAAGGTGCTTCTGGGCCGCTTCGACCAGGCCATCGCCGACTATGATGCAGTCCTCAAAATCGAACCAAAGATTCCGGCGTCTCTTTTTGGCCGCGGCATCGCACGACTGCGAAAAGGCGATACCGCAGGTGGGAACGCCGACATCGAGGCGGCGAAAGCAATCGATCCCGGGATTGCGGAAGAATTCGTGGGCTACGGCGTGAAGCCATAGCACGGCAAAGCGGCAGCGCGTCTGATCCTTACCGCCGCTGATAGCGCGGATTCGGATAGCAGCGTTCGTTCCAGCCGGTACGCGAAGCAAGGCACTGCTCGCGTGTATAGGCCTGACAAACCATCACGGTATCGAACGGCCCGCCGCCGATCCGCATGTCGCGGCACCATGCATCGGGCGGCGCGCGACGCTGCGCTTCGGCGTTGCTGCCCATGACGAGCACGAACAAACCTGCCAGCAAAAAACCACCGAACCTCATGTGCCGTCTCCCTTTGCACGCGCGTTGTTCGAATGAAGCCGCGCTGCATGAAATATGTTCAAGGATTGCCGAAATTTAATCCCGTTGCATGCGCAGCGCGGGAACCAGAACCGCGTGCTGCGCATTATGTTACCGCTTCACGGCAAAAACTTGCTCAGCCCGGCGCGGCGCCGTGTACCGCGTCCACATCGGAACATACATGGCTGCCGTCACGCGAAGCCCTTCCTATCCTGTTGCAATGCTCGGAGCCTTTATCGCGGCGACGCTGATTCTGCTTGCGCCCGCAATCTGGAATGATTTTCCGTTCATGTTCTTCGACACCGGCGCCTATTTCGAGCGTCCGTTCGAAGGCACGATCAGTGCCGGCCGCTCGATGGTGTACGGCCTGTGGCTGGCGGCGCTACGCTATCCCCACTTCTGGCCGGTTGCAGCAGCACAATGCGCGATCAGCGTGTGGGTAATCTATCTGATGCTGCGGACGCATGGACTGGGCAATCGCCCCGCCGCGCTGCCGCTTACGCTGGTGGCCGTGACGCTGACGCTGGCCACACTGACCGCGCTGCCGTGGTTCGCAGGCCAGATGATGCCCGATCTGTTCGCGGCGCTGGCCGTGCTCGCGCTTTATCTTCTCGTGTTCAAGCGCGGACAGCTCGGCCGGTTCGAGCCATACGCACTCGCCGCACTGATTATTTTCGCCAGCACCGCGCATAACGCGACCCTCGCCGTACTGCTCCTGCTGCTCGCGGCAGGATGGGTGATCGCACCATTCGCGAAAAAAATCCTGCCGTTTCGTGCGTTGCGCTTCGCGACGGTTGCCACTTTGCTCAGCATTCTCATTCTGCCGACCGTCAATTTCGTTTTCGGTGGCAAGTTCGCGTGGACGCCCGGCGGCTCGGCATTCATCTTCAGCCGGCTGGTGCAGGACGGTATCGTCGCGCGCTATCTGGCCGACAAGTGCCCCGACCCGGCAATCCGGCTCTGCAAGTTCGAGAAGCAGATTCCGAAAACCGCAGACGATTTTCTGTGGCATCAGGCACCGCATGGCCCGTTCGTTTCCATCGGCGGCTTCGACGGCGCCGAGCATATGAACCCCATCACGCTGGAAAGCCTGACGATGTATCCGTGGATGCATGTCACGACCGCGGTGAAATCGACACTGATCCAGCTTGTGAAGGTCGAGACCGGCGATGGCATCGTGCAGGAAATCTGGAGCGCTTATGCCGGCATCGACAAATACGCGCCGGAGAGTTCGGTCGCGATGCACACTTCCCGGCAGCGCTTCAAGCTGCTGCCGCCGGTCTTCACTGCGCTGAACAAGGTGCATGTGCCGCTGGCGCTCGGCAGCATGGCGTTCCTGCCCCTGCTGCTCGTGTTTGCGTGGCGGCGCGGAACCATCCGCGACACAGACCTGTTGGCGGCGACAATCATCCTTGCGCTGTTCGCCAACGCCTTCGTGACCGGCGTGCTGTCCAACCCGCATCACCGCTATGGCGCGCGCGTCGCATGGATGGCGCCGTTCCTGTGGTCGCTGCTCGCGGTGCAATTCCTGCTCCTGCGAAGCGGATGGCAAGAAACGGCGATACGCGCACTCGCCTCGATCGGGCTTTCGCAGAAGCCCGTGCCGTTGCCGGTGCCCGCGAGCCAGCCGGAAAAGTCCCGCTAACTTAGCCGCGCGCGATCTTGTCCAGCACTTCGGTCAGCGCTTCCGGCGCGGTGATGTGCGGCGAATGGCTGGCGTCCATCTCGACATAATTCCAGCCTTCCGCGCGCGCGCGTTCCGCGAATTGGCGGAACGTATCGCCGGGGCCTGAACGCGCCGCGTAGATATAGGTGCGCGGCATCTGCGGCTCGCCGTTCTCCAGCAGCAGCGGTTCCTGAAAACATGCCAGCGGCTGATGCACGCGCCGCGGCATGATCCAGTCCACGTCGCGCGGCGAAGTATCCGGCGGCAGTGGGTTCGGCGGAATCTTCCAGCCCTCCACCGCATTGTCTTCCATGCGTTTACGATGCTCCGGCGGCGTGTAGTCGAACACGCATTTGCCGTGCTGCGGCACGAACGCATCGAGATAGACAAGCTGCGCAATGCGATCGGACGCGAGATCGGCAACGCCGGTCGCAACCATGCCGCCGTAGGAATGGCCGATCAGGATGGCGTCGCGCACGTCTTCGACACGCAAAAACATCAGCATGTCCTGCACATGCGTCTCCAGCCCGATCGAGGAACTGGCGAGATGCGCGCGGTCGCCGATCCCGGTGTAGGTCGGCGTCAGCAATTCATGGCCCTTCGCGCGCATGAGCGGATGCATCTTCTTCCACGCCCAGCCCGCGGACCAGGCGCCATGCGCGACGACGAAAGTGGCCATTGCCTTCCCCTTAGACCCCGAGCTTCTTTTGCAGGCTCGAACTGGTCGTCGTGTATTGGAACACGAGACGCTTCTCCGGGTAAATGATCTTGTGCGCGGCCTGCGACATCAACGCGGCCTCGTGGAAGCCTGACAAAATGAGCTTCAGCTTGCCGGGATAATAGTTGATGTCGCCGATGGCGAAGATGCCCGGCTCGCTGGTTTCGAATTTCTCGGTATCGACCACGAGGCGCTCCTGATCGAGCTTTAGTCCCCAGGTGCCGACCGGGCCGAGCTTGATCGTCAACCCGAAGAACGGCAACAGCACGTCGGCGTCGATGTCGAAGGTGGAGTTGTCGTCGCGCCGCGCGATCACTTTGCGGAGCTGGCCGTTATCGCCTTCCAGTGCGTGCAACTGGCCGAGCTGAAAATCGATCTTCTTCTCCGCGACCAGCGCCTTCATCTTGTTGACGCTGTCGGGCGCGGCGCGGAACGCATCGCGCCGGTGCAGCAGCGTCAGCTTCTTCGCAAGCGGCGCGAGATTGAGCGTCCAGTCGAGCGCGGAGTCGCCGCCGCCTGCGATCACGATGTTCTTGCCGCGGAACGCTTCCATCGAGCGCACGAGATAGAACACGGATTTGTTTTCGTACTGCTCGATGCCTGGCAGCGGTGGCTTCTTCGATTCGAACGAACCGCCGCCCGCTGCGATCACCACGACCTTTGCTTCGATGGTGCCGCCGATATCGGTCTTCAGGCGGAAGCCGCCATCGATGCGCTCAAGCGTTTCCACGCGCGCACCATATTCGAAGGTCGGGCCGAACGGCTTGATCTGCTCCAGCAGGTTGTTGACGAGGGCCTGCCCCGTCACCATCGGCAGACCCGGAATGTCGTAGATCGGTTTCTCCGGGTACAGCTCCGTACACTGGCCGCCGGGCCGGTCGAGAATATCGATCACATGCGCCTTGATATCGACGAGGCCGAGTTCGAATACGGCGAACAGACCGACAGGACCGGCGCCGATGATGACTGCATCCGTTTTGACGATTTCGCTCATAATTTCCGGAATTCTGCTGTGATACGAGACTATTTCCCGCGCGATATAGGACCAGCGCTCCAGACTTCGCAACTTCGATCAATCCGCTGGCGCTAATGTCGCGGCATGACAAAACCCGAAACCCGCCTCGATTATGGCCGCCGCATTGCCCGTGTGGCCGACCACATCGCCGAAAACCTCGACGGCGACCTTTCCGTCGAGCGGCTCGCGGAAGTGGCATTCTTCTCGCCGTTTCACTTTCATCGCATCTATCGCGAGGCGACCGGAGAAACGCTGGCCGATACCGTGCGGCGTCTTCGCCTGCACCGTGCGGCGACCGAGCTGACGCGGGAAAATACTTCGCTCGAACGAATCGCGAAGCGCGCGGGCTATGGCACGCTCGCCGCCTTCTCCCGTGCTTTCGCGTCCGACTATGGCGTACCGCCGGGCACCTATCGTATGCGGGGCCAGTTGCTGCCGCCTTCGCCGAAGCGCCCGCATGCACAGGCCATGCCTTATCGGGTCGAGATAGCGCCCTTCGCCGGCGCGCGGCTTGCCGCCATCGCTCATCGCGGCGATTACCAGAAGATCAACAACAGCTTCGCCAGGCTGCAAATCTGGTTCGCCGCGCGTGATCTTCCTTTCACGCGTTCGTTCGGAATCTATTTCGACGATCCCGAAAGCGTCGCGGAGAAAGATTTGCGCGCGGAGGCGGGACTCGAAACCACTGGCGAAATTCCGCAAAGCGGTGCGGTGCGCGAACGCAGGATTCCCGCGATGCACTGCGCAAGCGTGCTGCATACCGGCCCTTATGCCGAACTCGAACGCGCATACCGCGCCCTGTTCCGCGACTGGCTTCCCGGCAGCGGCTTTGAAGCCGGGGATTTCCCCTGCTTCGAGGAATATCTCGACGACCCGCGCGACACGCCACCGCCGAAACTGCGGACGCGCGTTCATCTCCCGCTGAAAGGTGACCTATGAAAATCATGGACAGCTATCCGCTCATCACCGTGCGCGACATGGCGGCCAGCCGCGACTTCTATGTGAAACACTTCAGCCTCGGCGTTATCTTCGAAGCGGACTGGGTCGCGATGCTCGGCGATCCCGCAAGCGGCAAGATCGCGCTCGGCCTGATGACGCCGGATCACCCGACCAATCCTCCCGGACCGGAAACCTTCGACGGCAAGGGCATAATCGTAACGATTCAGGTTCGCGACGCCGCGAAAGCTTGTGCCGCGTTGAAGGCCAAGGGCGTCCACATCTTTTATGATCTGCACGACGAGCCGTGGGGTCAGCGCCGTTTCACGCTTACCGATCCTTCCGGCGTCATCGTCGATGTCGTCCAGCAGACGCATCCCGCGGAAGGCTACTGGGAGCGATACATGAACACTCCGCAAAGCGCCGGTATCTGACGCGGATTAATCCTGTTGCGGCGGCACGATTGGCCCGTCAGTGCCGGGCGGCTGATTGCGGTTCGTATCGCGATTCTGGAAGTCACGGGTATCGCGGTTTTGTTGCTGCTGTTGTTGCTGTTGCGGCCGCTGTGGCACCTCGTTCAGCGGCAGGTTCTCGCCAGTGCGCGCGGAGTAGAAAGCGACCGTCTGGCACGAAGAGAAATTAGCATTCTCCAGTACGCGAAGCGCTTCTCGCACGCCGTCCGCGCGGTTCTGGCGCGGGGCCGCCACGCAGCCGCGCCGCGGCTTGTCGCAGCAAACGAGAGCGAAAATATCCTCAAGGTTTTGCGTCAGGGCCGGCTGGTCGGTGCAGCTATTGGAAACCCGGCGGCACGCGGCAACGGCGCGGTCGCGCGCGATCTCGCGCGTATCGCCGCGCACGACCGGCGCGGTGTTCTCGCCGTTCGGTGCCAGCCCCGACCAGCCCTGTGCCTGCGCGGCAAGGGTTGCAGCGCCCGTCATCGCCGCCACGGCCAGACAACGAAGAATGAAAGTATGGACAGCCTTCATATCAGCGCTCCGCTTTGCGCCGGGCTAGCCTTGCTGCTCCGGCGTATTGACGACCAGACCATCGAGTTCGTCGGTGACCTTGATCTGGCAGGACAACCGCGACGTCGGACGGACGTCGAACGCGAAGTCCAGCATGTCTTCTTCCATCGGTGAAGGCTTGCCGACCTTTTCGCTCCACGCCTCGTCCACATAAACATGACAGGTGGCGCAGGAACATGCTCCCCCGCATTCCGCCTCGATCCCCGGAATACCATTGCGGATCGCGGCTTCCATGACAGTCGAGCCGGTTTCGGCATCCACGGTACGGCGGGTGCCGTCCTGTTCGATGAAAGTAATTGTCGGCATTGGCGGGAGATAACGGTTTCGGGAGGAGCAAGGAAGGGCTGCTCTATATAATGTGAAGTACGCGATTTGCGAGCCTTTGCTAGTCTCCCTTTCGCCGCATCCTGCGTCGAGGAAAATCACCATGAAATCCGCTATCCGTGCCGCGTTTCTTGGACTTCTGCTTCTCGCCTCCGCTCCCGCGCACGCCAACTGGGAGTTCACCCGCTGGGGCATGTCTCTTGACCAGCTAATGACCTTCAGCAGCCAGGGCGTGCGTCTCGCCACCGACACCGAGAAGCAGGGCAAGCGGCTGGAGAAATGGGGCGAGGTGCTGGCGGTCGCTCCCGTGAAGGTGAACGGCTTCTCCTATCTCGCGGTGTTCTATTTCCGCGACGACAAGCTCTCCGCGGTAAACCTCGAATCGCAAGTCCGCCCCGAGCAACCTGAAATCGCGCGCTGGCTGCACCGCACCTACGGCACGCCGTTGAGGAACAGCGAGCTTCCCGTCAGCGACCGCTGCAAGCTCAACCAGTTTGCGTGGCGTCTCAGCGAGAGCGACTGGCGGCACGCCAACGTGTTCGCGTGCAATCCGCAATCGAACAACGACTTCCTGAGCATCCTGCACGTTCCGGTCGATCCGCGCTAAGCGCGGACCTCAGGAGGCAAGCGCTTCCGCGTCTTTGCTGGCCTGCATCGCGAGCGTTTCGAGTTGCGCGAGCGCGGCTTCATCGCCGCGCTCGATCGCTTCCGCCGCATCCGCCAGCGCGAACGCGCCGATGCCGCGCGCCGCACCTTTCAGCGTATGCGCGGCATCCATGCGCGGCTTGCCGTCTGCATCGCGTATTGCCGCCGTCAGAATACGGACCTGCGCCTGAAACAACCGCAGCACCTCGCTCCGTAACGCGCGGTCGCCGAACGTGGCGGCGTCGAGATGTTCGCGGTCGATGGCATTTTCCATGCGGCGAGTATCGCGCGGTCGAGTAAACGGCGTCTCAAAACTTCGCCGGTTTTCGCTTTCTGGCGGGGTCGTAACCAACCAGACGATACCCCGCATCGGTCAGGCGGCAGACCAGCCAGTCGGGATGGATCGGGTTTGCGCTCCACGGCTCGGCCCAACCGTGGGCGATACAGGCGCGGATCGTAGCCTTGGGAATTTCCTGGCCCAGCTCATCGAACAGCGGAAGCTTTCCGCCGGGCTGGTCCACTCCGCGCAACAGGTAGCGGCGCTGCGCTTCGGAACTCCCGTCGGCGCTCTCCCAGGGCTTGGGTTCGCGAGCCTTGAGTTCGCGGCCCTTTTCGCCCGGTTTGCCTCGCTTTTCCCGCGCCATTGCTCGATCCGTAGGGTGAACAAGACGTTAACGATGTTTCTAAAGTGGGCCGGATTGGCGTTCCTTTTCCACACGGCGGCGCGGTAGGATACCGCAAGCGGTGGACCGGAGTCCCGGCCGGCCTGCATTTCGCGTGGAATGTGGCCATCGGGACTTTGAGGGGTTCGGTCCTTTTTTAGTTTTTTCCGGCCCGGGCGGCATGTTGCCGGCCGCGGTATCGAGTACGGACCGGAGGCGAAGGCGTATGAAGAACCGTAAGTCCCAGGATCCGACCGAGGCGGCGCTCTCGGCGATCGAAGAGGCATTGAACATCGGCAAGGAAGCGCCGGAAGTTGCGCCGCCCGCGGCCTCGGGCCGCCGTGGCGAGCCGCAACCTGCCCCTGAGCGCAATGCCGGTGAAGAAGTTTTCGCGCCCCGTTCGCGTTCTACCCGCGAGCGCGTAAAGGCGCGCCCTGCCGCAAACGACGACCGTCCGTCGGTCGGGCAGATTCTTTCCGCACTCCACCGCAAGCCTTCGAGCATGCCGATCATTCTGGCGCTCGGCGCATCCATCGCATGGATCATCGGCGGCGGTGCATTGATCGCGACCCTGTTCCGAGACGCCAGCGGCGCGACCATGCGCCTGAGCGAAATCGCGGCGCAGCCCTCCTTCCTCGCCATCCTCGCGGCGATCCTGCTGCCCCCGATGGTGTTCATGCTGCTCGCGATGCTGACGCGCCGCGCGCAGGAAATGCGCCACATCTCCCGCGCGATGACGGAAGTCACGCTCCGCCTCGCCGAACCGGAAGGCGTCTCCACCGACGCGATTGTCAGCGTCGGTCAGGCGATCCGCCGCGAGGTCGCGGCCCTCGGCGACGGCATCGAGCGCGCGGTTGCCCGCGCCTCCGAACTGGAATCGATGGTCCGCTCCGAAGTCTCCACGCTGGAGCGTGCCTACGACGAGAACGAAAACCGCGTGCGCGCGCTGGTGGACGAACTCCATACCGAACGCGACGCGATCATCCAGCATTCCGCGCGCCTGCGCGAAGCGATTGCGACCGCGAACGAATCCTTCTCGTTCGACATTCAGAACGTTGCCGACCGTGTCGCTGGCGCGCTCGACAATGCGACCGGCCGCATCACCGATAACATCTCGCTGCGCGCTGAAGATGCCCGCAATACGCTGATGGCCGCGGGCGAAACCGTGGTGCAGACCTTTGCCGAACGCAGCGCCGAGGCGACCCTGCGCCTGACCGATGTCGGCGTCGAAATCGCTCGCGCAATTGCCGACCGGAACGAGAAGGTTTCGGAAACGCTGACCCAATCTGCCGCCGAAATGCATGCCCGTCTCGCCGACCGTGCTGCGGGCATCTCGCAAATGATCGCGGAAAGCGGCCAGACCTTCGAGAACACCGTCGGCAATCAGTTGCAGTCGCTGGTCGACACCGTGACCCAGCGCGGCAACGACATCGCCGCGACGCTCGGCGCCGAATCCGCCGCGCTTGCCACCAAGTTCACCGAAGGCCTGCAGACCTTCGACACCACGGTGAAGGTGTTCGGCAACAACGTACTCGCCGAAATGAAGGGCACCGTGGGCGCGATCGGCGAAGTCTCGCGCGACACCCTCGCCGCCTTCGACGAGCGGGTCAGCGCGAAGACTTCCGAGGTTTCCGACGCGGTAGACGCACGCATCGCGCGGATCGAGCAGACGCTCGATACCCGCATGAAGACGCTGAACGAAACGCTGTCCAACCGCACGATGGAATTCGCCAAGGCGGTCACCGACGGCGCCGCGACCACCACGCAGACGGTAGACAAAACTATCGCCGGCATCGGCGAATACTTCGCCGGGAAGTCGCAGGAAATCTCGACCGTGCTCTCAGAACGCACCGAGAAGATCGACGAAACGCTGGGCGGCCGCGCAACGCAGATCGCCGAAACGCTCGACGCCCGCGCCGCGCAGATCACCGAAACGATGGATGCGCGCGTCGGCAAGTTCGAGGAAATGGTGGTCAATCGCCTCGAACATATCTCGAACACCATCGAGCAGAAGGGCGTTTCGGTCGCGGATCACCTCGTCCACCGCGTCGAACAGGTCACCGAACTGATGCGCAATCAGGCTGCATCGGTTGGCATGACCCTGAACGAACTCGCCGACGGCATCTCGAAGAATTTCGTCGAGCGCGTGAACAACATCACGGGCAGCCACGAAGTGCTGCGCAACGAAGTGCGCGACATCCTCAGCGAGATGGGCAACGTCCACTCGCTGCTGCAATCGACCATCGACACCGCCTCCTCCACGCTCGGCCCGATCGAGACGCGGGTGGCGGAGAAGGTGACCGCGTTCCACCAGACCCTGAACGACGCGATTTCCTCGACGCGTCAGACCTCGGAAAAGATGGACGCGCAGATCCGCGACCTGAATTCGTCGTCGAACGGCGTGCTCCGCGACGTCTCGAACCTGACGCTCCGCTTCGAGGAGCAGGTACGGCTGATCGCGGCTTCCTCGGAAGCCCTCGCCACCGCGCATCGCGAGATCGACAGCGGCATCGACCAGCGCCGCAACGCGATCGAGCAGATCACCGGCATCCTTGCGTCGCGTACCAGCGATCTGGAGGAGCGGCTCACCCGCTTCAACACGATGCTGCACGAGACCTTCACGCAGGCGCAGGGCAAGACCCAGGACATCGCCAAGCTGGTCGCGGAAAGCACCGCCGGCGCGACGCAGTCCATCGCGCGCCAGTACGAACTGATCCGCAACTCGTCGGAAGAAGAGCGCGAGCGCACCGCCGCCTCGCTGAAATCGACTTACAACGAGGCCACGGAATCGGTGAATGCGCTGTTCGCGGAGCAGAACCAGCGGTTCGTCGAAGCGGCACGTGACCTGCGCGAGATTTCCGACGACATCCAGCGCACGCTGGACACCACCCGCGAAGAAATCCGCCGCACCGTGTTCGAGCTTCCTGCCGAGACCAAGGAAAGCACCGCCGCGATGCGCCGCGTCGTCGCCGACCAGATCAAGGCGCTGGCCGAACTGAACGAGATCGTCGCGCGCCACGGCCGCGAGGTCGAAACGCCCGCTTCTTCCTACAGCTATCGCGAGGAAGAGATGGCCGCTGTTGGCGGCGCGCGTCCGATGCGCCAGATCGCCCCGCCGCGTCCCGCGCCGGTGCGCGAGGAACCGGCATACGAAGACGACCTGCCCCCGGCCCCGCCCGCACGTTCGCGGCAGGAACCGGCACGCGAGCGTCCGCGCGCCGCGCCGCCCGCGCGCCCCGCGGCTGACCGTGCCGCGCGTCTCAACGAAGCGCTGAACAAGCAGCCGCCGCGCGAGCGCGAACCGGAAGACGACGGCACCGCCATCGAGTCTCTGGATTCACTCTCCGCCGACATCGCACGGATGATCGACCATGAAGCCGCGGCCGAAGCATGGGATCGCCAGAAGCGCGGCGAGCGCGGCGTGTTCACGCGACGCCTCTACACCAGCACTGGCCAGAAGGCTTTCGAGGACATCCGCCGCAAGTATCGCCGCAACGGCGAGTTCCGCGAGACGGTGGACCGCTACATCGACGAGTTCGAGAAGCTGCTCGATCAGGTCTCCCGCGACGAGCGCGGACAGGCACTGACCCGCACCTACCTCACCTCGGAGACGGGCAAGGTCTATACGCTCCTCGCCCACGCCGCCGGACGCCTCGGCTGATCGCCGGCATCGCCGAAAAGAAAAAGCCCGCCATTCCGGCGGGCTTTTTTATTCGGGTTCGTAGAAATTGCCGGGCGATTAAATCCGCCGCGAAGTCCACTTCACCATTTCAACGATCACCTGCGACAACGCCTGATCGAGCGCCAGCGTCACGTCGGAACCGCTTGTGCTATTCGCCTTCACCTTGGCGCCGAACACGGTACCTGCGGCGATGCGGCCGCCGCGGTTGTAGACGATCTTCACCGACATCTCGACGATGGCGGTGTTGTCTTCATACGCCCTCAGTCCGAACTGGCGGATGTCGATGACGAGCAGATAGTCAGCGTTCACGCGATCTTGCGTGCGGGCGACGGCGCGGATGCGGGTCGAGTTCTCGAAGGCCTGCACGATGCGCGCCTGCAAGAGTTTCGGCAGCCGGTCGAGCCATTGCGCGTCGGGCAGATAGGCGACCTCGCCCGGCTGCGGCGCGACCACGATCTTTTCGGTGTCGAGGATTTGCAGCGCGGTCGGCTGATCGACCGCCAGCAGGCCGCGCGCACGCGGCGGCAGCCGCCCGAAGTTGCGCGGGGCGGTCAGGTCGAAGGTCGGCGTCGGGTTGTTGCCGGTGCCGACCAGACTGCCCACGACGCCGCCACTGCACCCGCCGAGGGCGAACCCCAGCGAGACGCAGAGCGCGATCCGCGCAGCGTTATCTCGAACCGACTTGAACAAACGCACCAGCCCCATGAACTTTGTTGTTAGCGATTATACTGCGGAACGGTTCCGCCGTTGTTAAAGAGAAATTGCCTCGGATTCCGTTCGATATTCCGGATCAGGCGGTCGATCTCGCTGACTGCGCGGCGCGCATCCGACGCCAGCTGGCGGTATTCGTTGAGCGCCGGCCCGGTCTGGTTGTTCACGCTGTCCGCCAGCTTGCGGATCGCCTCGGCCGCGTTCTGCACTTCGGTCAGCGTCATGTCGCCCCTCTGCGCCAGAATGCGCGAGACTTCCGCGAGATTCGTCGTGATCTCATTGAAGCGCATTTCGTTCGCGGCGACCAAGTCGTTGAGGCGCGTCATCAACTGCGTCGCGGCGGTGAAGGCATCGGTGGTCTTGGCCGCGACGAGGCGCGGCAGCTTCTTGCCCTTATCCTTCTCGGCCATCTGCTCCATCAGCATCGGCGCGTTCGATGCGCCGCCCGTGAGCGCGATATTCGCGATGCCGGTGAGGCCCTGATATTCGAGCGAAACCTTGGTGTCGGTCCGGATCGGGGTGCTCTTGCGCACCTGAATGATGGCGATGACCGCCTGCGGATCGTTGAAGACGAGGCCGAGATTCTTCACGTCGCCGACGCGGATGCCATTGAAGTTCACGACCGCGCCCTGCCTTAAGCCGGAAACCGGACTCTCGAAATAGATCTCGTACTCGACCTGCTCTTCGCCGGTGCCGAGCCGCTGGAACCACCAGACGAACGCAAAAATGCCGACGATCACGGCGAGCGTGAAAATGCCGATCGTCACATAGTTGGCGCGCGTTTCCATTTTCGCCCGTCTAGCCCTTCTTGCCGTTCATGCGGCTGGATGCCCGTTTCCCGTGGAAATAGGACTTCAACCAGGGGTGGTCCGATGCAAGCATGGCCTCAATGGGGCCTTCGGCAATAATCTTCCCGTCGGCCAGAGCCGCGACCCGATTACAGACCGTATGAAGGCTGTCGAGGTCGTGGGTTACCATGTAAACGGTCAGCCCCAAAGTCTGCTGGAGCGCGGCGATCAGTTCGTCGAAATCGCCCGCGGAAATGGGGTCCAAGCCTGAAGTCGGCTCGTCCAGAAACACGATTTCGGGGTCCAGCACGAGGGCGCGGGCTAGCGCCGCGCGCTTGATCATGCCGCCGGAAAGCTGGGACGGGTACTTGTCCACGACCGAGGCCGGGAGGCCCACCATTTCCAGCTTGGCGACCGCGATTTCGTCCATCAGCCGGTCGGACAGCTTCAGGTATTCGCGCAGCGGGAACTGGACATTCTGGCGCACCGTCAGCGAGGAAAATAGCGCGCCATGCTGGAACAGCACGCCCCAGCGCCGTTCGATGGCCTGACGCTGCTCCTCGCTGATCGCGTCGAGGTCCTGCCCGAACACCTCGATCATGCCGGACTGCTTCTGGACGAGACCGATAATGGTGCGCATCAGCACGGACTTGCCGCCGCCCGACGCACCGACGAAGCCGAGAATTTCGCCGCGGTATACGTCGAGATCGAGACCCTTCAGTATCGGATTGTCGCCGAACGACACATGCACGTCGCGCACGCGGATCACCGCCTCGCGGCCCGCCTTCACGTTGCGATTCTGCATGTTGCCGGTGACATGCGCGACATCCGCCATGCTCACCACCCGATGCCTGCGAAGAACATCGCAAAGAAACCGTCGAGCACGATGACGAGGAAGATCGCCTTCACCACCGAAGCGGTGGTGTGCTCGCCGAGCGACTCCGCGCTGCCGCTGACGCGCAAGCCCTCCACGCAGGCGATCAGGCCGATGACGGCTGCCATGAACGGCGCCTTGATCATGCCGACCCAGAACGTCTGCCACGAAATTGCGTCGCGCAGGCGTTCGAGGAAGATTTCCGGGCTGAACCCGCCGTAGAGTGCAGTCACCAGTCCGCCACCGAACAGCGCCGCCATGCTGCCGATGAAGGTAAGCAGCGGCAGCGCGACGATCAGCGCGACCATGCGCGGCAGGATCAGCACCTCGACCGGATCGCGGCCCATCACGCGCAGCGCGTCGATTTCCTCGCGCATCTTCATCGAGCCGAGTTCGGCGGTATAGGCGCTTCCCGAACGGCCCGCGAGCATGATCGAGGTGATCAGCACGCCGACTTCGCGCAAGACCAATATGCCGACCATGTCGACCACGAAGGTTTCCGCACCGAACTTGCGGAAATGGAAAATGCCCTGCTGCGCGAGAATGCATCCGATCAGGAACTGGATCAGCACGACGATGGGAATTGCGCGCAATCCCACGCGGTCGATCTGGTGCACGACCGACGTGAAGCGGAATGTCCACGGCCTCGCCGCAACCCGCAGGAAAGAAACCACGACCACGCCGAGGAAGCGGATGAATTCCTTGGTGTCGCGGATAGTGGAAACGGTCGCCTCGCCAACGAAGCCGAGCGTATCGGTCACCGCGTCGTGCTCGTCTTCGTGGCCATCCTTCTTCCGGTTGGTCTGCTGCACTTCGTCGAGCAGGATTTTGTAACGCGGGTCCAGTCCGACGATTTCCGCCCGGCCACCTTGTTGCTCGATGTCGCGGCGCATCCGCTCCATCAGCCACGCGCCCGAAGTGTCGAGTTGCTCGATCCGGCTCGCGTCGATCGCGACGTTCTGCGCACGCGCCGCACCCGGCAGCGCCTTCTCGACGAGGCTTTCGGCTTCCGCCGCGCGCGTGGAAGTCCAGCGTCCGGCTGCCGCGAAGACGAGCCGGCCGGATTCTTCAATGCGATCGAGCGATACCGCTTGCGCCGACAATCGTTACTCCATGCGCAATGCCGCCCGCTTTCGGGGGCCGAAGTGGAGGCTTACAAGGTAACACATGGAAAGGGCTGGCGTTTCCGGCCCCGGTAAATCCACCCGGAAAGTGACATTTATGCCGCGCCGCCTCGAGATCCGCGCCGAAAACTGGCCCATTGCGGGCCGTTTTGCCATCAGCCGCGGGGCCAAGACCGAGGCGGCCCTACTGGTGGCCGAAATCCACGATGGAACCGCCGTCGGCCGGGGCGAATGCGTGCCCTATGCCCGCTATGGCGAATCGCTTCCCCGCGTCATCGGCAGCCTGATGGGCATCCGCATGGGCATCGAGGATGGCCTGACCCGCGCGGAACTGGCCGAAGCGCTTTCTCCGGGCGCAGCACGGAACGCGCTCGATTGCGCGCTCTGGGATCTGGAAGCGAAGCTGGCCGGGAAGCCGGTCCATGTTCTCGCGGGCTTGCCCGAACCGAAGCCCGTCACCACCGCCTTCACGCTCAGCCTCGATACGCCGGAAGCGATGGCGGTTGCGGCGCATAGCGCGAAGCGCCCTGTGCTGAAGCTGAAACTCGGTGCGGGAGGCGACATCGAACGGCTGCGAGCGATCCGTGCCGCCGTACCCGATGCCGTGCTGATTGCCGACGCCAACGAAGGCTGGAACGAACAGAACATCGAAGCGAATTTGCGCGCATGCGCCGAAGTAAACGTCGCGCTGGTGGAACAGCCCCTGCCCGCGGACAAGGATGAAATCCTGCGCACCATCCCGCGCCTCGTTCCCGTATGCGCGGATGAAAGTTTCCACGACCGCACCAGCTTCGATGCGGTTACCGGAAAATACGACGCGCTGAACATCAAGCTCGACAAGACCGGCGGCTTCACCGAAGCGCTATATGTCGCGAACGAAGCAGAGAAGCGCGGCTTCGCACTGATGCTCGGTTGCATGGTTTCCACTTCGCTTGCGATGGCGCCCGCGATGCTGCTCGCCGCGCGCGCGAAGTTCGTCGATCTCGATGGGCCGTTACTGCTGGAGCGCGACCGCACGCCATCGCTGCGCTACGAAGGCTCGCTGGTCTATCCGCCGTCACCGGAAGTCTGGGGCTGACGCAGCGCTGCCAGCGCAACGAAGCAACCGATCAGGGCCAGCACCGCCGATCCGAAATAAGCATAGGCGCCGAAGCGCGCATACATCGGTCCCGCCGCCAGCGTCGCCAGCAACATAGCAATGCTGATCGCCGTCGAAGTGAATGTCTGCGCGCGCCCCTGCGCGCCCGCGCCAGCACTCGTTCCCGCAATCGCCACCATGCCGAGATAGGTCGCGGCAAACGTGAAGGCGTGCAGCATCATCAGCGGAATGAGCAAAGCCTGCGGCGGATCGAGCGCAGTCAGCCCGAAGCGGATCACCGAACTGACGCCGCCGATCAGGATGAGGCCGATGGCGGAAAAGCGCTTCAGCGCCGCCGTGCCGAAATAGAAAACCGCGACTTCCGCTGCGACGCCGACGCCCCACAGGAACCCGATCATCGTGGAGGAAATGCCCTGCGCGCCCCAGTGCACGGAAGCGAAGGTGTAGAGCAGCGCATGACTCGACTGCACGAAGGCGCAGGCGATCACCCCGGTCACCACGCGGGGGTGCAGCTTTGGAGCCGATGCGCGGTCCGCGAGGCTCGGCTGTTCGAGATGCGGCATCGAAATCACCGCGATGGCGTAGCCGGCGAGCGACGCTGCGATGAACCAGACCACCGACTGTACCGCGAGCACTTCCAGCGCCGCACCGAGCGAGAGGTTCGCAACGATGAAGGCAATCGAACCCCAGAGCCGCGCGCGCCCGTAATCAATGCCGCGCTCGCGGGCGAGCCGCACCGCGAAAGCATCGGTCAGCGGAAACATCGGTCCCCAGAACACGGTCGAGAGCGCGACCAGCGCAATCAATGCGGTCTGACCGGGAAACAGCGCCATCGCCATGAAGGTGATGGCGGCGCAAGTGCCGAGCATCATCAGGAACCGCCGGGGCCGCCCGATCCGGTCGGACAGGATGCCGGCGACCGGGTTGGCTGCGAGCCGAACCCCCATCGGGATACCGATGATGAGACTGATCACCTCGGCAGACAGGCCCGCGCTTGCCAGAAACACGGGGAAGAACGGCAGATAGAAGCCGGGTCCGGTGAACAGCGCGCCATAGGCCAGCGCCAGCGAGACGGCCGCGCGGCCCTTGCCCGAAGACGTGGCAGAACCGTGGGAATCGGGCAAAAGTCACCTTTCGTAAAAGATTCGCGGTTCATGCTCCCGCGCGCGACGCGCTTCTAGCCGATCCGGAACCGAAATGCCTCTGCCGCCCACCTCAGTCAGCCTGACCGAGTCCGATTACGAGACCATCGAGGCCGCGGTCATGGAGACCGCGCGGGGCCGCTGGTTCCTTGCGGAATACGCGCAACGTAACCGCAACGCCGACACCAAGCTCGTGCTCGAAGCGATCCAGAAATTGCAGCGCTCGGTGCTCGGCGCGGAAACTGCGCCTGCCGTTGCCGCGCCGGAAAAACCAGACCTTCGCGCCGACTTCGGCGAGATGCAGAAAGTGATCGAGCGCACGAAGCTGGAGCTTGCCGGGATTCATGCCGCCCGCCAGCGCGACGGCGATCTCGGCGCGGAATTACAACACATCATCGAGGCGACCGGACAGGCAATCGCCGAAGTGCTGGCCGACAGCGAGCGCATCAACGAAATTTCGCAGACGATGCGATTCCAGAACTTCGACGCCAACATCTGCGACCAGCTCGACGGGCTGGCGACGCACATCTACACCGCCTGCGCGTTTCAGGATCTCACCGGCCAGCGCATCGGCAAAGTCGGCACCGCGCTGAAATTGCTGGAGGAGCGCATCGTTTCGCTGGTCAAGGTCTGGCAGGCGGATAGCGAAAACGAAACCGCCACATCGCCGTCGAAGGACGCGCTGCTGAATGGCCCCGCACGCGAAGGCGAAGGCCTGATGCAGGATCAGGTCGATGAACTGCTCGCCATCGACAAGAACCACGACGTGTTCTGGACCGAGGAAAACGCGCCTTCATCCGTACCGGAAGCACCCGCCGCACCAAAGTCCTCGGCCGCGAGTGGCAGCGATATTGAAAAGCTCAGCACGGAAGAACGGCTCGCGCTGTTCTCCTGATGTCTGTCTAGTTGCTCGCGTTGCCGACGCAGAAATCCTGCAACACGCGGCAGTCACTTCCACCGAGATTACGGCAATCATCAACGGCGCGCCGCTCGCGCTCGGCGCGCGTATAGCCCGAAACCCAGGTGATGAAGGGGCGGTCCTGCCGCTCGTTTCGCGCCAGTGTCACGCAGACATTCTGGAACACGCGGAAGATCTGGCAATTCTGCGCGTGCTTGCGGCACTCGCTCAAGGCGCGGTCCTGCGCATCGTCGACGTTGTTGTAATTCGACGACCAGCCATAGGAGCCATCCTGTGCCGCCGCGAAAGCGCCGAACTGCGCATTCGCGGCCGTCGAAACGGCGCTGAACAAAAAAACCGAAAGCAGGGTGAGAAGTAGTTTCCGGAAAGACAGGTGCATCGCGCGCTCCGCTCGTCAGTCACGGATGCAATGCAACCATAAAACGAAGCCGCCGGGCAATATTGCCTAGGCACGTTCCAGTGCGCGGGCGAAGATCGCCGGATCGACGTTGCCTCCGGACAACACCACCGCGACGACCTTGCCTTTCACGTCGATCTTTCCGTTCAGCACGGCGGCGAGCGCGACCGCACCGCCCGGCTCGACCACGAGCTTTAGTTCCCGGAATGCGAAGGCCATCGCATCCAGCACTTCGTCGTCGCTGGCCGCGACGCCTTCGCCGCAGAGCTTGCTGGTGATTGGAAATGTCACCCTGCCCGGATCGGCCATCAAGAGCGCGTCGCAGATCGAGCCGGTGAGCCGGTCGTTGCGTTCGCGTTTTCCGGAGCGGAACGAGCGCGCATGATCGTCGAACAGTTCCGGCTCGGCGGTGATAACCCGCGCTTGCCGGTACAGCGCCTTGATGCTGAGCGAAATCCCCGCCGCCAGCCCGCCACCCGACGCAGGCATGGTTACGATCTCCGGCTCCAGCGAAAGGTTCGCGAGGTCTTCCGCGATCTCGAACCCGATGGTGCCCTGCCCCGCGATCACGAAGCGGTCGTCGAACGGCGGCACCACGACCGCACCGCGTTCGGCAGCCAGCTTGCGCGCAATCGCATCGCGGTCCTCGGTCGCCCGGTCATAGAGGACAACCTGCGCCCCATGCGATTTTGTGCGCTCCTGTTTCAGCTTCGGCGCGTCGGAAGGCATCACGATCACGGCGGGCACGCCCGCGAGCTTCGCGGCCAGCGCCACGCCCTGCGCATGATTGCCGGACGAGAACGCGACCACGCCGCCTTTCTTTTCTTCCGCGGTCAGGCGCGCAATGCGGTTATACGCTCCGCGAAACTTGAACGAGCCGGTGCGCTGCAGGACTTCCGGCTTCAGGAATACGCGCGCACCGGTCGCCGCATCGAGCGCATCGGAGCGCAGCAGTGGCGTGCGCACCGCCACGCCGTCCAGCATCACCGCGGCGTCCTCGACATCGGCGGCGGTCGGTAAAACGATGGCGGGTTCGGGAGCGTTCATGGCGCGCGAACCTAGGCCCGCGCGCAGGCGTTGTCACGCCGCGGCGGTCATCGTTTCCGGCAAGGGAGACCTGCCGTTCGCAGCAAGAATGTTGGAGAGGAACATCCGCGCGCTCGCAGCCCATGAAAACTGCAACGCGAAGTTCCGGCAGGCCGCGCGCGGAATATTGAGCGCCTTCAGCGCGGCTTTGCGCAGGTCGTGGTCCAGCACGCCGACCGGCGCGCGGCCGATAACATCGAGCGGTCCCGGCACCGGAAATGCCGCGACCGGCACGCCGCTGGCTAACGCTTCCAGCATCACGTTGCCGAACGTATCGGTGCGGCTCGGAAACACGAAAGCATCGGCGGAAGCATAAGTCTCCGCCAGTTGCTCGCCCTTGAGCGTTCCGTAGAATTGAGCGTCCGGATATTTCGCTTCCAGTTCCGCACGCGCCGGGCCGTCGCCCGTAATCATTTTCGTTCCGGGCAAGTCGAGTGAGAGAAATGCTTCGAGGTTCTTTTCGACTGCAATCCGGCCCGCGTAGAGAAAGATCGGCCGTGGCAAATCGAGCCTGCGCGCTTTCCGCGGATTGAACAGCACGGTATCGACGCCGCGCGGCCAGCGCGCGAGGTTTTCGTAGCCGAGCGCACGTAGTTCTCTCTCCAGCGTCGGCGTAGAGACCATCGTCGCCCGCGCGGGCGCATGAAAGCGGTGCATCAGCCGTTCCATCCATCCCTTCCCGAACTTCAGGCGCGCGGCGACGTAATCGGGAAATCGCGTGTGGTAGCTGGTCGTGAAAGCCCGCCTGCGTTTCATGCAAAAGCGCCGCGCGAGGATGCCGAGCGGCCCCTCGGTCGCGATATGGATGAAGTCGGGACGCTCCGCCTCGATACGCTGCGCAACCTGCCACGGCGCGGGCAACGCGAGGCGGATGTCGGGATAGGTCGGCATTCCGACCGTCGCAAAACCGGACGGTGTCAGGAACACCGCTTGCGCGCCGAACGCGCCGAGCTGTCCCGCGACTTCCGTCAACGACCGCACCACGCCGTTCACCTGCGGGTGCCAGGCGTCGGTGACGATCAGGATTTTCATCTATGCCGCGGCCGGAACGCGCACGGGAACCGGGACGGCTTTGACGGCCATCGGCGCGCCATGCAGCAGCTCGAAGGTGCCGTCGTGATGTTCGGCCAGCGCCGTGCAGCTTTCCACCCAGTCGCCGCAATTCATGTAGGTCAGGCCGTACATCTCGCGGATCACGGCGTGGTGGATATGGCCGCAGATCACGCCATCGACGTTCTGCTTGCGTGCTTCCATCGCGACCGCCTGCTCGAACTCACCGATGAAGTTGACTGCGTTCTTCACCTTCTGCTTCGCCCATTTGGAAATCGACCAGTACGGGAAGCCGAGCTTGCGGCGGACGAAGTTGAAATAGCGGTTGGCGAAAATCGCGAAGTCGTAAGCCCAGTCGCCGAAGTAGGCGAGCCAGCGCGCATTGCGCACGACGAGGTCGAACACATCGCCGTGCAGCACGAAGTATTTCTTGCCGCTGGCGCTTTCGTGCACCGCGGTTTCCACCACCTCGATGCCTCCGAAATGCGTGCCGTAATATTCGCGCAGGAACTCGTCGTGATTGCCGGGGATATAGATGATGCGCGTACCCTTGCGGCCCTTGCGCAGCAGCTTCTGCACCACGTCGTTATGCGCCTGCGGCCAATACCACGAGGAGCGCATCCGCCAGCCGTCTACGATGTCGCCGACCAGATAGATCGTCTCCGCGTCGTGGTCGCGCAGGAAGTCGAGAAACAGCGGCGCCTGACAGCCCCGCGTGCCGAGATGCACGTCCGAGATGAACAGCGTGCGGTATTTGCGGCTTGCCGGAGGATCTTCCGGCTCGGTAACGGGACGTACCGGGATCGGATTGGGCATGTGCAACATGCCGCCGCAATAGGAGATTCCTGTAACGTTTCAATGACGTAGCGTGCAACTGGCCTCGGTCAGACGAAGAGGAAAGCAACCGACAGCACCAGCACCGCGGCGAGCGAATAGTTGAAGATGCGCCGCTTACGTTCGTCTTTCAGCAGCCTCGCAATCGCGACCCCGAACAGGCACCACAGCACAAGCGACGGAAACGTGATCAGCACTGAAACTGCCGTGTAAACCGCGACCTCGCGCAGGAACGCCCCCGTTTCCAGACCCGGCGACGTGAACGCCGCCAGCGCACCCAGCGCGATCGACCACGCCTTCGGGTTCAGCCACTGGAAGAAGAATGCCTCTACGAAGCCGACCGGACGCGCCGTGCCGGCCGCTTCCGGCGCGTTCGCGCGGATCAGCTTCCATGCGAGATAGAACAGGAATGCCGCTCCGGCATAACGCATCGCGCCGTGCAGCCACGGCACCAGCACGAATACCTGCCCGAACCCAAGCCCGAGCGCCGCGAACATCAACGGGTAGCCCACGCTGACGCCGAGCATCTGCGGCAACGTTCTGCGAAATCCGAACGTCGCCCCGGAGAGCGTGGAGATGGTGTTGTTCGGTCCCGGCGTGATCGCGCCAGCGAGCGAAAACAAAGTGAAGGCGAGGAGTTTTTCGGGCAAGGCGGCGGGAAACTGCCATAGCGCCGGGACCGGCGCCATACCGCTTTATGGGACCGGTCTGTGCTATTTTTTCATGGCGCGCTCGATGGCTTCGGTGATGAGCGCCTCCGCACCCGTTGCGTCGAGCCACCGCACGACCGTCACCCACTTGCCCTTTTCGAGATCCTTGTAGTGCTGGAAAAAGTGCGAAATCTGCTCGCACATGATCGGCGGCAGGTCGCTGTAGTTATGGACGTCGCGATAGAACGGATGCAGCGCATCGACCGGCACGGCCAGAATCTTTTCGTCACCGCCCGCCTCGTCTTCCATGATCAGCGCGCCCACGGGACGGCACCGGATAACCGAGGTCGGGACAACCGGCACCTGACTGACCACGAGCACGTCGCAAGGATCGCCATCCATCGACAACGTTTGCGGAATGAAGCCGTAATTGCCGGGATAGAACATCGCCGTGTGCAGGAAGCGGTCGACGAACAAGGCGCCCGAACTCTTGTCGATTTCGTACTTGACCGGAATCCCGCCAAGCGGAATCTCGATCACCGCATGCAGGTCCTTCGGCGGATTTCGTCCCGCGGGAATGAGAGATAGATCCATGCGTTCGCTCCTCGCCTAAATCCCCTGCCGGTCCCAAGCCTACGCGCTCGCGCCATGCATGGGCTACCTGTAGCCGCCCGGTTTCATGCGGCAGCGCGCATTGCAGGCCACCGGAAATTGCTTTTATCTACTGCCTCAGAAATACGAGGCAGCATTGCTCGCGAACGCGCATTATCTCGAAATCCTTGGCTACCTCGGCGCAGCATGGATCGCAGGCAGCCTGATCGGACTGGAGCGTAGCTTCCGGGGCCGCCCGGCCGGTTTTCGCACCCATGCGCTGGTTTCGCTCGCATCCGCGCTGCTCATGCTGATCACCGCCTATCCACAGGACTGGCTACCCGCGGAGGTGCGCGGCGCAGGCGTCAATACCATCCTCGATCCGCAGCGCATGGCGCAGGGCATCATGACCGGCATCGGCTTTCTCGGCGCTGGCGTGATTTTCAAGGAAGGGCTGACGGTGCGCGGCCTGACCACCGCGGCCTCGATCTGGATCACCGCTGCGCTCGGCATCCTGTACGGCGTCGGCTATTTCTTCCCGGCCATCCTCGGCACAGTCGCAGTGCTCGGCACATTGCAGGTGTTCCGCTGGATCGAAAGCTGGATGCCCACGCAGGCCTATGCCCATTTCATCCTGCGCTTTCCCCGCGCGCGCGTCATGTCCGAGGACAAGGTGCGGGCGATGATGCACGAGCACGGCTTCTCGGTTGCCAACATAAATTACCGGATGGAAGATGGCGGCAAGGCCTTCGAATACCGCATGACCATCCAGACCATTGAAAAGAACGCGCTGGAGCGCCTCGCCGTCACGCTTCGCGAGAAGAAAGACGTGCTCGAATTCCGTATTTCGCCCGCGGGCGACTGATAGCAAACAAACATAAAGACTAAGGGGAGCGAACCATGAAACTCGTCCGCTACGGCAAGGCCGGGCAGGAGAAGCCGGGGCTGATCGACAAGAACGGCAAGCTGCGAGACCTCTCGAAAATCGTTCCCGATATCACTCCGCAAACACTGGCCGCCGGCGCAATCGCCAAGATCAAGAAAGCGAAAATCGAGAAACTGAAAGTCGTGCCCGGCAAGCCGCGGCTCGGCCCGCCGGTCGGCAACGTGCGCAACTTCCCCGCGGTCGGCCTGAATTACGCCGACCACGCGGCAGAAGCCGGCATGCCGATCCCGAAAGAACCGATCCTCTTTTCCAAGACGCCGAATTCGATTTGCGGCCCCAACGACAACGTGATGGTTCCGAAAGGCTCCACCAAGCTCGACTGGGAAGTCGAAATCGCCATCGTCATAGGCAAGCGCGCGAAGAACATCGAAGAGAAAGACGCGGTGAAACACATCGCGGGTTATTGCGTGTGTAATGACGTCTCCGAACGCGCCTTCCAGCTTGAAGGCACCGGTCAGTGGCTGAAAGGCAAATGCGCGGAAACTTTCGGCCCGCTCGGTCCATGGCTGGTAACCACCGACGAGATCAAGGACCCGCAAAAGCTCGCCATGTATCTCGACGTCAACGGCAAGCGCATGCAGGCCGGTAACACGAAGACGATGATCTTCTCCTGCGCTTTTATCGTCGCCTACGTTTCGAAATTCATGGTGCTCGATCCGGGCGACGTCATCACCACAGGCACCCCGCCGGGCGTCGGCATGGGCATGAAACCGCAGGTCTTCCTGAAAGCCGGAGACGTGATGACGCTCGGTATCGAGGGCCTTGGCGAGCAGAAGCAAAAGGTCGTGCCTTTCAAAGGCTAAAGACTCGCTCGCTTCCGCCGCACGCTATTGCCTCGTCAGTAGCGTGCGGAAAATCCTACCCACGGATTGAAGCGATCTGCGGTATGTGTGAGGCCGAAATTGATTCCGGCATCGAGTTGGAGGTTCTTGTTGAACCTGTAGGTAATGCCGCTTCCGGCCAGCAGCGCTTCACCCAGATGGTCGTTGAACCCGACGCGGCTGATGAACTCGTAGTAGATACCGAACTTCTCGGTGATCTCCTGACCGAGCGAAGCGGTGAACAACCATTCCGTCGTGTAGCCGGTTGCGTCCGCATTCCGAATCGCGCCGATGCCGGTATTGATGCCGAGATTGAATTTTTCGCTCAGCTTGATCGAGTAGAAAGCATTCAGTCCGCCTTCGAGCTTGTCGGAGCTGATTCCATTACTGCGGTCGGAAGGAACCGTGATGTAAGGCAAAAGCGCGAACGCGGTCGAGCCGACGCCGTTATAGGTGTCGTTGCCCCAGATATTGTATTTGAACCGGATGTCGGTGCCGCCCGCCCCGGATGAGCGCGACGTCAGCGAGCCGTCTGCCGCGCGCGTGCGAAGCATCCCGTAAGGCCGTATAACAACCGATAGCTCCAGATCGTTGGTTAGGCCGACGCGAAAATTTGCGTATGCCAGCTCACGCCCGTGCGTGATTTCACCGGCCGGATCGCGAAACGAGCGCGTATAGGCAAATACACTCGACTCGACCTGAACGTGCCCGGCATCGATCGTGAACGGCACTTCCGTCGTATCCGGACGGTCGGTCGTCATCTCGCGAAGTTGCGCGACCGGTGTGGGGTTAAACAGCCAGTACCGGCTCTTCTCCTGCGCATAGGCGGCGTCCACGCCTGCTGCTGCAACGACCGCCAGAAATCCTCCCCGTATCCAACCTCCGCTCCCCATTTCGTCACGCCTTTCTTGCTTTTGCGAATTACTTGCAACTACATGCCCCATTCCGGCGCTATTTGCAAGTAATTCGCATTTGCAGAGTGCGTGAAATTGCCTTGTTACAGAGGGCAATTAGGGTTTGCCGCTTCTAAATCCCTCCATTGCCGCCCTTGCGGACACAACAGGCCCGCCAGAAAAGCTGCACCGAATGTTCCGAACCAGAATTGCAGCAGGGCTGGTTTTCGCGCTCCTTGCCGCCCCGTGCGGCGCGCAGGCGCAGACAAACTTCTTCGACACGATCGGCGCTCTTACCGACGGGACTTCACTCGAAGCGCAGCGAAAGTCGCTGCAGGCACGAGGCCTCGCCTATGCGCTGATCTACACCAATGCCGTGATGGGCAACGTCACGGGCGGCCTTCGCCGCACCGCGCTTTACGAAGGCAAGCTCGAAGCCTCGGTAACGGCCGATCTGGAAAAGCTCGCGGGCTGGAGCGGCCTGAGCTTTTACGTCAACGTCTTCCAGCTCCATCACACGCGCGGCATGCGCGACGAGAATTTCAACGGGCTGGTGACGATCAGCAACATCGAAGCGATCCCGGCGACGCGCTTGCAGGAATACTGGCTGGAGAAGAAACTCTTCGAGGATCGTTTCAGCATCCGCTTCGGCCAGCTAGCAGCAGACTCTGAATTCTTCATCAGCAGTTACAGCCTTCCGCTGGTCACAAGCGACTGGCCGGCGATTACCACCGCCAACCTTCCCTCCGGCGGCCCGGCATATCCGCTTGCTGCGCCGGGTATCCGCTTCAGGTTCGATCCAAACCCAAACTGGACCGCGCTGTTTGCCGTGTTCAACGGCGACCCTGGACAACAGGGCACCGTCAATCGCACCGGCACGAACTTCCCGTTGAAAGACCCTCCCCTTGTCATGGGAGAAGTGCAGTACCGCTACAATCAAGAGAAAGACTCGCGCGTGCTCGCAGGCATCGTGCGCATCGGCGGCTGGCATTATTTCGGCAAGATCAACGACGCGCGTTTCGATACGCTCGGCTTGCCGCTCGCCAATCCGCTCGGCTCCGGCGTACCGCGACAGCTACGCGGCACCAGCGGCCTCTATGGCATCATCGACCAACAGATATACCGGCCGAAAGGTGGCGGCACCGATAGCGGGATTGGATTGTTCAGCCGCATTTCGGTCAGCCCTTCGAATCGTAGCGTCGTCGACTTCTATCTCGATGGCGGGTTGATCTTCTCCGGCTTCAACAGCGCCCGCCCTGACGACAAGATCAGCACGGGCTTTATCTATGCAAAGTTTTCGGAGCCGGTGAAAGGATTCGATCTCGACACAATCCTGTTCACGGGCATCCCCCGTCCCGTGCACGATTACGAAATGATAATGGAAGCGAACTATACGTATCTCGTGCGCTCCGGATGGGCGCTTCAGCCGTTCGCGCAATATCTCATTCACTCCGGCGGAAATATTCCGAACCCGGCCGTACCTGGTCAGCCGATCAGGAACGGCGCGATATTCGGCGCACGCAGTACGGTAAACTTCTGACGCGGCTTATCGCGCGCTCAGCTATTGCCGAGCTTTCGCCATAGCTGGTGGAAGTGATGCACCGGCCCGCGCCCGTGACCAATGCCCAGATTGATGCCCGCCTGTAACGCGCCGGTAATGTAGTTTTTCGCTGCCGCGATGGCGTCGTGCAGCACCAGCCCTTTCGCAAGACCGGCGGCAATCGCCGATGAAAGCGTACACCCGGTGCCGTGGTTATGCGGAGTAACAATCCGCTCCGCCGTGAAACGCCGCACGCCGGAAGGTTCGATCAGCACATCGACCGCGTGCTTTGTTTCGGCATGACCACCTTTCACCAGCACTGCTTTTGCGCCCAGCGCAAGCAGCGCCTCGCCCTGTCCCGCCATTTCGCTCTCGTTCGTCGCAAGCGGCCGGTCGAGCAGCGCTGCTGCCTCGGCAAGGTTCGGCGTGATCAGCATTGCGAGCGGAAACAGCGACTTCTTGATCGTCGCGATTGCTTCCGGCACCAGCAGCCGGTCGCCCGAAGCCGCGACCATTACCGGGTCGAGCACGACATTGCGCGCCTTATGGCGCAGCAGACCCGCGGCAACCGCTTCGATGGTCGCAGGACGCGACAACATGCCGATCTTGGTCGCGGAAACTTTCAGATCGGAATAGACCGCGTCGAATTGCGCGGTGACGAATTCCGGCGGGACATCATGGATGCCGGTCACGCCCTTCGTGTTCTGCGCGGTAAGCGCCGCGATCACGGTCGCACCATAGACGCCGAGCGCCGAGAAGGTTTTGAGGTCGGCCTGAATACCGGCGCCGCCGCCGGAATCAGAACCGGCAATCGTGACCGCGATGGGAATCATGAACGCACCGCTCCCGTTTACGCCAGCGAAACTATGGGAGGCGGCCAAACGCTTCAAGACCCGGCGTGACGCGGCGCATTGTTGCGGGGGACGCTGCAAACGTGCCAGAAACAGCGAAACCAGTGCAGCAGCCGGAGCAGCCCGGATGATTCCGTTCTTCGTGCAGATCAAATGTAAGCTCGGCAAATCCTACGAGGTCGCGAACGCACTCGCGGACTCCGAGATCGCCTCCGAGATTTACTCCACCGCCGGCGAATTCGATCTGCTCGCAAAATTCTACGTGGACGAAGGCACCGATATCGGCCACTTCGTGAACGAGAAAGTGCAGGTGGTTCCCGGAATTCAGGACACCCGCACCATCATCACGTTCAAAGCCTTCGGCTGATGCGGCTACGCATACTCCTCGCCGCCGCACTGCTCGCGCTGTTCGTGCAGCCTGCGAAAACGGAAGAGTTGCAGGATTTCGTCGATCGCCTGCTCGAAGCATCGCAGGACGCAGTCGCGCCCGGCGCGAACCATGCGCAGCACTGCCAGAAAATTCTTGCTTCGTCTTATGACATTACCGGCATGGCACGCAGCATCGCCGGCGATGCGTGGAACAAGGCTTCGCCCGCCGAGCGCAATGCTTTCCGCGCCGCTTTCGAGAAGTCGACGATTACCGGCTGCTCGCGCCTGCTTGGCATCGAACAAGGTGTTGCGCTCGCGCATATCGGCAACCGCGATGCGCAGGGCGGCGACAAGCTGGTCGGCATCCGCGTGATCTCGCCGGAGAAAGGCGAGCGCACCTGGATCTGGCGCGTGCGCGGCGCGGATGGAAAATTCCACGTCGTGGACGTAGTGGTGGACGGGCGCAGCCTCGTCGCGGGCGAACGCGCCGACGTCGCGCGCGTGATCGAGCAGGCAGGCGGCGAACTCTCCGCCGCGACCAGCTATCTCCAGCAGCGGGTACGATAGCGAATGACGACCGCTGCGCCGCTGATGACCTTCGAGGATGTCGGCCACCAGTTCGACGACGGCCGTATCGTGGCGCTGCGCAACGTGAACATCGCATTCGCACCGGGACAGTCGGTCGCGATCATCGGGCCGAGCGGAAGCGGCAAGTCCACGCTCATTCATCTGATGTGCGGCATCCGTACGCCTTCGCAAGGCGTCATTCGCTGGCAGGGCCGCCCAGTCGCGACGCCAAAGGAGTGGAGCGACCTGCGCCGCCGCGATGTCGGCATCGTGTTTCAGGAGTTCAACCTGTTTCCGACACTGACGGCTGCCGAGAATGTTGAGATGTCGCTGTTCGGCAGCGGTCTCTCAAGTGCCGAACGTGCCGCGCGCGTGAAGACCGCGCTCGCGGATGTCGGCCTCGCGCACCGCGAAACCCACCTGCCCCACGAACTCTCCGGCGGCGAGCGTCAGCGCGTCGCAATCGCGCGCAGCATCGTGAATGCGCCCGCGATGCTGCTCGCCGACGAACCTACCGGCAATCTCGACAGCGCCAATTCGGCCTCGATCATGAAGCTGCTGTTCGACCTGCACGAACGGCGCGGCGTCACGCTCGTCATGGTGACGCATGACCGCTCTCTCGCCGCGCAATGCGCGCGGATCATCGAAATCCGCGACGGGCGGCTCGCAAGCGAAACCGGCGCGGGCGCACCAGTTGCGAAAGCAGCGGCGAAAAAACCCGCGGCAAGATCAGCGGCAAAGAAGGCGCGCAAGAAATGAACCACGTTCAGCTCGCCGCCCGCAACCTTGCGCGCCGCCGCGTGCGCTCGATCCTGACGCTGCTCGGCGTCGGCTTCGCCGTCGGCAGCTTCATCACGCTCTACGGGCTATCGCGCAGCGTGCATGAGAACGCGCAGGCCAGCCTCGACGAGCGCGGCGCGCATCTCACCATCGCGCGGCGCGGCTCCGGCGAATTGTTCGGCGGCACCATCCCGGAAAATCTCGGACCGAAATTCGCGGTCATTCAGGGCGTCGAAGCCGTGACCGGCGAACTCGTTTCGCTCGCGCCGGTCGAGCGCAACAACCACGCCCTTGTCATCGGCTGGCCGGACGACAGCTTCTTCTGGAAGAACATGCCGCTCCAGAGCGGCCGCATCCCGAACAAGGGCGAGCGCAAGGTCGCGGTGCTTGGCGACGCCGTCGCCGCCGTGCTGAACAAGAAGGTCGGCGACAAGATCGAGATGCTGGAGTCGCAATTCACTATCGTCGGCATCTCGCGCTATGCCTCGGTCATCAACCGTAACGGCGTGGTCGTGCCACTTGCCGACTTGCAGGAACTGACCTTCAAGGACGGTATCGTGACCCTGTTCCACGTCCGCCTGAAACAGAGCGATCCCGCCGCCATCGAGCGCGCACGGCAGGAAATCCAGAAAGCCGGCAACGTCAGCGTATCCACTACCGAGAACGCGCTCAGGAATGATCGTTTCGTCGGCCTGCTACGCGCCGTCTCGGCCACGATGGCGTGGGTGTCGCTGCTGATGGGCGTGCTGATGGTGCTGAATACATTGCTGATGGCGGTGCTGGAGCGCACGCGCGAAATCGGCATCATGTCGTCGATCGGCTGGTCGCAGCAGCGCATTATGATGGCGCTGATGATCGAGGGATTGATCCTCTCCATTCTCGGCAGTGCGGTAGGCGTGGTGCTCGGCATCGGCGGTGCGAAATTGCTGAACGCCATTCCCGCCATCGGCAATTTCATTTCGGTCGATCTGACCTTCGGCCTCGTGGCGATGACAGTATTCGCCGCGATCCTGCTCGGAATCCTGGGGTCGATCTATCCGGCATGGGTCGCGACCCGGCAAAGCCCGGCGGCTGCGCTCGAACACACCTGAGTTATTCGACCGGCGGTCCCGCGGGCGGCACCTGCGCTTCCTTGGCGCGGCTGCGGTCGATGCCAAGCTGGCGTTCGCGGTAGATCACGAACAGCCCCGCCGCGATCACGATGCACGCGCCGATCCAGATGAAGCGGTCGGGCAATTCGGCGAACATGAAATAGCCGAGCACCACCGACCAGATCATCGCAGTGTAGGAAAACGGCGCGACCACCGACGCAGGCGCGTGGCGATAGGATTCCGTCAGCAGGATTTGCGCAAAGCCACCGAACACGCCGATGCCGAGCAGCGCGAGCGCGTCGCCGCCGGACGGCAAAACCCAGCCCCACGGCAACGAGAGCAGCCCTGCCACGCTCGCCACCGCCTGAAACGAGAACACCAGCGACGCGGTGGTCTCGACCTTCGACATGGCGCGCACTTGCGTCATCGCCGCCGCGGTGAAGAACGCGCCGAGCAGCGTCAGGATCGCGCCTTCCGCTGCACGGCTGGTGAAATCGGTCAGACTGAGATGCGGCGCCAGCATCACCATCACGCCGATGAACCCGACGATGACCGCGCCCCAGCGCCACATGCGCACCGCTTCGCCGAGGAAAATCGCCGCCAACGCGACATTGATCAACGGCGTCGCGAAGCCGATGGCGGTGGCATCCGCGAGCGGCAGCCGGGTCAGGCCGAGAAACAGGAACACCATCGCGGTGATGCCGGTCAGCGCGCGCAGAACATGCTTGCGCGGGTATTTGAACTTCACCGCCGACGATATTTCCCGCCGCCATGCCAGCACGGCGAACAGGGGCAGCAGCGCGAGGAACGAACGCGCGAACACGACCTCGCCGGTCGGCACGCGCACATCGACGTAGCGGATCAGCGCGCCCATCAGCGTAAAAAGAAAAGTCGCGCCCGTTTGCAGCGCGATACCGAGAAATACGTTCATCGCGCAGTCTCAGCCGCGGTTCGCGTTCTGGATGGTGCGCCAGATCTTCTGCGGCGTCGCCGGCATGTCGATATGCGTAATGCCGTAGCCGCGATGCAGCGCATCAACGATTGCATTCATAACCGCGCCACAGGAGCCGATCGCGCCCGCCTCGCCCGCACCCTTCACACCGAGCGGATTGGTCGTGCACGGCACGTTCTTCGTCTCGAACGAATAGAACGGCACGTCGCTCGCGCGCGGCAGCGCATAATCCATCAGCGACGCGGAGACGAGCTGGCCGCTTTCGTCATAGACTGTGTCTTCCATCACCGCCTGACCGATGCCCTGACCGATGCCGCCGTGCACCTGTCCTTCGAGCAGCAGCGGATTCAGCGACACGCCGAAATCATCCACCACGACATAGTTCTGGAATTCGAGCGCGCCGGTTTCGGGATCGATCTCGACTTCGCAGACGTGCGTGCCGTTCGGATAGGTCGGCGCAGGCGGCATGAAATTCTTTTCCATACCCGAAAGCTGCTCGGTGGAAACGCCCGGCTTCGACGCCAGCTCGGCGAAGGAAAGCGCACGGTTCGTCCCCTTCACGCGAACGAGGCCGTCCGCCACTTCGATTTCCTCTTCCTTCGCTTCGAGATGCTGCGCCGCCAGCGCCTTCAGCGAGGTGACGAGCTTCGCGGTCGCGCGCGACACGGCGTTGCCGCCGGTCGGCATCGAACGCGAGCCGACCGTACCGCCGCCGCGCACCTGATCGCTGTCGCCGGTGATCACGGTGACCTTCTCCAGCGGCAACCCGGTCTGGTCGTGAACGAGCTGCGCGAAGGTGGTCGCGTGCCCCTGCCCGTTCGATTGGGTTCCGATGAAAACGGTGACGCTGCCATCGGTTTCGAGGCGCACCGTCGAGTTCTCCGGCGCGGTCTGTCCGCAGGCTTCGATGTAGGAAGCCATGCCATAACCGCGCAGCTTGCCTTCCGCTCTGGATTTCGCGAGCCGCGCCTCGAACGAACCGATACCTGCCGCCTGCAAGGCACGCTCCAGATGCGCACTGAAATCGCCGCTATCGTAGGTGCGGCCCGTCGCGGTCTTGTAGGGCATGTTTTCTTTTGCGACGAAATTGAGCTTGCGGATTTCGGCCGGGTCTTTCTTCAGCGCGAGCGCAACCGCATCCGCCAGACGTTCGATGAGATAGGCCGCTTCCGGGCGGCCAGCGCCGCGATAGGCGTCCACCGGCACGGTATGCGTCCACACCGCGCGCACCAGCGCGTACACGACCGGAATGTCGTAGACGCCCGGCGACATTGTCGCGCCGAGATAGGGAATGTAGGGCGCGACTTCGGAATAATAAGCGCCCATGTTGGCGATGGTTTCGACCCGCATGGCGAGGAACCTGCCGCGCTCGTCGGTCGCCATTTCCGCGACCGAAACATGGTCCCGGCCCTGATTGTCGCCGATGAAATGCTCGCTGCGGTCAGCGATCCACGCGACCGGCGCATTCAGCTTCTCGGCCGCAAGCGCGCTCAGCACATACTCGCGGTACGCCGGCGCTTTCGTGCCGAAGCCGCCGCCGACATCGTGGGTCAGCACGCGCAGCCTCTTCGGTTCGATCTTCATGATCCCGCACACGCTGTTGTGGATCATGTTCGCGCCCTGGCTCGATACCGTCATCGTGTAGCGGCCATCGTCGCCATAGGAGACGACGACGCCGCGCGTCTCCATGAAGTTCGTCACCAGGCGCTGGTTGACGATCTCGATTTTCACGACATGCGCGGCCTTGGCAAAAGCGGCGTCCGCCGCTTCCTTGTCGCCCACCTTCGCGGTGTAGGCGTTGTTGCGCGCGCGGTCCGGCCAGACCAGCGGCGCGCCGTCTTCGGTGGCGGCGCGGGTACCGACCGCCGCCGGAAGCGGGTCGTATTCCACATCGATCAGGTCGAGTGCATTGCGCGCATGCAGCACGGTGTCGGCCACCACGAAAGCGATGGCGTCGCCGACATGACGCACCGTATCGCTGCACAACACTTCGTAAGGCGGCACGTAAGCCGACTTCTCGCCGATAGGCTGGAGAAACGCAGCGGCGCGGCATTGCAGATGCGCGAAGTGCTGCACGTCTTCCGCGGTCAATATCAGTTTCACGCCGGGAGCAGCGCGTGCGGCGGAAAGATCGGCAATGCGAAATTTCGCATGTGCGTGCGGCGAGCGCAGCACCACCGCTCGGAACGCTCCCTCCGGAATACAGTCCGCCACGAAGCGGCCCTGCCCCGTGATCAACACCGGGTCTTCGAGACGGGGATGCGGCTGGCCTGAACCGAATTGCAGCGGACGCATGAGAACTCCGGAGCTTAACGCTTCGCCGGCGCGGTCTTAGCCGGCGGCTCGGCCTTGCGCGCACCGATGCGGCGCGCGACCACATAGAAGATCGGCGTGAAGATCAGGCCGAAGATGGTGACGCCGATCATGCCGAAGAACACTGCCGTACCGAGCGCCTGCCGCAATTCCGCGCCGGCGCCGCTCGCGGTGACGAGCGGCAACACGCCGAGAATGAAGGCGAGCGAAGTCATCACGATAGGCCGCAGCCGTAGCCGCGCGGCTTCGACTGCCGCGTGCCACACATCCTTGCCCTCGTCCTCGATCTGCTTCGCGAACTCGACGATGAGGATCGCGTTCTTGGAAGCGAGTGCGATCAGCACGATGAACCCGACCTGCGTCAGGATGTTGTTATCCTGCCCTCGCAACACCACGCCGACGATGGCCGCGATCACGCACATCGGCACGATCAGGATGACCGCGAGCGGCAACCGCAGGCTTTCGAATTGCGCGGCCAGCACGAGGAACACGAACACGACCGCCAGCAGGAATGCGAAGATCGCTGTATTCCCCGCCCGCAACTGCTGGAACGCAAGCGTGGTCCATTCATACGAATAGCCCGGCGGCAAGGTTTCCGCCGCCAGCTTCTGCATGATCTCGATCGCCTGTCCCTGGCTGTAGCCCGGCGCGGCGGCACCATCCAGTTCGGCCGCCGGATAGAGATTGTAGCGCGGGATGCGATACGGGCCGGATTTGTTGGTCACCGTCGTGAACGAGCCGAGCGGCACGGTTTGCCCCTGCGCGTTACGCACGCGAATTTTCAAAACGTCATCCGGGTCGAGACGATCCTGCGCTTCCGCCTGCGCCATCACGCGGAACGTGCGCCCGAACAGGTTGAAGTCGTTGACGTAGGCCGAGCCGATATAGATCTGCAACGCGGAGAAGACGTCGGTGATATTGATGCCGAGCAACTGCGCCTTCTGCCGGTCGATATCGAGATAGAGCTGCGGCGTCTGGTTCTCGAACAGCGAGAACACCTGCGACACACCTGCCGTCTGCGCCGCACGGCCCATCATCGCATAGACGACGCCCTGCAACGCAGCAGGCCCCTGTCCCGTGCGATCCTGAATCATCATGCGGAAGCCGCCCGCATTGCCGATGCCCTGCACCGGCGGCGGCTGAATGACGAGCACGAGACCTTCCTGGATGCTAGAGAGCTTCTGGAACAACTGCGCCTGAATCGAAGCCGCGGATTTGTTGGGGTCGCCGCCGCGTTTCGCGAATGGCTCCAACACCACGAACACCGCGCCAGCGTTCGGCGCCACCGTGAAGGTCGCGCCGGAGAAACCGACGATGTTGACGGCGTTGATACCTGGAATACTGCGGGCAATCGCCGTCACGCGTTTCATGACTTCGTCGGTACGCGACAATGCCGCGCCTGCCGGAAGCTGAACCGCGACGATCAGATAGCCACGATCCTGCTGCGGAATGAATCCCTGTGGCGTGCGGATGAACTGGAACATGCCGAACACGATCACGCCCACATAGACGATGAGCATGACGGCGATCATACGCAACGAACGCGACACGAAAGCGTTGTAGCGCGACGCAAACCAGTCGAAGGCACGATTGAAGCCGCCGAAGAATTTCCGGATCGGAATTGCCAGTCCTTTCGGCTCCTCCTTGCTGTGCGGCTTCAACAGCAGCGCGCACATCGCGGGTGAGAGCGTCAACGAGACAAGCAGCGAAATGAACGTCGCACTGATGATGGTCAGCGCGAACTGGCGGTAGAACTGACCGGAAATGCCGGTAATGAACGCTGCCGGCACGAACACTGCCGTCAACACCAGCGCGATCGCCACCAGCGCCGCGCCGACTTCGTCCATCGACTTGAATGCCGCTTCCTTCGGCGGCATCCCCGCTTCGATATTTCGCTCGACATTCTCGACAACGACGATGGCGTCGTCCACGACAATGCCGATCGCCAGCACCAGCCCGAACAGCGTCAGATTGTTGATGGTGAACCCGAACATCGTCATCAGGAAGAACGTGCCAATCAGCGAAATCGGAATCGCCAGAATCGGGATGACCGCCGCGCGCCATGTCTGCAGGAACAGAATCACGACCAGCACGACCAGCACGACGGCTTCGATGATGGTCTGCACCACCGCGCTGACCGACTCCGAGATGAACTGTGTCGGGTCGTAAATGATGTCGTAGGTCACGCCTGCCGGAAGGCGCTGGCCAAGCTCCTGCATCGTCTTGCGGATGGCGTTGGCGGTTTGCAGCGCGTTCGAACCGGGCCGCTGGAAAATCGCGAGCGCCACCGCTTCGTATTCGTTCAGATACGAGTTCGAACCGTAATCCTGTGCGGCAAGCTCGATGCGCGCGACATCCTTCAAGAGCACGTTCGCGTTCGTGGTGGTTTTCACCACGATATTGGCGAACTCGTCCGGGTTCGCGAGACGCCCCTGAGTCGTCACCGCAATCTGGAACGCACGATTGGATTGCACCGGCGGCTGGTTCAGCACGCCGGAAGCCACTTGCACGTTCTGGCGCTGTAGCGCGGCCACGACGTCGTTGGCGGTCAGGCCGAGCGTTTGCAGACGGCCCGGATCGAGCCATACCCGCATCGAATAATCACGCTGACCGAAGATCGTGATCGAACCGACGCCATCGACGCGCGTCAGCACGTCCTTGATCTCAAGGTTGGCGTAGTTGGAGATGAACAGCGAGTCGCGCGAGCGGTCGGGCGAATAGAGATGCACGATAAGCATCAGGTCGGGCGACGACTTCGTCACCGTGACACCGATGTTGCGCACGTCGCCCGGTAGGCGCGGACTGGCGATCGCCACGCGGTTCTGCACCTGTACCTGCGCCTGATCGAGATTGACGCCGATGTCGAAGGTTACGGAGATGGTGAAACGGCCGTCTGCGGTCGCATTCGACGACATGTAGAGCATGCCCTCGACGCCGTTGATCTGCTCCTCGATGGGCGCAACGACAGTCTGCGCCACCACCTCGGCATTTGCGCCCGGATACTGGCCGGACACGTTGATGACCGGCGGCGCGATCTCAGGATACTGCGCGACCGGAAGACGCGTGAACGCCACCGCGCCGAGGATCACGATGATGATCGAAACGACCGACGCGAAGATCGGCCGGTTGATGAAGAAATGCGGAATGTTCACGGCGAACGCCTCGCTTACTTCTTCTCGCCGGCGGGAAGCGCAGGTTGCTCGCCTTCCTTCTGCGGCGTGACCTTCGTACCCGCACGCGCGCGCATCAGCCCGTTCACGATAACCAGATCGCTTTGTTCCAGGCCGGAGCGGATGACGCGCAGTGGTCCATGCAATACGCCGATCTCGACGTACTTCTGCTTGACCGTCCCGTCAGGATCAACGGTGAAAACGAACTTGCGAACCTGCTCCGTGCCGATTGCACTGTCGGGCACCAGCAGCGTTTCATATTTCGGCGAACCGGGGACGCGGATACGCGCAAACATACCCGGCGTGAACAGACTGTTCGTATTCGCGAACTGCGCACGGCCGCGGATCGTGCCCGACGTGCTGTCGATGGCGTTGTCGAGAAAGTCCACCTGGCCCTGATGCTTGAATTCCTTTTCGTCGAGCAGGCGCAGCTCCACCGCGATCTTGTTGTTGTACGCGCTGGTGCCTGCGGCAGCAGCAATGCGCTGGTAGCGCAGGTACGACGCTTCATCGAACGTGAATTCGAAACGGATCGGGTCGATGGAAACGATGGTCGCGAGTAGCGTGGTGCCGCCGGTCGTGCCCCCACTGACCAGGTTGCCCGGCGAAACGCGGCGATCACCGATGCGGCCCGATACCGGCGAGCGCAGTTCGGTGAACTCGAGATTAAGCTCGGCGGTCTTCACAGCCGCTTCGGCCGCCTGCAACGCGGCATCGGCTGCGCGCTTGGCGGAGAGCCGCTGATCGTAGAGCGCCTCGGCAATGGTCTTCTGCTGGATCAGCGTCTCGGCACGCGCAAGATCGGCATTCGCGAGATCCGACTGCGACTTGGCACGGGCGAAATCGGCGCGCGCTTGCGCCAGCGCCGCCTGGAACGGACGCGGGTCGATGGTGAACAGGAGATCTCCGGCCTTTACGATCTGGCCGTCGGTGAAATGAATCTTGTCGAGATAGCCGGAAACCCGCGCGCGGATTTCCACCGACTCGATGGCGACGAAGCGCCCGACATACTCGTCACGGTCAATCACCTCCTGTTTCACAGGATTTGCGACCGTAACCGCCGGCGGCGGCGGCGCGGGCGGCTGGCTGGAGCCGCAACCGGAGAGCAGAAGGGCGAGAGACGCCAAAGAAAAAGAAAATGCGGCACCGAGGGCCGCGCGGGGACGGATCATGGATTAACTCGGGCAATGTGGATCGGGGCCGTACATACACCCCCGGGACCGGTTAGTCACATGCGCCGGGTGCATGGCAAAGTCAGTGACCAGCGCTATCCCCAGCGCCGCGCAGGAGGCTGCGCAGCCATTTCCGGCCGAGCAGCGCGAAAATCAGCGCCAGATAGGCGATCCCGCCGATACCAATCAGAATTAGCAAGAGTTTCTCGTCGCGCAGCGTCGTACCTGCGTGAAAGTACTGTACGAGCCAGCGGTGTGAGAAATAAAGCACTGCCCCAAGCACGATTCCCGCAACTGTCAGGAGCGCGGCATTCTTCAGAATGTCATCTCCCGGCTTCGCAAAGCCGTGACGCCGCGCGGCCCAAATGAGGAGCAGAAGGTTCAGCCACGCACCCGCTGCGGTTGCGAACGCAAGACCGACCTGCGCCAGCGGACCCATCAGCATGACTTTCAGCGCGATGTTGAGTGCGACCGCCAGCAGCGCGATCTTCACCGGCGTCGCGGTATCGCCCCGCGCATGGAACGGTGCGACGAAACTGCGCATCAATACGAACGGAACGAGTCCGGTTGCATAAGCCGCAAGCGTTTGTCCCGCCGCAGCCGCATCCGATGCCGTGAAGGCGCCACGCGCGAACAACGCACGCATGATGAGTTCGGGGATAATCAGCGAAGCTACGGCGCACGGCACCGCGAGCAGCAGCGCGAACTCGATGGCCTTGCCTTGCGAAGCGGCAGCGCCCTGCTCGTCGCCCGCCGCAAGACGCCGCGCCATTTCCGGCAACAGCACCGTGCCGACAGCGATCCCGACTACACCGATGGGAAGCTGGTGAATCCGGTCCGCGTAATAGAGCGCGGAAAGCGCGCCGGTCGGGAGAAAAGTCGCGATGATGGTGTCGGCGAACAATGCCAGTTGCACGCCGCCAGCACCGATGATCGCGGGGCCGAGCGCTTTCAGAAACTTCTTCGTGTTCTCGTCGAGCCTCGGCCGCTTAAAGCGAAGTCCGAACCCGTTGCGCTCGGCGTCGCCCGCGACCAGCAATACCTGCAACACGCCCGCGATCAGTACGCCCCATGCCGCGGCGTGGCCTGCGGTCGGAAACAGCGCGACGAGCAGCAACATCTGCACCATTGCGACGTTGAGCAGAATTGGCGCGGCGGCAGCGGACGCAAAACGGTTGTTCGCGTTCAGCGTGCCCGCGATCAGGCTCTCCAGCGAAATCAGCGCGAGATAGGGAAACGTGATCCGCGTCAGCGCAACCGCGAGATCGAAACGCGACGGATCGTTCGCAAGGCCCGGCGCAAGCAGCTTCACGACCTGCGGCGTGTAGAACAGCGCAATCGCCAGCAACACGACCTGCAAGAGAAACATCGCGCTCGCGAGACGATCGGCGAAGCTGCGCGCGGCGTCCTTGCCTTCCTTCTCGAGCGTCTGCGCATAACGCGGCACGAAGGCCGCCGCGAACGCGCCTTCCGCGAAGATCGCGCGAAAATGGTTCGGCAGGCGGAAAGCGACGAAGAAGGCGTCGGCAATCGGCCCCGCACCGAGGATCGCGGCCATGAAGATGTCGCGCACGAAGCCGGTGACGCGCGAAAGCAGCGTGAAACCGCCGACCGTGAAGAAGCGCCGGATCATGCCGCGCGCCTCGGGCTGTTCAGGAAAGCGACTCGCGCACCGCGGCGATCACGCGATCCTGCGTCGCCTCGTCCAGATACGGATGCATCGGCAGCGCGATCACGTCCGCGGAAATCCTGTCGGTCACGGGCAAGCCGTTCCCGGCAGCCGGGAAATCCCGGTACGCGGTCTGCCGGTGTACCGGCTTCGGATAGTAGATCGCGGTCGGCACGCCGCGTTTCTGCAACGCGGGTCCCAGCGCATCGCGGTTCGCGACTCGGATCGTGTACTGCGCCCATACCGAACCATAGCCTGCCGGCACTTCCGGAACGATAGCTACGTCCTTCAGGCCGGCCGCATAACGCGCGGCGACGCGGTTGCGGGCCTCGATTTCGTCGGGGAAAATCCTGAGCTTTTCCAGCAGCACTGCGGCCTGGATGGTGTCGAGGCGACCGGTGATGCCGATGCGGATGTTGTCGTATTTGTCGGTGCCCTGCCCGTGTACGCGCACCGAACGCAGCACATCCGCAAGCTGGTCGTCGTCGGTGAAGATCGCGCCGCCATCGCCGTAGCAGCCGAGCGGCTTGGCCGGGAAGAAGCTGGTGGTGGTCGCGAGCGCCTGCGTGCCGACGCGCTTGCCCTTGTAGGTCGCGCCGAACGACTGCGCGGCGTCCGAGATCACGAACAGCCCTTCGCGCTTCGCAATCGCCGCCACCGCGTCGAGATCGGCCGGCTGGCCGAACAGATCGACCGGAATGATCGCTTTCGCGTTCAGCTTGCCGCGCTTCGTTTCCTTGATCGCCTGTTCAAGGCTGGCGAGGTCGATGTTGAAGGTCTTTTCGTCCACGTCGACGAAAACCGGCGTCGCGCCGACGATCACGACCGACTCCGCCGTCGCGCAGAACGTGAACGACGGACAGAACACCGCGTCACCCGGACCGACACCCTTCGCCATCAGCACCATGACCAGCGCATCGGTGCCGCTCGCGCAGGAGATCGTGTGCTTCGCGCCGCAGAACTTCGAAAGCTCCGCTTCCAGCTCGCGCACTTCCGGACCCATCACGAACTGACAATGGGTCAGCACCTTCGCGACTGCATCGTCGATCGCCGTGCCGAGACGGCGGCGCTGCGCGCCGATGTCGATGAACGGAATGGGAGTCGCGTCGGGACGCATCGGCTGATTCACGGGAGAAACTCTTTTTCTTCTTAACCGGCGACCTTGCGCGGGCCGCCGCGGCGAAACGCCGGATGCGGACCGGCGAGACAGCGCGTTGCGATCTCAAGGCTGGCGACACCCTCTTCGCCGGTGACGGCGGGCGTCTTCGCGGAACGCACGGCATCGCAGAACGCGGTGAGTTCGGCGCGCAGCGGTTCGGTGTGGCCGACCGAAAGATGGCGCATGCCGTAGCTGCCATCCTTCTGGAAGCCGAAACATTCGGTGACCGTGCGCGTCAGCAGGTCGCCCATGATGTATTTGTCGCGGGTCGCGACCTGCACGGTGCGCGCCTTGAACGGCGTCAGCCAGTTCGTGTTGATGTGCGCAAGCACGCCGTTGGCGGTGCGGAATTGCAGGAGCGCGATGTCTTCGCGCTCGGCGATCACGGAAGAAATCTGCGGCTGCACTTCCGCGATTTCGGATTCGGTGAACCAGCGGATCAGGTCGATGTCATGCACCGCGAGGTCGATCACCACGCCGACATCCGACATACGCGGCGGGAACGGGCCGACGCGAGTGATGCCGATGGAGAGAATTTCCTCGCCCGCGAGCGCCTGCTTGATCGCCTGCACCGCCGGGTTGAAGCGCTCGACATGGCCGACCATCAGCGTCACGCCGTTGCGCGCCGCGGCCGCGACCATCTCGCGTCCCTGCTCGACCGTGGTCGCGATTGGCTTCTCGACGAGGATGTGGACACCCGCTTCGATCAGGTCGAGCGCGACCTGATGATGAAGATGCGTAGGCGCGGCGACGATGACGGCTTCCACCTTGCGGTCGATCAGGTCGCGGTGGCTGGCGAGCGCTTCCGCTCCCTCCACCTGACCCGCCGCCTGCGCGGCGCGGCCAGCATCCGGATCGGCAACGCCGGCCAGTTCGACATTCGGCAGCTCGGCAAGAACGCGCGCGTGATTGCGCCCCATGACGCCGGCGCCCACGACGCCGACCCGCAACACCCGCTCGGATTGTCCGCTTTTTTCTTTTGCCACGGTGACTGCCCCCACCCGGTCCCCTGACCGGTATGGCTGCTTACCCCTCTCGCGGACCCGGCGGGAGGCCTGAAGCCTCACAAATCGTGTCCTAGGGTTACAGGGAGCGGCTTTACTCCGCGGCGGTGTGCCGCGCCTTCGCGGAAGGCAGGTCGAGGCCTGCAGCCAGCGTATCGTTCCGGAACGCCTTCACGCCGTCGAGCGCCAGTTCCGCCGGGCTGCGGGTGCCGAGTGCGGAGAGCTTTTTCAGAATATCGGCGGGGGCGGTGATGATGTGCGCGCCCATCTCGTCGGCCTCGATCACGTTCCACACTTCGCGGGTCGAGGCCCAAATCACTTCCACGTTCTTCGCTTCGTTGGCGAGCTTCACCGCGAGCTTCACCGCGGGTTGATAGTCGAGGCCGAAATCCGCGAGACGGCCCGCGAACACGGACGTGCAACCCGGCGCGCCGCCCGCGAGCGCTGCGGTCGCCTTCTCCACCTGCTCCTCGGTGAACAGCACCGTGACATTGATCTTCACGCCGTCCTGCGAGAGCGTGCGGATCGCGTCATAGAGCGTCTCGCCCTTCGTGTTGATGACGGGCAGCTTCACGTAGACATTCTTGCCCCAGGTGGTGATGAGACGCGCTTCCGCGATCATCGCGGGGATGTCGTCGGAAATCACCTCGAACGAAATGTGCCGGTCGGGCACGGCGGCCACCAGTTCGCGCGCATAGGCTTCGTAATCGGTGACGCCGGCCTTCTTCAGCAGCGACGGATTCGTGGTGAACCCGGCGATATGCTTCTGCTTCGCCATCTCGACGATCTGCGCCTTGTCAGCGCCGTCGGTGAACAGCTTGATTTTGAGCGAAGCGAGCGAACGGGACATATTGAATCCTCGGCGGGTTTCCTGAGCGGCCTCCGGGCCGGTTCCTTGGGGTAGCGGGGCGAACTTCCTTGCGCAGCGGCGCCCGATAAGGCTATTCGGGCCGCCTCGCCCGTCTATTTACCCGCCCGGACCATGCTTTCCAACGACGATCTGCACGCCCTCGAGGTCCTGCACCCGAACCTGCACAAACGCTATTCGGGCGTGACCACGACAATTCTGGCCGTCGCGCCACAGATGGCGAAACTGGCAAAGACCGCCCTCGTCGGCCGCTGGACCGCGCCGGGCGTTCCAAACATCTCCGTGCGCGATGTCTCGAAGCTGGGGAAAAGCATTCCGCCGACGCGCCCCTTCCGCATCTGGCACGCGCGCCGCAACAACGAGATGATTACCGGCCTGATGCTGCGCGCTATCTTCGGCCTCAAGTTCGGAATGGTATTCACGTCCGCTGCGCAGCGCCGCCACAAGAAATTATCGCGCTGGCTGATGAGCAAGATGGACGCAATCATCTGCCCTTCGCCCGACGCCGCTTCCTTTCTCGACTTCCCGGCCGAGATTGTTTTCCACGGCGTGGATGCCGAACGCTATCGTCCCGCGAAGGACCGCGACGCCGAATGGGCGGCGACCGGCCTCCCCGGCAAATACGGCATCGGCGTCTTCGGCCGCATCCGCAAGCAAAAGGGCACCGACCTTTTCATCGAAGCGATGTGTCGCCTGCTGCCGCGCTATCCGGATTTCACCGCCGTCGTGATCGGCCTCGCGACGCCGCAGGAGAAAGCCTACGAAAACGAACTCAAGCAAAAGGTGGAAGCAGCAGGCCTGAAGAACCGCGTCGTGTTTCTCGGCGAATTGCCGGAGAACGATGTGCCGGGCTGGTTCCGCAAACTCACCGTATTCGTCGGCCCGCAACGCAACGAAGGCTTCGGCCTCACCACATTGGAAGCGATGGCGAGCGAACTTGCCGTCGTTGCCACCAAGGCCGGCGCTGCACGCCACCTGATCGAGGAAAACGTCACCGGGCATCTGGTCGAGATCGAGGACGTGGATGCCCTCACCGCCCGCATCGGCGATCTCATGGCCGATCCGGTAAAGGCCGTCGCGTTTGGCAGAGCGGGCCGGCAGCGCGTGGTGGAGCGCTTCGCCATCGAGCGTGAAGCCGAAGGCATTTTCCGGGTATATGAGCGCGTCTGGAAAACGAAGAAGATGGCCTGATGCCCGAAATCCTTTTCATCAAGACGTCTTCGCTGGGCGACGTGATTCATCACATGCCCGCCGTCACCGATGCGCGGAAGCATTTCCCGAACGCGAAGATCGCGTGGATGGTGGAAGAAGCCTACGTTCCGCTCGCGAAACTGCATCCCGGCGTCAATGACGTGATTCCGGTCGCGGTACGCCGCTGGCGCAAGGCGATATTGAAACCCGCGACCTTCTCGAAGACATGGGGCGAAGTCAGCCGCCTCCGCGCGAAGCTGAAGCTGCGCCGCTTCGACAAGATCATCGACACGCAGGGTCTGCTGAAAACCGTGCTGCTCTCGAAATGGGCGCGCGGCGAACGTCACGGCTACGACAAGGATTCCATCCGCGAGCCGCTCGCGTCGCGCTTCTATCATGTGAAGCACGCGGTCAGCCGCGAACTGCACGCGGTGGATCGCAACCGCGCGCTCACTGCAGCCGCGCTCGGATATAAAGTGGAAGGAGGCCCCGATTACGGCATCGACCGCAAGCGCATCGCTCCGGTTTCGGATGCGCCATACGCGCTGCTCTTTCATGCCACCGCGCAGGAAAGAAAAGAGTGGCCGGAAGACCGCTGGATCGAGGTCGGCAAGATGCTGGAAGCACGCGGCATCACGCCGGTGCTGCCGTGGGGCAATGACCGCGAGAAGGCGCGCAGCGAACGCATAAAGGCTGCACTGAAGAATGCGCGCGTGCCGGATAAGGCGCCGCTCGGCGAAGTCGCGGGACTGATTGCAGGCGCGACGCTGGTCGCCGGTGTCGATACCGGATTGCTGCATCTCGCCGCCGCGCTGGAAGTACCATTGGTCGCGATCTTCGTCGCGACCAAACCCGGTCTTTCCGGCCCGGTCGGACGTGGGCCGCTGAAGGTTCTCGGCACCAGCGGCGAAGTGCCGGAAACGGCAGCCGTGCTCGATGCGATCGAAAGCCTGCCGCGTTAAACGCGCACTTCCTTCATCAACGCATCCGCAACGCGCTCCGGCGCGATGTCGCGCATGCACTTATGATGTTGCAGCGGGCAGACATACTCCCAGCAATACTGGCAATCGAGCAGCGGCTCGCGAAGAATGATCTCCGGCGCGGGATTGGCGAGCGCTAGCGCGGCATCGGGATCGGTCGGGCCGAAGATACCGAGCGCCTTCTTTCCAAGCGCGACCGCGATGTGCAGCAGGCCGGAGTCGTTCGCGAGCGTCGCTTCCGCTTCGTTCACCGCGATCACGCCGTCCGCCAGCGCAGCGCCGGTGAAATCGCACACGCCCGTATTCCCTTCCGCGATTTCCTTGCCGAAGGGTTTTTCTTCCGGCCCGCCGACCACCCAGACCTCGACGCCCTGCGCGGTAAGCCGCTTCGCCGCTTCCGCGAAATAGGATGGCGGCCAGCGCTTCGACTCTCCCGCCGAACCCGGCGCAAACACCACCGCGCGGTTGCCATCCACGATGTTCATGCGGGCGCGCCACTCGTCGCGCAGCTCAGCGGGTACGGCAAACTTCGGCTGCGGAAATTCCGGCAACGCTTCTCCGTTCGCGAACGCCAGCGAACAGGCTTGCGCGATGAAGGAGGCATCCTCCGGCAATTCTTTTCGCAGGCTGTTGACGAGCGGCCAGCGCCACTCGCCCCACACGCCGACGCGCTCCGGAATACCCGCGAGATACGGCGCAAGCGCCGCCTTCCATTTACGCGGCACGATCAGCGCGGTGCCGTAGCCTTCCGCGCGCAGCAGGTTCGCAAGCTCCCGGTTCTTGCCCCAGGCAACCTTCTTGCGCGGGATGTCGGAGAGCACCGCCTTGCGCACGCCCGGCATGAACTTCGTCAGCGGCGCTGTCAGCTTCGTTGCCAGCACATCGACCTGCCGCCCCGGAAAGCGCTCCGCAAGCACGGCGGCAAGCGGCTGGATGCGGACGAAATCGCCAATCCACATCAGCGGCACGATCAGGATCGGGCTGCGGTCGCCCTCGGTTTTCTTCATGGCCCTGTTTGGAAAAAGCGTGGCTGTCGCGCAAGTGTCATGGTGAGCAATCGGTAAATACGACAATACCGCAAAAACAGGGTCACCGTTTCAACGGACTTTAATAAACGGCTGTTATCCCGGCACCCGGAACAACGGGATTTCGGGATGGCCGTACTCGTCACGGGCGGCGCCGGTTACATCGGCAGCCACATGACCCTCGCGCTTTGCGACGCAGGCGAGGAAGTCGTCGTGCTCGACGACCTCTCGACCGGCGTCCGCGCCAATGTCGATCCCCGTGCGCGCCTTGTTCTCGGCGATGTCTCCGATCAGGCCCTCGTCCTGCGCCTGATCGCCGAACACGGCATCCGCGCGGTCGTGCATTTCGCGGCCAAGATCGTGGTGCCGGATTCGGTCGCCGACCCGCTAGATTATTATCTCGCGAACACCGTGAAGACCCGCGCGCTGCTTGCCGCCGTCACGGGCGCGCGTGTGCCGCACTTCGTGTTCTCGTCCACCGCCGCCGTGTACGGCAACGTCTCGCAGGAGCCGGTGAGCGAAACCATCGCTCCCGCGCCGGTCTCGCCCTATGGTGCGTCGAAGCTCATGTCCGAATGGATGCTGCGCGACAGCGCCGCCGCCTACGGCCTGAAGTATGTTGCGCTCCGCTATTTCAATGTCGCGGGTGCCGACCCGAAGGGCCGCTCCGGCCAGTCCACGCCGAACGCAACGCATCTCATCAAGGTCGCCTGCGAAACCGCGACCAGCAAGCGTAACGGCATGTCGGTCTACGGCACCGATTATCCGACCCGCGACGGCACCTGCATCCGCGACTATATCCATGTCAGCGATCTGGTGAGCGCGCACATGGATGCGCTTCGTTATCTGCGCGCAGGCGGTGACAGCGAAGTGATGAATTGCGGTTACGGCACCGGCTATTCGGTGCTGGAAGTACTGGACGCCGTGAAGCACGTCTCCGGCAAGGATTTTCCGGTCACGCTCGGCCCCGCCCGTGCGGGCGATCCGGCAGCCATCGTGGCGCGCGCCGATAAAATCCGCGCCGTGCTTGGCTGGCAGCCGAAGCTGGACGATTTGCAGACCATCGTCCGCCATGCGCTCGCGTGGGAAGCGAAAATCCCCGCAAAGTCGGCGGCCGCTTAACCCTTACTTTCAGCCGCCTTGCCGCGCCTCGGCCCGCCGTGGCACAAGCCTCTCCGCGTTCGCGGGGTAGAGTAAATGCATATCGTCATGATCGGCGCGGGATATGTGGGGCTGGTTTCCGGCACCTGCTTTGCCGATTTCGGACATACGGTGACATGCGTCGATACCGACGCCGCCAAGATCGACGCCCTGAAGAACGGCAGGATTCCGATCTTCGAGCCGGGCCTCGAAGATCTGGTTGCACGCAACGTGCGCGAAGGCCGCCTGCATTTCACCGGCAGCATCGAGGACGCGCTGAAGAACGCGGAAGTGGTGTTCATCGCGGTCGGCACGCCGTCGCGGCGCGGCGACGGCCATGCGGACATTTCCTATGTGCTGGAAGCCGCGCGCGACATTGCCCGCAATGCCACGGGCCCGCTGGTCGTCGTCACGAAATCGACTGTGCCGGTCGGCACCGGCGACGAAATTGAAAAGGTAATCGCCGCCGAGAAGCCGAAGGCTAAACTCTCCGTCGCGTCGAACCCTGAATTCCTGCGCGAGGGTGCGGCCATCGAGGATTTCAAGCGCCCCGACCGCATCGTGATCGGCACCAACGACGACGAAGCGCGCGAAGTCATGGCGGCGGTCTATCGTCCACTCAATCTGAATCAGGTGCCGATCCTGTTCACCGCGCGGCGCACCGCCGAACTCATCAAGTATGCGGCCAACGCATTCCTTGCGACCAAGATCACCTTCATCAACGAGATGGCGGACCTTGCCGAGAAGGTCGGCGCCAACGTGCAGGAAGTCGCGCGCGGTATCGGCCTCGACAACCGCATCGGCGGAAAGTTTCTCCATGCCGGTCCCGGCTATGGCGGTTCGTGCTTTCCGAAAGACACGCTCGCGCTGATCCGCACCGCGCGCGAGGCGGGCGCGCCAAGCCAGATCGTCGAGAGCGTGGTCGCCGTGAACGACGCGCGCAAGAAAGCGATGGCCGAGCGCGTGATCGCCGCCTGCGGCGGCAACGTGAAGGGCAAGACCGTCGCCGTGCTCGGCCTCGCCTTCAAGCCGAACACCGACGACATGCGCGACGCGCCGAGCCTCGCGATCATCCCCGCCTTGCAGGAAGCCGGTGCGAAAGTCCGCGCCCACGATCCCGAAAGCATGAAGCAGGCATCTGCCATGCTGAAGGATGTCGCCTTCGCGGAAGGTCCCTATGAGGCGGCAAATGGCGCCCATGCGCTGGTGATCATCACCGAGTGGGATGCTTACCGCGCGCTCGACCTCGACCGCATCAAATCCCTGCTGGCCGACCCCGTGGTGGTGGATATGCGCAACATCTACCGCCCCGCCGAAATGCTGGAAAAAGGCTTCCGCTACGTTTCCATAGGCCGCCCGCTGGGCTGACGCACGTTAGCCAAAGTCCGCTTCTAGATTTGCCAATCCCCGGCGGACACGGCAAAAGTCCGCCCGTTCCTGCCAGTGAAACGGATTTCCATGCCCCGCATCCGCAAGGCCGTGTTTCCCGTCGCCGGTCTCGGCACCCGCTTTCTGCCCGCCACCAAGGCGATGCCGAAGGAAATGCTGACCGTGGTGGATCGTCCGGTCATCCAGCATGTCGTGGACGAGGCGCGCGCGGCGGGCATCGAGCATTTCGTATTCGTCACCGGCCGCAACAAGGGCGCGATCGAGGATCACTTCGACCGCCAGACCGAACTCGAAGACACGCTGAAAGCGCGCGGCAAGAAGGCCGAGCTGGAAATCCTCGAAGCCGCGATGCTGCATGCGGGCGAAGCCAGCTTCACGCGCCAGCAATCGCCGCTCGGCCTCGGCCATGCGGTATGGTGCGCACGCGACATTATCGGCAACGAGCCGTTCGCCGTGCTGCTGCCGGACGTGCTGGTGCTCGCGAAACAAAGAGGCTGCCTCGCGCAGATGCTCGAAGTGCAGGCCGAGCTTGGCGATAAATCCAACCTGATCGCGGTCGAGGAAATTCCCGCCGACCAGACGCATCAATACGGCGTGGTCGGCATGGGCGCGAAGAAAGGCCGCGCGTTCGAGATTACGCAGATGGTCGAGAAGCCCGCGAAGGGCACTGCGCCGTCGAACAACATCGTCACGGGCCGCTATATTCTCCAGCCGGAAATCTTCGGCGTGCTGGAAAAGGGCGAGCGCGGCGCAGGCGGCGAAATCCAGTTGACCGACGCGATGATTACGCTCGCGAAGTCGCAGAAATTCTACGGCTACAATTTCGACGGAAGGACGTACGACTGCGGCTCGAAGCTCGGCTTCATCGCCGCCAACCTTGCCTTCGGCCTTGCGCGCGGAGACATCGCGCCCGCGTTGCGTGGCGAAATCGCGCGCATCACCGCGAAGTCGTGACGCGATGAGTGATCTCATCCGGCCAGTGATCCTGAGCGGCGGTGCGGGCACGCGCCTGTGGCCCGCGTCGCGCGACAGCCTGCCGAAACAGTTTCTGAAACTGCTCGGCCCGCGCTCGACCTTGCAAGAAACGCTGCTGCGGGTCTCCGACAAATCGCTGTTCGGCAAGCCCGTGATCGTCGCGAACCGCGATTATCGTTTTCTGGTACGCGAACAGTTGCAGGAAATCGGCGTGGACGCCGACATCCTGCTGGAGCCGATGCGCCGCGACTCCGGCCCCGCGATCGCCGCAGCCGCGGAATGGATTGCGAAGGAAAATGCAAACGCACTCGTCCTGATCCTCGCGGCCGATCATGTGGTCACGAAACCGGACGCCTTTGTCGCCGTGTGCAGCGATGCGCGCGCTGCGGCGAAAGCCGGCTACATCGTCACCTTCGGCATCAGGCCGGATCATCCTGCGACAGGATACGGCTACATCCGCGCCGGAAACGAACTCGGCGACGGCAAACCCGCGCGCAAGGTCGAGGCTTTCGTCGAGAAACCGAAAGCGGAAGTCGCCGGGCAATATCTTCGCGACGGCTATCTCTGGAATTCCGGGAACTTCATGTTCCGTGCCGGAGATTTTCTGAACGAATATGCGCGCTTCGATGCCGCCACCGCAACAGCCGCAAAAGACGCGATTGCGCACTCGCAGACCGATCTCGGCTTCGTCGTGCTCGACGAAACCGCTTTCGCGAAGGCGACGCAGAAATCCGTCGACTATGCGGTGATGGAAAAAACCTCCCGCGCCGCCGTCATCCCCGCCGATTACGGCTGGTCCGACTTCGGCGGCTGGAGCGCGGCATGGTCACTCTCACCACGCGATGCCGAAGGCAATGCCGCGCGCGGTCCGGTCGTCACGCTGGATGCGAAGAACAATTACGTCACGTCTTCCGGCAAGCTCACCACATTGGTCGGCGCGGAAAATCTAGTCGTGGTCGTGACCGATGACGCGGTGCTGGTCGCGGATCGCGCCCGCGCCGAAGACCTGAAAAAGCTGGTCGAGAAGCTTCGCGAAGCCGGACACGCGGAAGCAAACCAGCACGCCCGCGCGCATCGCCCATGGGGCAACTACCAGTCGCTCGACATGGGCGAGCGCTATCAGGTGAAGCGCATCGTCGTGAATCCCGGCGGCCGCCTCTCGCTGCAAAAACATAAAAAGCGCGCCGAACACTGGGTGATCGTGCGCGGCACTGCGCGCGTCACCGTGGGCGACATGGTGAAAGACTTGCAGGAGAACGAGTCGGTATACGTGCCGCTCGGCGCGGTGCACCGGCTGGAAAATCCCGGCACCATCCCACTCGAACTGATCGAGGTGCAGACCGGCACCTACTTCGGCGAAGACGACATCATCCGCATCGAAGACGACTACAAGCGCGGCGAGAAAGACTGAACCGCGCCGTGGTTTTCCGGTTGCGGCATGCCGCAGTGCAACCGTTAAGCGATGGTTAACGATACTTATCTAGCGTTCGCGCCGGTCTGCCTTCGAGCGCTTCCATGACGATTCCCGCCGCCTATCAGGTCGGTCTTGGCCTTTTCCGCATCGACGAAGCTACGCTGAACGCGCGGCATCAGGTCTGGATGATTCTCGGGCCGGAAATCGACGGCCTTATCGACGACCATTACAAAGAACTCGCCGAACACACGCCGTTCTACATCGAGATGATTCAGCAGCGCGGCGCTGCCTACAAGGCGCTGATCGTCAAATATACCGAGCGCCTGTTCTGCGATCCGCTGGGCGAGAACTGGGTCGCAGACGCACAAGAGCGTGCGAAGCTCGAGGTTGAGCTGGGCCACGACGCGCGCAGCCGCCCCGGCATCTCCTCTTTCCTGCAACGCTCGTTCATTCGTCTCGTCAGCAAGCAACGCATGATGTCGCGTACGAAAGCCTGCGAGCTGATCGACGTCTGCACGCGCATGTTCAATCTCGACGTTGCAACCGCGATCTCGCTGCATTTCCACTTTCAGGTCCGCAGCAGCAGGGCCGACGGCGATCGCATCGGCGAAGCCGTGACGCACTTCGGTTCAACGATTCAGACTGTCCGCCGCTCGGTGAGCAACGCGGTCGATCTTCTGGGCCAGACATCCAACGAACTCACCCGCCTTTCCCAGTCCGCATCGGAGCAGGCCGTGACCGCGGCCACAGCGGCGGACAGCACTGCGGCGAACGTCGGCACCATCGCTGCCGCGACGGAAGAACTGAACGCATCCATCGCCTCGATTCACGATCAGGCGTCGAACAGCGCGCATCTTGCGCGCCAGGCCGTGTCTCACGCCGAACGCACGAACGTAACCATCCGCTCGCTCTCCGAGGCCGTGGACAAGATCGGATCGGTTGCCGGGCTGATTTCGGAAATCGCGAGCCAGACCAATCTGCTCGCGTTGAACGCCACCATCGAGGCGGCGCGCGCAGGTGAAGCCGGGCGCGGTTTCGCAGTCGTCGCATCCGAAGTAAAGTCGCTTGCAACGCAAACTTCGAAGGCCACTACTGAAATCGGCCAGCAGATCACGATGATCGAGGAAGCCACGCGGCGCTCGGTGGGTGAAATCGCGGAAACCGGAGAGACCATCTCCGACATCGCACGCACGGCGGAAATGATCGCGGCCGCACTCAATCAGCAGGCCTCCGCGACCGGCAACATTGCGGAAAGCGCGATCAGCGCCGCGAACAATGCCGGCACGGTGGCTAACGCCATGAAGACGGTCGAGCACACTATCGAGCAGACCAAGGCCGCAGCCGCATCGGTGCTGACCTGCTCCCGCGATCTCACGGGAAGCACCGGCGAGGTCGCAAACGCGATGGACCTGTTGTTCGAGGCATCCTCGAAGCAGGAAGGCGCAAAGCGGTTTGCCGATCTCTCGGTCGCCGCGAAACGATAGAAGCTACTTCTTCGTCCGTTCGGCGAACTTCTCGAACGCGGCCAGATACTTTCCAATGAAATCGCGGGTCGTCTGATCGGTCAGCTTGCCGCTCTCGTCGATCTTGTTCTGCGCGGTGCCGACAAAAATCTCCGGCTTGTTCATCACCCGCGCATCGAGAAACACCATCACCTGCCGCAGATGATACTGCATCCGCGCGCCGCCCACCGGCCCGCCCGATGCCGACATGATGCCGACCGGTTTCTCCGCGAACGGCTGCTCCTTGATGCGGGAAACCCAGTCGAGCGCGTTCTTCAAACCGCCCGGCACGGAAAAGTTATATTCCGGCGTGACGACGATCACGCCGTCGGCCTTGCGTATCGCGTCGCTGAACGCAGTCACCGCGGCGGGGATGCCCGACGCTTCCTGATCGTCGGCGTTGTAGATCGGGAACGAAGCGAACGAAGGCGCATCCGTGAATTTCATCGAGGCAGGCGCGAGCGAAGGCAGCGCCTTCGCGACAGCCTTGTTGAAAGAGCCTTTACGCAGGCTGCCGCAGATAACCAGAATGTCCATGGGAGTGTCCTGAGAGAACGATCGCTCTCATAACGTCTAAACCCGAATTTGGTGCCGTGCGCTGCGGCAAAGAAGCTACTTCCAGATCGCCCGCGCCGTTTCGACGCAAAGCTGCAATTTCGCCTTCTCGTCGGTCTCGGTAACGGGATTACCTGCCAATGTGGATGCGAAGCCGCATTGCGGGCTGATGGCAAGGCGATCAAGGTCGATATAGCGCGCCGCCTCGTCCACGCGGCGCTTCAGATCGTCCGGGTTTTCAAGTTCCGGCGACTTGCTGGTGACCAGACCGAGCACGACGCCGATATCCTTCCGCACGAAACGAAGCGGGCTGAAGTCGCCTGCTCGCGCCGTATCGAACTCCAGCAGGAAGTGATTGATCTTCGCTTCGCTGAAAAGTTTTCCGGCGATACGTTCATAGCTTCCCGATGCGAGGTAATGTCCCTTCAGGTTACCACGGCACATGTGCATTCCGATTCGCACCGATGCCGGCGCACCTTTCACCACTGCATTGATCGCGCCGATGTAGAGATCCGCGAGCCGGTCGGGGTCCTGCCCTACCGATTTCACCTTGTCGCGCATCGTGGGGTCGCACAGCAGCGCAATCGGCACCTCGTCGAGCTGCACATAGCGGCAGCCCGCCTGCGCCAGCGCCGCGATTTCCTCGCGATACACTTTCGCCAGATCGGCGAAGAATTCTTCCGCACTGTCGTAAACGCCCGGATCGGCAAAGTCTGCGCAGCGGTAGAAATGCATCGTGGACGGCGACGGGAGCGTGATCTTTGGCATCGCGCTCGCGTTGTCCTTGAGAAAGTCGAACTCGTCGATCGCGATCGGCTGCACGCGCTTCAGCTTCGTGGCCGCATGTGCGACGACGAATTCGTATTCATTGCCGGTCTCGTCGGCGATCTTGAACAGCGCGTTGCGGATTTCGAAGCCTTGCATGCGCTCCACGAAACGGCGCCAGTAACCGCTCCGGCGGAATTCGCCGTCGGTTACGACTTCCATCCCGGCTTCTTCCTGTAAACGGATGGCGCCGAGAATAGCCTCGTCCTGAATTTTCCGGAACGCTTCATCGGTCAGGTGTCCGTTCTGGTGCTGCTTGAACGCCTGCATCAGCCCGGATGGCCGCAACAGGCTGCCTACATGATCGGCGCGAAAAGGCGGCCGCCCCCTGGCAAGCTCAGGCATAAGCGTTCTCCCGAAAACGCCGGCTTGTGCCGGTCCTAGGGAGCATCATACGGCGGCTGTTATCGCGGCCACACGGCAAATGCGCATACGCCGCGGGCGAAAACGCTATGCGAGGATGCTCGCCGCTTGCCGCGCGCTCATGCCGACCCAGGGCCGGTGATTGGTCGCAATCACGCGCCACAACGGCTGCGGCGTCACTGAAAGCCGCTCCAGCCGCGTCACCGAGCAGTTGTCGCAGGCGAAGGCCAGCCCGGCATCGGCGGAGAGATTGAGTGCATGGGCGATGGCGGCCTTGATGGTACCACCGTGAGCAACGGCGACGATGTCGCGCCCCGCATAGATTTCGCTCAGGCGCTCGATGGCACCGGTCGCCCGCACCACCAGATCGTTGAAGCTCTCGCCGCCCGGCGCGCGTTCCGCTGCCGGGCCGAACCAGAATGGATGGTTGAGATGTGCCCGCGCGGCGAAGAACTCGGCGCGGTTCATGCCTTGCCACGCGCCGAGATGCTGTTCGGCGAATTCCGCGACCTGTTGCGGCTCGCCCATGAGACGATCTTCCATCGTCATCGCGCTGAAGATCGCCGCCGCGGTCTGATGCGTGCGTTTCAGGTTGCTGGTGAGCCAGACAGCGTCGCGCGGCAGTTCGTGGGCGAGCGCGGTGTAAACATGCGTCTCGCTGGTGTCGCTATCGACGTCGTTCTGGCCATAGATGTTGACGGTGTCGGGAACCGGCGCGTGACGGACCCACCACCAGCGGGTGGTATTCGAGGCTGCTTCGTTCATGGGCGGATGATTTGCCCTAAAGCGCGCGGCCGATCAATTCCTTCATAATCTCATTGGTGCCGCCGTAAATTTTCTGCACCCTTGAATCGGTCCAGATGCGCGAAATCGGATATTCCTTCATATAGCCATAGCCGCCGAACAGTTGCAGGCACTCGTCCGCAATGTCGCACTGCTTCTGCGTGGTCCACCATTTCGCCATTGCCGCGGTCTGTACGTCGAGCTTTTCATCGAGCAGAAGCGTGGTGCAATGCTCGACGAAGCTGCGCGCTACCGCCGCCTCCGTCTTGCATTCCGCCAGCTTGAATCGCGTGTTCTGGAAATCGAGCAGCCGCTTGCCGAATGCCTTGCGGTCCTTCGTGTAGGCGGTCGTGATTTCCACCGCGCGTTCCATCGCCGCCACAGCCTGCACCGCAATGATGAGCCGTTCGCGGGGCAACTGCTGCATCAACTGGATGAAGCCGAGGCCCTCACGCTCGCCAAGCAAATTAGCGGTCGGCACCCGCACATCGTCGAAGAAAAGCTCGGACGTGTCCTGCGAGTGCAGGCCGACCTTTTCGAGATTGCGCCCGCGGCGGAAGCCTTCCACCTCATCCACCTCGACCACGATCAGCGAAACGCCTTTCGCGCCTTCCTTCGGGTCCGTCTTCGCGACCACGCAGACGATGCCAGCATGCTGGCCATTGGTGATGAAGGTCTTTTGCCCGTTGATGACGTACTGGTTGCCGTCTAGCTTCGCCGTCGCCCGCACGCTTTGCAGGTCGGAGCCGGTGCCCGGCTCGGTCATCGCGATTGCGGAGACCAGTTCGCCGGAAGCCAGCTTGGGTAGCCATTTCTTTTTCTGTTCTTCCGAACCGTAGTGCAGCAGGTACGGCGCGACGATGCCGCTATGCACCGAGTTGCCCCAACCGCTGACGCCCGCGCGGATCTGTTCCTCGATCAGAACTTTCTCGTGCGCGAAGCTGCCGCCTGCGCCGCCATATTCTTCCGGGATCGCCGCGCAGAGCAGCCCCGCCTCGCCCGCCTTGTTCCAGATGTCGCGGTCGACGATGCCGTCGCGCTCCCAGCGTTCTACATGCGGCGCGCATTCACGCTCGAAGAAACGCCGCGCGCTGTCGCGGAAAATTTCCAGGTCTTCGGTCATGTAGGCTGGCTTGTGCATCGGCGTTCACTCCCGAACCCGATGATGCACGATTACGCCACGCCGAGCCAACGCCTCGGATCATGAATGCTGGAAGTCCGCGTTTCCGTAAGGGCATCGCAGAGCGATTTCAGGCTGGCGAGATTGTGGACCGGACGCAGTTCGTCCACATGCGGCAGCATGGTGCGAATACCTTCCGCTTTCGCCTCGAAGCCGTCGAAGCGCAGCAGCGGATTGAGCCAGACCAGGCGGCGGCAAGAACGATGCAGCCGGTCGATCTCGCGTCTTAGTTCGCCTCCGCCTTCGCGTTCCAGACCATCGGTGACGAGCAGTACCACCGCGCCCTGTCCCAGCACGCGGCGCGACCATCGCTTGTTGAACTCTTCCAGCGCAGGCGCGATGCGCGTGCCTCCGGCCCAGTCCGCCGCACTTTGCGAGGCAAGCGCGAGCGCCTCGTCCGGGTCGCGGGTTTTCAGTGCGCGCGTGATGTTCGTCAGCCGCGTGCCGAACAGGAACGTGGATACGTTACGCCGCTTCATGGTGAGCGCATGGAAGAAATGTAGGAGCGGCCGCGAGTAATCGCTCATCGAGCCGGAAATATCGACCAACGCGACCAGCGGCGGGCGCTTGGTGCGCGGCGCGCGGAAACGCAGTTCGATCAAACCACCGCCCGCACGCACGCTTGCGCGTAACGTACGGGCAAGGTCGATCCGCCCGCGCGGCGACGGCGCGAAACGCCGCGTCTCGCTTTCGTCGTCGGGAAGGCGCAACGCGGCGATAGCGCGCCTCGCCTCGTCCAGTTCCGCGGCCGACATCTGTGCGAAATCCTTGCGCCGCAGCAATTCGGCGTCCGAAACCGTGCCGCGCATGTCGAATATTTTTTCTTGCTGCTTGGGCGGTTTCGGCATCCGCTTTTGCAAACCGAGCGCTTCCTCGACGCGGCGCTGCGCGGCACGGGATTTCACGCCTTCGGTGCGCGTCACGGGAAGCATTTCGCGCAGCACGCGGTCCACCTGATCGCGTTGCCAGAAGCGGTGAAACGCCTCGTTGAACACCGCATGGTGTTCGTGACGCGAGATCAGCGTGGCGTGCAGCGTCCAGTAGAAATCGGCCCTTGTGCCGATGCCGCCGATCATCACCGCATGCAGCGCATCGATGACGGAACCCGGGCCGATGGAAATGCCCGCGCGGCGCAGCAGCCGCGCGAAGCCGATCAGCCGTTCGAACAGTTGCCCTTCAGCGGGGGCGCTCATCCCGCCGCTTTCAGCGCCTCGCGCGAAGCCGCAAGCACGCTGTCGATCTTCTTCGGATTGAAGCGCGCGAGATCATCCTGATACTTCAGCACCACGCCGAGCGTGTCGCCGATCAGGTTCGGATCGAGCGCCTTCGCGTCGAGTTCGACCAGCGCGGAAGCCCAGTCCAGCGTCTCCGCCGTACCCGGTGACTTGAACAGGTCTTCCTTGCGAAGCGCCTGCACGAACGCGACGACTTCGCGCGAAAGCGTTTCCTGCGCGCCCGGCACCTTCGCGCGCACGATGGCGAGTTCGCGCGCGAGATCGGGATAGTCGATCCAGTGATAAAGACAGCGGCGCTTGAGCGCATCGTGGATTTCGCGCGTGCGGTTCGAGGTCACGATCACGATGGGCGGCGATTCCGCCTTGATCGTGCCGAGTTCGGGAATCGTCACCTGGAAATCCGCGAGCACTTCGAGCAGGAACGCCTCGAACGCTTCGTCCGCGCGATCGAGTTCGTCGATCAGGAGAACCGGCGCACCGGCCGGATCAGGGGTCAGCGCTTCCAGCAGCGGACGGCGAATGAGAAAGCGATCCGAGAACACGTCTTCGGTCAGCCGCTCGCGGTCGGCGCTGCCCTCCGCTTCGGCCACGCGAATGGCGATCATCTGCGCCGCGTGATTCCACTCATAGAGTGCGGAAGAAGCATCCAGCCCTTCGTAGCATTGCAACCGCACCAGTTTGCGGCCCAGCGCGGAGGAAAGCACCTTGGCGATCTCGGTCTTGCCGACGCCTGCCTCGCCTTCGAGGAACAGCGGGCGGCCCATCTTCAGCGCGAGGAACACCACCGTCGCCAGCGCGCGATCCGCGACGTAGGTGCCCTGCGAGAGCAGCGCTGTGGTTTCGTCGATGGATGCGGGAAGTTTGCTCAATACCATACCCTTTAACGCAAACCGGCGCGGGGATTTCCCGCGCCGGAAAGCCTAGCACATTGCTGCCGGCCTAGCCGCCAGCAGCTGCCACCGCCCGGCGCGCGAGCACGCCGATCAGGTGCGCGCGATATTCCCCGGAACCGTGGATGTCCGAGATCATGCCCTTCGGCGCGACGGAAACGCCTTCGAGCGATTTCGCCGACCAGCCTTTGCCAAGCGCGGCTTCGAGATCTTTCGCGCGGAACACGCCGCTCTCCCCCGCGCCGGTGACGGCAACGCGCGCGCCGCCCGCGGTTTTCGCGACAAACACGCCGACCAGCGCAAAACGCGAAGCCGGGTTACGGAATTTCACGTAGCCCGCGCTCGCAGGCACCGGGAAGCTGACCTTCTCGATGATCTCGTCGCTTTCGAGCGCAGTCTCGAACAGGCCCTTGAAGAAGTCGTCGGCCGCGATCTTGCGTTTGTTGGTATGCACCGTCGCGCCGAGGCCGAGCACCGCCGACGGATAATCCGCGGAAGGATCATTGTTCGCGAGCGAACCGCCGATGGTGCCGCGGTTGCGCACCGCCGGATCGCCGATCACCGAAGCGAGTTCGGCGAGCGCCGGAATGGCCTTCTGCACTTCCGGGGAGTTCATCACGTCGACATGCTTCGTCAGCGCACCGATGACGATGTCGTTGCCTTCTTTCTTTACGCCCGAAAGCCCGGACACCTTCGAAAGATCGACAATGGTGGCGGGACTGGCGAGCCGCAGCTTCATCGCGGGGAGCAACGTCTGCCCGCCTGCGAGCAGCTTGGCGTCGTCGGATTTCTTCAGCAGCGCGACCGCGTCGGCAACGCTCGACGGCTTTTCGTATTTGAAAGTGTACATGGCGCTTACTCCGCAGCTTTCTTCATGCCGCCCTGCGCGGCTTTCCAGACCACGCTCGGCGTCGCCGGCATCGGCACGTTTTCGTGGCCGACCGCGTTGGTGATGGCGTTGATCAGCGCGGCGGGCGACGCAATCGCGCCGGCTTCGCCGCAACCCTTGATGCCCAGCGGATTGGACGGGCACTTCGTCACCGTCGTATCGACCTTGAACGAAGGCAGGTCGTCCGCGCGCGGCATGGCGTAGTCCATGAACGAGCCGGTGATGAGCTGGCCGTCCGAATTATAGGACGCGCCTTCCAGCAGCGCCTGGCCGACACCCTGCGCGATGCCGCCATGCACCTGCCCTTCGACGATCATCGGATTGATGATGACGCCGAAGTCATCCACCGCGACCCAGTTCGCGATTTCGGTCTTGCCCGTTTCCGGGTCGATCTCGACTTCGCAGATGTGGCAACCGGCCGGGAACGTGAAGTTGGTCGGATCGTAGAACGCGCCTTCCTTCAGGCCCGGCTCCAGTTCGCCGCCGGTGAACTTGTGCGCGATGTAGGCATTGAGCGTGACGTCGCCCCATCCCACCGATTTATCGGTGCCCTTGACGGTGAACTTGCCGTCCTTGAACTCGATGTCGTCGGCGGAGGCTTCCATCATATAGCCCGCGACCTTCTTCGCCTTCGCTTCGATCTTGTCGAGTGCCTTCGAGATTGCGGACATGCCGACCGCGCCGGAACGCGAGCCGTAGGTGCCCATGCCGAACTGCACCTTGTCCGTGTCGCCGTGCACGATGCTCACCGTCTCAATCGGTACGCTTAGGCGGTCCGAGACGAGTTGCGCGAATGTCGTCTCATGTCCCTGCCCGTGGCTGTGCGAGCCGGTGAGGACCTCGATGGAGCCGGTCGGGTTCACGCGGACTTCCGCAGACTCCCACAAGCCGACGCCCGCACCGAGCGAACCCACCGCTTGCGACGGCGCGATGCCGCACGCTTCGATGTAGGTGGAGAACCCGATGCCGCGCAGCTTGCCCTTCTTCTCGGACTCGGCCTTGCGCTTGCCGAAATTCTTGTAGTCCACTATCTCCATCGCCTTGGTCAGCGATGCGTCGTAGTCGCCGGCGTCATAGGTCATGATGACCGGCGTGGCGTGCGGGAACGATCTGACGAAGTTCTTGCGGCGCAGCTCCGCCGGGTCGACGCCGAGTTCGCGCGCCGCGACTTCGACGAGGCGCTCGACCACGAAGGTCGCTTCCGGACGGCCAGCGCCGCGATAGGCATCGACCGGCGCGGTGTTGGTATAGACCGCATCGACCTCGGCATAGATCGCCGGGATCGCGTACTGGCCGGAGAGCAGCGTCGCATAGAGATAGGTCGGCACCGACGACGAGAACGTCGACATGTAGGCGCCGAGGTTCGCGATCGTATGCACGCGCAGGCCGGTCATCTTGTGGTTGGCGTCGAACGCCAGTTCGGCGCGGGTAACATGGTCGCGTCCGTGTGCGTCGGTGAGGAAGGCTTCCGAGCGGTCGGAAACCCATTTCACCGGGCGGCCAACGCGGCGCGCGGCCCACAGCGCCGCCACTTCTTCCGGATAGATGAAGATCTTGGAGCCGAAACCGCCGCCGACATCCGGCGCGATCACGCGCAGCTTGTGTTCCGGCGCCATGCCGACGAAAGCGGAAATGACGAGCCGCGCGACATGCGGGTTTTGGCTCGTGTTCCAGAGCGTCAGGCTTTCGTTGCCGGCGTCGTATTCGGCGATGGCCGCACGCGGCTCCATCGCGTTCGGAACCAACCGGTTGTTGATGATGTCGAGCTTCGTGACATGCTTGGCGGCCTTGAACGCAGCTTCGGTCGCCGCCTGATCGCCGAGATGCCATTCGTAGATCGTGTTGTTCGGCGCGACGTCATGCACCTGCGGCGCGCCTTTCGCCTGCGCCTTCGCCGGATCGGTGACCGCGGGGAGCACACCGTAATCGACCTCGATCTTCTCGGCGGCGTCGCGCGCCTGCCTGAGCGTTTCCGCGAGCACGAGCGCGACCGCATCGCCGACGCAGCGCACCTTGTCGGCGGCAATCGCCGGATGCGGGCCGGCCTTCATCGGCGAACCGTCCTTCGACGAAATCGCCCAGCCGCAGATCAGGCCGCCGATCTTGTCGTTCGCGAGGTCGGCGCCGGTCAGCACCGCGACCACGCCGGGCATTTTCTCGGCGGCCGAGATATTCACCTTCTTGATCGTCGCGTGCGCGTGCGGCGAGCGCAGAAAATAGGCGCGCACTTCACCGGCCCGCGAGATGTCGGAAGTGTAATTACCCTTGCCGGTGATGAAACGAAGGTCTTCCTTGCGGCGTACTGCGGCGCCAATTCCTGTCGCGCTCATGACGTCCTCCGGGTTTCCCTGAAATTTTGTTTATTCGGCAGCGCGGGCGGGCTTGTTACCGCCCTTCATCGCCTTCGCGCCTGCGGCCACCGCTTTCACGATGTTGTGGTAGCCGGTGCAGCGGCAGATGTTGCCTTCCAGCTCTTCGCGAATGGTGTGCTCGTCGAGTTCGCTGCCCTTGCGGTTCACGATATCGACTGCCGACATGATCATGCCCGGCGTGCAGAAGCCGCATTGCAGGCCGTGATGTTCGCGGAATGCTTCCTGCATCGGATGCAGGGCGGTGCCATTGGCGAGACCTTCGATGGTCGTCACCTTCGCGCCATCGGCCGTCAAGGCCAGCATGGTGCAGGACTTCACCGCAACGCCGTCGACATGCACGACGCACGCGCCGCACTGCGAGGTATCGCATCCGATATGCGTACCGGTCAGCCGCAGCTTTTCGCGGAGCAGTTCTACGAGCAGGGTTTCGGGGGAAACGTCAACGGAATGCGATTTTCCGTTGACCGTGATGTTCACGGTCGACATCGGGGCACCTCCCAAACTGGAAGAAACTGAGGCTCCTCAGCCTTTGCCGGCATGACTTGCTGGTTTGGCAAGTGAGCCGCGTCTCTTCTCACTTTTTATAGTGGTTACAGTTTGGTCCGGTTCCAGACTTGCGGTCAAGCGCTTGCTGGCATTACAGGAATGCGGACAGTTATTTATATTCCTGCAACGCCTCGACGAAGTTCGTGAAGAACTTGTCGGCGGTTTTCTTGGCCGAACCCGCGATCAGGCGCTGGCCGAGTTGCGCGAGTTTTCCGCCGGTAGCGGCTTCCGCTTTATAAGTGAGCATCGTGCCCTGCCCGGCATCGGCCAGCGCGACATGGGCTTCGCCCTTCGCAAAACCGGCAACACCGCCCTCACCTTCGCCGACGATCTTGTAGCCGTTCGGCGGGTCCATATCCTCAAGCTTCACCTTGCCCTTGAAGCGTGCGCTCACCGGACCGATGGAGAGCTTCACGGTCGCCTGGAATTCGGAATCGGAGATTTTCTCCAACGTTTCACAACCGGGAATACACTTCTTCAGCATCTCCGGATCGTTCAACGCCCGCCAGACCGTCGCGCGGTCCTGCGGCAGTTCGTATTCTCCGGTCATCTCAAGCGCCATGGTCGCCTCCCTTACTGTGCGGCTTACCGGCCGCATCTTTTTGAAAATCCTGCGAATTACATAAACGCAAATCCCCGCCAGTGCATCTCGTCACGGACATGGCTGCGATCCTGTGTGTACTGCAGCAAATCCGGAGCACATGACAGCTCCGTAAAAACCCCGTTGACGAACCCGCCGCCATAAAAGACGCTTATTATACTTTCGTTGCCCTCAAAATTGGCAGCGCAGGTTTGGGATGGCTTCGGCCGAACCCGAAGCTACGGAATATCGGGGCTTTCAATCATGCCTTTCTCGCAGTTGCCGCAAGCTGGCGAACGTCACGAGGGAGCCGCGAACCTCTCGGAAGTATTGAATCACGCCCGTTTTGCAGAGCGCTGGATCGCCCATGTCCTGCGCTCGCTGAAGATCGGCCATCTCACCATCGTGACCCCATCCGGAATCCGGGTCGAGGGACGCGGCGATACCGACGGGCCGCGCGCTACTCTTATTCTTCATCGCTGGCGCACCATGCGCCGTCTCATGTTCGGCGGCGACGTCGGATTTGCGGAAGCCTATATCGACGAAGACTGGTCCACGCCCGACCTCGCCTCGCTGATCGAACTGGCGGCGCTGAACGAGAAAACGCTGAGCGAAGTGACCGCCGGCCGCCCGCTTTCGCGCTTCCTGCACCGGGTCAGGCATTTGCTGCGCATGAACACACGGCGCGGCAGCCGCCGCAACATCGTGGCGCATTACGACCTCGGCAACGAGTTCTACAAGCTCTGGCTCGACAGCGGGATGACATACTCGTCCGCGCTCTACGCCTCGCCTTCGCAGCCGCTCGAAGAAGCGCAGGAAAACAAGATTTCGCGGATCATCGAACTGCTCGATCTCAAGGGCGGCGAGCGCGTGCTCGAAATCGGCTGCGGCTGGGGACAACTCGCGGAGCGCATCGCGGTTGAAAAAAACTGCCACGTCACCGGCCTGACACTTTCACCCTCGCAACTTGCAATTGCGAAACAGCGCCTGCAACAAGCCGGCGTGGCGGAGCGCACTGAAATCCGATTGCAGGATTATCGGGACGTAACCGAGAAATTCGACCGCGTCGTGTCCATCGAGATGATCGAGGCGGTCGGCGAGAAATACTGGCCGGCCTATTTCGGAAAGATTTCGGAAGCGCTGAAGCCGGGTGGCAGCGCCGTGTTGCAGGTCATCACGATCGCGGAAGAACGCTTCGATTTCTATCGCCGCAATGCGGATTTCATCCAGCGCTACATCTTCCCCGGCGGCATGCTGCCGTCGCACGGCGTCATGCTGGACCAGATCAAGCAGGCGGCAATGCGCTTTGTGTCGCTTCAAAATTTCGGCGACAGTTATGCGCGCACGCTCTGCGAATGGAACCGGCGTTTCCAGCGCGCGTGGCCGCAGATCGAGGCGATGGGCTATAGCCGCCGCTTCAAGCGCACATGGGAATACTATCTCGCCTATTGCGATGGCGGCTTCCGCGCCAAGGCCATCGACGTCGGCCTCTACAAGATGGCGAAGTAACTACGCCGTCTCGAAGTCGCCCTTCTGCGGTGGTGCGAGCGGCGTGAAATTGCAGCGGTCGGGCTTGAGGTCGATCAGCGGCGTGCCGTCGAGGCAATCCAGCCCCTGCACGAACACTGTATTGCCTTCCAGCTTCACGAACTTCACCAGCGAGGTGCCGATGGGGTTCGGCCGTACCGGCGAGCGCAGCGAGAATGTACCGCGCGCCTCGCCGTCACTTTTCGGGCTTTGCAGGACAAGATCGCGCCGCGACTTGTCGAGCCAGTAAAGCACTTCGAGCGTTTCATATTGCTCGATGCCTTTCAGGCCCGCGACCCAAGGCTCGAAAATCTCGATGCGGCAGACCGGGCCATCCTTGCGGCCCTGCCGCGGACATTCCATGCGGTCTGTCCAAGGCGTGTGGATTTTGCCGATGAAGGTCAGCCCCGCATCGTCCGGTACCGGCACGGGCACGGCGACCTCGCCAGTGCGAATTTCATCCTTGCGAACCAAACAAACCTCCGTGAACCGCCCGAAAACGCTGCATCGCCGCGTTCAATGCCATTCTAACATGCACCGGCCCCGATTGTTTGCCCCCGTAAGGTTCGGGTATTCTTGTCGCAGATCGGAGTTCAACCCCAATGGTTACGCGCGGATTTCTGGGCCGTCAGCAGCCCGCCGACATCGAGAAGCGCCTCCCCGCCGGCCAGTCGCTCACCGACGATTTCCCGGTGCTGTCGGTCGGACCGACGCCGAAGGTGTCGCTCGATAGCTGGTCGTTCATTCTCAAGTTCGGCCCGAAGGTCGTCGGCCGCTGGACGTGGCAGGAATTCAACGCGTTGCCGCAGACGAAACTCAAGCGCGACATCCACTGCGTCACCACCTGGTCGAAGTTCGATACCGACTGGGAAGGCGTGATGGTGGACGACCTCCTCGCCGCTGCGAAGCTCGAAGCGCCGACCGGCTTCACGCTCGCGCACTCCTACGACAACTATTCGACCAACGTGCCGTTCGCCGACCTGACCGGCGGCCGGGCGATGGTCGCAATCCGCTACGACGGCAAGCCGATCACGGCCGATCACGGCGGTCCTGCGCGCCTGCTGGTGCCGCATCTTTATTTCTGGAAATCGGCGAAGTGGATCAAGGCGCTGCAATTCACCGAACGCGACGAGCCGGGCTTCTGGGAAAGCAACGGCTACCATATGTACGGCGACCCCTGGCGCGAGCAACGTTATTCCGGTGACTGAAGCAAGGAACCCGGCCGCTCCGGGTTCGCGCTGGCAAGAGGCGAAGATCGCGAAGATCGAACGCCGCACCCCGCGCGTCACTTCTTTTTTCTTCACGCTTGCAACACCGCTCGCCTTCCGCGCGGGGCAGCATGTGGACGTGCGCCTCACCGCGCCGGATGGTTACAGCGCGCAACGCAGCTATTCGATCGCGTCGGGACCAGAAGAAACCGCCGCGCTCGAACTCGCCATCGAAAAACTGGACCGCGGCGAAGTCTCGCCGTTCTTCCATGAAGTCGCGCAGGTAGGCGACGACATCGAATTGCGCGGCCCCATCGGCGGGCATTTCGTCTGGGGCAAGGAAGATGGCGGACCAATTTTACTGGTGGGTGCAGGCTCCGGCGTTGCGCCGCTGATGTCGATGATCCGTCATCGCGCGGCTTCCGGCGCGAACACGCCGATGCTGCTCGTGCTTTCCGCGCGCACATGGGAAGACGTCATCTTCCGCGACGAACTGCTCGCGTTGCACGACCGGAAAGACGGCTTTCAACTCGCGCTGACGCTCACGCGCGAAACGCCGCAGCGCGCCGGAGACTATGGCCGCCGCATCGACGCGCCGATGTTCGCAGAAGTGCTGCAACGCCTGCCGCAACCGCTGAAGCGCAGCTACATCTGCGGCTCGAACGCCTTCGTATCTGTGGCAAGCGACGCGCTGATCGCAGCCGGCACGGAAGCCGGTGCGATCCGCACCGAGCGCTACGGCGTCTGAAGCGCGAGCAGCGTTTCGTCGGGCCGCTCGGACAGCGGTGAATGGCCGGTATCCGGAATCACGACCACGCGCGCATTCGCGAATGACTGCGCCAGCGCGCGGCCGCTTTTCGCCGGGATCATCTGGTCGCGCTCGCCGAGGATGATCGTCACCGGCACCTTCACTTTCGCCGCTTGCGTAAGCGTATCCTTGTAGGCGTTGCATGCAGCCAGATCGGAATGGAGTACGCCCGGCTTCATGCTCTCCAGCACGCGCTGCGAGCCGCCAAGCATCCACAGTCCGGAAGCGAGGCTGCCGCCGAGTTTCGCGCGTCCGCCGAGTCCCCATAATGAAACCATGTCGATTGCGGCGTGGTCGTTCGATTTCGCTGCAGTGAGCAATCCCTCGCCCACCGGCATTGCGGTGCCGGAGCCGATCAGCGCGATGCTCGATACCTTGTCCGGATGGCGCGCCGCGGTTTCAATCGCGATCAGCGAACCCATCGAATGTCCCACGATCTTCGCGGGCTTCGCTTTCACGGCGTCCAGCAGCGCGGCGACGAAATCCGCCATCGCCGGAATATCGCCGAGCGGAACGCCGCCGGACTTTCCGTGCCCCGGCAGATCGGGGGCCAGCACCGCGTAGCCGTGATGCGCGAACCAACGGCTATGCAGCGCCCATGTCGAATGATCGAACCCCGCGCCGTGCAGCAGCACGACCGCAGGCAGCGAAGCATCGAACGGCCTGCCGCCATTCGCGATGAAGGTGTCGATCCCGTTCACGGTGACGCGCATGGCTCAACCCTTCTGCGAGAAGCGCAGCGCCTGCGCGAGATCGTCGATGATGTCGGCCGCTGCCTCGATGCCGACCGAGAGCCGGATCAGTTCCTCGCCGATTCCGGCGGCCTTGAGTTGCGCGGCATCCATCTGCTGGTGCGTGGTGCTGGCCGGATGAATGACCAGCGATTTCGCGTCGCCCACGTTGGCAAGATGGCTCACCAGCCGCAGTGCCTCGATGAATTTCCTGCCTGCCGCGCGCCCGCCCTTGATGCCGAACGAGACGATGGAGCCGGACCCACGGGGCAGCAATTCTTTCGCGAGCGCATGATCGGGATGATCCGGCAGCGTCGGGTGCAGCACCCATTCCACCGCCGGATTCTTTTTCAGGAAATCCAGCACCGCCGCGGTGTTCGCCACATGTCGCTCGACGCGAACGCCGAGCGTCTCCACGCCTTGCAATAACTGGAACGCATTGGTCGGTGAAATGCACGCGCCGAAATCGCGCAATCCTTCGGTACGCGCGCGCATGATGAAGGCGGAAGGGCCGAACTGCTCGGTGAAAACGATGCCGTGATACCCGGCATAGGGTTCGGTCAGCTGCGGAAACTTGCCCGACTTGTCCCAGTCGAACCTGCCGCCATCGACGATCACGCCGCCGATGGCGATGCCGTGTCCGCCAATCCACTTCGTCGTGGAGTGCATGACGAGATCGGCGCCGAGCGCAATCGGTTGGCTCAGGAACGGCGTCGCGAACGTATTGTCGATCAGGAGCGGAATCCCCGCTTCATGCGCGATCGCCGAGACTTTCGGGATATCCAGCACTTCAAGGCCGGGATTGCCGATGGTTTCCCCGATCATGAGCCGTGTGTTCGGCTTGATCGCCGCGCGCATGCCCGCGAAGTCGCGCGGCTTCACGAAGGTCGTGGTGATTCCGAAGCGCGGCAGCGTATGCGCCAGCAGATTGATGGTGCCACCGTAGAGCGACGCGGAAGCGACGATGTGGTCGCCTGCATTCAGGATGGTGACGATGGCAAGATGAATCGCCGCCATGCCGCTCGCCGTGCAGACCGCGCCGACGCCGCCTTCCAGTGCGGCCAGTCGCTCCTCCAGCACCGACGTCGTCGGATTGGAAATGCGCGTATAGATGTTTCCCGCGCGCTCCAGATTAAAGAGCGCAGCGGCATGATCGGTGTCCTGAAACACATAGGAAGTAGTCTGGTAGATCGGCACCGCGCGCGCGCCGGTCGCGGGATCGGGATGCTGGCCTGCATGCAGGCTCAGGGTTTCGAAGGCGGGCGGTTTCGGTGCGGACATTTTCGGTTTCCGGCGCTGCGAAAGTGTTTCTTCTCAACACAAATTCGGCAGGCAAGCTATAGTGCGGCTGCGAACCGAGCCGGGGCCATGATACGAATGCCGCGCCTTATCCTTCTGGGCTTACTTTTATTAGGTGCGTGTATTTTGCCTACGGATGCCCAGCAGCGCTGGCAAACCCTGCCCCCGACCCCGTCGCTTCCCTCTCCGACCGGGACCGGATTCGTCGAAGTGAAGGGCGCGCGCATTTGGTACGCGACCTTCGGCAACATCAAAGGCCCCGCCATCACGCTGCTGCATGGTGGCGTCGGCAATTCGAATTACTGGGGTCATCTGGTTCGCACGCTTTCGCCGGATTACCACGTGGTCGTGATGGACAGCCGCGGGCATGGCCGCAGCCCCTATGATGGCAAGCCCATCTCCTACGAACAGATGGCGGACGACATGATCGTGGTGCTCGATGCGCTCAAGATCGAGCGGAGCGCCGCCGTGGGCTGGAGCGATGGTGCCAATACCGGCATTTATCTGGGGCTGAAATACGGGCCGCGCATCACGGGCCTGTTCCTGTTCGCCGGCAACTATCACATCAATGGAATGCAGAAGTCCGGCGGCAGCGCTGCTGCGAGCACATATTTCGCGCGCGTGCAGAAAGAATATCTGGAGCTATCGCCCGCGCCGAAAGCCTACGCGGCATTTCGTGCAGCACTCTCCGCAATGTGGCGGGCACAGCCGCAGCTTGCGCGCGCGGAACTGAAAAAGATCACCGTTCCGGTCTGGGTAGTGCAAGCCGAGCGCGAAGAACTGATCGCGCATCCGCATGCGAAGGAAATGGCGGCGGCGATTCCAAATGCGAAATTCGTTTCGCTTCCCGGTGTCGGTCACTTCGCGCTGCTTCAGGACCCCGCGCACTTCGACGCGGAAGTCGTGCGCTTTATGCAGAGCCTGCGCTGACGCACTCTCAATCCCATTCGATCAGGTCTTGCAGCCCCTTGCGGTTGAGGATGCCGAGCTTGCGCCCGTCGAGATGGATGAGCTTCGCGGCCTTGAACCTGCCGAGCACCTTGCAGACGTGAACAGCGGTCAGGCCTGTCGCATCGGCGATTTGCTGCTGGCGCACCGGAAACTCGATGGTGTTATCCCTGGCCTGTCCGCGCCTTTCCATGCGGTCGAACAGCGAACAAAGCACCCGCGCAATCCGCGCCTCCGCCGAGCGGCGGCTGAGATCGAGGCTGAGCTGGTCGTTGCGCTCGCGCTCCTCGCCAAGCGATTTTCCGAGCGAGCCGACCCACGCCGGATTTTTTGCAATCGCTTCCAGCAAGTCGGCGCGTTTTAACTTGCGACAAGAAACCTGGGAAACCGCATCGATCGCCCGGCCCGAACAAGGCTCGAAAAGGTAGTTCACCGAAGCAGGGTCGCCCGCGAGCAGAAACGAAACGATCTGCCGCCGTCCGCTCGGCACGCTCACCGAAACCGCGGCCCATCCCGAACAGATCACCGGCACGGTTTCGGAAATTTCGCGCTGGTGCAGAATCGGACGGCGCGCCGGCACGACCTGCACCACCGATGCGACCGGGAGCGTACCGGCACGGCGATTGTTTTCGGGATCGCCTTTGATTCCGAAACCCGGACACGCATTGATCTGCCGGACGAAACAACCCTTGCATGTCGGCAGGAAACGGCCTTCGGCCGTCTGGCTTTCCGTAGCTTCAGGCAACGCGGGGACGATATTCGTCCGCGCATTCATCGCCAGAACATCGTTCGCCTTGATCTCATGCAGCGGATGTTCGTTCGCTTTCAGCATTGCGCCCTCCGAATCATTTCCCGAAAGAATCTTAGTGAAAGTCACGCAAGCAATGTATTGATGTAGATGAATCGTTTTGCTAATTACAGGTTGTAACGACAGGTTGCGCGATTCGTTTTCGCGCTAAGAAAGTTTTTGTTCGCGCAGAATTTTCTGTGACGACGCTACTTGCTTTGAGTGAACACGCACCGGCGCGAAGTTTTATGCATGCGTGTTGAATTGTTTTCGTGGAATGCCATCAAAAAAGCGCGCGATGCTTTATGCGCGAAAAGAAAAAAGCATTCAAAAACTTGGCGCAGATTATATTTCCAGATCAATCGTCCAGTTGATCGTAATTTTCTCCGCAGCACATAATGCGCGGCAACTATCCTTAGGCTTTCCCGCGCATGATCTTCACGGCCATTCCTGCCGCCGTGGATTTCATGCGCCATTCCGCGATCAATCTTCATGAAACCGTGATTCTCGTCGCCGATCCGAGCGCGTATCTGCGCAAGATCGTGGTTTCGATCCTGCGCGGCTTCGGCACCAAATCGCTACTCGAAGTGGATAGCGCTGCGGGCCTTATGCGCGCGATGAACGGCCAGCGCATCGACGTCCTGCTCTGCGACTCCCGCCTGCCCGATCAGGATGGTTTTGCGGCGACCGTCACGATCCGCCGCGATCCCGTCAGCCCGTACCGGACCATTCCAATTCTCATCATGACCAGTGACACGCGCGAGACCTCGATCCGCCAGGCGCGCGACAGTGGCGCGAACATGGTGATCGCAAAACCGCTATCCCCTCGCGCGCTCTATGATCGTCTTGCGTGGGTTGCGCTCAACAGCCGCCCGTTCGTCGATTGCGACAACTATTTCGGTCCCGACCGCCGTTACAAGATCGAAGGCTATCCCGGCGGCGTCGGCCGCCGCAGGGGCGACAAGCCTATCGAGGTCGCGCAGGAAACCGGACCAGCGCTCGAACAGGACGACATCGACAATCTTTTCAACGCCGCGCGCGTAGGGCTTGCGCAATGAGCGACGAAGCGAAGAACGAAGCACGCATTTTCCGCGTCAAGACGCCGTTTCAGGCCGCGGCACAACAGCCGGGCGGCGTATCGCGCGAACTGGCCATCGAGAATGCGAACCGGCAGGTGGAGAAGATCAAACCGGAGCTGGTCGTCTGGATGCAGGACCAGCTTGCCGAATTGCCTGTTGCCATCGCCGCGGCGGAATCCTCACCACAGGATTTGGAGAAACTGAACGCCGTGGAAACGATAGGCCGCGGCTTGCGCGACGTCGGCACCACGCTCGGCTACGGGTTGCTGACTTTCGTCGCCGGCAATATCGCCGAGATTTTCGAAGCGACGCGAAGCGGCGCGCCTTACCGCAAGGACATAGTGAATTGCCACCTCGCCGCATTGATGCTCTCGATCCGCGACGATTACCGGCAGATGGACCCGGATCTTTTTCCTGAACTGAAACTCGGCCTGCGGCAGGTGCTGGCGATTGCGCACCGCGCGGCACGCAGCGCACCCTAGAAAACTTGCTCGTCTTCCCCGCACGCTTCCTGTAACGCCGTATCCGCATCATCCGCCGATGCAATCAACGCATGGGCGAGATAGCCGTTCAGCCGGTTCTTCAAATCCGACACCGTAATCGTACCAATCGCATCCGCTGCCGTGCTTGCCGTCGCGCCGCTCCTGCTCAGCTTCCGCAGCGCAAGACCCACCGCCTCGAACTCCTGCTTGAGCCGATCGAAGGCCTGAAACGCGACGATTAGTTCGCGGTCAGGTTTACCGCCTTCCATGGCAATCGCCGCAACACGGTCGACTGCCTGCTGCAGCCCTGCAACGTTGTCGATCATGGCCTGCGCCAGCGCGCCGATAAAATGGTTTGCCTGCGGCTGCGTAGCCGTGTTTTGCGGCGGCATTGAAAAAACTTTACGGGCCATACGTCAGCTCAGCTTGCCCACGACCTGCTCGATCTTCGTGCGCAGGATCGTGGCGTCGAACGGTTTGACCAGATAGTTGTTCACGCCTGCTTGCGCGGCTTTCACGACAAGCTCCTTGTCGCCGCGCCCTGTCAGCAGGATAAACGGCAGCCGCCGCACATGCGGGTGCGAGCGCACCGCGCGCAGCAGGCCAAGGCCGTCCATCTCCGGCATGTTGTAATCCGAGATGATGAGATCGACCGGCTGGCGCGTCACTGCCTGCAACGCGGCGTTTCCGTTCTCGGCATCGTAGATCATGCGAATACCGATCTGTTCCAGAGTCATGCGCGTCACTTCACGCACGCTCTGCTGGTCGTCCACGATGAGAACCTTCATGGCGGCTGCGGCCGGCATCTTCTCCTCCCTTATGCCGCCCGCGCAGGCATTTGTGTGCGCGCTGCGAGATCGGTGAGTTTTTCTGCGTCAAGAATGAAAGCGACCCGGCCGTTGCCGAGAATGGTCGCGGCGGCGATTCCGGGCACCGCACCGTAGCTCTCTTCGATGCTTTTGATGACGACCTGCTGGTGCCCGCACAGTTCGTCCACGACGAGGCCGATACGGTTGCCGTCGCCCGCATCGGTGACGATCACGACCTTGTCGCTATCGGCATCGGGTTTCTTACGCAGCGCGAATACTTCGCCCAGTTTCAGCAACGGCACGTGTTCGCCTCGTAACTGCAACACGCCCTGCGTGCCGACCAGATTGCCGATGACGGAGCGATCGGGCAACAGACACTCGACAATCGCTGAAAGTGGCATGACATAAATCTCGCCCGCGGACTTGATGACCATGCCTTCCATCACCGCGAGCGTGAGCGGCAGCGAAAGCTGAATCGTCATGCCGCGTCCGCGTTCGGATTTGAGCGAGACCCTTCCGCCAATCTCGGCGATATTGCTGCGGACCACGTCCATGCCTACGCCGCGGCCGGAAATATCCGAAACCGTTTCCGCCGTTGAGAAGCCTGGCAGCATGATGAGGTTGTTGATCTCGTCGTCGCCGAGCTGTGCGCCCGTCTTCACGAGACCGCGCTCCTGCGCCTTGCGCAACACACGCTCTGGGTCGATGCCTGCGCCGTCGTCGCGAATTTCGATGACGATACGCCCGCCACGGTGTTCGGCGGACAGGCGCACCGTGCCTTCTTCCTGTTTTCCCGCCGCAACCCGCGCGTCGGGCCGCTCGATGCCATGATCGACGGAATTGCGGATGATATGAGTAAGCGGGTCGCCAAGCCGCTCGATGATCGAACGGTCGACTTCCGTTTTCTCGCCAGCAAGTTCGAGGCGTACTTTCTTTCCTGTTTTTGCGGATAGTTCGCGCACAAGGCGCGGCATCCGCTGGAACACCGAGCCGACCGGCTGCGCACGCATGGACATCACACTGTCCTTCAGCTCCCTCGTGTGATGGATTACCTCCTGAACTGATTGCGTCAGCCGCGCGCTGGTATGTTCGGGCAGTTCGTTGACAATCTGGCCGAGCATTGCTTGTGCGATCACGAGTTCACCGACAAGGTTCACCACGCGGTCGATCTTCTCCAGTTCGACTCTGGTGGTCGTCGCGGTTGCGCGCGGCGGCGAAGTGGTTTTGGCCTCCGCTGGCGTTTCCATTTTGTGGGAAGTTGCAGTCTTCGACGGCTCTGCCAGAACATCGGGGACGACAGGTTGCAAAGGTTCCACCTGTGGGGCGGTTTCCTGCACGAAGGATGCAACTGCGCCGCCCTGCATACCGATGTCGCAAAGTCCCGCGATAGGTTGAAGGAGCGCTTCAACCTCTTCGCGGCTCGCCGCGCTATGCAACGTTGCTTGCCATGAAATGTAAACTTCATTCTGCACAATTTTATCGGTCGGCGGCAGCGCACTCGTATCGGCAACCAGGTCCAGTTCGCCGATACCGCGCAATGCGTCGAAAACCCTCGCAAGCGGCAGCAATGGCATATCGGGAGAACGCGGCATGATGAAAAACGTCAACGGCTGCGGCTGCTCCGGCTCATCTGCTGACGCCATCACCGGCGTAAAGTCTATGCCATCGAAATCCGCGGGCGCGACCCCGCCATCAGCACCGTCCGCATCGATCCCCGCGATGGCATCCAGCATCTTGCGGCAAGCCTGACCGAAATCAGGTGCAATCGTTTCGCCGGAACGCGAGAACCGGATCAGGTCGGACAGCACGTCATTGGCGCTGAGCAAAACATCCAGCGTCTCCACGCTGTTCGCGAGCGTACCGTGCCGCAATTTATCCAGCACCGTCTCGAACGCGTGGGCAAATCCGACCAGCGCCTCGAACCCGAAAATTCCAGCGCCGCCTTTCACCGAGTGCACGGCACGAAAGATTGCGTGGATCGTTTCATTCGCCTCGTCGCCGTCGCGCACGGCCGTCAGCCCAGCCTCGATCTGTTGCAGGGCCTCGTCACACTCGTCGAAGAAAGTGTGTTTGAGATCGTCGAACTTCGACATGAATACCGCCTCTACGCCGCCACCTTCGCAACAGTCTCCAACAGACGATCCGGGTCGAACGGTTTCACCATCCATCCGGTTGCGCCGGCCTCGCGCGCAATCGCACGCTTGTCTGCTTCGCCTTCGGTTGTCAGCACCAGAATGGGCAATGTCCGGTGCACCGGGTTCGCGCGAACGCGGCGGATCACCTCGTAGCCGTCCATGTTCGGCATGTTGATGTCGGTAATGATCAGATCGACGCGCTCGCGCGCGAACACCTCCAGTCCATCGGCGCCGTCAACAGCCTGCAACACGTCAAAACCTGCCCCGGCGAGCGTGAGCATCAGCATGTCGCGCATGGTCTTGGAGTCGTCGATGGTGAGAATCCGTTTTGTCATCGCAATCGGGTCCAGTTCTGGAGAAGAAATTTCCGCCGCCCGCATTTCGGGTTCGGCTTCCTGGGCGACATCGGTGCCTTGCACGAATGAAGGCGGCTGCACTGCGAGCACGGTCAGCATTTCCATTAACTCATTATAATTATTGATATTTTCTGGGTATTTTTCGGCTGTGCCCGCAATCCAGTTCTGGAGATCGGCGAGGCGAAAATCCGCAACATCAATGCGCTCGCTCATGACAGGAGACCTCCTGCAAAGGCGCGATGCATTTTCGGCGGCACGGCCGTTTCCGGATGCCATGCACCCATGATCGCCGGACCGATGGCATTGAGCGGCAATTGCCGCTCGACCGCGCCGCGCTCGAACGCTTCGCGCGGCATGCCGTAGATCAGCGACGACGCTTCGTCCTGCCCCACTGTCATCGCGCCGCGTCTGCGCATCGCAAGCAATCCGTCTGCACCGTCCTTCCCCATTCCGGTCAGAATGACGCCCAGCGCATCCTCGCCGACCGATTCCGCAGCCGAACGAAACAGCACATCGACCGAAGGCCTGTGTCCCGAAACGTTTGGCCCTTCGCCGAGCATGCAAAGATAACCGTCGCCCCAGCGGCGCACTTCGAGATGATGCGTGCCCGGCGCGATATAAACGCGGCCCGGCAGCACCGGTTGGCGATGCACGGCTTCGCACACCTCCATCGGGCAGATACGGTTGAGCCGGTTGGCAAATGCGGTCGTGAAGCGCGGCGGCATGTGCTGCGCGATCACGACCGGCGGACAATCCGCTCCCATGTTCGTTAACACTGCGCGTAGGGACTCAACGCCGCCCGTGGAAGCACCGATGGCGACAAGTTTCACGTGTCTCGTCTCAAGTCCCTTGTGCGTTTTCTCGATGCGCTGCGCCGGGCGCGCTGTATAGCGCATGCCCGCCGCCGCTTTCACCTTGGCACACAGTTCCGCGGCCAATGCTTCGAGCGTTTCCGTGCTGCGCGATACGGGTTTCGCCACGAAATCATAAGCACCGATTTCGAGGGCTTCGATCGTGGCTTCTGCACCGGCATGGGTCAGTGACGAAACCATGATGACCGGCATCGGATGCAGCTCGACGATCTTTCGCAGAAACGAAAGCCCGTCCATGCGCGGCATCTCGATATCAAGCGTCAGCACGTCCGGTTCTAAGGCCTTGATACGCTCTCGCGCTTCCAATGGATCACCGGCCGTGCCCACGACTTCGATGCCGGGGTCTTCTTCAAGCATTGCGGACAGCAGCTTCCGCATCAGGACGGAATCATCGACGATCAGGACGCGCACCAATTTCATGTCTTGCCTTTCACGCGAACAGTTCGATGTCGCCGCCGCCACGGCCGGACGACAGGTTGCTGGCATAGTTGTGCTCGACGCTTGCGACTGCGCCGTTGTCGCTGCTGTTGAGCAGGCGGCGGACTACCCGACCCGTTGATGGCGAATAATGAACGCGGCGCGGCAAGGCGCCGCCGAGATCCTGCGCCGCGCACAAGATACCTTCGGCTTCCAGATAGCGGAGCACAAAATCCGCGTTCGCAGTACCGACGAGATTCCTGCTTTGCGTTACGTTGCCGCCACCGAAAACCTTCGCTTCGAATGATTCACGACGGCACCCGTTCTTCAAAAGCTCGTTGATGAGCTTCTCCATGGCGTAGTTCCCGAAACGCGTGGATTGCTTGTCATCACCCCACTGCCCGGAAGAGCATTGCGGCAGCATGAAATGATTCATGCCGCCAATGCCGCTATCGCGGTCGCGTATGCAGGCCGCGACACAAGAGCCGAGCACGGTAACCAGAATTTCGTTCTGGCGGCGCGCGATGCTAAACTCGCCGGGCATCACCTTGATCAGCCACTTCGCGGAAGCCGCATCGAAGAACGAGCGCTTTGTGCCGTTCGCCGGCTGCCCTTCGTCCTGCACGACCATGCGTAACGCGGCGCTCATGCGCGCCTCCGGTAAATCGTGCGGCCTTCCAGTTCCAGCAACGGATGTGCGCGGGTGAGCGATTCCGAATGACCGATATAAAGCCAGCCCTTTGGCGCAAGCTGCTCCGCTAGGCGCTGCAACAGGCGCGCCTTGGTCGGCACATCGAAATAGATCATGACGTTGCGGCAGAAGATCGCGTCGAACTTGCCTTTGAATGGCCAGTCATCGATCAGATTCAGGCGGCGAAAGCGCACCAGATCGCGCAACCGATCCTCGACGACGAGTTTTCCCTCCGCGCTATTCTGCTTCTGGCAAAACATACCGCGAAACGCAGGCGGAACATCTTCGATCGATTCCGGCGGATATTCCGCGCGCGCTGCAGATGCTACGACATCCGTATCAATGTCGGTCGCCAGGATACGCGCGTCGGCGCCGGCTCCCGGCAACGCCTGACCGATGATCGCGGCAATCGAGTATGGCTCCTCGCCGGTTGAGCAACCTGCCGACCAAATCCGTAAACGCGCAGAAGGTTCACGCTTCGCGCGCTCCGCGAAGGGCGCAGCCAAGGTTGCATGCAGGTGCTTGAAGTGGTGAGATTCCCGGAAGAATTTCGTGAGATTGGTCGAGATTGCATTGATGAAGCGCTGCGCTTCCGCGCGGTCGGACAGAAGATATTCCCGATACGCTGCGAATGTCGGCAACCGCAAAGCCCGGAGACGCCGGGAGAGCCGCCCATAAACCAGGTTGCGTTTGGCTTCTGAAAGCGCAATGCCCGCTTTTTCGTGGGCAAACTTTGCCAGCATCCGGAAATCGGCATCGCCGAAAGCAAACTCGCGCTCCTGCGCAGCCGGGCCGCTGCAAGCCTCATCATACAAAGCCGCGGCGGATGCCATGCGTACCATCGTCTTCGCATCCGCCTAGAATTCTTCCCACTCGTCGGCACGCAGCGCGGTCGCGAGCGCACCCTGCATCCGGCCAACCGGATTGGCGCCGTTGGCACGGCGTGGGGTCGCCGCAGGCTTGCCCGCGCCATTCGTGCGCCGCACCGGTAGTACTTGCGATTTTTCCTTGCGTACTTCCCGCGCTTGTTCCGGCTCCTCATCCGCTTTCGCATCGACACGGAAGAACGAAACCCGCGAGTCCATCGACTTCGCCTGCTGCTCCAGCGTCTTTGCCGTCGCTGCATTCTCCTCGACCAGCGCCGAGTTCTGCTGCGTGACCTCGTCCATTTGTGCGAGCGCCTTGTTGACCTGCTCGATACCCGTGGACTGTTCCGCGCTGGCAGCGGCAATGTCGGAAACGATACCCGCCACCTTCTTGATCGAGTCGACGATCTCATGCAGCGACGCACCGGCGCGGTTTACAAGATCGACACCATCTTTCACCTGCGCGGAACTGTTGGTGATCAGATCCTTGATGTCCTTCGCCGCCTGCGAAGAACGCTGCGCAAGGCTGCGCACTTCCGAAGCAACCACGGCGAAGCCGCGGCCGGCGTCGCCTGCCCGCGCAGCCTCCACCGCCGCATTCAATGCCAGCAAGTTGGTTTGCCGTGCAATCTCGTCGATGACGCCGATGATGTCGGAAATCTTGCGCGACGATTCCTCGATCCGCGCCATCGCTTCGACCGCTTTGGCGACAACCTGCCCGCCGCGATCGGCTACTTCCTGCGTGCCGGTCGCCTGCTGATTGGCTTGCTGCGCATTCTCGGCATTCTTCTTCACGGTCGTCGCGATTTCTTCCATCGACGCCGAAGTTTCCTCCAGGCTTGCCGCCTGCTCTTCGGTACGCTGCGAGAGGTCGGTCGTGCTGGTCGAAATCTCCGCAGAAGCATTGGTTACCTCGCGCGCGGCAGCCATGATTTCCGTAATTGTCGAACCGATACGCTCGGCCATTGTGTTGGCATCGTTCTTCAGCGTTCCGAACGAGCCGTTGTATTCGGCATCGATCCGTTGCGTCAGGTCGCCATCCGCCAACGCACTCAGCATCCTGATGAGATCGTCGAGCGCTTTCGCAATGGTGCCGGAGAGCGAATTCACTGCCTCGCCGGTTTTCACCAGCGAGCTGACTTTGCCCTCGGTCTCGACGCGCTGCGAGAAATCGCCATCCGCCGCCGCCTCGACGATGGAGCGGATACCGGCCTCGATCTCCTTGTCGCCGGTGATGTCGGTCGCATATTTCACGACCTTGAACGCCTTGCCGTTCATGTCGAGGATCGGATTGTAGCTGGCCTGAATCCAGATCTCCTTGGCGCCTTTGCCGAAGCGTTTGTATTGACCCGCGTCGTACTCGCCGCGGCCCAACTTTTCCCAGAATGCGCGATAGTCGGCGCTTTCGCGATACGCAGGCTCGACGAAGATCGAGTGATGTTTCCCGCGGATTTCATCGAGCGAATAACCGACCGCTTTCAGGAAATTCTCGTTCGCATGCTGGATGCGGCCATCGGTCGAGAATTCGATCACCGCCTGCGAGCGGTTGATCGCCGCCAGCATGCCTTCGTTGAGGCGCGAGGCGGTGACATCCATCCACTCCAGCACGTTACCGACATAATTGCCTTGCCGGTCGAAACATCCGTTGACCAGCAACGTCACCTTCAGATCGCCAATCGTGATCTCGGTACGGAACGGGAGATTTTTCGGGTCCGAAAGAATTTTCCGTTGATGCGCCGGGTTCCTGTGAAACGTGTCGATGCACGTGCCGATGATCTTTTCGGGGTCGAAGTTCGGCCAGATCGAGCGGAACGCTTCGGCGTTTTTGGACAACAGATCGCGCGTCGGCTGGTTTACATAGGTCACCATGAAATCGCGATCCACCGTCATGATGGCGACCGAAACCTGATCGACGATCTTTGCCCTCAGGAAATCCTCATTGCCGCCTTCGGCAACCGAGCCTTTGTTGAACCACGACATGTCGGTCTCCATCAGTCCTTTTGGATGTTGTCCAATTCCGGTCCTGCCAGCGCTTCGCTGATCGAGGTGGAAAGCAGATTGTTCAGGTCGATCAGCGCGATCATGAAACCCTCGTCGGTCGTGACGAGACCGGAGAGAAAATCCACACGCGCCGATTGCGCGATGCGCGGCACCGCCTGGATTTGCGTGCCTTCAAAGCTGACGATGTCCAGCACGCGGTCCGCGAGCAGCCCGACCGGGCGATTGCCGATCTGCACGATGATGACGATGTGCAACGCAGTGGCGTCGGTCAGCCCTTGCCCGAAACGGCAGCGCAGATCGATGATGGGAACGATGGAGCCGCGCAGGTTGAGCACGCCTCGCATGTAATCCGGCTGCTTCGGAAGATGCGTGATCTCGGACCAGCCCTTGATCTCGCGCACCGCCATGATGTCGACGCCGTACTGATCGTCGCCAATGGCAAAACTGATGAATTGCGTTCGCATGCCGCTGGCTGACGCTTCGCGTTCAAGCCGCTCGCCGGGTACGGTATTCGTCGCCACGCGCGGCGCCGTCTCGATCGTCTGTTCCATGATCGCTTCGCCCACCCTGCCGGCCAAGCGCAATCGCTCAACCGGTCATCTCACGGGCGATGCTATGGATTCGTTGTTGAGGATCGGTTCCATTACGCGTTAAGCCGGCACAGCAACGCGGGATATTGATCGAGAGCAAGGTTGTCGCGGAGCGCCGTTCACGCACGGCCGCGCATTCTCTACCGGACGAAAATGCCGCCCAGTTCGTCGTCGATGTGCAGCTTCACAATATCGTCGAAAGAACGCTCGACAGTCGTGAAGCCGAGCGACTTTGCCCGCGAGGTATCGAAATTGCGCGGCCAGCCGGCGACAATACGCATGATGGTCTCGTCGGGCTTACGCCTGACGCGCGCGGCGACACTCTTCCCCGCAACACGTTCCAGCGCCGCGATCTGTTCCCCAACCGTCGCAGACAACCCCGGCATCGAGAGGTTCACGCGATTGCCGAGTTCGGACATGCTGATTGCCGCGGCATGCATGAGAAAACCCGTGGCGGAGCGCGGCGAAGCGAACCAGTGCCGCACGTCCTCCGAAACGGGAAGCAGCGCTTCCTCGCCGTTCAAAGGCTCGCGGATGATTCCGGAAAAGAAACCGGATGCCGCCTTGTTGGGCTTGCCGGGCCGCACGCAGATTGTCGGCAGCCGGATGCCGACACCTTCCAAAATCTCGCGTCGCGTATAATCCGCCAGCATCAGCTCGCCCATAGCCTTCTGCGTGCCGTAACTGGTAAGCGGAGTCGTGAAGAATTCATCGCCGATCGCATCCGGAAACGGCGCGCCGAAAACGGCAATCGAGGAAGTAAAGACGACGCGCGGTTTGTAGCCCCCGCCGATATTCTTGATCGCGTCCAGCAGCAAACGCGTGCCGTCCAGATTGATGCGATACCCTTTGTCGAGATCGGCCTCCGCTTCGCCGGAAACGATGGCGGCGAGATGGAAGATCAGGTCCGGCCTTGATGCGATTAGCTTTTGCGCCTCGCCCGGCAGCGAGAAATCCGAAGCTGTAGCGCCGACCGGGAACGGCGCATGCGCGGGCACGTCCGGCTTTACCACGTCGTGCAGCGATAATCTTGAAATCGCACGCGCACCCATGCGTTGCTCGTCGAGCAAACGCGAAGTCAGCTTGCGGCCGATCATGCCGGCCGCGCCTATAACCAGAACGTGCATGGCTTATTCCTTCACCGCGCCGGTCATCGCCGAAACGTAATGCTCGACGAAGAATGCGTACAAAATCACCAGCGGAATCGACCCGACCAGCGCGCCGGCCATCAGCGACCCCCAGCGATAAACGTCGCCGTCAACGAGTTCGCTGACGATGGCAACCGGCACCGTCTTGTTCTGCACCGATGTGGTGAGCGTCAGCGCATAGATGAATTCGTTCCAGCAGAGCGTGAACGAAAAGATGAATGCGGAGATCAGGCCCGGCACTGCAAGCGGCAAAATGATCTTGGTGAGTATCTGCCAGCGGCTCGCGCCGTCGATCAGCGCGCATTCTTCCAACTCGAACGGAATGGTCTTGAAGTAGCCCATCAGCAGCCAGGTCGAGAACGGGATCAGGATGGTCGGATAGACCAGGATCAACGCCAGCGGTGAGTCGAACAGCCCGTAGAAGTGAATGACCGAAGCGAGCGGGATGAACAGGATCGACGGCGGCACCAAATAGGCCATGAAGATCGCGGCGCCGACCACCTGCGAACCTCGAAAACGCAGCCGCGCGATGGCGTAAGCCGCGAGCACGCTCGCGAAGATCGAGAGAAATGTCGCCGCCGCCGCGACATACATCGTGTTCCACAACCAGCGCGGATACTCGGTATCGAACAGCAGTTTCTTGATGTGATCGAGCGTCGGATTCACAACCCAGAACGGATTGTAGGTATCCATGTCGATCAGTTGCGCGTTCGGCTTCACGGATGTCAACGCCATCCAGTAGAACGGGAACAGCAGGATGCACATGATGATCCCGAGCGGCAGCCACAGCGTCACCAGACGCCGCGGAAAGCTTTCGAGATAGGTCATGCCCTCCTGTTTGTCGTTCGCAAGAACCTGCGAGGCAGCGGAGGTTTTTTCCACGGTAGTGTCAGTCATTGCCTTCACCGTGTTGCCATTTCCGCCGCTGCAGGCCGAACCACGAAATCATGATCGCAGCCAGCAGGAAGGGGATCATCGCGGTTGCAATAGCGGCGCCCTCGCCCAGCCGTCCGCTGAGAATTCCGCGCTGATATGAAAGCGTCGCCATCAGGTGCGTCGCATTCACAGGTCCGCCGCGCGTCATTGCCCAGATCAACTGGAAGTCCGTGAAAGTAAAGAGCACCGAGAACGTCATCACCACCGCGATGATCGGCGTCAGGAGCGGATAGGTCACGTAACGGAAGCGCTGCCATGCGCTCGCGCCGTCCAGCGTCGCCGCCTCGTAGAGCGACGGAGAAACAGTTTGCAGTCCGGCGAGCAGCGTGATCGCGACAAACGGCACGCCGCGCCAGATATTGGCAAAGATCAGGCTGCCGCGCGCAAGATTGCCGTCGCCGAGAAAATTGATGTTCTGCTCGATTAATCCAAGCTGCCGCAACGACCATGAAATGATCGAGAACTGCGCGTCGTAAATCCACCAGAACGCGATCGCGGACAGCACGGTCGGCACGATGAACGGGATCAATACCACCGAGCGGATGATCGCCTTGAAGGGCATATGACGATTCAAAAGCAATGCGAGATACAGCCCCACCGCGAACTTAATGATGCTCGCGACGATGGTGTAGAGCAGCGTATTGAAGACCGACAGCCAGAAGATGCTGTCGTCCCAAAGCCATTCGTAGTTTTCGAACCCGATGAATTCGCCGGGCCGCGCAAGCCGCGCGTCGGTGAACGAAAGCCAGACGCCGAGCACCAGCGGCCAGGCGAGAAACAACAAGAGGAACGCCGCAGCCGGAAGCATGAACCAGATCGCAAGCCAGTTACGATTGGTTTTCAACCGCTGCCACACGGACAATTCACCCATGTTCGCAGCCTTGTTTCGTACTTCCTCTACGGTGCTCATCCGGACATCCGCATTCAAAAGAAGGCGGCGGCGCGGTTGCCCGCGCCGCCACAGGGAGGATCAGCGATAGATGCGCTGCGCCTGACGCTCGGCGATCTTCATTGCGCCCTTGATGTCTTCGCGTCCCGTGCAGTAGTTCGCGAACATATCGACCACGATGAAGTCCGCGATTGCCGCCGCGGCCTTCTCGCCGAGCGTGCCGAGGCCAGCCGGCGTCAGCGTGCGCTTGGCGACATCGCGATAGACCGTGTTCTTCGGATCCGCGGTCCAGACCGGATTCTTGTCGTAGGCGCCGAGGAAGTGCGAGAGATAGCCCTGCGCCGCCTCGATCCACGGATTGAAGTTTTCTGCTTCCTGCATGAAGGCTGCGAAGGCTTTGCAAGCCTGCGGGAACTTCGTGAAGGAGAAGGTCAGGATCGGGAACGCGAGATGCAGTTCGGTCGGCCGGCCGACCGGGCCGATCGGCATATAGGCGTGATCCATGTCTTCCGCGATCGCCTTGTTTTCTCTCTTGGCGGTGACGTAGATCGAGATGCCGTTCAGCGTGAGATAGAGATCGCCCGCGACGAACGCCTTGTTGTTCGACGAGTCGTTCCACGACGCCGTGCCGGGGATGAAGTTGTCGTAAAGCGCCTTCACGTATTCCAGCGACTTCGCGGTTTCCGGCGAGTTGATGATCACCTTGTCGTTCTTGTCGACGAGGTTGCCGCCGAAGGTCCACAGCGCCCAGTGCAGCCAGGTGTTGGCGTCGCCGGAAGCATGGCCGAGCGCAAAACCGGCCGGAGTGTTGTTCTTCTTCAGCGCCTTGACGAGTTCGAGCATTCCCGCGGTGTCCTTCGGGAATTCCTTGAAGCCCGCCTTCTCGCACGCCGTCTTGCGGTAGTTGATCAGGCCGCCCGTGGTCGCGACCGGAATGCAGATCCACTTGTTCTTGGATTTTCCGTAGGCCTCGGCCGACGGGAACCAGCCACCGTATTTCTTGCCGAGGTAGTTCGCGACGTCGGTGACGTCGAGGCATTTCTCCGGGAACAGATGGGGAAGCGAATAGAGGCCCCACACCATGTCGAGGCCCTGGCCGGTATTAGCTGCGACAGAGGCTTTCGGCTGAATGTCGTCGAAGGATTCATTCGAGATGTTGACGCCGACGCCGGTCGCCTTCTGGAACGCGTCGACCATCGCCATGAACGCTTTGTCTTCCGCCTCGACGAAGCGGCGCCAGCGCAGCACGTTGATCTTCGCGCCCTTCTCTGGTTTCCACGGCGCGGCCTGCGCCCAAGCGGTGGCGTAGTTCAATAATTGATCGGCACCTACCGCGGTGATGGCGGCAGCCGCAGCAGAGCCTTTCAGCAGCGAGCGGCGGTCCATTTCAAACTTTTTGTCCATGATTTCCTCCCGTGGACGAGTTCTGTCTTCAATAAAACTTCGCTAGATTCTTTTTCCGCTATCCTTGGCGAAGAGGTGAGCCGTGTCCGCGCGCGGACGCAGCAAAATCTTGTCGCCGGGCTTTACGCTCTGGCGTTCGCGGAAAACGGCAATAACTTCCTGATCGCCGATCCGCGCGACGATCTGGGTTTCGGAACCGGTTGGCTCGACGACCACGACTTCCGCCGGCAGTCCGCCTTCGCCCATTTCGAAATGCTCAGGGCGGATGCCGTAGACAACATCGCGCTCGGCTTCCCCGGCGGGCATGGATTTGAGCGGCAGCTTGTGGCCCTGCGAGGTCTCGACATAAGCCGAACCGTTGGCTTTCAACTTGCCATTGAGAAAATTCATGGCCGGCGAGCCGATAAACCCTGCGACGAACTGGTTGACCGGACGGTCGTAGAGTTCGAGCGGCGCGCCCATCTGTTCGACAACGCCGTCGTGCATCACCACGATCTTGTCGGCCATGGTCATGGCCTCGATCTGGTCGTGCGTGACATAAACCGTGGTGGTCCGAAGCCGCTGATGCAGCTCCTTCATTTCCGTGCGCATGGCGACACGCAGCTTTGCGTCGAGGTTCGAAAGTGGCTCGTCGAACAGGAACACCTGCGGTTCGCGCACAATGGCGCGGCCCATCGCGACGCGCTGGCGCTGGCCGCCGGAAAGCTGCCGCGGGTAGCGCTCCAGTAGCGGCAACAGTCCGAGAATTTGCGCCGCGCGCTTCACGCGCGTGTCGATCTCGCTCTTACTGGCGCCCCGCAACATGAGCGAAAAGCCCATGTTCTTCGCAACCGTCATGTGCGGATAGAGCGCGTAGTTCTGAAACACCATCGCGATGTCGCGCTCTTTCGGGTGAACCTGGTTCACCACGCGTCCGTCGATGGAAATGGTCCCCGAAGTTATATTCTCAAGGCCCGCGAGCATCCGCAGCAGGGTCGATTTTCCGCAGCCCGATGGTCCGACGAGAACGACGAATTCACCGTCCTCGATCGGAACGGACACGCCGTGCAGAACTTCAACCGGACCGAATGATTTTCTAACGTCGCGTATCTGCACGGACGCCATTGCGCGCTTCTCCCTGAACCACCCCGGCAGGTTCGAGCGCTTGCGCCTCGCTGCTCTTTTTCTTTTTTCTTCTTCCGATAAGTCTGGCCGCTGTTGGTAGCGCTGTCAATCAGCGGACCCCTGTGATAGAGAAGGAAAATGACGCGCAAGCGCAGAGAGGCAGGACAGATCAGGCTCACGGAAGTTGCGAAACTTGCCGGTGTCAGCCCGATTACCGCGTCGCGTTTCTTCCGCAACCCGGAAGCGCTCTCGCTTAGCAAGCGCGAAAGGGTGGAAAGTGCCGCGCGGGAGCTTGGCTATGTGCCTAATCTCGCAGCGCGCGCGCTCGCTTCGCAACGCACCGAGGTCATTGGTGTTCTAATTCCCTCGCTCACGAATAATGTATTCAACGACGTGCTTCGTGGCGTTTACGACGCCTCCGAAGGCAGCCGCTACACCATCCAGTTCGTGAACACCCGCTACAGCATCCTGCAAGAAGAGAAGCTGCTGCGGCTGTTCCAGGCGCAAAAGCCTGCCGGACTGATCGTCACCGGCATCAACCAGACCGACGAATCGCGCGCGGTCATGAAGGCGATGAGCTGCCCGATCGTGCAGATCATGGAGACCGGGCCGGACCCGGTAGACATGATGGTCGGATTCTCCCACTACGACGCGGCTTTTGCCGCTGTTTCGCACCTTCTTTCGCAGGGCAAGCGGCGCGTCGGCTTCCTCGGCGCACGCATGGACCCGCGCGTGCAACGCCGTCTGGATGGCTACCGCGACGCAATGAAAGCGGCGAGCCATTTCGATCCTGCCCTCATCCTGACTACCCCGACGCCGACTGCCGTGACCCTCGGCGGCACTTTGCTCGCCGACCTGTTGGCGAGAACGCCAGACCTGGACGCGGTTTTTTGCATCAATGACGACCTTGCGCTCGGCGTGCTGTTCGAATGTCAGCGGCGCGGAATTTCCGTGCCGGACCAGCTCGCCATCATTGGCTTCAACGACATGGAATTCATGGCGGCGGCGCTTCCATCGCTTTCCAGCGTGCGCACCAACCGCTACGAAATGGGCCGCCATTCCGTAACGATGCTCATCGAAGCAATCGAGGGACGCCGGCCCGCCAATGCCGTGGTCGATCTCGGCTTCGAACTGATGATCCGGGAAAGCTCCGCGCCGCGCGACGGATGACGGCGAAACGACGCGGTATTTTCAAAGAAAATGGTAGCGCTGTCTTTTTGCCGGCATTAGGCTGAAAGCCTGCCTTTCGTGAGTAATGCGGGAGTGGCCATGACGAAATCCGGCAACGGCGGCGATAAACCGAAACTGCGCTCCCGCCTCTGGTTCGACGATTCCGCCGATCCCGCGATGACCGCACTCTATCTTGAGCGCTACCTGAATTACGGGCTGACCCGTCAGGAACTGCAATCCGGAAAACCGATCATCGGCATTGCACAGACCGGCAGCGACCTCTCGCCCTGCAACCGGCATCACCTCGAACTGGCCAAGCGCGTGCGCGAAGGCATCCGCGATGCAGGCGGCGTTGCGATGGAGTTTCCCTGCCATCCGATTCAGGAAACCGGAAAGCGCCCGACTGCCGCGCTGGATCGCAACCTCGCCTATCTCTCGCTGGTCGAAGTGCTGTTCGGCTATCCGCTCGACGGCGTGGTGCTCACCACGGGCTGCGACAAGACCACCCCCGCGTGCCTGATGGCGGCGGCGACAGTGAACATCCCTGCCATCGTGCTTTCCGGCGGGCCGATGCTGAACGGCTGGTTCAACGGCGAACGCACCGGCTCAGGTACCATCGTCTGGAAATCGCGCGAGCGCCTCGCGGCAGGCGAAATCGGCTACGAAGAATTCATGGAGATCGTTGCGTCGTCCGCACCATCGGTGGGCCACTGCAACACGATGGGCACTGCTTCGACCATGAACTCACTCGCGGAAGCGCTCGGCATGTCTCTGCCAGGCTGCGCCGCGATTCCCGCGCCGTATCGCGAACGCGGGCAGATTTCCTATCTCACCGGAAAGCGCATCGTCGATATGGTGTGGGAAGACCTGAAGCCTTCCGACATCCTCACCAAAAAAGCATTCGAGAATGCGATTGTCGTCAATTCTGCGATTGGCGGCTCGACCAATGCGCCGATTCACCTGAACGCGCTCGCGCGCCATATCGGCATCGAACTGACGGTGCAGGACTGGGAGCGTGTCGGCCACAAGATTCCGCTGCTCGTAAATCTCCAGCCCGCGGGCGCTTACCTCGGCGAGGAATATCATCGCGCGGGCGGCGTCCCTGCTGTCGTACGTGAACTCATGACGAAAAAGAAGATTCACGAAGACGCGCTCACCGTGAACGGCAAGGCCATGGGCGACAACTGCAAGGATGCGCCCTTGCCCGACAATGATGTGATCTGGTCCTATGACAAGCCGCTGGTGAACGACGCGGGTTTCCTCGTGCTGTCCGGCAATCTGTTCGACAGCGCCATCATGAAGACGTCCGTCATCTCGAAGGAATTCCGCGACCGCTATCTTTCCAACCCGAAAGACCCGGAAGCCTTCGAGGGCCGCGCCATCGTATTCGACGGGCCGGAGGAATATCACACGCGCATCGACGACCCTTCGCTGAACATCGACGAGCATTGCATCCTGTTCGTGCGGGGTACCGGACCAATCGGCTATCCGGGCGGAGCGGAAGTCGTGAACATGCAGCCACCCGCCGCGCTGATTAAGCGCGGGATCAAATCACTGCCCTGCATCGGCGACGGCCGGCAATCGGGCACGTCCGGTTCGCCGTCCATCCTGAACGCTTCGCCTGAAGCAGCGGCCGGCGGCGGTCTCGCCATCCTGAAAACCGGGGACAAGGTGCGCATCGACCTGAACAAGGGCGAAGCGAACATTCTCATTTCGGCGGAAGAAGTCGCGAAGCGGCAAGCCGACCTGAAAGCCAAGGGTGGCTTCCCCTACCCGGAACATCACACGCCCTGGCAGGAATTGTACCGCAACACCGTCGGCCAGCACGCGAGCGGCGCCTGCCTGGAGCTTGCAACGCGCTATCAAAACATCGCGGCGAAGTTCGGCACGCCGCGCCACTCTCACTAGAAGAAGCCAGCCACCATGTCGGGAAGACTGCAAGGCAAACGCGCATTCGTGACCGCCGCTTCCGCCGGAATCGGCAAGGCCTGCGCCATCGCATTCGCACGCGAAGGCGCGCATGTATTCGCAAGCGACATCGACGAGAAGGCGTTTCCCGAACTGAAATCCGCCGGCGTCGCAGAAACATTCAAGCTCGACGTGCTCAGCACGGATGCCGTTAACGACGCCGCCAAGCGTATCGGCAAGATCGACGTGCTGCTCAACGCCGCCGGCTTCGTGCATCACGGCACCGTGCTGGAATGCAGCGACAAGGACTGGGACTTTTCGTTCGACCTGAACGTCAAATCCATGCACCGCACGATCAAGGCTTTCCTCCCCGCGATGCTTGCGGGCGGCGGCGGCTCGATCGTGAACATCGCGTCTGCCGCAGGCGTACTGAAAGCCGCGCCGAACCGCTACGTTTATGGCGCGACCAAAGCCGCCGTCGCGGCGCTGACCCGCGCGGTCGCTGCCGATTTCATCGGGAAAGGAATCCGCTGCAACTGCATCTGTCCCGGCACCATCGAAACGCCGTCCATGCTCGGCCGCGCGGCCGCGCAAGGCCCGGATGGGATGAAGAATTTCGTCGCGCGCCAGCCGCTCGGCCGTCTCGGCACGGCCGAAGAAATCGCAGCACTTGCGGTCTATCTTGCGAGCGACGAAAGCTCGTTCACCACCGGCGGCGCGCATGTCGCGGACGGCGGCTGGACTCTCTAGGGGAAGCAGCATGAACAAGATCGATCTCGCCGGCCGCGTTGCCGTCGTCACCGGTGGCGCGCAGGGTTTCGGCCGCGCCATCACCGAACGCTTCATCGCTTCGGGCGCGCGTGTCGCCATCTGGGATGTGGATCAGGTCTATGCGCAACGCACTGCGAACGAACTGGGTAACGGCACCAAGGCCTACGGCCTCGATGTTTCCGACCTTCCCTCCGTCGAGAAGGCGCGCGACACCACAATCAGGGATTTCGGCAAGATCGACATTCTCGTGAACAACGCCGGTGTTGCCGGCGCGAATGCGACCGTATGGGACACGACTGTCGACGAATGGCGCCGCGTCATGCGCATCAATCTCGACGGGCCGTTCATCTGCTCCAAAGCCGTCGTGCCGCACATGATCGCGCAGAAATACGGCCGCATCGTCAATATCGCCTCCATCGCCGGCAAGGAAGGCAACCCGAACGCCGCGCATTACTCCGCATCGAAAGCCGGCGTGATTGCTCTGACCAAATCGCTCGGCAAGGAACTCGCGGCTTACGATATTGCAGTGAACGCGGTAACGCCTGCCGCGGCGAAGACCGCGATCTTCGATCAGATCACGCAGCAGCACATCGATTTCATGCTGTCGAAAATCCCGCGCGCGCGCTTCGTATTGGTCGAAGAACTGGCCTCGATGGTTGCGTGGATGGCCTCGAAGGACAATTCCTTCACGACCGGCGCCGTGTTCGACATTTCCGGCGGCCGCGCGACCTACTGATCGCGCGCACTTTCGCGTCAGGACTGCAAGAACTTCATTGTCGATTCGTTCGGGCAGTAGCTATGCCACTCACCGGAATCCGGATGGGCATCGAGATCACGCTGGCAAACATCGGCATGGTCGCATAGCGCGCAAACCCGCTGCAGGTCCTTCCACACCGAGGGCCATTCCGCCTGTACCACGGTAGGCTTAATGCCTTCCTGCACAAGCCGCTCCGGCAACAGCAAATATGAGGAGTCGCCGCGGCGATCGAGACGATAAAGGTCGTCCGCCGTCATACCAATATCGCGTGCAATCGCCTTGACCTGATCGGACTCCAACTCGTCTAGGTCGCTACGCATGAACGGCCCGCCGACCTTCGCAAAAAAAGCCCTGATCATCTCAATCATCGTTTCCTCCATAATCCAAGAGATACCCGCTCGCTGCGCCGCTACCTTGAACCACATCAATCCAGCTACACCGCAACTGAGTGGCGCGTTCTATTTTCTGCGAAATAGCTGTCGAACACGCTGGCCACGATGCGTGTAAACGGCTTGCCCCGTTCCGTTACTTCAATGCAGCGGCCAGAACGCCGCGTCAGCCCCTTGACTTGCAGCAAATCGATTTTCGCCAGTTCACCGGAGAAGATGGTCGGCAGGCGATGCTTCGCCACCAGCCGGTCGATATCGACCCAGAAATCGCACATCAGCCGTTCGATGATTTCCGCTCGTAGCAAATCCTCCGCGGAGAGCGAAACGCCACGCACCGTTGCAAGTTTCCCGTAACGAACTTCCGCTGCGTAAGCCGCAACCGCCGGATGATTCTGCGCATAGCCTCCGGGAAATCGGCTGATCGCTGACGCACCGAGACCGATCAGCACCGGACAGTCATCATCGGTGTAACCCTGAAAATTGCGGTGCAGGGTTCCATTTCGCGCGGCAGTAGCAAGCTCGTCATCGGGCAGAACGTAATGGTCGATCCCCACTGCCTCGTAGCCGAGGTCAACCCATGCTTTGTGCGAAGCCATCGTCTGCGCGTAGCGTTCTTCGCTCCCAGGCAGAGAGCCTGCATCGATCAGCGTTTGCTGTTTCTTGAACCAGGGCACATGCGCGTAGCCGAACACTGCAACACGTTGCGGACGCAGCCGCGCCGCCAGCGTCGCACTGAACTGGACATCATGCACGCCCTGTTTCGGCAGGCCGTACATCATATCGACGCCGATGTTCTCGACACCTGCCTTGCGAACCAGATTGACCGCCGTGTCGACCACTTCAAACGGCTGTACGCGGCCTATTGCCTGCTGCACGTCGGGAGAAAAATCCTGCACACCGAAATTGCAGCGGTTGATCCCGATTTCGCCCAACGAGGAAGATATTTCGAGACTGTTCCGACGCGGGTCAAGCTCGATGGCATGCTCCGCAAGATCGCTCGTGTCGAAATGCTGCGTCAGTGCCCGGTGAATCCGTTGTAAGCCATCGGCACCGACGATCGAAGGTGTACCGCCGCCCCAATGAATTCTCCGGACCCTCTTGGATCCGGAATACTTCGCAACAATCGCAATCTCGGTTGCGAGATTTTCGACATAGCGTTCGACCGGTTCGCTTCGCCGCGTCGCTGTCGTGTTACAACCGCAATAGTGGCAAAGCTCCACGCAAAACGGCACATGCATATAGATAGAGAGTGGCGTTCCGTCCTTTAATCCACCCAGCCACTTCCCATGCTGATCCGCATCCACCGAAGGCGTGAAGTTAGGCGCCGTCGGATAGGATGTATAGCGCGGTACCGGCTGCGCACCCCTGTTCGCAACCTTCTCGCCTTCGGCTAAACGGGTACCCTCACCCAAGACGCCGTCTCCTGCTTAATCAGGCCCAGCCCGGAAGCGGTTCGAGCACGATGTTGTCGTTGATCGATTTAACGCCCGCTATGTCTTCGATGACGACGCGGATTGCATTGCGCTCCGCTTCCGAGCGGACCGCACCGAACGTATTCACGATGCCTTCGTTGACCGTGACATTGACCATGATCGGATTGGTCCAGGCTTCGGCTTCGAGCCGCTTCTGAACTTTCTCGCGAATCTGCTCGTCGCTAAGCGGGCGGTGAACCTTCTGCGGCGCGCTGGCAATCGCCTGCACAAGATTGGCACGGGTTACGATACCGACCAGATTTCCATCCTGAAGAACCGGCACCCGCTTGATGCGGCGCCGCTCGAACATTCGTGCAATGTCGGACAACGGCGTTTCGGGATCGACCGTTATCACGTCGCGGGTCATGAGATCCCGCACGCTTTTCGTGTGGGCGCGGGAATACTCCTCCGCGAGCTGCGTATTGCTGGTAAATAGCGACAACCACCACGAACGATGCCGTTGCGTTCCGATTTCGGCGCGATAGATCAGGTCGCCTTCACTGACGATGCCGATCAGTTTCCCGGCGCCGTCAACGATCGGAAGCGCGCTGATGCGGTTTTCGGTGAGAAGCTGCGCGACTTCGCGAACCGTCATGTCCACATGTCCGGTTTTCACCGGCGAAACCATTACATGCTTGGCTTTCATGACACTCTCCATCCCCGGCAAACCGGGATTTCCATTGGCCGTTCCGCGCCGCGCAAGGGCATTCGCCTGCTCGTCAGACGTGTTCTACGGACGACACACGATAGGTCCGAATAAGATCGCCTTCGCGGATCGAGACGTATTCACCCGGCACGAATTTCTCGTCCTGCAATTTGAATCCGGTCTCGTCTTCCTGATCCCCAGAAATGTCGTAGCGGAACATCCAGTTGCCGCCCGGACCGTGAATGACGTGCCCCACATCCCAGTCATCCGCGCGCATCCGGACTACGCGGCAGTTGTCGCGAAAACTTTTCCAGATAGCAGCATCGATGCGCATTTCCGCATTTAGCGGCAGCGTGATCAGGTACCCGGTCTTGTTGTCACCTTGCGGATGCGCCGGCTCGCGCGCGAGTTCGAGACGGATTTTACGAAATTCCCGCGGCAGGGCAGACATGGACCGCCCTCACGAATGCATTTCGCGGAGCACGGCGCGGCTTTTCAGCCGTACCTTGCGAGACGTGGGCAGTTCAATCAGCGCCCGGCGCTCCATGCTGGTGAAGGTGCGCGAGACGGTTTCAATGGTGAGACCCAGATAATCGGCGATGTCTTGCCGCGACATCGGCAGTTCGATTTCGTTGCGGTTCGCAGAGCGGCTTGCCATTTCGATCAGGAACGACGCTACCCGCTCCTGCGCGCTGGAGCGGCCAAGTAGCACTACATGGTCGTGAACGTGATCGAGTTCGCGAGCCGTCATCTGCCAGAGTTCGCGCGCAACGACCGCATCAGTCTGCGCAAGGCCGGTGAGGACCGAACGCTTGATGGCTATCACCATAGTATCGGCAATGGCTTCGGCGGCGAAGCGATGGTGAATGCTCGACTCGAGGCCGAAAATATCCCCGGGAAGATAGAACGCACCGATCTGGCGGCGCCCGTCGTCGAGAAGCTTGTAGGAGCGAACGGAGCCTTTCAGGACCTTGTAGACATTTTCGGCAGGCTCATCCTGTCCGTAGATTTCCTTGTTGCGGGCAAAGGAAAGCCGGGTACCCATGAGTTCGAGGGCAGCCTGAAAGCTGTGCTCGGTTGCAACTGCGCAGTTCGCACTTGCGGGAATTCGCGGCGCAAGACGGGCGATGCCGGGTTTGGCGGAGGACTGAACCTGGACGAGCATCGGGCTTCTCCTCTTTTGCTGAGAAACCGATACCGGCGGGCCGTGGCCGGATAAATTCAGGCCGATAACCTAAGGGAAAATACGTAGGCGTGATTCCGCAGGGGAAATAGGGGTATTTTGGCTTCCGCAATGAAGAATATCGAAAGCCCCACACGAACCGGCAACCTGTTCCGGTCGCTCGACCGGATCATGCGCAATCCGTGGTCGCGCTATGCCGCCGTAGTCCCGATTGTCGCACTGGCCTTCGCCGTGCGGGCCATCCTGCAGCCGCTGATCGGCAACGAGGCGCTGTTTCTCTTGTTTGTTCCCGCGGTTCTGGCCGCGGCAACAATCGGCGGATTCGGACCGGGGGTGGCCGCGACTGTGCTGAGCGTAGCGGTCGGCGATATTTTCTATTTTTGGCAAAGCGTATCCTTGGCCAATCTGACGGCGAACAGCATCGGTTTTCTCGTTTCCGGCATTGCCATTGCCGCGTTCGGCGGCTGGATGCGTACCACCCGGCGGGCGGCCGCAGCGCGCGAAGCACACCTCAACTCGATTCTCGACACCGTGCCCGACGCGATGATCGTTATCGACAGCAAGGCACGCATCCAGTCCTTCAGCGCCGCAGCCGAGCGCCTGTTCGGCTATCGCGCGCAGGAAATGTGGGGACACAATGTGAGCATGCTGATGCCCTCGCCTTATCGCGAGGCGCATGACGGTTACATGGAGCGCTATTTGCGCACGGGTGAACGCAGGATCATCGGCATTGGGCGTGTTGTCGTCGGCGAGCGCAAGGACGGTTCCACATTCCCGATGGAACTTGCGGTGGGCGAAATGATTCTGGGGCCGGACCGCTTCTTTACAGGTTTCGTGCGCGACCTGACCGAACGGCAGGAAACCGATGCGCGCTTACAGGAATTGCAGGCGGAACTGGTTCACATCTCGCGCCTCTCTGCGATGGGAGAAATGGCCTCTACGCTGGCCCACGAGTTGAACCAGCCGCTCACCGCGATAGCAAATTACATGAAAGGATCGAGCCGCATCGTAGCGGAAATCCAATCGGATCGCGTACCGGTTCTGAAATCCGCCCTCGACAAATCCGCCGAGCAGGCGCTACGTGCAGGTCAGATCATCCGCAGGCTGCGCGACTTCGTCGAGCGCGGCGAGAGCGAACGCAGCATCGACAGCCTGTCCAAGATCATCGAAGAAGCAAGCGCGCTGGCGCTGGTAGGCGCGAAAGAGTCCGGCATCCATGTTCGCATGAGGCTAGACCCGGAAGGCGATCTCGCGCTGGTCGACCGCATCCAGATTCAGCAGGTACTCCTCAACCTGATCCGCAACGCGATCGACGCCATGAAACAAAGCCTGCGCAAGGAGCTTTCGATTCTCAAGCACGCTCCGGTCAACGGCATGGTTGTGGTCAGTGTTGCTGATACCGGACCGGGTATCGACCCCGAAATCCGCGACCAGTTGTTTCAGCCGTTCGTCACCACGAAATCGGACGGCATGGGTGTCGGGCTTTCCATTTCGCGTACCATCATCGACGCACATGGCGGAAAGCTATGGGTTGAGGAAAATCCCGACGGCGGCGCAACGTTCCGCTTTAGCCTGCCGGTAGCAAGGGAGCATAAGGGCGAAGAAAATGTCTGAACGCCAAACCGTCCATGTCATCGACGACGATGACGCCGCGCGCGACTCGCTTCATTTTTTGCTGGAGACAGCAGGGCTTAACCCGATCACCTACGAAACCGCCGGCGCGTTCCTGAAGAACCTCCCGGCAGCGAACGAAGGCTGCATCATCACCGACGTACGCATGCCCGGCATGACCGGCATCGAACTTCTGAAAACACTCAAAACCCGCAGCTTTCCTCTGCCCGTGATCGTCATCACGGGCCATGGCGACATTCCGCTCGCGGTCGAGGCAATGCGCGAAGGAGCTGCCGACTTTCTCGAAAAGCCATACAACGACGAGGCGCTGCTGCAATCCATTTCGCGCGCCATCGCCTCCGCGAACTCGGCAGCCAAAGCAGACGACGCGAAAGCCGAAATCCTGCGGCGCATCGCCGAACTTTCCGGGCGCGAAGCGGAAGTTATGGCGGGACTCGTCGCCGGGAAATCGAACAAGATCATCGCCATCGAGCTAGACATCAGCCCGCGCACGGTCGAGATCTACCGCGCCAATGTCATGACCAAGATGAATGCCGACAGCTTGCCGGCTCTCGTGCGCATGGCAATCGCCGCGGGTTTCCCCGGCGATCACGCATAAAAAAAGCGCGCCTGAAGCGCGCTTCCCCTACGTAACATGATTGAAAGCCGGCTCAAGCCTGCTCCCGCGCAAGGAGCAATCGAGGGCGGATATTCTCCGCTCTGTAGCCGGATCAGTCGCGGAATTTGCGGGTGCTGAGATCAGCGTAGGTCAGGCCTGCAGCGAAAACAACAAACATCACACCCACGAGGGCGAGAACGAGAATGGCTTCGGTCGGCATGTTGTCCTCCATAAAGAAGGACAGGATGGAGTGATCGCCGGATTCGCTCCTTGATCTCGGTCAAACGGCTGCGTGGTTCGCTCCGCACTAAAAAAACGGAAATACGCTATGCGCCGGTAACACAATCGTCGATCGAAGCCAACGCGTCGCGCTCCGCAATTGAGGAGAGATGCGGGCCGAGATCGTGCAGACGGCCCGTGGCGATGCGATAGATCCAGCCATGAAGGTGCAGTTCCTGCCCACCCGCCCAGGCATTCTCGACGATCGGCGTTGCGGCGAGCCTTCGCACCTGCATCTCGATGTTGATCTCGCACATACGATCGAGCCTTTGCGACGGCGGAAGTGCATCGAAAATCTTCCGGTGTTTCCGGTAAAACATGGAGACCGGTTGCAGCCAATGGTCGAACAACTCTCCCCGCTCAGGCGCGAATACGCGCGCAATACCGCCGCAGCCGTAGTGTCCGCAAACAATGATGTGCTGCACTTTCAAATGCTCGACCGCGAATTCCAGCACCGAAAGAATGTTCAGATCGCTTGTGTGCACGACATTCGCGATATTCCGGTGTACGAAGACCTGCCCAGGGTCCAATTCGAGCACATCGTTCGCGGTTACACGGCTATCGGAGCAACCGATCCATAGATAGTTCGGACTCTGCTGCGTCGCCATCCGCGAGAAGAACTCCGGATCGCTCGCAATTTTCTGCTCCACCCAATGCACATTCCGGGCAAGCAGCGGTTCGAGCGTACGGCCCATCAGACCGCCGCCGCGGATGATGCCGTATATTCCAGCGCGCGGCGCAGGCAAACTTCCGCCGGATCGCTGGCACGCGATACCAGACCTAGCAGCGTAAGCCATTCCTCTTCCGACGCCACGGACGCATAGCGTTGTACAGCCGCGCTTGCGAATTCGCCGAGCGACTCGCCTTCCGCGTTCGCCATTTCCTGAAGACGCAACACGAGCGGCATATTGCCGAGCGACAGAATATATTCCGTCGCTGCGGCCTCGTCGGAGAATGTTTTGAGAATGTCGCCGAGCAGCATGGGGTTTCCTAACTCACGCGGTGCGCTTCCGCGCCCGCAAGGTCGATACCCTCGATCTTCGCAGCGGAAACCAGACGCGCGATATACTGCGCCGATGCCCGGCGTTGTACTGCGTCGCGCAGATAGTCCGCGATCCGCTCACGTACCGCATCGAAGGGAAGCTGCTTGCCGTCGATCTTGCGGTCGAGTCGTATGATGTGAAGGCCGTAGCGGCTTTCAACCGGATCGCTGATGGACCCCGGCGTGAGCGAAACGAGCGCCTTCTCGAATTCCGGCGTCGTCTGGCCATCCGTTATCTGTCCGAGATTCCCGTTTTGCGCCGAAGACGGGCAATCCGAGTGCGTGACAGCAAGCATATCAAACTTCTCCGGAAACTGGCGAAGCTCTGAGGCAATCTGTTCGATTTTTTCTCTTGCTGCACGATACGCGGGCGCATCGCGCCTATCGGCTGTAACCAGAATGTGTGCGGCCTCATAAATTGCAGCCGAACGGAAACGCGCGTGGTTGCTTACATAATACCGCAGACACGCAGCTTCGTCGGGGTTCGGGGTTACTACCTGCTGCTCCAGAAGAGCACGGATCGATGCTTCATCTTCGGTTTCCGTGCGGCCGTCTTCCGTCTGGGGTACTGCAACGATGGCAAGACGTTTTGCTTCCGACAGCAGCAAATCACGGATGACGAGCGCCCTTGCCGCGCCTTGCCATGCCTCGATCGGCTTTTCGGCGGGGAAGTTCTGCGCCTCGCGCGAAATTTCAGCACGCGAAAGCTCCTTGCCGTTTACCCTGATTGGTTTCGGCTTAGGCAGTTCGATGTGGACAGAGCAGGACATTTTCTTCCTTCCTGTCAGTACGGGCGCTTCGCCTGCACGGTGTACCCAGGAGCTGCCGCGTCGCGGCCAGTCAGTGATTTATTCCGCGTGCGTACCACCTGATAGCCGCGCCGGCCGAGATACCAGATCGGCGCGCTCCAGATGTGCACAAGCCGCGTGAACGGAAAAACCAGAAACAGCGTCATACCGAGCAGGAGATGCAGCTTGAAGATGATGTGCGCGTTGATGACTTGCGTGGACACGCCGGGCTGGAGCGTCAGGATGCCCTGTGCCCAGGTCATGAACTTCACCATTTCATGCCCGTCGAGATGATCCAGCGAAACGAAAATCGTCGAGAGACCAAGGATAAGCTGCGCATAGAGCAACAGAAGGATCGCGATGTCGCTGAACGACGAAGTCTTCCGGATTCGCGAGTCGAACAGGCGCCGGTGCACCAGCAAGGTCAATCCGATGAAGCACATCACACCGGCGACGCCACCGACGACGATTGCCATCCATTGCTTGAACGTATGCGAAACGCCGAGCGTGTCGAAAATCCAGATCGGCGTCAGCAGGCCGACGAAGTGGCCCATGAAGATGACGAGAATGCCGACGTGAAACAGGTTCGAACCCCAGCTCAACTGCTTGCGGCGCAGAAGCTGACTCGAACCGCTACGCCATGTGTATTGCTCGCGGTCGAAGCGCAGCCAGCTTCCGACGAGAAATACCGTCAGGCAAAGATAGGGATACCAGCCGAACAAAACATAATTGATGGCGTCACGCATTCTGGCCTCCCGTTGAATATTGAATGACGGGCTTGTTGCTTGCGACTTTCACGCCCGGCGCCGGACGCCTGCCCGCACGCACCTTTGCGGTGATCTCGTCCTTGCATCCCGCGTCCGTGCCCGGTCCGAACCGGACTTCTTCTTCCTCCCATGCGGCATCAAGCGCTTCGAGATCGTCGGCATCGGCGTCGGGGCGCGCCATGATCTCCTGAACCGCCGCCCGTTCCGGCAATTCGCTTGAAAGCGAGACCAGCGCCTGAAACACCCCCTGGTATGGCGAACTACGCTTCGCGAGACGCTCGCCAAGTGCGGTGATGATATTGATAGGCTGGCCCAGCAGTTCGGATGCTTCGGTTGGCGGAAGTAACGAGAGAAACTCCAGAAACAGCGGAATGAAGTCGGGAAGCTCGCGCGTCCCCATTTCCATTCCGTGCTGCGCATAGTGATTTTGCAGATCAACCATGGCCTGACCGCGGTCGCGGCTCTCGCCATGGATATGCTCGAAGATATGCAGCGAAAGCGAACGCGTGCGGTCGAACAAATCGGTGTAGCGCTCCTGCAATTCGTATAGATCACCATTCGCGATACTGTTCGTAAGGAGGCGAAGCTGCACGCGAGCGCCATCCGGAATGTTGCCACAGGCATCGAGAATCCGCTCGATTTCCGGAATAGCTTCCTGCAATTCCCGCGAAGGGTATGTCAGCAGCGCGGAGAGTGACTTGAGAACGTTCATCACGCGACCTCCATCGGAGTCTTCGCGCGCTTCTTGGCGCCGAACAGATCGACCTCGGTGTCGCCAGTCGAACAGCCGTTGCCGAATGTGAAACCGCAGGCGCCGCGAAGATCGTAGGCATCCTCGTCGATCTCGCGATGCGCGGTCGGGATCACGAAACGATCCTCGTAATTCGCGATCGCCATGATCTGGTACATTTCCTCGATGGCGAGACCGCTGAGGCCGACGCGCGTGGCGATATTCTCGTCCATCACGCCATCGACCGTCTTCGCGCGCATGTAAGCGCGCATCGCAAGCATGCGTTCGAGACCCAGCGCGACCGGCTCCTCCTTGCCAGCAGTAAGCAAATTCGCAAGGTATTTCAAAGGAATACGCAAGGAGCGTACATCCGGCATTTCGCCGTCATGACCGATCTTGCCGGCTGCTGCCGCAGACTGAATCGGAGAAAGTGGCGGCACGTACCATACCATCGGCAACGTGCGATATTCGGGATGTAGCGGGAACGCGACCTTCCATTCCATCGCCATTTTCCAGATCGGCGAACGGCGCGCGGCTTCAAGCCATGCATCCGGAATGCCGTCGCGGCGCGCAGCCGCGATCACTTCCGGATCGGAAGGATTGAGGAAAACCTTGAGCTGCGCTTCGTAGAGATCCTGTTCGTCAGGAACACTTGCCGCTTCCTCAATGCGGTCGGCATCATAAAGAATGACGCCGAGATAACGGATGCGGCCGACGCAAGTTTCCGAGCACACAGTCGGCTGTCCAGCTTCAATGCGCGGGAAACAGAAGATGCACTTCTCGGACTTTCCGCTCGACCAGTTGTAATAGATTTTCTTGTACGGACAGCCAGACACGCACATGCGCCAGCCGCGGCACTTGTCCTGGTCGATCAGCACGATGCCATCTTCCTCACGTTTGTAGATCGCACCCGATGGGCACGACGCGACACATGCCGGATTCAGGCAGTGTTCGCAGAGGCGCGGCAAATACATCATGAAAGTGTTCTCGAACTGACCGTAGATGTCCTTCTGCACCCCTTCGAAGTTGACGTCTTGCGAACGCTTGGCGAACTCGCCGCCGAGAATTTCCTCCCAGTTCGGACCCCAGTTGATTTTCTCCATCCGCTCACCGGTGATGAGTGAACGCGGACGCGCGGTTGGGAATGCCGGCAACTCCGGCGCCTTTTGCAGGTGCTCGTAATCGAAAGTGAAAGGCTCGTAATAGTCGTCGATCTCCGGAAGATCTGGGTTCGCGAAAATCTTCGCGAGCACTCGCCACTTGGCGCCGATGCGCGGCTCAAGTTTGCCATTCTTCTTTCGCTTCCAGCCCCCGTTCCAGCGCTTCTGGTTTTCCCAGTCCTTCGGATAACCGATACCCGGCTTGGTCTCGACGTTATTAAACCACGCGTATTCCATACCTTCGCGGTTGGTCCACACGTTCTTGCAGGTAACCGAGCAGGTGTGACACCCGATGCATTTATCGAGGTTCAGCACCATTGCAATTTGCGCACGCACTTTCATTCCGCTGCCTCCAGTTTGGCGACTGCTTCGGGGTTGGCGGGTTGATCTTCATTCGGCGTATCGAGCCAATCGACCTTCGACATCTTCCTGATGATGACGAATTCGTCGCGATTGGTGCCGATCGTGCCGTAATAATTGAAGCCATAGGCTAGCTGTGCGTAGCCGCCGATCATGTGTGTCGGCTTCACTACGGTACGCGTCACCGAATTATGGATGCCACCGCGTTGGCCGGTGACTTCCGAACCGGGCACGTTCACGATCTTCTCCTGTGCGTGATACATCAGGCACATGCCGTCTTTCACACGTTGGGAAACAACCGCACGCGCAGTAAGCGCACCGTTGGCGTTGTACGCTTCGATCCAATCGTTATCGACAATCCCCGCCTTGGCGGCATCGTTCTCGGAAATCCATACGATGGGACCACCGCGGGAAAGCGTCAGCATCAGGAGGTTGTCGGTATAGGTGGAGTGAATGCCCCACTTCTGATGCGGCGTGATGAAGTTCAACACGATCTGTTTTTCGCCGTTCGGCTTGCTATCGATGACCGGCTTTACGGCCTTCAGATCGACTGGCGGACGATAGACGCAAAGCGCCTCACCGAACGCGCGCATCCACAGGTGATCCTGATAAAGCTGTTGGCGGCCGGAAAGCGTCCGCCACGGGATCAACTCGTGAACGTTGGTGTAGCCCGCGTTGTAACAGACCTTTTCAGACTCAAGGCCCGACCAGGTCGGCGCCGAGATAATCTTGCGCGGCTGCGCGACCACATCGCGAAAGCGGATTTTTTCATCCTCTTTCGGAATCGCGAGGTGCGTGTGATCGAGACCCGTGGTCTGCGAGAGCGCGGCCCATGCCTTGACCGCGACCTCGCCGTTGGTTTCCGGCGCGAGCGAAAGGATCACTTCCGTCGCATCGATGTCGCTGTCGATCTTCGCCAGTCCTTTGGTCGTGCCTTCATCGGTCACGACGCCGTTCAGGCGCTTGAGCAGCTCGACCTCGTGCTGCGTGTTCCACGCCATGCCTTTTACGGCATTGCCGAGCTTGTCCATCAGCGGTCCAAGCGAGGTAAAGCGCTTGTAGGTGTTCGGATAGTCGCGTTCGACCACCACAACCGCAGGCATGGTCTTGCCCGGGATCGGCTCGACCTCTCCCTTCTTCCATTCCTTGACGTCGATTGCCTGCGCGATTTCGTTCGGGGAGTCGTGCTGAATCGGCGTCAGCACCACGTCCTTCTCGACGCCAAGCACTTCGGGCGCGACTTCCGAAAATTTCCGGGCAATCCCTTTGTAGATTTCCCAGTCGCTTTTTGATTCCCAAACCGGGTCCACCGCCGCGGACAGCGGATGGATGAAGGGATGCATGTCCGAGGTATTGAGATCGTTCTTCTCGTACCAGGTCGCAGTCGGCAGCACGATGTCGGAATAGACGCAGGTGGTCGACATGCGGAAGTCGAGCGTAACCAGCAGATCGAGCTTTCCGCGCGGTCCATTGTCATGCCACGCGACTTCCTTCGGCTTGCGGGTGCCGGCTTCGCCGAGGTCCTTACCTTGCACGCCGTGCGTCGTGCCGAGCAGATGTTTCAGGAAATATTCATGGCCCTTCCCCGACGAGCCGAGGATATTGGAGCGCCACACGAACATGTTGCGCGGCCAGTTGTCCGGATGGTCGGGATCTTCGCAAGCCATCTGTAACTCGCCGGTCTTCAAGCCCTTCGCGACGAAATCCTTGGCTTCGATACCGGCAGCCGCGGCTTTTTTCGCTAAGTCGAGCGAGTTCTGTTTCAACTGCGGCGCGGACGGCAACCATCCCATGCGCTCTGCGCGCACGTTGTAATCGATCAGAGCACCATCCCACGAACCTGCGGGAGCGGTCGGTGAAAGGATTTCCTCTACGCCGACGGTTTCGTAGCGCCACTGATCGGTATGCGCATAGAAGAACGAAGTGGAATTCTGCTGACGCGGCGGACGGCCCCAATCGAGACCGAAGGCCAGCGGGAGCCAACCCGATTGCGGACGCAGCTTCTCCTGCCCTACGTAATGCGACCAGCCGCCACCCGACTGGCCGATGCAACCGCACATCACCAGCATATTGATGACGCCACGGTAGTTCATATCGCTGTGATACCAGTGGTTCATCGCAGCGCCGATGATCACCATCGAGCGGCCTTTGGTCTTCTCGGCGTTCAGCGCGAATTCGCGCGCGACCGTGATGATCTGGTCGCGCGGTACGCCGGTGATCTTCTCGGCCCACGCCGGGGTGTATGGCGCGATGTCGTCATAGGACTTCGCGACATTCGCATCGCCGAAACCGCGCTCAAGGCCGTAATTCGCAACTAACAGATCGAACACAGTCGCAACCAGCGCTTCGCCGTCCTTCAGCTTCACGCGCTTGGCCGGCACCTTGCGCATCAGCACATCGGGATGGTCGGTACCGGCGAAATGATCGTGCTCGCGGTTACCAAAATACGGGAAGCCGACATCGGCGAACTCGTCCTTGCCCATCGCAAGCGAGAGCCGCAGGTTCGTTTCGCGTCCGTCGGAATCCTTCTCTTGCAGATTCCACTTGCCCTTCTCCCCCCAGCGGAAACCAACTGATCCGCGCGGCACGACGATGCTCTCCGAGGTTTCATCGAAGGCGACCGTCTTCCATTCCGGATTGTTTTTCTCGCCCAGATCGCCGGGAAAGTCCGAGGCACGAAGCTGACGATCCGGCACCAGCCGGCCGTTCTGCTCGACCAGTTTTACCAGCATCGGCATATCGGTGTACTGGCGGACGTAGTCCTCGAAGTATTTCGCCTGCCGGTCGAGATAGAATTCGCGCAGGATGACGTGACCCATCGCCATCGCAAGCGCCGCATCCGTGCCTTGCTTCACCGAAATCCAGAGATCGGCGAACTTCGAGGCCTCCGAATAATCGGGGCAAATCACGACGCTCTTGGCGCCGCGGTAACGCGCTTCTGTATAGAAGTGCGCGTCGGGCGTGCGTGTCTGCGGGACGTTCGATCCCCAGAGAATGAGGAAACCGGAATTGTACCAGTCCGCGCTTTCAGGAACGTCGGTCTGCTCGCCCCATGTTTGCGGTGAAGACGGCGGCAGGTCGCAATACCAATCGTAGAACGACATGCACACGCCGCCGATCAGCGAGAGATAACGCGAACCTGCAGCGTAGGAGACCATCGACATCGCCGGAATCGGCGAGAAGCCGATGATGCGATCCGGCCCGTGCTTCCTTACTGTGTAGGCATTTGCGGCGGCGATGATCTCGTTGACCTCGTCCCAGTGCGCACGCACGAAACCGCCGAGACCGCGCTTCGACGTATATGCCTCGCGCTTTTTCGGATCTTCGACGATGGACGCCCAGGCCGCGACCGGCGTCCGCATCACGCGCGCCTCCCGCCACAAACGCAGCAGCCGCGAACGCACCAGCGGATACTTCACGCGGTTTCCGGAATAAAGATACCAGGAGTAGCTGGCGCCGCGCGAACAACCGCGGGGCTCGTGGTTCGGCAGCTCAGGCCGCGTTCGCGGATAATCCGTCTGCTGCGTTTCCCAAGTGACGATGCCACCCTTGACGTAAATCTTCCACGAGCACGACCCAGTGCAGTTTGCACCGTGCGTCGAACGGACGATCTTGTCGTGCTGCCAGCGCTTGCGATAGCCATCCTCCCAGCGGCGGTCTTCCGACGTCGTGATGCCGTGTCCATCTGAGAACGGCTCGCTCGCGCGGCGGAAGAACGTCAGTCGGTCGAGAAAGTGGCTCATTTCAAAACTCCTGCAGTGGCGAGCGAAGGCTTGCTGTTTCTTTCGACGTCGTAGAGAAGGCCGCCGCGGCGCGTGTAGAAGAACCACGTGATCACGAGGCAGCTTCCGTAGAAGATCAGGAATCCCCAGAGTGCCGCTTCGACGCCGCCGGTCATGGCGATGGAAGTGCCGTAGCTCTTCGGGATGAAGAACGCGCCGTATGCCGCGATTGCCGAGGTGAAGCCGATAATCGCGGCCGACTCCATCTCCACCTGCTTATTGCGCTCGGTGACGTTCGCTTTCGGCATCAGGCGCACCATCTCCTTGCGCATGATCGCGGGGATCATCTGGAAAGTGGAGGCATTGCCGACGCCGCTCGCGAAGAACAGCAGCAGGAAACTCGCGAAGAACCCTGCGAAGGCATAGGGCTGGTCCTTGACGCCAAGGAAATAAAGAACACCAAGCACGCCGATTGCCATCAGCACGAAGACCCACAGCGTTACCCTGCCGCCGCCGAAGCGATCGGAAATCCAGCCGGTTGCCGAGCGCGAAATCGCGCCGACCAGCGGGCCTAGGAAAGCGAGTTGCAGTGCATCGACCGCAGGAAACTGCGTCTTCGTGAGCAGCGGGAACGCCGCCGAGTAGCCGATGAAGGAACCGAAGGTGCCGGTATAAAGCCAGCACATGATCCAGTTATGCTTGCGCTGGAAAATCACCGACTGCTCGGCAAACGACGCACGCATTGACGCGATGTCGTCCATCCCGAACCACGCCGCAAAGGCAGAAGCCACGATGAAAGGCACCCAGATGAAGCCTGCGTTCTGCAGGAAGATTTTCGTGGTCCTGCCCGCTTCGGTGGCAACCTGCGGATCGCCACCGAGAGCGCCGAACACGCCGTAGACGATCACAAGCGGGATCACGAATTGCGCAACGCTGACTCCGAGATTGCCGAGACCTGCGTTCAGCGCCAGCGCGTTGCCCTTCTCCGATTTGGGGAAGAAGAAGCTGATATTCGCCATCGACGAGGCAAAGTTGCCGCCGCCGAAGCCGCACAGGAGCGCCAGTCCGAGGAAGATAAAATACGGCGTATCCGGATTACGCACGGCAAAGCCGATACCGAGCGCGGGAAGAATCAACGACCAGGTTGCAAGCGTGGTCCACAACCGCCCGCCAAAGATCGGCGGCATGAAGGAATAGAAGATACGCAGCGTCGCCCCGGAAAGACCCGGCAGAGCTGCGAGCCAGAACAACTGGTCGGTCGTGAACTTGAAACCGACAGCGGGCAGCTTCGCCACCACGATCGACCACACCATCCACACCGCGAAGGAAAGCAGCAGCGCCGGAATCGAGATCCAGAGATTGCGGCGCGCGATTACCCTGCCCGTGTTCTTCCAGAATGCAGCATCCTCCGGCTCCCATTTCTCGATCAGCTTCGGATTCGTGATTGCGGCATGCTTCGGTTCGTGTACGTCCTGCAATTCGGCGAATTGCGGAAGCGCCTGGCGCTTCTCGACTGGAACGCTGCTTTCCATGTTCCGGATCGCAAAGTGCATCCAGATCAGCGACAACGACGCGATCGCGAACAGCAGCATGAAGCAACTGGTCCAGATGCCGGTAAGATCGTTCAGCAAGCCGAAGGTGATTGGCAGCACGAAGCCGCCAAGGCCGCCAATCATGCCGACTAAGCCGCCGACCGCGCCGACATTGTTCGGGTAATAGACCGGGATGTGCTTGAACACCGCCGCCTTGCCGAGGCTCATGAAGAAGCCAAGGATGAAGACCAGCACCGTGAAGCCGATGAGGCCGATTGCGAATTCGAATTGCAGCGGGCCGCGCGTGGTCTGCACCGTATAGGAAGTCGGCGGATAGGAAAGAATGAATGCCGCCGCGACCGAGACCAAGAAGGTCCAATACATCACACGGCGCGCGCCATAACGATCGGACAAATGTCCGCCGTAGGCACGGAAAATGCTGGCCGGAATCGAATAGGCAGCGGCAAACATGCCGGCAGCCTTGATGTCGAGACCATACACCCCGATCAGGTAGCGCGGCAGCCATAGCGAAAGCGCGACAAAGGCGCCAAAGACAAAGAAGTAATAAAGCGCAAAGCGCCAGACCTGCACGTTCCGGAGCGGCGCGAGTTCGAGCCAGGCGCTTTTCGGCTTTTCACCGCGTTCGCGGCGCGCCTTAAGTACCGGATCGTCGCTAGTCGTGAACCAGAACACGATCGCCATGATTGCGATGGCAACCGCCCAGACCTGTGCGGTCGTCTGCCAGCCATAGGCCACCAGCACGAACGGCGCGCAGAATTTCGTTACCGCTGCGCCGACATTGCCCGCGCCAAAAATGCCGAGCGCAACGCCCTGCTTCTCCGCCGGATACCAGCGAGAAACATAGGCGACGCCGACAGAGAACGAGCCGCCGGCGATACCGACGCCAAGTGCTGCGAGCAGAAACTGCGGATAGGTAGTGGCCCAGGTCAGCAGGTATGTAGCAACCGCCGCCGCCAGCATCGTCGCGGTATAAACGATACGGCCGCCATACTGGTCGGCCCACACGCCGAGTGCGATTCGAATAAGCGAGCCGGTAAGTATCGGTGTACCTACCAACAGCCCGAACTGCGTTTCGTTGAGTTTCAGCTCCTGCTTGATGCTGATTCCGATGATCGCGAAAATTGTCCAGACAGCGAAGCAAACGGTGAACGCGATCGTCGACATCCATAGCGCTGCATTCTGTCCATGCGGCGCGGCTTTCGTCTTTGCCTGCATCGTCTCCCCCAAAAGCCTTTAAGAGAATGGTTCTAAAGGGATAGAGAAACAAGCATGTGTAGTGTTTGTTGACTTGCGTCAAACAGCACATGCGCAGGAGATGAAAGTTTTACAGGAGTATCGGAAACGGACGGTTCGATTATCGTACTTCAATCTACCAATTGATATTTATCAATCTCTCCGGGCGCACCAAGACAAACAAGAAAGCAGAAAATGAGAGAAGCGGACCTTGATGCACTGCGAAATCTTGATCTGTTCAAGACGATGTCCGCGCGACAACTTGAGCGGCTGACGCGCACCGGATCTCTTCAACGTTATCCGCAGAATACTCACCTGATTACTGAAGGCGACAAGCCTGACTTTCTGCACATTCTTGTCGAAGGTTGCGTCGAACTTTTTGCTTCGCACGGCGCCCGGAATACGACGATTAAGATTCTTAGGCCGACGGCGACATTCATTCTCGCCGCCGTCATCCTCGATCAGCCTTATCTGAAATCAGCGAAAACGCTGCTGGAATCCCGCGTGCTGCTTCTGCCGGCCGATGCGGTGCGCGCGGTGTTCCGCGAAGACCAGCACTTTGCCTACGCCACGATTGCAGAACTTTCCGAGCGTTACCGCGGGATCACAAAACTTCTGAAAGATCAGAAGCTGCGCAATACGCCGGAGCGGCTGGCCAACTGGCTCCTGAAAACCGAGGCAAAGCAGGGCGGAAAAGGCGTCATCACCATGGATTTCGAAAAGAAGACGCTCGCATCCCTGCTCGGAACAACGGCCGAAAACCTCTCGCGGGCGCTGGCGCAACTCGAGGCCGTTGGCGTGAGCACATCGGGCCGCACCATTACGATCGGCGACCGTCAGGCGTTGCGAGAATATGCAAAACCGTCCCCGTTGATCGACGACTATGTGGAGTAGCGCGGGACCTGGAGGCCGTAGCCAGCATCTCCTTATCCGCTTTGACTAAAATCAATGGCTGTGGCCTGCCCACCGGTTATGCAAATCGGGGCGCATTCCGCGCAGCATCGCAGTCGAAACATGACGAAAAGACCGCGCGGACAGGGCCGCAAATCCAGAAAACCGGCGAAGCGAAAGACCCCGGTAAAACTTCTCGCGGTCGGACACGATGTGATCGACGCAGGTCACGAGACCATTGGAGAATGCTGCGACCGCATCGCTGAATCGGATTCAGGTGCAATCGAAGCCCAGCTCCAGCGCCTCCGCTCCCTTCTTGCACACCATTTCCAAAATGAGGAACTGCTCCTGAAAGCAGCCGGCAGCAGCCTCTGCGGATGCCATGCGCTTGACCACCGTATTATGCTTGCGCTGTGCGACCGTGCGATCCGAAGTGCCACGGACGGCGACGGAAAATCACGGAAAGTCATCATCAAGGAACTTGTACCGGCGCTACGGAAGCACATCGCCTACCGCGACCAGTTGATCGCGCTTTACCTCAATACGCTCGATACGCCGCCGGTCCTCCACTCGTAAGCGGAGACATGCCCATGCAAGCCGGCATCATCAAGATCGGCATCCTCAATATCTCGGACCGCGCAAGCAGCGGCATATACGAAGACCTCAACGGGCCTGCCATCGAAGAATATCTCGCCGAGATTCTAACCTCGCCGTGGCAGCCGCTTCGCCGCGTGATCGCGGACGGCATGGAGAATGTGCGCAATCATTTGGTCGAACTCACGGACAATGAAGATTGCGCGCTGATCCTGACCGCGGGCGGCACCGGCCCTGCACCACGCGACCTTACGCCCGAAGCGACGATGGCCGCCTGCACGAAATTGCTTCCAGGCTTCGGAGAACTGATGCGATCGATCAGCCTGAAACAGGTTCCAACCGCGATTCTCTCGAGGCAAATGGCGGGAATTCGCAGCAATACGTTGATCGTGAACCTGCCCGGCAGGCCGCAATCGATCCGCGTATGCCTCGACGCGATTTTCCCGGCGATCCCTTATTGTCTGGACCTGATCGGAAGACCGGGAATGCTTACGCGCCCCGAGCGCTGCAAGGCATTCCGCCCCGGTCAGCCTGTTCCCGCCTGACAGCCCATGCGGTCAGGCCGAGAATATCCGCCGCGAATGAATCAGAGCCAGCTTTTGCGCCGCCGGTAAGACTTCATATTCCGGAAGCTCTTGCGGCCTTCGCCGGACATACCGAGATCTCCTCAGAGCCGCTTCTCCGCGCACGTTTACTCCTTACCCTCCGGGTCACGGCGATCGAAGCGCGGGCTAAGATCTCCTATTCGCTCGCATTTTTGTCGAGTGAACCGGCGGCATCAAGAAGTATCTGCTGCTGCGATGCAGCATGATGCCAAGGGGCCGCGAGGTACGCGGGTATGACTAACGCTACAAGGATGGACTGTAAGCGCAGGCCAGCAGGAGACGGCGGCGCTCAGCCCGCGAGCCTGAATTCATGCGAGGCAACGGATCGCCACCAGTTGTCGATTGCACCGGCATCCGGCGGCAGCAGTTCATAATACGGAGCAGCAAAAGCGTCCCATTCGTTCTGGAACATCGGCGCCACGGAAGTCAGGATGGGCACCTCGATTTCAATAGCAGCGACAAATGCTGACGTAAGGCCGCTCCCGCCGATCTCCAGCTTGCCGAATTTGCTCAATACGACCAGATCGCATCCGGGGCGGATATCGCGGCGGATCGACTCGCAAGCCGTGACCACGCCGGCGGGGTCGAGACAACAAGCGTCCGAACCGCGGCCAAGACTCTGATAGATGACGTGGCGGCGCCCGCTAGGAATTTCGACAAGCTCACCGCCGCCACAAGCGCGCTGCGCTTGCTCCTGACAGTCTTCTATAACGCCTACGACCATCGCCGATTTACGCCAGCGGGCTTCCAGTTCCCGGAATAGCCCCTGGATTTCGGCAGTCGCCGCGCCCTGAACTGCGGCGATTTTCTTGGCATATCGCTTGGTCATACCAGCCTACCCCGCTGCATCGGGAATGCCGTAGTACGCGACAGCGATATATGCAACTGAACATAACGTGAGTAGATGCATACTGCGCTGATGTGACACTGGGCGGTTACGATGATGGTTTCTCGTCCGGGTTGAGAGCTTTCGCGCAGGCCATAAGCGCTTCCGTCATGAGCGATACCGGCTCGCGGTCGGACACGACGAGACCGATCGTCTGGCTGTGCACTGGCTCCGTGAGTTGAAGAACCGCGATCTCGTTCTCGTTCGAGAAAATCCGCGCAAAGGTATGAGGGACGATGCTCGACCAACTCCCCTCCAGGACGTGGGCGCAAATGCCTGCGAAGGAATTGCTGACCATCGTCGGTCCCAGCGAAAACCCCTTCGACTTCGCGAGATCGTTGATGATGCGCCGGTTCTGCATATCCTCGCTGAGCAGACACAGGTTTTCCTGAACCGCCTCGCGCCAGGTAATCGACTTCCGACGGGCACGCGGATTACCAGCGCGCGTAATGAAGACGAACTTCTCGCGATATAGCGGAATGCAGCGGACATGACTCAGCGGTTCGTTGTCGAGATAGGTAATCCCGCCATCGAGTTCGAAAGCGTCGAGTCCACGCTCGATCGTACGGGAATCCACGGACCGGATATCGAACATCACCTTGGGATGCGCAGCCCGGAATGGTGCTGTCAGATGCGCAATCGATGGCATGGCTGCCGGAATGACGCCAAGCCTAAGGACTCCGCTCAATTCACTACGAAGCGCAGCCAGCTCCTGTTTGAGACTTTCATAATCCGCCAGCGTTTGTTGTGCCCATACCAGAACGCGCCTGCCTTCCGGAGTCAGGCCGACAAAACGATGGCCCCTTTCGACTAGGGGAACCTCCAGAGATTCTTCGAGACTGCGGATCGCCATCGACAATGTCGGCTGCGTCACGTCGCAAACCTTCGCCGCGCGCGAAAAATGGCCTTCCTTCGCCAGTGCGACAAAATACCGGAGATGCGGAGCAAACATTCGCTGAAGTCCTGCGCGGCACGCTATATGATCTGATATATATCGCCCGCAAACAGGAAAAGACGAATCCTTGCGTTCAATGATCCGAGAGAAAAGATTTATCGATTCCAAACTAGAATGGCGCCATTCTTTCCGCGCTTCGGGACTTCGTCCGCTCGATGAGTAACATTGCGCAAGTACCGTTGTTTTCTTACGGCACGCTCCGTCAGGAAAATGTTCAAATGGCTTCCTTCGGACGCCTGCTCGAAGGTACGCCGGATTCTCTGTCCGGCTTTGCAACCGTAATGATCAGGATCAACGACCCTGAAGTCGTCGCAAAAAGCGGCGCAGAGTTTCATCCAATGGTTCTCAAAACCGATAATCCGGAAGATGAGGTCCACGGCATACTGTTCATGATTACCGAAATCGAGCTTCGGGCGGCGGACGACTATGAAGTCGACGATTACAAACGGATTCAGGTCGTCCTGAAATCCGGCAAAAATGCCTGGGTGTATGTGAAGTCGTAAACAACCCCGCGCAACGGCGCAGGATTCAGGCCAGCGTTATCTTTTCGACCGCTTCGATCGTCGACTTGTCGTCGTCGGTCCAGACCATTTTCAGGTCCCCAGCCTCCTCCGCCTTGAAGCGGAATTCGAGGTAGGGATTGATGGCGACGCCGGTTTCCAGGTCCCAGGTAACGACGGACTTTCCGTTCAGGGTGCAGACGAACTTATTGATGATCTTGCGAGGGATCAGCTCACCGCTTGCCCGCTTGCGCATGCCGGTTTCCATCGCATGCGTCACCAGCGCGCGCACGACGACGACTTCACCCTTTTTGGGCGAGCGATTGCTGAGCCATATGCGCGGGGGTGTCGACATCGTTCTAGCCTCCGCAACCGCCGGCGGTAACCGTGACTTCCTTGCGGGAAATAAACACGGAACCATCGTTCATCTTCGCAAGCAGCGTTACATGCTGCGTTTCGGCGAGGCGGATGCGTGTGGAAAACTGCGGCACTGCAAGTCCCGGCTCGAAAGTGAAACGGCAGACCAGCGGCCGCGGATTGCCTTCGGCAATCAGAATGACTTCGCGGCAATAGGATTGCGCCGTCATCGGGCTGTCGATCTTGATGCCGACCGGAACCGCATTTGGATTGTCTGCGGTAAACGGAATATCCAGATCGGCCCTTCCCTGCAGCGGCGTATTGCCCGCCGCGAACTCGTCGATGATGCCTTTGACGGGACTCTGCGCGAACACGGGAGCCGCCGCGACACTGATCGCAAAAGCCCCCGCACCTGCCAGCGCAGCACGTCTTGAAAGGTTCATTCCGGACTCCGTTATGCGGCGCGCGCTTTCACGCGCGCCGCAAGCGGGGATTACGCTAGGAAGTCACTATACATCCTTTGCGCCCATTTGAAGTCCTCCTCCAAAAGGGCCGGCGTGCGGACATCGATGTCGATCTGCGTCTGCTTGATCGTGCCGTCCGAGAGCAGTTCATAATCGAACTGCACCGAGATCGCTTCGCGGGGGCTGCCGTTGACCAGCATGTAGCAAAGGTTGTCGGGCAGCTTCACCGTCACCTGGTTCCCGGCGAGACGCTCGCCGATGTAACCGGCGACGATCTTGCCGACGAAGTTCGCAACATGCGCGCTCTTCGGGTAGTGGCCGAACTGCTTCGACACCGCGCCCATCGCGTCACCGACGACATAAACCCGGTCGTCGCCCTGCGCGTGCAGGAGCGTCGGATGGATCGCCGCCCAGTTGGTCGGCTTGCCCTCCGGCGTCTTGCCAATGAGGTCGGCGCTCCAGACCATGTTGCCGGCTTGATGCGGAGGCATCAGGATCGCGTCGTCGAACTTGAAGTCGCCGACCGCGGTCTTGATTTCCTTCTTGAACGGATCGACTTCCTTGATGCCGGCATTCGGAACGTACTGGATGATGTCCGGATAAAGCTCGTCGAAAGCTGCCTTGAAGCCACCACCGATCGGCATGATCCGCGGCTTCGGATCGAGAATGACGACCTTGCCGGGGATTTTGTTTGTCTTCATGTGCCACGCGATAACGCATGCCCGCTCATACGGCGACGGCGGGCAGCGATGCGGCGGCGGCGGCAGCGTCATCACCATGGTGCCGCCCTTGAAGTTGCGGATCTTGTTCTTCACCGCCATCGCCTGCGTGCTTGGGATATAGGCAGACGGATAGTTATTGCGCGTGTAATCGATCGCCTTCTTGTCGTTGCCGAACCAGACGTCATAGGCATCACGAATACCATCCGAGATGATGAGGTAGTCGTATTCGATCGTGCCTGCCGAAGTGCGGACGCGACGCTTGTCGCGCTCGATGTTCGTGATCTCGGTTTGAATCAGCTGATAGCCATACTTGCGCGCAGGCAAAAGCATGTCGTGCATCAGATAGGCGCTGTCGACGATATCGAGGATCCATTTGTTGCTGATCGGGCATGACCAGAAAAACGGGTTGCGTTCGAGCACCACGACTTCGGCATTCGGCGCGAGGTCACGCAGATGACGCGCGGCGGAAAGGCCGCCCCATCCGCCGCCCGCGATCACGACGCGCGGCGCTTTGCCTTTCGGCATGATTTCGGTGGTGTTGTCCAGAATAGTCGGCGCTGCCAGCGCGCCGGGCGTAGTTGCGGCGACCGTTATGGCGCCGGCCGACGCGCCAATAAATCCGCGACGATTGATCATCGCTTCCCTCCTAGGGCTAAATTTTTTTGATTGGCCGACCGGCCCGCTCGCGAAAACGCTGACTGAATCAAGCGTCCGCTAGTGATGAAACTGTAGGCAATAGGCTTTCTTACTGTCAAACTTTTTTATGTGACTTTCATGCGTTACTAAAATTTTTTTACGTAACGGAGGTAATTCTGATTTGTTTTTTCGTGCGGTTTCTTCTTCGCGCTCAATGATTTCCGCCCGAAAAACAATGTGCGATTCAATTTGAGGCAAATATTGCTGGGGCGATTGTTTAGTGTAGAATAATAATAAATACAAAGAACGATTGTTGATTATGGAGGAGCGCATGGGCTGGAAATCATCTGCCGCCGCAACGGCATTACTTCTTCTTGCATGGGCCGCACCGGCTTCCGCGCAAAGCACGCAGGACGCGGCCGTTCTCGCCGGACCTTGCGCGAGTTGTCATGGCACCGACGGTAAGTCGCGAACCAAGATTCCGTCTCTTGCAGGCCGTCCGGCATCGACGCTCGCTGCCCTGCTGAAATCCTTCAAGAGCGAGACGCCGCCTCCCGGCACCACTGTCATGACCCGCATCGCCAATGGTTACACCGACGCGCAAATCGAAGAACTCGCCAAATTTTTCGCAGGGGTGAAGTGATGAACAGAACCATGATTTCTCGCCGCCGCGCCTTGCAGGTTCTTGGTGGAGCTGGTGCAGGCCTGATGTCGCTGTCCATGCCGGCCATCGCGCAAGGCGTAGCCGGGCGTGTCGTCGTGATCGGCGGCGGCTTTGGCGGTGCAACCGCTGCGAAATACATCAAGCGTGCGAACCCGAAAATCCAGGTGACGCTCGTCGAACCACTTACCCGCTATTACACCTGCCCGTTCACGAACCTGCATTTCGGCGGGCTGCGCACCTTCGAGCAGCAGGGCCACAACTTCAACGAACTGCGCGCGCTCGGGGTGCAGGTCGTCCACGCGCTCGCGAACGATGTCGACAACAAAAAGAAGACCGTGACCCTCGCAGGCGGTCGCGTTCTTCAATACGACAAGCTGGTGCTCTCCCCCGGCATCGACATCCGCTGGGGAACGCTCAAGGGCTACGATCAGGCGGCCGCGCAACTTGCCCCTCATGCCTGGCAGGCAGGCCCGCAGACCGTGCTTCTCAAGCGCCAGCTGGATGCAATGCCGGATGGCGGTCTCTTTATTCTGAGCGCACCGGAAAACCCGTTCCGTTGCCCGCCCGGACCCTATGAACGCGTCTCGATGGTCGCGCATTACTTCAAGACGAAGAAGCCGAAGTCGAAGATCCTCGTGCTCGACGCGAAAGAAAACTTCTCGAAGCAGGGGCTTTTCCTCGACGGCTGGAAGAAGTTCTACGGCGACATGATCGAGTGGGTACCACTCTCCAAGGACGGCAAGGTAGTGCGCGTCGATGCAAAAGCTCGCGAGGTCGAAACCGAGTTCGGCAAGAAGCATAAAGCTGCCGTGCTCAACGTTGTGCCGCCGCAGAAGGCCGGTTTCATCGCCGACCGTGCCGGCGTCACCGCGCAGAGCGGATGGGTGCCGGTGAAGGCACAGACCTTCGAGTCCGCACAAGTCGCCGACATCTATGTCGCGGGCGATGCCACCATCGCGGCACCAATGCCGAAATCGGGCTTCTGCGCGAACGCGCAGGGCAAGGTTGCAGCAACGGCCATCGTAGCCTCGCTGGCGGGACAACCCGCGCCGAGCGCCTCCTGGGCCAACACTTGCTACAGCCTGATCGCGCCGGACTACGGCATTTCGGTCGCAGGCGTCTATGGCGTGCAGGAAGGCAAGATCGTCGAGATGAAAGGCGGCGGGGTCAGCCCGCGCGAGGCTTCCCCTGAATTCCGCAAGCTGGAGGCGGAGTACGGCGTAGCCTGGTACAACTCGATCTCGAACGACGCCTGGGGCACCAAGGCATAGGCACTTGATCGCTGCGAACCGGCCCAGTAAGCGGGAAGAATGTCTGCTTCGACACTCTCGCTCTGGGCCGGTTTCGTTATCGGCATTGCCTTTGGCATCACTGTGCAACGCACGGGCTTTTGCCTGAACAACGCATTTCGCGGGTTGTTCGTAACCGGCGACCGGAGGAAAATCGCATCCTTCGCGCTTGCAATGGCGGTCGCCGTGCTCGCCACGCAGATTTGCGAGACGCTTGGCCTAATCGACCTTCGCCGCGCGATTTATCTTTCCGCATCGCTGTCATGGCTCGCAATCCCGCTTGGCGGCGCGATCTTCGGCTATGGCATGATCGCATCGAACGGCTGCGGCGCGCGTTCGCTCGTCCTCATGGGACAGGGCAACCTGCGCTCCTTCGTCGTGCTGCTCTGCCTCGGCATCGCCGCTTACGCGACGCTGAGCGGCGTGATCGCTCCATTGCGCACCGCGCTGGCCGGTCCGACCGTGATCGCATTCGATAAAGTGCCGTCGATCCCGCGTTATCTCGAAGCGTCACTGGGAGCGAATGCAGCGCGGTTGCTTCCGGCATTTCTATTGATGGCAATTCTCGGCACGTTTGCCTTCTCGGTTGCCCCATTCCGCAAAAGCCCGCGCGACATCGCAGGCGGCATCGTTGTCGGACTTCTGATCGCGGCAGGATGGCTTGCAACCGGCTGGCTCGGTCAGGACGACTTCGAACCGGGACCGATTGCCTCGCTGACTTTCATCCAGCCGGTCGGCGAAACGATTCAATATGCGATGCTTGCGACCGGCGCACGGATGTCATTCGGCGTTGCCGTGGTCTGCGGTGTATTTCTTGGTGCGCTCGGCTCCGCACTCGCAACCGGAACGTATGAGTTGCAAGGCTTCAGCAAACCAACGCAGATGTTGCGCTACATGGCGGGCGGCGCCTTGATGGGTCTGGGCGGCGCGATGGCGCTCGGCTGCTCCATCGGACAAGGCTTGACCGGCCTCTCGACGCTTGCTTTCGGATCGTTTCTAGCAATCGCGGGAATTATTGCGGGATCCCTGCTGGCATTGCGTGGACCCATTCGGCTGCCGTCGCTTTGAGTCGAAACGATCGTAGGCGCCGCAGGCCGGAAACATAGTCTGGCCGCTCGCCTATTACCCTGCCCGGCATGCAACCAGCTTCAAAGCCTTAGCTGCCTGACCACCTCTGCCACCTGCTCCTGCGATGCGCCCTTGATGCGTGCATTCGGGCGCGTGCCGCCGAGAAACGCGACGATCAGCAGCACTTCATCAGGCTTCGGCGCATCCGCGACGGACACGGTCATCGTATCCATGGCGTCGTAGTCCCACGCATCTTCGATCCCGCCGAAAATAATATCGATCGGTGTCCCTGCCGCACCGACTTTGCCGTTGCCGGGAATAAGAGCCGGGCCGCCACCCGCGCCTTTACGCATCGACAAGCCGATCCGCACATGAATCATGCTTGCACCATGTTCGAGGTCGCCCGCGGTGCCGACTATCACGCCCTTGCCGTAACCGCGCGGCTTGAGATCGCCGAGCGCGTCTAGTGCACGCGCAGTCAGTACTTCGCCCGCCTTCACGGATAGGTCGACCAGAGAAGTAAAGTCGTCAACCGGCGCTGCACCCGCATGCGGATTGGACAACACACCGCACGCCGCGACGCGAACGCACGGCTGCGCCAGTACGCGGCCCCCCTCGCTGAGCACTTCCTGACGCACCAGCGTGATTTGCCGGAATTTCATGAGCCGCTCCTCATCCTCGATTGTTGTTTTTTTAATCCACGGGACCATCACATCGCATTCGGAACCGCGCAACCCGTATCGTTGCAACCCTCATCGTTGTTTGCCCCGTTCACTAGCGGTTGATGCGGTTCCGCCATCAATCGTCCGAGAATACTCCCGACCGCCAGATTGTCGGCATGACCGAAGTGCTGGAAGCGGCGAAGCCCGTTGCGGTCGATGATCACTAAAGTCGGCGTGCCCTGCATTTCGTAAGCAGTCATGGTTGCAGGCAAACGGCCATCTTGCCGGTCGATGCCGATTGGAAACTTCAAGCGGTATTCATGCGCGAATGCGGCGAGCGCTTCGCGCATCACGGCGAGCGCCGGCATTATCATCGTGCTTACCGTTACCGCGTTCATACCATTCTTCAGCAAAAGCAACGCTGCCGCCGAGCCGGACGCCGAAAAGCAGGCGCGGCTTATCGATGGGAAATTCTATCCTTCTCCTGCGCAACGCTCGGCACTGATCCTGAAGCAGGCCGAACTGGAGAAGCTGCCGGTCGAATTCACGACGGAAGGAAAAATCACCATCGACGAAGACCGCGCAACCGCGATCTTCTCGCCCTATGCTGGCAGAGTACTCTCCCTGCTCGCCGCACCCGGCGACCTCGTGAAGAAGGGCCAGCCGCTGTTCGTCCTCGAAGCCGCGGATTCAGTGCAGGTTCAGAACGATTTCATCGGCGCGCTGACCACGCTGAACAAGGCCAAATCGCAACTCTATCTTGCCGAAACGCTTGAGAAGCGCATTACCACTTTGTTCAACGGCAACATCGCCCCGCTCAAGGATTTGCAATCCGCGCAGGCAGGCCTCACGACCGCGCAGAACGACGTGCGCACGGCACAAACCGCGCGACAGACCATGCGCAACCGTCTTTATATTCTCGGCAAGACTGAGGAAGAGGTGAACAAGTTCTAAGAGACCGGCGTAATCACGCCCGACTCTACCGTCTACGCACCTCTTGCGGGAACCATCCTCCAACGCAAGACCGGCCCCGGGCAATATATCAGCACCAACTCCTCCGATCCGGTCTTCACCATCGGCGACATCAGTTCGGTCTGGCTGGTTGCTTACGTTCGCGAGTCGGATGCTCCGAAAGTAAAGCTCGGTCAGATAATCAGGTTCTCGGTGCTGGCCTATCCCAACCGCCAGTTCGAAGCGCGCATTACTTATGTCGCGAAAATACTCGATTCCGGCAGCCGCCGGCTTACGGTGCGCGCAACCATCGACAATGTGGAAGAACTTCTGAACCCTGAGATGTTCGCAAGCGTAACCATCTCGGCGCATGACGGCCAGGCTCTCCCCACCGTGCCTTCGGATGCGATCATCTACGAGAACGACCGGACCCGCATCTGGGTCATGCTCGAAGACGGTGCAGTCGTCCCGCGCACCGTCCGGATCGGGACTGCGCATAACAATCGCGTCCAGATCGTCGAGGGCCTTCAGGCCGGCGAGACCGTCGTGGTGCGCGGCGGCCTTTTCATCGACCGCATGATCGCGAGCCGCTGATCCGGCCCGCCCCGCGGAAATAACTTACCATGGTCAACGCTCTCATAGGCTTTGCGCTGAAGAACCGCGCATTGGTGCTCGTGGTTTTTCTGCTGACGATGGTTGGCGGCGTAGCCGCCTTCCGCGCGCTCAACATTGAAGCCTATCCCGACCCGGTTCCGCCTTATGTCAACATCATCACGCAGGCGCCCGGCCTCTCCGCAGAGGAAATGGAGCGCTACATCACGATTCCCCTCGAAACGCAGGTATCCGCGATTCAGAATCTGCGGATCATGCGCAGCGTTTCGCTCTACGGCCTTTCGGACATCAAGCTGCAATTCACCTACGACTTCACCTACGATCAGGCATTGCAGGAGGTGTTGAACAAACTCTCGCAGCTCTCCGGCTTGCCGGACGGCGTGCAGCCGCAGATCAATCCGGTCAGCCCGATCGGCGAAATCTTCCGCTACAAATTGAGCGGGCCGCCGGGATACAGCGTCCTCGACCTGAAGACGCTGCAGGATTGGGTATTGCAGAGAAAGCTCCGCTCGGTGCCGGGCGTAATCGATGTCATCGGCTGGGGCGGCAAGACCAAGACCTTCGATTTGCAGATCGACCTGAACAAGCTGGTCGCCTATGGCCTGACGCTGCCGCAGGTCTTGCAGACCATCAAGAACAGCAACATCAATGTCGGCGGCAACGTCATGAATTTAGGCCCGCAAGCCGCGGTCGTGCGCGGCGTGGGCCTGATCCAGAACATCGACGACCTGAAAAACACCATGCTGGCCAATGTCGGGGGCAATCCCGTGCTTGTCCGCGACGTGGCGGAAGTTGTCGTCGGCTACAGGCAGCGGCTCGGCATCGCCGGGCTAAACGACGATAGCGATATCGTGCAAGGCATCGTGCTGATGCGCCGCGGGCAGCAAAGCTCCCCCACCATCGCCCGCGTAAAGGCGCAGGTCGACGCGATCAACAGTTCGGGGATTCTGCCTCCCGGCGTGAAAATCGAGCGTATCTACGACCGGCAGGACCTGATCAACGTTACGACCCATACCGTGCTTCACAACATGCTGGTCGGGATCGGCCTGATCTTCCTGCTGCAATGGGTTTTTCTCGGCGACTTCAGGAGCGCGCTGATCGTGGCGGCAACGATTCCTTTCGCGCTGTTCTTTGCAATCGGGATCATGCTTCTGCGCGGAGAATCCGCGAACCTGCTATCGGTGGGGGCGATCGACTTCGGCCTTATCGTGGATGCGACCGTCATCATGGTGGAGCGGATATTCCGCCAGCTCGAACATCCGGCCGGGGCCGATACCCTGACGGAAGAAGCCGGCGCCACTGGCTTCACCGGAAAGCTGCTGAACATCTATTTCGCGGCCAGCAAGGTGAACCGCTCGATCCTGTTCGCCGCGCTCGTGGTGATCGCCGGGTTCATTCCGCTGTTCGCCATGTCCGGCGTCGAAGGACATATCTTCGGCCCGATGGCGAAGACTTACGCCTACGCCCTCGCTGGCGGACTGCTCGCCACCTTCACCATCGCGCCCGCACTCAGCGCGTTCTTGTTGCCGGATCAGGTTCGCGAAACCGAAACCAGGGTAGTCCGCTGGCTCAGCGAAAACTACCGCCGGGTACTTCGCGTTGCGATGGCTTATCGGAAGGCCACCATTGCCGGGACGGTTTGCATTCTCTTGTTCGCCGGCGTCGGTACGCGCTTTCTCGGTTTTGAATTCCTCCCCAAACTGGAGGAAGGCAATATGTGGATTCGTGCCACGATGCCCGCGACGATCTCGCTAGAAGAAGGCAACGATTACGCAAACCGCATCCGCGCGGCGATCCGCAAATTCCCCGAAGTCGAAAACGTGGCTAACGGCGAATCAGGCTTATCAGTTCCGGTAATTTCACAAACAAAAAAGCCCCGGATTTCTCCGGGGCTTCTTCTTCACCAGGTCTGGCGACCGTACCAGTCGTCCACGTCCTTCTTCACCTGATCTTTTGCGAGACCGTAGCGCTCCTGGATTTTTCCTTCGAGCTGGTCGCGCTTGCCTTCGATCTTGTCGAGATCGTCGTCAGTGAGGTTGCCCCACTGCTCTTTGACCTTACCCTTTACCTGTTTCCAGTTACCTTCTACGCGATTCCAATCCATTTCGTTCTCCTCTGTGTTTGAGCGACCAGAACCGCCTGCCCATGAAGTGCGGGTAGACATTCTGGTCGCGATGTTTGCCGCCGAGTGAAGCAGCCGCGACTGCCGCGATGATGCTGGCGAGAAGCGATGCAGCGGTCAGGAAAGCTGCAAGGATCGCAGCCTTCCGAGCCTTGTCCGCCGCTTCACGCGCTTGAACTTCCAAACGCTGCGCTTCCGCGATGGTTTCATCCACCCGCTTCTGCGCGTCTGCTTCCGGTAAGCCAGTGCGCTGCGCTACCACCTGAGCCAGATAAGTGCGGTCACGAGCGGATATGCTCTGATCGCGTATACCCAGCGAAAGTATGCGATTGATCTCCGGGCGGAGGTCGGTCTGCTGTTGCGGAGTTGCCGGCGTCGTCGTCACCGGCGTTTGATTTGCAGCAGGACGCAGCAAGAAGTCCGTTGCGTAGTCCGCAGTGTTGAACTGACGCGTAGCTGCATTCGTGGCTCCAGCCGTAGCACCAGCGCCGATTACGGCCGCCGATTGGACTCCAGTCTGAATTGCTGAAATTCCGCCAAGTGCCAGAAGTCCAGCGCCGAATACGATGCCGACCGCCCACACGAGAAATCCGTGTGCGCCGTCACGAAAATCGCCTTCGCTCGGAGATTCCACCCAACGTGAACGCATGCGACCGGCGAGATACCCGCCACCCGCAAAGCCACTCACTTGGACGATAACTGACCAGATCGCGACGACTACGCCGATCGTGGTTGCCGATGCGCCGGAGTTTGGCCAGGGCGAAGCCAAGCTGAGACCAATCGCGCTACCGAAGGTTAAAAGTAAGAATGAGATCGCTGCAGCGGCAAACGCACCAGCGATAATCGGCCCCCATTCTACATAGCGGACATTCACTCCGCCCGTTGTTTCAGCCTGAGCCATTGAGCCCTCCTTACCGGAGGCCAACGAGCGACAGGATCGCCATGATTATGACGATCAAACCTACTAGATAAACGACACCGTGCATTGTTTTCTCCTGTAATTACTTCGGCAGCTGGATGGTGAAAGTAGGCCGCTGCTGCGGAAAGAAGTTTCCGTTGTACATAAGGAACGCTGACGCGATGAAGATGATGAGCATCGCACCTACAAGGACGCCCAACAGTCCACTCGCTCCGCTATCGTCTGCCATTTTTGTCTCCTGATTTAAGCAGCTTGTTCTGCGCGTTCGTTCACATCGGCTTCCGCAAGCGATGTGAGGTCTTTGTCTGTTTGCTTTTCTTCAGCCAGCGTTGCCGAGAGCTGCGTGGCAACGTCAGCCCAGCCAAGTTCTTCGGCCCAAGCGATGAGCGTGCCGTACCGAGCAATTTCGTAGTGCTCGACTGCCTGCGCGCAGGCGAGAAGCCCTGCGTCATGCGCTGGGGAGCCTTTGAAGTCCTTCATGATCTCACTGCCTTCTTCGACAAGACCATTGATCGCGGGGCAGATTTTGCCGACTGGCTTCCTTTCCATGAACGCGAATACCTTCTCCAAGCGCTTGACCTGGCCTTCGGTTTCCTTCGCGTGCTTCGTGTACGCCTTCTTCAAATCGGCGGACTGCGCGGCCTTTGCCATTTTTGGCAATGCCTTCGTCAGTTTCTTCTCGGCGTAGTAGATGTCTTTGAGAGTTTCGAGAAACAGGTCTTCCAAGACCTTCGATGATTTCTTAGCAGCCATAGTGAGCCCCTGTGGAGGAAGGCCCCGGAGTGACCGGGGCCTGTTAGAGTTATTTCTGCTGGTTGTTCCGGTCGTTCTGATCGCTCTGGCGGTTGCCCTGACCTTGCTGGTTCTGGTTGCCGCCCTGCTGGTTCTGCTGATTCTGACGATCGTCCTGGTTCTGACCGCCCTGCTGTCCGCCTTGGTTGTTGTTCTGGTTCGCCATTTGATTTCATCTCCCAGAGGACAATTCCTCGTCGTATGAAATGTGCTTTCGCATTGCTCGGTTCCACCTCACGAAAAATTTTTTGCGAGAGTCGGGAACCGTTCGCTCGTTCGAGAACTTCAATGCGTCGAAATAGTTATTTGCGTATAAGGAGACAGAGATGTCGAATGACAAAGGATTGCCCGAACGCGAGACAGGCAACTGGTCTGGCAAGCAAGATAAGAAGCCGCGACCTGGTGAAGATAAAAATACGCAAGCGGGCCAGCGCGAATACACTGAGCCGTCTCGTAAGGATGGAAATTCAACAGGCAACGCCGGCTAGTGCGCTACCCCGTTACTCCTGATGGCCGATATTTTGTTGTGCGGGGCCGTTTATGGCGCATGACCGATCCATCCCTTTCGGCAGAAAAGCGAACACTCCTCATGCGGGCGCTGATGAATGCGCGCCGGGAAGTTCGTGATGCGATGCAAACTAAAAATGGTGAGCTGGAAAAAGAAGCGCGCAGGCGCGTGCATAAAGCAAAAATAAAACTTGGTGAGCGCGGTGAGCCGTGGTGGACGGACGGCGCGCCGGACTACAATCAGCACCTAGCGAAGAACACGCCGTACAAGGATTGGTTTGCCGCGCTGGCATAAAAATGCCCCGGCACGGGGGGCTATGCCAGGGCATTTTGTCTAATGGACCGGGATGTGTCGCATCAAAGACTGCTGTTCTAACCGCAAGATACGAAAGTGGTTCCGCTACTTTTTCAGTTCGTCTTCGGGCTCTTCAGATTTTTCTTTCAGCTTCTCGCCCATGATCCGAAGCTCGCGCGATGTGCTGAGGTCATGAGTGCTGCGAGATAGGCGAAATGCTCTCGACGCCATGTCTCTGAGAAATTCAACGATTTTCATTCTTCCGGCCTTTAGCCGGAAATTCCACTTATTGAACTTGGTTCCTACGCCGCGAGGCGAAGTCCGTCCGCGCTCACCGAACAAATTAGCCGGGGGCCCTGCCATACCTCGATCGAGCTAGGGTGGAGCTGGCCGTACAATGTCCGGGAGTACTCGCACGCTATATCATCGGCCTCGAACTCGCACCTTTTGACTTCGATGAGGTGATTGCGATGGTCGAGCAGCATGTATTTGTAGGTGGTCATGACTGGTCTCCTAACCAAAAGTAAACGCCCTTTCTGACCGTTTTAAAACGTCAGATTTTGTGCAGCGCAAAAACAAAACAGCGAAAAAATTTTGCTTCCGGCCCTTGAACCGAATTTTGGGCCTTCTAAATCGCGATTTATCGGGTGCCCTCGGGGCCCGATTTCAACAGGCGCCAGGCGGTGTCTGGCGCTCATGCATCATGTTGCTCAAAGGAGGATGTGACCATGAGAACTCTCGACTTGAACCCGCTGTCGCGGTCCACGATCGGCTTTGACCACCTGTTTGATATGCTCGACCGGGCGTCACCCTGGAATGGCGACGACAACTATCCCCCGTACAATATCGAGCGTGTTGGCGAGGATAACTATCGTATTACCCTCGCGCTGGCAGGCTTCGATGCCAACGACGTGAACATCACGGCCGAGCAGAACACGCTCACCGTCGAAGGCCAGAAGCAGCAGAAGACGGAAACGGACTACCTCTACCAGGGAATTTCCGCCCGCGCCTTCCGCCGCTCTTTCAATCTGGCCGATTACGTCCAAGTGAAATCAGCAAACTTCGAGAACGGTCTGTTGAAAATCGATCTCGTGCGTGAAGTGCCGGAAGCGATGAAGCCTCGCCGAATCGCTATTAACGGTAAGCAGGGCCAGCTCGAACAAAAGATCGCAGCCTAGCATGGGAGGGGCCCTCGCATAACCTGCGGGGGCCTTCCTATTTCTGAAACCAAAAAACTGTTCGCGCGTTCTGCGCGAAAATCGGAAGGAGAATTTACGGATGCCGTCATGGTTGAAGTCTACTCTGCGCCGGAATTGGCCGGGGCTGCCTGGGCTTTGATCGCTTATTTCAGTTCCGTATGGGGTTTCCGATGACACTCCACACGAACGATGCCCGCGCCCTATTCTTTATCGGCCGGCTTTATTTCCACCCAAACGAAATCGTCAAAGATCCAAACATTCCGGTAAAGCGGAAGCGGTCGCTGCTTGCTGATTGGGCGTCGGATCGAAATTCGGTCGAGAGCAAACCCGCTCTGCGGCGCAATCCCATCACAGGCGTGCAGTGCACCCTTGCTGAAATCATCTCCGCATTGCGGTCGCTTGATGACGACCCGCTACCGCCCCCAAGCATGCGAGCGCCACCGGCAGCGAGCTCGGTATTTGAACGTTGAACCAGCTAACGGCAGCAGTCGTGAAACATACTTATGGCATCCAGTCCAGTGTACGCGTGCCATGAATAATCAGCCGATTAACGAAACAGTACTCACTCGCAGGGCGAAGTCTATCTGTGGTTTCAATCAGTTTCGCGCGCTGAATAAATTCTTAGATACCGAGACGAAAATTGTTTCGACTAGCTACGTCTGCGTTAAGTGCGGGGAAAAGCGGCTCTCACTTTCTCATAACAAAACGTAGACCTCCTTTCTTAGTCCTTGGGATCGGGCTTTTGATGGTGTCGACTCACTGAGCACTGCTAGCTGAGAATAGGGGTTTAGGTATGCCAATGAAGTTTGGCGATGCGATCGAGCAGAACGAAACGCGGCTAAAAGCTGTAAACTGAGCTGTAAACTACAAGAGATAGTTGGCGCCCGAAGGCCACCGACATCTCAAGCAAAGCTTTGTTTTCAAAGTAGAAAAGGTTTGGTGGGCGCACAAGGACTCGAACCTTGGACCCGGTGATTAAGAGTCACCTGCTCTACCAACTGAGCTATGCGCCCGCACCAATCGGGCCGCGGAAACTGGCCCGCGGAGACGGGCGGAGATAGCAAAGCACCCCGCCCCTGTAAAGCCGTTCGCCGCCGGAAGTCGCCCCGGCGGCGAAGTTCCTGTTATTCCGCGAAGGCCTCTTCGCGCTTTTTCCGGATCGACGGCAGCAGCACGAGAACCAGCGCAACCAGCGACACGAAAAGCAGCGAGGCACTGATCGGGTCCCTGACGAACACGGTCGCGTCGCCGAAGGAGAGCTGCATCGCCCGGACGAAATACTGCTCCATCAGGCGCCCGATAACGAACCCGAGCAGCAACGGCGCCGGTTCGCATTCCAGCTTGAACAGGATGTAACCGATCACCCCGCAGGCGGCCATCGTATGGACGTCGAACGGATTGTTGCTGACCGAGTAAACGCCGATGCAGCAGATGGTCACGATGCCGGGGAACAGCAGCCGGTACGGAATGGTGAGGAACTTCACCCACATGCCGATCAGCGGCAGGTTCAGCACCAACAGCATGAAATTGCCGATCCACATCGACGTCACCACGCCCCAGAACAGATCCGGCTTGTCGGTGACGAGCGTCGGCCCCGGCACGATGCGGTGAATGATGAGCGCGCCGAGCATCAGCGCCATCACCGGGTTGGACGGAATGCCGAGCGTCAGCATCGGGATGAAGGAAACCTGCGCGCCGGCATTGTTCGCCGACTCCGGCGCTGCGACGCCGGCCAGTTTGCCCTTGCCGAATTCCTGCGGCGTCTTGGAAATCCGCTTCTCCAGCGAATAGGCCGCGAAGGCGCCAAGGATCGCGCCGCCGCCGGGCAAGATGCCGAGCATGGAGCCGACCGTGGTGCCGCGCAGGATCGGCGGGATCATTTCCTTCAGTTCCGCCTTGGTCGGGATCAGGTCGAGGAAACGCGACTTGATGGCCTGACGCTGCTCTTCGTCCTCCAGGTTCCGGATGATCTCGCCGATGCCGAAAATACCCATCGACAGCGCAACGAAATCGAAGCCGTCGAAAAACTCCGGGTTATCGAAGGTGAAGCGAGGCTGCCCGGATTCGCTGGGGCCTACCATCGCAACCAGCAAGCCGAGCACGATCATTGCCAACGCTTTCAGTAGCGAGCCTTGTGCCAGCACGACTGCCGCAACGAACCCCATCACCATCAGCGAGAAATAATCCGCTGGAGAGAATTTCAACGCGGCGGAAGCTAGGATGGGCGCGAACCCGACGATCAGGAACGTCGCGATCGTGCCCGCGAAGAACGAACCCACGGCCGAGGTGAACAGTGCAAGGCCAGCCTTGCCCTTCTTCGCCATCTGGTGACCGTCGAGCGCAGTTACGACCGACGAGGTCTCGCCCGGCAGGTTGATCAGGATCGCCGTAGTAGAGCCGCCATACTGCGCGCCGTAATAGATGCCCGAGAGCATGATGAGCGCGGAAACCGGGTCGAGCTTGAACGTAATCGGCAGCAGCAGCGCGATTGTCGCGATGGGTCCGAGGCCCGGCAACACGCCGATCGCGGTGCCAAGAAGCACACCCACGAAACAATAGAAGAGATTATCCAGCGTGAACGCGTGCCCAAAGCCGAGCGCGAGGTTCGAGCCGACGTCGCTGAAGAAGCCTGCGAGAAGATCCATGTTCGCTCTCCTCGCTCAGTAGCAATAAGGAATGGATTCGCCGGCGATGCCCATCGAGGTCAGCGCAATGCGCAACCACGATCCGCAAAGGGCAATCGGCAACCCAAGTCCCCAGATGAAGATGAGCCAGGAAAAGACCGTCAGCACAACTGCCGTAACCAAGGCCGAAGTCAGGCTCCATTTCTGGCTCGCCATGCAGCTCACGAAAGCTGTCGTGAAGATAGCCGGCACGAAGCCGAGGCCCTTGATCGTCGCGCCGAAGAAGACGGTCATTCCGGTCACGATAATCAACCCTCGCCAGGGTACCGCGCCGAGCGGCTCACCCTTGGTGCGCAAACCGTTCATCAAAATGATCAACGAGAATACGAATAACAGTCCGAGCAGCATCAACGGGAAGAAGCGCGGGCCGGGACGCGCGACGCGACCCAGCGGCAGTTCGAACATGCCCGCGGCGAATACGCCGCAAACCGCCAGCAAAAGAACGCCGGTGTAAAAATCCTTGGGGTTGGCGACACCGTTCACACCACCTGCTTGGCGGATGATGAAGAATGCAACCGCGGAAAACACCACCGCAATCGTAAGGAGCCACGGCAACGCGATGCCTTGCCCGCGAAGATAAAAAAGAATTCCCACCAGCGCGGCGCCGGCGATCGACACCGCGACTGTCGGGATGTGAAAGGAATTTCTGACTTCGCTGGACATGATGTCCGCCCCCAATTTGCAAATCGGCCGGGCGCTTGTTTGCGCTCCGGCCGATCTTTCTTGTTCTTTTCTGTATCCGCTTAGTCGGCGAACTGGCCGGCCGCTTCGATCAGCGGCTTCCATTTCGCGATTTCAGCGGCGAGCTTCGCTTTCAGAGCGGCGCCCGTCGCCTGATTCTGCGGTACCGGCTCGGTGCCGAGGTCGGCGAAAGCCGAAATCACTTTCGGATCCTTCAATGCCGCCTGCAGCGCCTTCTCAAGCTTGTCGAGGACATCCTTCGGCGTGCCCTTCGGCGCGTAAACGCCGTGCCACACCGCGACCTCGAAGCCCTTGAGACCGGCCTCGTCGAGCGTCGGAATATCCGGCAGGTTCTTCACACGGGCCTTGGTGGTGACGCCATACGCCTTCACCTTGCCGCCCTTGATCTGGCCGGTGGTGTTGGTGGTCTGGTCGCACATAAGGTCGACGTGACCGCCGAGAACGTCGTTCATCGCCGGGCCGGTGCCGTTATAGTTCACGGTGTTGAGCTGCTGCTTCACCGCGGCCTGGAACAGCATGCCGCAAAGATGCGACGCCGAACCGATGCCCGCGTTCGCGTAGGAAGTCTTCTCTTTCGTCTTCGCGATGTATTCGAGCACGCCCTTGAAGTCTTTCGCTTCGAAGTTGGGACGCGCGATCAGCGACATCGGAGCATCGGTGACCAGACCGATGTATTCGAAGTCTTCAAGCGGCTTGTACGCGAGCTTGCGATAAAGCGTCGGCGCCGTGGACATGCCGATGTGGTGAAGCAGAATCGTGTAACCGTCCGGCGCTGCCTTTACGAGCAGGCCCGGTGCGCGCGTACCGCCTGCACCGGCCGCGTTTTCGATCACGATCTGCTGGCCGAGCGTCTTGGTCATCGACTCCGCGATGAGACGGCCGACGGTGTCGGTCGGGCCACCCGCCGCGAACGGGATCAGCATGGTGATCGTACGGGCTGGATAGTTCTGTGCCTGGGCACCGGATACGCCGAGCGCGATAATTCCCGCGGCGGCGAGTAGCCACTTACGCATTCGTTTTCCTCCCTAGGGGCATTTCAGGCGCCCTGTTTTCATTGCGCGATCCGGCCATCCGGACCGCGGACTTCAAGAAGAGATAGCCACCATTTGCACGCAGTCCCCGTCAAGCCGAAAAGCAGACGTGCGGCATTAACCCCTCGCTAGTGCAGCATTTTTCCTTTGTCTGCCGCCTGCTTACCGTAAATCAATCAGAGGCGCGTTTGACACCGGAAACTAACAGGAATACTCCCTCCATAATCTGCGAGCGAATGTTCATTCGCTTTTACCGCAGGGCACAAACTGCTTGGGCCGGAGCAAATCCAGCGTATGAAACGCCCCAACTCCAGACTTCAAATGGACCGCCGTAGCGAGATTCTGGCGGCTGCCCACCGCTGCTTTGCCCGCAGCGGTTTTCACGGCGCCTCGATGCAGGAAATCTGCGCCGAGGCTGGCATGAGTCCGGGCAGCGTGTACCGCTACTTCCCATCGAAGGAAGGGATCATCGCCGGCATCGCCGAGCAGGACCGCGCGGACACCGTCGAACAATTCCGCGCCATCGAACAGGCTCCTGATTTCTTCGCGGCGCTGGCCGAAGCTGCGCGCCACTACATCATCGAACAATCCACCGACGAGATTTGTCTCCAGTCCGAGATCAAGGCCGAAAGCCGCCGCAATCCGGAGATCGCGAAAATCTACGCAACCATCGAGGAGACGGTGAAGAACGGTCTCCTCAACATGCTGCGCAGCGCGCAAACGCGCGGCGACATCGCCGCTTCGCTCGATCTGGAAGTCGCCGCGACCATGCTGATGGCTCTTGTCGATGGTCTCTACTGGCGGCGGGCCATTGATCCGGATTTCGATGCGGAAAGCGTGCTCCCCACCCTGCTCGCCGTCGTTCATTTCATGCTGACGCAGCCCGAAGCCGCGGCGGCAAAGCAACATATCGCCACGCATAAGCGCACGGCCGAGGAGTCTCCCCATGCACGGTAATGTCCAGCGCACCCGCAAGCGGATCGAACATGCGCTTCACGGCTTCACGCGGCGTCTCGCGCCATGGCGGAAACGCGCGGAACAACTCTACGAAAAGAGTCCGCTGAAGGGCGGCAAGCTCGCCGCGGTCGTGCTGGCGCTTCTCGCAGTGTTGTGGATCGGTTCGGGCATTATCTTCCCGCACCATCCGGCGGCCGAGCAGAACGTAGCGGTACAAAACAACAAGAAATTCCGTGTCGGTTTCCTTGAGACACAGCTTAAGCGTCACCAGCCAAGGTTGGCCTTGTCGGGCCGCACCGAAGCCGACAAGAAGGTCGCCATCGTCGCGAGAACGCAGGCGATCATCACCGAGCTTCGCGTGAAGCGCGGCGACCGCGTGAAACAGGGCGATATCATCGCCGTGCTCACCGATGATGGACGTAACGCGCAGTTGCAGCAGGCGCGCGCGCTCGTCCAGCAGCGCAAGGCGGAATACGAAGCGCGCATGCAGCTGATCGAGAAAGGCAACCTGCCTAAGCTCGATGCCAACACCATCGCGGCGCAGTTACGCGCGGCAGAAGCAGCGCTGGCACAGGCCGAAGCCGAGATCGAGCGCATCCGCATTACCGCGCCGTGGGACGGCGTGGTCGATCAGGTCTCGGCAGAACAGGGACAGTTCCTGATGTTGATGCCGAACATGGGTCAGGGCGCGGGCGGCAACGAAATCGCGCGCATGATCTCCCTCGATCCCCTCCTCATTATCGTCGAGGTTTCCGAGCGCAAGCTCAGCGGCGTACAACTAGGCGAGACTGCGGAAATCCGCCTCGTCAGCGGCGAGCGCGTGAAAGGCCGCGTGCGCTACATCGCGAAAAGCGCGAGCCAGACCACCCGCACCTACCGCGTGGACGTCGAAATCCCGAATCCCGATAACAAGATTCCCGACGGCATCACCGCGGAAGTCCTGATCAATCTCGCACCCGTCGATGCAACCAAGGTGCCGCGCTCCGCGCTGGTGTTTTCCACCACCGGACGCCTCGGCGTCCGCGTCGTCGAGCAGGACGGCAAGGTCGTCTTTATTCCGGTCGAGATCGCCGATGACGAACAGCAATCCATGTGGGTCACAGGTATTCCCGACAAGGCACGGGTGATCGTACAGGGTCAGGACTTCGTGCGCGAAGACCAGATCGTCGAGGCCGTCCCGGCCGAACAGCAATCGGCACAGCGGTAAACCGCGATGAACCCCGTCGATTTTGCCATCACCCGCTCGCGGCTCACCATCGCGACGCTGATCTTCCTGCTGCTCGCAGGTGCCGTTGCCTATGTGCGCATCGCGAAGGAAGCCGAACCGGACATCAAGATTCCAATCGTCTATGTGCAGCTTTCCCAGCGCGGCATCAGTCCGGAAGACGCCGAACGCCTGTTGCTCCGCCCGGTCGAAACCAAGCTGAAATCCGTCAGCAACGTGAAAGAGATGCGCTCCACCGCCTTTGAAGGCGGCGGCTATGTGCTGCTCGAATTCGTCGCAGGCTTCGATTCCAAGGCAGCGCTCGCCGACGTGCGCGCCAAGGTGGACGAAGCCAAACGCGACATGCCGCAAGGCATGGACGAACCGCTGGTGCAGGAGGTGAACCTCTCGCTCTATCCGGTTATCGTGATTGCACTCTCCGGCGACGTGCCGGAGCGCACGCTGCTGCGCATCGCACGCGGCGCAAAAAACGCCATCGAACAGACGCCCGGCGTACTCTCCGCCGAACTGCGCGGCGCGCGCGACGAAGTGGTCGAGATCATCGCCAGCCCGGCGCTGATGAAAAGCTACGGCGTTTCGCTCGATAACCTGATCGGCGTCACGCGCAATTCGAACAGTCTCGTCGCTGCCGGCGCGCTGGAAGGCGAGACCGGGCGCTTCGCCGTGAAGGTGCCTTCGCTGATCGAGCGGCCGGAGGATGTTCTTACGATTCCCGTCGTGGCCACGGCTGGCGCCAACGTCATCCTCGGCGACATCGCGGACATAAGACCGACCTTCAAGGACGCGACTACCATCACCCGCGTGAACGGCCAGCGCGCCATGACCATCGAGGTCTCGAAGCGCACCGGCGAAAACCTGATCGCAACCGTAGATGCAGTGAAGAAGGTTGTCGCCGAGCTACAGAAGACATGGCCCGACGCGGTGCAGGTCTCCTATACGCAGGATAAATCCAAGCTTATCCGGCAGATGCTCGCCGACTTGCAGAACGCGGTCGCGACCGCGGTGCTGCTGGTTACCGTTATCATCCTGTTCGCACTTGGCCCACGCGCCTCGTTCTTCATCGGCATCGCGATCCCCGCCTCCTTCCTCTCCGGCGTGCTCGGCCTTTACCTCGCGGGCCTCACCATCAACATCGTGGTGCTGTTCTCGCTGATCCTCGCGGTCGGCATGTTGGTGGACGACGCCATCATCGTCTCCGAATTTGCCGAACGGCGCATGTCCGAGGGCATGCACCCGCGCGAGGCCTATTCGCTTGCCGCCAAGCGCATGGCGGGTCCGGTGATCTCCGCGACGCTGACCCGCATCGCCGCATTCTCCCCGCTCCTGTTCTGGCCCGGCGTGGTCGGCGAGTTCATGAAGTATCTGCCGATCACGCTGATCGCGACGCTATCCGCTTCGCTTGTAGTTGCGTTGTTCTTCACGCCGACGCTGGGCGCGCTGCTCGGCCGCGCCTCTCCCGTCCCGCACGACGACCGTGTGTCGGACAAGGGCTGGTACATGCAGCTCGTGAAGCGTGCGGTCGCGCGCCCCGGCGCGACGATCATGATCGCCATCGGCGTGCTGATCGTGGTGCAGCAGGCGTACAGCCACTTCGGACGCGGCGTGGAGTTCTTCCCCGACGTGGAGCCGGATTTCGGTCAGGTCGTGATCCACGGCCGCGGCAACCTCTCCATCGACGAGAAGGACCAGGTGATGAAGCTGGTCGAGGCCCGCGTGCTGAAATTCCCCGGCCTCGCCACTGTCTATTCGCGTGTAGGCGAACAACCGCGAGGCACCGACGAACTCTCCGAAGACACCATCGGCGTTCTCCAGTTTGAATTCGCCGACTGGAAGACCCGCCCCAAGGCGCGCGAGATCATGGACGCGATGCGGCAGGCAACCGCCGACATTCCCGGCGTGCTGATCGAGGTCACCGCACCGCGCGCAGGCCCGCCCACCGGCAAGCCGGTGCAGGTCCAGCTTTCCGCACTGAACCCCGATCTGCTGCCCGCCGCCGCGCAGAAGGTCGCCGCGATCCTCGCGAAGCGTCAGGACATTCGCGATCTGGATGACGGCCTGCCCTTGCCCGGCATCGACTGGACCATCCAGGTGAACAAGGCCCTCGCCGCGCAATACGGCGCCAGCCCTGCGACGGTCGGCAACGCCGTGCAACTCGTCACCAACGGCCTGAAGATCACCGACTACCGCCCCGCGGAGTCTGATAAACCGGTCGACATTATCATCCGCTTCCCGCACGAGCGCCGCTCGCTGCAGGAGATCGACGAACTGCGCGCGCAAACCACGGCCGGTTATGTGCCGCTCGGCAACTTTGTTGAGCGCGTGCCACAAAAGCGCGTCGGCTACATCAAGCGCGTCAACGGCAACCGCGTGATGACCGTGCAGTCGAATATCGCGGCGCATGTGCAGGCCGCCACCGTGCAGCAGGAAATCGCCGCCGAATTGCAGAAGACATCGCTCGGCGAAGGCGTGTTGTGGAAGATGAAAGGCGAGGACGAAGAACGCGAGAAGGCCAGCGCATTCCTCGTCACCGCATTCCTAACCGCCATCTTCCTGATCTTCACGATCCTGCTTGCGCAGTTCAACAAAATCACCTCGGTGTTCGTGGTGCTCACCGCGGTCGTGCTCTCCACCTTCGGCGTAATGCTTGGCTTCATGCTGATGGGCCAACCGTTCGGCGTGGTCATGGGCGGCATCGGCGTGATCGCGAATGCGGGCGTGATCGTGAACAACAACATCGTGCTGATCGACACCTACGACCGGCTGCGGCGCGAAGGCATGGAAGCCTACGAGGCAATCCTGCTCACCTGCCGCGAACGTGCCCGCCCCGTCGTGCTGACCGCCGTCGCGGCCATCCTCGGCGTGCTGCCCATCGCCTTCGGCGTGAACCTCGACTTCGTATTGCGCGAAGTCGCGATCGGCGCGCCTGCGACGCAGTGGTGGATCAATCTCTCCACGGCAATCGTGTTCGGTCTCGGCTTTGCGACGATCCTGACCCTCGTGGTTACACCCGCGATGCTCATGGGCATCGAGCAGATGGCGCAGTGGCGCAAACGCCGCTTTGGGGAAAAGAAATCGCACGGCACGAAAATCGTGCCTGCGGAATAAAAAAACGGGCCGCAAAAAAGCGGCCCGTTTTCTTTTTTAACGCTGCGTTCAGCCCGCCGCCGTCTGCGGGTTCACCGACTGGCGCTTCTGCGAGAGCTTGTTCAGCGCGTTGATATAGGCCTTGGCCGAAGCAACCAGTGTGTCGGCATCGGCGCCGCGCGCGGACACTTCCTTGCCGCCCTCTTCCAGACGCACCGAGACTTCCGCCTGCGCGTCGGTGCCCTCGGTCACGGCATGGACCTGATAGAGCATCAGCTTCGCCGTGTGCGGCACCAGCGACTTGATCGCGTTGAAGATCGCGTCCACCGGACCATTTCCGGTCGCCTCTTCCGTGACCGTCTTGCCGTCGATGTCGAGGCGCAGCGTCGCGCGCTGCGGACCCTGAGTACCCGCAACCACGGACAGCGATACGATCTTGATGCGGTCGTGCGCCTGCGCAATCTCGTCGTCCACCAGCGCGACGATATCCTCGTCGTAGACGTGCTTCTTCTTGTCGGCGAGCGCCTTGAAGCGGTTGAAGGCGTCGTTCAGCGAATTGTCGCCGAGTTCGTAGCCGAGTTCCTTCAGCTTCTCGCGGAAGGCATGGCGGCCCGAATGCTTGCCCATGACCAGCGAGGTCTTCGACACGCCGACATCTTCCGGCCGCATGATCTCGTAGGTCTGTGTATGCTTTAGCATGCCGTCCTGATGGATGCCGCTCTCGTGTGCAAAGGCATTCCGGCCGACAATCGCCTTGTTGTACTGCACCGGGAACGAAGTCACCGCGGACACCAGCTTGGAAGCGCGTGTCAGCATCGTCGCGTCGATGTTGTTCCAGTATGGATAGATGTCCGCGCGGGTGCGGAGCGCCATCACGACTTCTTCCAGCGAAGCGTTGCCCGCCCGCTCGCCAATGCCGTTGATGGTGCATTCGATCTGCCGCGCGCCACCCTCGACGCCCGCAATCGAATTCGCGACCGCCATGCCGAGATCGTCATGGCAATGCACCGAGAAGCGCGCCTTGTCGGAGTTCGGCACGCGCTCGCGCACGGTCTTGAACAACTGCGCGTATTCCGCCGGCGTGGTGTAGCCGACCGTATCCGGAATGTTGATCGTGGTCGCGCCAGCCTTGATCGCGGCTTCGACGCAACGGCAGAGGAAATCCAGTTCCGTGCGCGTGCCGTCTTCCGCCGACCACTCCACATCGTCAACATGATTACGCGCACGCGTCACCTGCGCGATCACCATCTCGTAGACTTCGTTCGGCTCCTTCTGGAGCTTGTATTTCATGTGCACGGGCGAAGTGGACAGGAACGTATGAATGCGCGGACGCCGCGCAAACTTCACCGCTTCCGCGCAACGGTCGATGTCGTTGAATGCCGCGCGCGACAGCCCGGCGATGATCGAGTTCTTCGAGCGCTTCGCGATTTCCGCGACTGAATGGAAGTCGCCTTCGGATGCAATCGGAAAGCCGGCCTCGATGATATCGACGCCCATGTCGTCGAGCAGTTCCGCGACCTCGATCTTCTCCTCGAACGTCATCGACGCGCCGGGGCATTGCTCGCCGTCGCGGAGCGTGGTGTCGAAGATCAATACGCGGTCTTTTTCGCTGCCTTTCGGCGCAGGATTGTTTTGGTCGGTCATGGCTGTGGTCCTTCTAGAACTTGCGCTGCTCCAGCACTCCGGGGTTGCGTCGTCGGATCCCCTGAGAGCCAAGGCGCAAGCGCCCAGCCGGCCTCAGGGGCGGCGAAGCAGAAGGAGACCGGTCAGAATGAGAGCGTTACCCGGGATCGCGGCGATCCGGGTGGCGAGACGCATATCGCGGAAATTCGTCATGGCGTCAGGCGTGGCTCTCTGTTCCCCGCAACCTGAACCGATTTGGTTAGCAATCGGTAAGCGCAGGATCGCGGGCGTTCTAGCCAGCCCTCCCGGCCCGCGCAAGCCGCTTCTTCAGGCAAAGGTCAGCGCTTCTGACGTTTGATCCAACCCGCGACGATATCCACTACCTGCTGGTCGATCCCATAGAAGCCATGCGCAGCCTCCGTTTGGCAGGGGTCGCCGCTTCCAGGCTCTCCGTCGAGGAAAACGATTTCAATGTCACCACCCCCACGCCACGCGCGAAACTGCTCCAGCGTCTCCGGCAAGGTCCAGCGGCAGGTATCCTTCCTGTGACCAACCAGCAGCATCGGCACCTGCGCCTTTGCTTTGTTTCCCTGAATCGCGCGGATGAAACTCGGAACCCTCGGCTCGACCGGCACCAGCATCGGCGAGGTTAGAACCATGCCGTCCGGTTTGCGCTTGCCGTCAGCCACGAGCAGCGCAACGCCCGCGGTGACAGCGCCGCGGCTGGTCGCCACGATAAATACCGGCTCGGCAATGCCGCGCATGTATTCGACCAGCGCTCCGATGTCGCCGCCGTGCACCGGATTGAAACGATAGCCCTGCACAACGCCGCCCTTTTGGCCCGGCGCTTTCCAGTCCGGTGCGATGTCGGGAACGAGAACCGCGAAACCAGCCGCCTGATAGTTGGCACGGGTGCGAACGACCTGATTGCGCCGTCCCCAACCAATCGCACCATCAGGAGCAATTTGAAGATTGCCATGACCGCCCGCGAGCAGGATCACGCTCGCCACCGGCTTTTCTGGCTTGAGCAGAATGGCGCGGATTTTCTGGCCGCGAGAGACGACCTCAACAATCGGCTCAGCAGCAAGCACAGGCAGCGTGGCGCACAGCCCGGCAAATCCGAAAAGTACCGCAATTGTACGGGAGACCCACATGGGAATTCCTTTTAGGTTGCATCAACCATTATTCCGTTACAAACCCACACAAACAAGAGACGGTACGGAATGAAACGCGCACTTCTCATATTTCCGGTTGTCGCTTTGTGCGCCGCGTGCGCCAGCACGCAGACGCAGGCTCCCGCGCCTGCGAACGAGCCGGACCCGCAGATCGCTTCGCTGGCCCCTTCCAACGGCCCGCCCGAATGCGCGAACCCGATCAACGCCTTTCAGAAGATCATCGCCACCGACGTCGGCACCGGCTCGCTCGACCGTAACGTCTTCCCGCGCATCGCGACCGATCTCGGCCCGGTGCGCGCGCTCTGCGCCTCCGGCGACGGCGCGCAGGCGCTCCGCGAATTGCAGGCAACCAAGCGCAAGTACGGCTATCGCTGAGCGTCCGGTTTATTCCTTCGCCAGCGTTTCGCGCGCCTGCATCATCGTTTCCAGCGCAGCCTTATCAACCTTGGGGAATTCCAGGCCGAGACCCTGCATGGCCTCGTCGATGGCGGCAGCGACCACGAGACGCGTGAACCACTTCCGGTCGGCCGGCACGACATACCAGGGTGCATGTGGCGCGGCGGTATTGCGGATCGCATCCTCATAGGCACTCATATAATCTTTCCAGTATTTTCGTTCCTCGACATCGCCCGGATTGAACTTCCAGCGCTTTTCCGGCTCGTCGATGCGCTCCAGAAATCGCTTCTTCTGCTCGTCTTTCGAGACGTAGAGAAAAAACTTCAGGATCAATGTCCCGTTGCGCGCCATGTAACGCTCGAACGCGCGAATATCCTCGAACCGCTCGCTCCAGATCTTGTCGGTCACCAGTTCCTGCGGCAGCCGCTGCTTCGCAAGGATTTCCTTACGCACGCGCACCACGAGGACCTCTTCGTAATACGAGCGGTTGAAAACGCCGATACGCCCACGCTCAGGTAACGCGCAGGTCGTGCGCCACATGTAATCGTGATCCAGTTCGATTACGGTCGGCGCCTTGAACGAATGGACCTGACAACCCTGCGGATTGATGCCGGACATCACATGCTCGATGGCGCTGTCCTTGCCCGCGGCATCCATCGCCTGAAAAATGAGAAGTACGGACCAGCGATCCTGCGCGTAAAGCCTCTCCTGCAATTCGTTGAGCGACTTGATATCGTTCTCCAGCCGCTCTTTCGCCTCCTGCTTGCCGATATCGAGGTTCGCGGTATCGCGTGGATCGTAATCGGACAACTTGAAGCCCTTGCCGTCGGCAACGCGAAACCGCTTGACCAGTTGCGAGCGCTCCATGCTTCCTCCTACGCCGCTTCGGGCGGCAATTTTGCGTTCAGGTAAGCGCGCACGAAACCGGGCATTGCCGGACTGAAATCCGCGCGCGTGCGCACGATCACGACATCCGCCAACTCCGGGACGCGCTGCTTCGCGATGTTTCCGCGGATCTTCTCCGCCAGTGCTTCGGCCTCGAGCGGAAGGTCGATTTCGCGGAGCAGCGCCAGCCGCGAACCTGCGTTCACTGCCGTCCAGCCGGGCGTGACGGTGTATTCGCCCGGGATCAATCCGGCCTCCTCGTCCAGTTCGCGCACCAGATTGGCGGCGAGATCGACGCTACCATCTTCGCGAATATCGCCGGGGTCGGGCGTGCCTGCGGGAAAATAAATGCGCCCCGCGTTTGCCGTATCAAGCCCCATCACGCCGAGCACGAAGGCGCCGTCGGTCGTCCGCAACACGCCGCCACTCGCGCAGTGGAATATTCCCTCATCGGGGAAACCAAATGCGCGATGCGTGACCAGGCTCGCGAAATCGGTTTCGAACATGGCAGCGCGCAACACCTCGCCGTCGATCTGCCAGCGGTGCACCAACAACACACGACCGTTCCACATCCCCGGACGTTGCGCACGCATCCGCTCGAAATGCGCGAGAATGTCGTTGCGGTTATCCGTGGCCCAGCGCCATTCGCGCGGCTCCAGCCGCACGTCGATCTCGTTCAGGCGAGTGATCTTCATGCGAGCTTCTCCGGCATGAAGGTCTCGCTTGGCGAAACATATTCTTCCTGCGCTTCGACCAGCAGGATTTCACGCGAGCCGGCGGCAAGCGTGCGCTTCAGCAGACCATAAACCGAGGAAGCGGCATTCGAGAGCGCCGCGCCCGCCGATCCGGTTTTCAGGAGATGAAAGAAGAACAGCGCAGCGATGGCGTCACCGGCGCCGTTGACCGACAGATTGAGGAGCGGCGTCCGCACGCGGAATTTTCCTTCGCGATCCGAGACCATAAGGTCGATGCTGCCTTCCGGCGTCGCATCCGTATGCAGGCTGGTGACAAGCACCGTAGACGGCCCGATCTTGTGAATTGCGTCGGCCGCGCGAAGCGCCGCCGCGAGCGACTTCGTCTCCATGCCGGAAAGATAATCCAGTTCAAACTGGTTGGGCGTGACAACGTCCGCCGCCGGCAGCGCCCGTTCCCGCATGAACTCCGGAATGCCGGGCCGCACGAACACGCCGCGGCCTACATCGCCGATCACGGGATCGCAGCAATAACGCGCATTGCCGTTGGCGGCCTTCACCTTCGCAACGCTTTCCAGAATGGCTTCCCCCGTGGCGGCGTCACCCATGTAACCGGACAAAACACCGTCACACTTCGGCAGCACACCGCGCTCCGCAATTCCCGTGACCACGTCGCGGATCAGATCAGCAGCGAAAACCTGTCCGCGCCATGCGCCATAGCCGGTGTGGTTCGAGAACTGGACCGTATGCACCGGCCATACGTCCGCACCCAGCCGTTGCAACGGGAATACCGCCGAGGCGTTCCCGACATGCCCGTAAGCGACATGAGACTGGATCGAAAGGATGTTCATGAGTTCCGCACGCCGCAGGACAGGTATTTTATTTGTGCCGCGATTGTGTGAAACAGGATAACCGGGCCGCCGGAACTATAACCTCGGAAACGCCGCGTGTCCTTCTTCTCCACCATCGCCGCCGACGTCATCAACTTCGTCAAGCTCAACCAGCACTGGGCGCCCTATATCGTCGCCCTGCTCTGCTTCGCGGAGTCGCTGGCCGTCGTATCGTTCTTCGTTCCTGCCACCGTCATGCTGGTCGGCATCGGCGGGCTGATCGGTAGCGCAGGCCTGAGCTTCTGGCCGATATGGTGGGGTGCGGTGATCGGCGGCATCCTCGGCGACTGGCTGTCCTATGTCGTCGGCTACTACTTCAAGGACAGCGCGCATCACCACTGGCCGCTTTCGAAATATCCGGAGTTCACGAAGCGCGCCGACGACTTCATGCGTAAATGGGGCGCGATGGGCGTATTCATCGGTCGCTTCTCCGGACCGCTGCGCGCCTTCGTGCCGCTGGCTGCCGGCATCTTTTCCGTACCGCACTGGAAGTTTCAGCTTGCGAACGTTTCCTCGGCGGTGGTGTGGGGCTTCGTGTTGCTCGCGCCGGGTTGGGGTCTGTTCAAATATATCTCGCAGTACCTTCCGCATTAGCTACGCCGGTTTCGCCCGCTCCGCTTCGGGCGTATGGTGGCGCGCATGAAGAAGGGAACAAGCGCGATTGCCTTCGAGCGCGTGGTCCAGCGCTTTCCGGGCGCCGCCGCGCCTGCGCTCGACAATGTTTCGCTGAGCATCGTGCATGGCGAATTCGTCGTGATCGTCGGGCCATCAGGCTCAGGCAAGACAACCCTGCTTCGTCTCGTCAACCGGCTGGCCGATCCGGCGGAAGGGCGCGTCACGGTTGGCGGCGATAACGTCCTCGATGCCGACCCGATCCTGCTGCGGCGAAGTATCGGATATGTGTTTCAGAGCGTCGGCCTGTTTCCGCACATGACGATTGCCGAGAACATCGCGATTACGCCGCGCCTGCTCGGGTGGGAAGAATCGCGCATGGAAAAGCGCGTAAGCGAACTGCTCACGCTTGTGCATCTGCCGCAAAGCTATGCGCCCCGTATGCCGCACGAACTTTCCGGCGGCGAACGCCAGCGTGTCGGCGTCGCCCGCGCCATCGCCGCGCAGCCGGAAATCGTACTGATGGACGAGCCGTTCGGCGCGCTCGATCCCGTCACACGCGACGCACTGACTCAGGATTACCGCGCGTTGCACGACAAGCTGAAACTCACTTCCGTCATGATTACCCACGATATGCAGGAAGCACTGCTGCTCGCCGACCGCATCGTCGTGATGCAGGCCGGGAAGATTGTCGAACAGGGCACGCCGAAACAGCTTTCGCGCAAGGCGAAACACAAATACGTACGCGAGTTGCTGCAAACCCCGGCGCGGCAGGCAAAGCGTCTCTCCGCGCTGATGAGGGACGCGTGAAGGACATTGACCCGCGCATCGCGGAAGCGCTGGCGCGCCTTCCGGAATATCTGGGCAATCATGTTTTGCTTAGCGTCTCCGCGCTGGCGCTGGGGCTTGCGATCAGTCTGCCACTCGGCATTCTCGCCGCGCGCAGCAACGTGCTGCGCTGGCCACTGCTCGCCTTCGCATCGCTGATCCAGACTATTCCCGGCCTCGCATTGCTCGCCCTGTTTTATCCGATCCTGCTCGGCATCTCCGGGCTGACTTCGATGCTGTTCGGCGCGTCGTTCTCCGCGTTCGGGTTCCTGCCCTCCCTGCTCGCGCTTACGCTCTATTCGATGCTGCCGGTGTTGCGAAATACGATCGCGGGGTTAAGCGGGATCGACGGCGCTGTCAGCGAAGCTGCGAATGGCGTCGGCATGACGCGCAGGCAGGCACTGTTCATGGTGGAATTGCCGCTGGCGCTTCCCGTCATCATGGCGGGCATCCGCACCGCGGCGGTCTGGGTGATCGGCACCGCGACGCTGTCCACGCCTATCGGCCAGACCAGCCTCGGCAATTATATTTTCACCGGCCTGCAAACCCAGAACTGGGTGTTCGTGCTGTTCGGCTGCGTCGCGGCGGCCGTACTCGCTCTCATTGTCGATCAACTGCTCGCCCTGATCGAAAGCGGATTGAAAGCGCGAAAGCGCAATCGCATCCTCGCCGGGGCCGCCGGCATCGCGCTCGTCGTCTTCGCGGCGCTCGTTCCCGGCTTTGTGCGGAACGGCAGCGGCTATGTCGTCGGCGCGAAGACCTTCACCGAACAATTCATTCTCGCCGCACTGATCGAGAACCGGCTGCGCGAGAACGGCCTGCCCGCCGCGCGGCGCGATGGCCTCGGCTCGACCGTGGCCTACGATGCGCTCCTGAGCGGGGAGATCGGCGTCTATGTCGATTACTCCGGAACGATCTGGGCAACCCAGATGCGGCGAACCGACGTGCGCCCGCGCGAGGAAGTGTTGCGCGAAATCCGCAAATGGCTGGAGCCGCAGGGCGTGTTGCTGGCTGGCACACTCGGCTTCGATAATTCCTATGCCCTCGCGATGAAGCGCACCCGAGCAGCGGAACTGAACATCAAGACCATTGCCGATCTGGCTCGCTACGCGCCGCAACTCTCCATCGCCGCCGACTACGAGTTTCTCGTGCGCCCGGAATGGACCGCGCTGCGCAATGCCTATGGCCTGCAATTCAGGACGCAACGGCAGATGCAGAGCACGTTCATGTATGAAGCGGTTGCGACCGGCGAAGCCGATGTGATCTCGGCCTTCTCCAGCGACGGGCGCATTGCGCAGTACGATTTGGTCGTCCTGAGCGACCCGAAAAACTCGCTGCCGCCTTACGATGCAATTTTGCTGGTATCACCGAAGTACGCGAACGACGAAAAGATGCTTTCCGCGCTCAAGCCGTTGCTCGGCGCAATCAGCGTCGAGAAGATGCGCGAAGCCTCGCTCCTCGCCGACCGCGCCGAGAACAAGCAGACGCCGGAAGGTGCCGCGCGCTGGCTATGGCAGCAAATCGAGAAGAAATAAGCATCAAGGCCGCAGCCGTTCGATCTTCAGCCGCTTCGCAATGATGCGGTCCGACATCCGCACCGGCAGCAGGTTGAACAGCCAGCGCGTGAACCCGCCCGGTGTAATGGTGTATCGCGTCTTCACGCTTGCGCCGGTCAGCGCGTGGTGGATGAGCTTCGCCACATCTTCCGGCGGCAAGCCGTTCGCACCCAGCTCCTGCATGAAGTGATAGGCCGCTTCCAGCGGCCTCGCGTAGGGCGAATTGCCGAGCTTCGAGAAATCCGGCGCAGCGCCCTTCCCCCAGATCGGCGTCTTGATCGGACCGGGGCCGATGACGATGACGTCGATGCCGAACAGCATCATTTCGCGGCGAAGCGATTCCGACAGTCCTTCGACCGCATGTTTGGAAGCGCAATAAGGCCCGGCGAACGGATTGCCGCGCTTTCCCGCCACCGACGAGATCATCACGATCCGTCCCGGTTCACCTTGCAGCGAGAGGTCCGCACCGAGCAGCGGCGCGAAGGCCTGCGTCGCCGCGATCAGCCCGATGACGTTGGTCTCGAACTGCTTGCGCCATTTGTCGAGTGACGTTTCCAGAAACGGGCCGGGCACGGCAATGCCCGCGTTGTTCACCAAACCTGCAAGCGTATGGCCGTTGAGGTCGACGCGTACTTTCGCAGCCGCGGCTTTCACGGCCGCTTCGTCGGTCACGTCGAAGACCAGCGGCTCGAAATTCGCGCCGATCTCCTGCTTCAGCCGCGCACCGTCCTCCGGCTTGCGCACGCTGCCGTAGACCTTGAACCCTTGCGCTGCGAGATACTTCGCGGTGGTTTCGCCGATGCCGGTTGATGCCCCGGTGATGACGACGCTCTTCATGCGCACTCTCCAAAAATGAAACCGCCGGGCGTTTGCCCGGCGGTTTTGCTTTAGTTCTTGCTCTTGTCTACCAGAGCCTTGACCTTGATCCAGGGCATCATGGCGCGGAGTTTTTCGCCGACCTCCTCGATGGGATGCTGCGCGAGCTTGGCGCGCGTCGCCTTGAACGAAGTCTGGTTGACCTTGTTCTCGAGCATCCAGTTGCGCGTGAAAATACCGCTCTGGATGTCATTGAGCACACGCTTCATCTCGGCCTTGGTTTCGGCGGTGATGATGCGCGGGCCGGTGACATATTCGCCGTATTCCGCTGTATTCGAGATCGAGTAGTTCATGTTCGCGATGCCGCCTTCGAAGATCAGGTCGACGATCAGCTTCACTTCGTGCAGGCACTCGAAATAGGCCATCTCCGGCGCATAACCGGCTTCAACCAGCGTTTCGTAACCAGCCTTGATCAGTTCGACCAGACCGCCGCAGAGCACGACCTGCTCGCCGAACAAGTCGGTCTCGCATTCTTCCTTGAAGGTGGTCTCGATGATACCGGCGCGGCCGCCGCCGATCGCCGATGCATACGACAAGCCGAGGTCGTGCGCGTTGCCGGACGCATCCTTGTGGATCGCGATCAGGCACGGCACGCCGCCGCCACGCAGATATTCGGAACGCACGGTGTGGCCGGGGCCTTTCGGCGCGACCATGAGCACGTCGATGTCCGGGCGCGGCTCGATGAGGTTGAAGTGCACGTTCAGGCCGTGGGCGAAAAGAAGCGCCGAGCCTTCCTTCATGTTGGCGTGCAGGTGGTCGCGGTAGATGTCGCCCTGCAATTCGTCGGGCGTGAGCATCATCATCACGTCGGCCCACTTCGCGGCCTCGACGACTTCCATCACCTTCAGCTTCTCGCCTTCGGCCTTCTTCACGCCCTGCGAGCCTTTACGCAGCGCGACCGCGACATCCTTCACGCCGCTGTCGCGCAGGTTCAGCACATGTGCGTGCCCCTGGCTGCCGTAACCGATAACGGCGACTTTCTTGCCCTTGATCAGGTTCAGGTCGGCGTCGCGATCGTAATAAACACGCATAGTCGTAACCCCCGTAAGGCGCGGGTTTTCCCGCATGATCTGTTTCCGCGAAAGCTTCTAGGGGGACCCGCCACCCCCGGCAACCCCCGTCAAAGCATACCGAAATAGCGCAGCAACGAGCGGGTCGCGAGGCCGATCACCAGCAGGCCCACGACGACCATGAGGATGCGCGTGGGTGCGACCCGCGCGATCAGGCCCGCGAACGGCGCGGCAATCAGCCCGCCCAGAATGAGCGGCACTACCGGCGAAAGGTCGCCCCAACCGAGATGCAGGATGAGCGTCGCCGAGGTAGCGACGGTTACGAAGAACTCGGTGAGGTTCACCGACCCGATCACATAGCGCGGCACATGCCCGGTTCCGATCAGCGTGGAAGTCACGACCGGACCCCAGCCGCCCCCGCCAACCGCATCCAGCGTGCCTCCAGCAAAGCCAATCGCAGGCATCCCGCGCCTGCTCGGATCGACGACCGCGAAGGCACGCAACGCACGAATGACGATGATAACGCCGATGATAAGGAGGTAGGTACTGACGAACGGCGCGATCTTCTTGCCATCGATATTCGCCAGCACCGTCGCGCCGACGATGCCACCGATCACGCCAGGAAGCGCAATGCGCTTCACGATGCTCCAGGAGACGTTCTTGTTGACGTAATGCGAGATGCCCGACGCGGCGGTCGTGAAGATTTCCGCGATGTGAATCATCGCGCTCGCCTGTGCCGGTGCAACGCCGCTGGCCATGAGAACAGATGAACCGATCACGCCGAACGCCATGCCCAATGCGCCGTCGACAAGTTGCGCGAAAATCCCGATCGCTACGAATGTCCAGAAATCGCTGCCGAAATCCATTGTGCGCCCCAGCAAAATGAACAGACGGAACCAAGCCTATTCAAACGCTGTTGCAAGCAAATTGATCCAGCGCAGTTTGCGAGGCCTACATTCCCTCAGGGCCGCGCGCGATGGCGGCAATGCCGGTGCGCGAACATTCCACGAGGCCGAGCGGCGCCATCAGGACCAGAAACTGGTCGATCTTGTCCGACTTGCCGGTCAGTTCGAAGATGAAGCTCTCGGTGGTAGCGTCGATCACGCGTGCGCGGAAAGCGTCGGCGAGACGCAGCGCCTCGACACGGTTGTCGCCCTTGCCCTTCACCTTGATCAGCGCAAGTTCGCGCTCCAGCGCACGGCCGCTTTCGGTGAGATCGACGACGCGGTGCACCGGCACAAGACGCTCGAGCTGATGCTTGATCTGCTCGATCACCATCGGCTTGCCAGTGGTCGCAATCGTGATGCGCGAAAGATGCTTCTCGTGCTCGGTCTCCGACACGGTAAGGCTGTCGATGTTGTAGCCGCGGCCGGAGAACAGGCCGATGACGCGCGCGAGCACGCCCGGCTCGTTATCCACGAGGACCGATAGCGTACGGCGCTGCTCGCGCTCGTCGGTTTGCGGCGACGGATAGTGCGTTGTGGTCGGGATCACGGCCATGTTCATTACACCAGTTCTTTCTCTTCGCCCTCATCCTTCGAGACGCGGGCTTCGCCCGCTCCTCAGGATGAGGCTTTAATATTTCTCATGGTGAGGAGCGCAGCGAAGCTGCGCGTCTCGAACCATGAGGATTTACACCAACATCTTTCCTTCTTCGGTGACCGCCTCGCCGATGCTCTCGGCAGCGTCGCCCAGGATCATTTCATTGTGCGCGCGTCCCGACGGGATCATCGGGAAGCAGTTCTCGGCCTTGTCAACCAAGCAATCGAAGATCACCGGCTTGTCGACGTTGATCATTTCCTTGATCGCCGCGTCGAGGTCGCCGGGCTTCGCGCAGCGGATGCCGACCGCGTGATAGGCTTCCGCCAGCTTCACGAAATCGGGCAGCGCGGCGGAATAGGATTCCGAATAGCGCCCGCCGTGCAGGAGTTCCTGCCACTGGCGCACCATACCCATGTATTCGTTGTTCAGAATGAAAATCTTGATCGGCAGCCGGTACTGCACCGCCGTCGAGATTTCCTGCATCGTCATCAGCACCGAGGCTTCGCCCGCGACGTCGATGACCAGCGACTTCGGATGCGCAAGCTGCACGCCGACCGCGGCCGGCAAGCCGTAGCCCATGGTGCCGAGTCCGCCGGAAGTCATCCAGCGGCGCGGCTCCTGGAAATGCAGGTGCTGCGCGGCCCACATCTGATGCTGGCCGACTTCCGTAGTGATGTAGGTGTCGCGCTCTTTGGTCAGTTCGTAGAGACGCTCGATCGCGTATTGCGGTTTAATCACGTCGCTCGATTTTTTGTAGTTGAGCGACTTGCGTGCGCGCCACTTGTTGATCTGCGTCCACCAATCGGCGAGCGCCTTTTTGTCGGGCTGCGCCGAAGTCGTGCGCCACAGGCGGACCATGTCTTCAAGCACATGCGCGCAATCGCCGATGATCGGAATATCGACCTTCACGTTCTTGTTGATCGAGGAAGCGTCGATATCGACGTGGATTTTCTTCGAATGCGGCGCGAAGGCATCGAGGCGGCCGGTGATGCGGTCGTCGAAGCGCGCGCCGATGCAAATCATCACGTCGCAGTCGTGCATCGCCCAGTTCGCTTCATACGTACCGTGCATACCGAGCATGCCAAGCCACTGCGGATCGGCCGCCGGATAGGCGCCGAGGCCCATCAGCGTCGAGGTGATCGGATAGCCCGTGATCTTCACGAGGTCGCGCAGAAGGACGGAAGCCTCGTTGCCCGAATTGATGATGCCGCCGCCGGTGTAGAACACCGGTCGCTTCGCATTCTTCATCAGTTCGACCGCGGCCTGGATCTTGGCCATGTCGCCCTTGAGCTTCGGCTTGTACGACTTGTGCTCGACATTCTTCGGGCCGGTGTATTTGCCCTTGGCGAACTGGATGTCCTTCGGAATATCGACCACCACCGGACCTGGACGGCCGGAGCCTGCGATGTAGAACGCTTCATGCAGGATGCGCGAAAGATCGTTCACGTCCTTCACGAGGTAGTTGTGCTTCGTGCAGGGGCGCGTGATACCGACCGTATCGCACTCCTGAAAGGCATCGTTGCCGATCAGATGCGTCGGCACCTGCCCGGTGATGACGACCAGCGGGATTGAGTCCATCAGCGCATCGACCAGGCCGGTGACCGCGTTCGTCGCGCCCGGACCCGAAGTCACTAGCACCGCGCCGACCTTGCCCGACGAGCGCGCATAGCCTTCGGCGGCATGCACCGCGCCCTGCTCATGGCGGACGAGGATGTGCTGCACGTCCTTCTGCTGGAACAGCGCGTCGTAAATCGGCAGCACCGCGCCACCCGGATAACCGAACAGATGCTTCACGCCCTGCTCGGCCAACGCCTTCACCACCATTTCCGCGCCGGTCATTTCATTGCTCATCGTCCGCTCCACTTCACCGATCTCGTTTCCTGTCGCCCAGAATCGAAAAGGGGCCTCGAAAGACCCCTTTGCGCACCACCTCGCTCTGCCCGGCTCGTTCAAGCCGTGCGGGGGGTGCGCCCTCCTACTACGATAATAATCTTGCGCATTTGGGTATTCTGCCGTCCAAAAGTTGCGCGGACCCTAATGGCCCTCGCGAGTAGCGTCAAGGCTTTATGCGCCTCCTTTTCAGGGGCGGCAAGCCCGCCGCCTGCGCAGGAAATGCGCATTACTCACGGGATTGTGCCTCAGGGCCGGTTCCGGCGACGCCCGGACCAGCCTAGCTTGCCCCAAACCGGGACCGACCACTTGCCCTTCCTGCGCGAGAAAAACGGGAGCCTCTCTCCCCACAAGCTGATCGCGTTCACAGGATGCTGCCTGCCGGCGCTCTACCTGTTCGGAAAGATGCTCGGCGGGGAGCTGGGACCGGAGCCTCTCAAATATCTGACCCACCAGACCGGCGACTGGTCGTTGCGGCTTCTTTTCATTTCGCTCTGCGTGACGCCGGCGCGACGCCTGTTCAACGCGCCGAAATGGATCAATACCCGCCGCACCTTCGGCTTCGGCGCGTTTCTCTACGCGATGACGCACGCGATAATCTATGTCATCGACCAGAGCTTCGATTTCACCGTGGTCGCGCGCGAGATCGCGGCGCGCGTCTATCTCATTATCGGCATGTTCGCGCTGGTCGGATTCTTCTTCCTCGGCATCACTTCGACCGACCGCATGATCCGCTACATGAGCGGGCCGCGCTGGAACCGGCTGCATCGCATCACCTACCTGATCGCAATTCTGTCGGTGATTCATTTCACGATGCAAAAGAAGCTCAATATCTACGAGCCGACATGGATGGCGGGCCTGCTTGCGTGGCTTCTGTTCTACCGTTCCATGCAGAAGCGCGTAGACAATGTTGGAGTTCTTCACCTGATTGCGCTTGCCGTTGCCGCAACCCTGTTCACCGTTCTCGTCGAAGCGCTGTGGTACGGCACCATGACCGGCGTAGACTGGCGGCGCGTGCTCGCGGCGAACCTGCTGTTTCCCGAACACATCCGCCCGGCATGGGTGGTGCTATTCGTTTCGCTTGGTATCACCGCTGCGGCAGCCGCCGCGCAACGGCTCTGGCCGCGCGAGCGGGCGCGGGAAAAGCTTCGGTAAACGAAACAATCAAGGTGCGAGAATCGCCAGCGCTTCTTCCGGCCTGACCCAGAGAAATTCCGGCAACTGGTTCCGGAACCAGGTTTCCTGCCGCTTGGAATATTGCCGCGTTTCCAGCTTGCCGTGGTGCGCCACCTCGTCGAGTGAAACCTCGCCGCGCAGGTGCCGGATCAGCCACGGCACGCCATGCGCCTTCATCGCGGAAAGTTTCGGATCGAGATTGCGTGTAGCGAGGCTGCGCACCTCGTCGAGCGCGCCTTCTTCCAGCATCTTGTCGAAGCGCGCGTCGATGCGCCGTGCGAGCGCGTCGCGATCCGTTTGCAAAAAAATCGCGTCGTATTCACCGGGGAGCAGCACGGGGCGGCCCGGCTCGCGTTGCCAGCTTGCCAGGCCCCTGCCCGTCGCGCGAAACACTTCGAGCGCGCGTAGTATCCGCTGCCGGTCGGAGGGGCGAAGCTGCGCCGCAGTCTCCGCGTCTTCCCGTGCAAGTATTTCGTGAAGCGCGGCCGGTTCCTTTCCTTCCACCTCCGTTGCCACGGCAGCACGCACCGCATCGGAAACCGGCGGGATGGAAGACAGCCCCTTCAGCAGCGCGCTGAAATAAAGTCCGGTGCCGCCCACGAAAACCGGCGGCGTCTTCGCTTCGTCCAGCACGCGCGCGGCATCCTTCAGCCAGCTCCCGGCCGAATAGCGCTCGGCGGCGTCCGCGTGGCCATAGAGAAGATGCGGGGCTTCGCGCTCCTCGGCTTCCGTCGGCCGTGCGGTGATGATGCGAAGGTCGCGGTAAACCTGCATCGAGTCGGCATTGACGATGGCCGCACCGGTGCGGCGGCTGAGCGCAAGCGCAAGGGCCGACTTGCCGCTCGCCGTCGGCCCTGCAATAAGCACCGCGCGTTTTTGAACCATCCGCATCATGTCTCACGTCGCTACCCTCGTTAGCAATCCCAAGCGCCCCGCCGTCGATGACACGGCGGTCGCGAAAGCGCGCGCGCTACTGCCAAACGCGATTTCGGAGAAAGTGCTGCAAGCAGGCATTGCCGCGGATATTTTCTTCGCTCCCGCGCCCGGCATCGCCGCCCGCGAACTTGCCGGCACCATCCGCGCCGCCCTCGCACCCGCCCCGATCGACGTGATCGTGCAGCCGGTCGCGCACCGCCGGAAAAAGCTGTTCGTCGCCGACATGGACAGCACCATGATCGACCAGGAGTGCATCGACGAACTGGCGGACTACGCAGGGCTGAAAGCGCATGTCGCCGCGATCACCGAACGCGCCATGCGCGGCGAGATCGAGTTCGAGCCCGCGCTGCGCGAGCGCGTGGCGCTGCTGAAGGGCCTTCCGGTTTCCGTGGTCGATGAAGTGATCGCGAAGAAGATCACGCTGGCGGCAGGCGGCAAGGAATTGCTCACAGCGCTGCGTGCGAACGGTTGCTACACCTGCCTCGTCTCCGGCGGCTTCACGCTGTTCACGAACATCATTGCCGCAAAGCTCGGCTTCAATGAAAATCGCGCCAACGAACTGATCGTTGAAGACGGCAAGCTGGCAGGCAAGGTGAAGGAACCGATCCTCGGCCGCGCCGCGAAGCTCGCGACGCTTCAGGAACTGACAACAAAACTCGGCATCCGTCCGGAAGAAACAATTGCCATCGGTGACGGCGCCAACGACCTCGATATGATTACGGCTGCGGGTTTAGGGGTAGCAATTCACGCGAAGCCTGCCGTGGCGGCGGCGGCCGGTGCGAGGATTGATTACAGCGACTTGAGCGCGCTGATCCACGCACAAGACTGACGAGGCCGTCTCAGCCCCCAAGCCTGCGCAGGCCCGCCTGTGCATCGCCGTTCGAGGAATCGCGTGCAAGTGCCGCGCGGAAGTCGGAAATTGCTTCCATGCGCAAGCCGAGCTTTTCGAGAATAAGCCCGCGCTGCGCGTAGTCGCCGGCGCCAGCACCGCTGTCGCGCAGGATCACGTCGTAATCGGCGCGCGCGCGGCTCAGGTCATCGCGGCGGTTCGCGCCGGCGCGGTCGGCGCGCTGCACGTAGACCTTCGCGCGGTCGCGATAGAAATTCATGTTCTTCGTTTCGCGGCGGATCGCCTCGCCGTAATCGGAAAGCGCCTTGTCGAAGTCGTTGCGCAGAACGTGAACTTCCCCGCGCCATGCGTAGAGCGAAGCGAAGTTCGGATGCAGCGCAATGGCATCGGAATAGTCCGCGACCGAAGCGATATAATCCTTGATCAGCTTATTGCTGAGCGCGCGGGACGAATAATACGTCCACTGTTTCGGGTTCAGCCGGATCGCGCGGGTATAGTCCGTGACCGCGAGATCGTGCCGCCCCAGCGTTGCATAGGCATCGCCCCGCGCATCGTAATTCTCGGCACTGCTCGGCTCCGCCCGGATGACTTCGGTCAGGTCGTCGATCTGCTTGTCCTGCTTGCCTTGAAAACCGTAGACCTGCGCACGCACCTTCAAGGTGTCGAGGCGCTCGACCAGATTATTCCCCGCAAGCTCCAGCGCCCGGTTCAGGTCGCGGATCGAGATTTCGTACTGCTCTTCCGTCGTGGTCGCCGCGCGGAACGCCCAGGCCTCCGCACGCTTGCGGTACGCTTCCGCGCTTTTCGGATCCAGCCGGATCGCTTCGGAGAACGCCTGTACGGCGTCGTCATGCTTGCCGTCGTTGCGCAGCTTGTCGCCGCGTTCGATCTGCGCGCGCGCCGCAGGATTGGTCGTACCCGGCCCAGGCTGTTTGTCGTCTTTTGGCTTCGTATCCTTGTTCTTGTTGTCGTTGTTGTCGGTGATATTCGTGTTGTTGTTCGGACCGGTCGCGGGCGGAAACAATACGGCGCTCAGGAAAACGCCGCCGATGATCAGCACGACCGCGGCAATCGCCACGATACCGAATACCGGAATGCCGCGGCGTTTGGCCTCCGGCTCTTCCTTGATTGGCGAAACGGCATTCGCCTGCGGCGGCTGTTGCACTTGGCGCGGCGGAGGACGCCGCACGGGTTCTTGCGCGGGCGCTTCCTGTGGCCGCGCGACATTCCCGAACGCCGTGCCGATTGCGCGGGTCGCACCTTCATTGATGCCAAGTTCGGTCTTGTCATCGTCAGGCGCGGGCGGCGCAGCTTCGCCCTTCATGCCTGCACGGAATTCCGCAATCGAAGCCGGGCGCTCTCCGGGGCGCAACGACAACGCGCGGTCGATGGTTTTCACCAGCGAATCCGGCAGCGGCATCTTGGTGACCTGCGCCAGCGGAACGTAGGAGTCCTGTCCCTTGAGGATCAGGTCGTTCTTGCGCTTGTCGGCATCGACCGGCGGCTTTCCCGCCGCGGCGCGGTAGAGCACCGCCCCGATCGCATAGATGTCCGCGCGCGGATCGAGCACGCCCTCGTCGTCGAGTTGCTCCGGCGGAGAGTAATGCTGTTTCGCGACGCCGTAGCTGCGGCCGGAAGCGGCCTTGGTCTGCGTGGTCTGCGCGATCACCTTGATCGCGCCGAAGTCGATCAGCATGGGCCGCCCGTCGGCGCGGATCATGATGTTGTCGGGCGCGATGTCGCGGTGAATGAACTGGCGCTTGTGCACGTATTCCAGCGCGTCGCAGATCGGGTCGATAATCGCGTGCAATTCTTCGTAGGTAGCGCCGTCGCCCTTCCGCGAGAGCCATTGCTCCAGCGTCTCGCCCTCGACCTGCTCCATGAACATGTAGCCGGTCTCGTTGGCGGGAACGTAATTCAGCACGTCCACGATATTCGGATGGCGCAGATCGCAAAGTTCGGTGGTGGAACGGCGGAAGCGCTCCAGCGCCCACGACACCACGTCCTGATCCTGCCGCGAGAACACGACCTGGGTCGCGTTGTCGCGAGAGGCGATCCCGCGCGGAAAGAATTCCTTGATCGCCGCCTTACGCTTGGTGACGGGGTTGTAGCCCTCGTAGGTGATGCCGAACCCGCCGACGCCAAGCACGCGGATGATCTCGAATCCGGAGATCACCGTGCCGATCGGCAGCGCAAAGGGTATGTGGTTCTGGCTCAAACTTCGCTCCCCGCCGGATGGTACCCGAAGGCCCCGAACGCGAGAAGCGCGAGGGGTGCCGGAACCGGACGAATACCTTGTATCTCCTGCCGTCTCTGGTCCCTAGCGGTGTAGCGCAACAACCCGCTCACAAGGCCACAAGAATCCGTGACAACGGAGAAAGCCGGTGTACCCGGCTACAAATGGGCGTGAACATGAGGGGCAAACCGGAAAGCGCTACTCGCCGGTATCCTTCGGCACGTCGACCAGATCGTGCGGGATGGCCCGATCCTGGTTGTTGCGATTCTGCTGCGGCGGAGGTTGGTCGTTCCTCGGCTGGATCGTGCGGTCGTTCTGTCGGGTAGTCTGCTCAAGCGTCACCGGCGTGCGGTTCTGGAAGAACGAAAACAAGACGACGCCCAGCACGATGGCTCCCACAGCACCGAGGGCGGCAAAACCGATCCAGGAAGCGCTTTTGCGGGAAGCATCGCGATCGCTGGTTCGCGGCGAGGCTTCGCGCGCAGCGGCCTGCGCAGGCGGCACGGCAGCTTGTGCTGCGCCGATTGCTTCGCGTGGCGGCGGAGCGCGGCGGGGCGTGGTGGCAGCCGCTTCCGCAGCGCGTTGCGTTGCCTGCGGGGCTTCCTTCACCGGCGCGGGAGACGGCGGCGCAGGCTTGCGCGGAGGCGGGCCGCGGCGCGGAGGCGGCGCGGGCGTTGCCGCGACTTCGGTCGCCTTCGCCGCTGGCGCATAGGGCCGCGTGCCTTCGCTTTGCTTTTCGGGTGCAGCCTTCTCCGCAACCGGCAGAGACTGTTCGTACAAGGCGGTAGGCGCACCACCCTTGCCCGTATGTCCAGCGGCACCCGGCGGCGCGGAGAAGCCGGGTGTGCGCAACGGCACCGGCGGCTGCAACTGCGCAGCCTTGACGAGTTGGCTCTCGGCGGCGTGGTCCTGCAAAGCGGCGCGGAACTCCGCGATGGAATCCTGCCGTTCATCCGGCTTCAGTGACAACGCGCGGTCGATAGCTTGCGCAGCAAGTTCTGGAATGGCAATTCGCGCAACCTGCGAAACCGAAACGAACGGGTCCTGATTGCGCAGCACGATGCCGGTCTTGCGCTTCTCGGCATCCACCGGCGGCTCGCCGCTGACCGCACGGAAGACCACCGCTGCAAGCGCATAAACGTCGGCGCGCGGATCGAGTGTCGCATCGCTGTCGAGCTGTTCCGGCGGCGAATAATGCTGCTTCGCGACGCCATAAGTTTTCGGCTGCGTTCCACGCAACTGCGTCTGCTGCGCGATGATCTTGATCGCGCCGAAGTCGATCAGCATGGGCCGGCCGTCGGCGCGGATCATGATGTTATCGGGCGCAATGTCGCGGTGAATGAATTTCTTCGCGTGGACATATTCCAGCGCGTCGCAAACGGGATCGAGGATCTCGCAGATTTCGGCGTAACGGACCGCGTCACCCTTGCCGCGCAGCCACTGTTCGAAGGTTTCGCCCTCGACCTGCTCCATGAACATGTAGCCGGTCTGGTGTGCAGGAACGTAGTTGAGCACCGGCACGATATTGGGATGTTCGAAATCGCTCAGTTCGGTGGTCGAGCGCCGGAAGCGGTCGAGCGCCCACGCCACTACGTCGCGGTCGTTGTCGGAGTAGGCGACCTGCGTGGCGTTATTCCGTGAGGCGATGCCTTGCGGGAAGAACTCCTTGATCGCCGCCTTGCGCTTGGTGACGGGATTGTAGCCTTCGTACGTGATGCCGAAGCCGCCCGCGCCGAGCACGCGCCGGATTTCATAGCCTGCGATTACCGTGCCTACCGGCAGCGCGAAAGGTACGCTTTGTTCAGCCACGCCAAACCCCGACGAGATTGTTTCTTGTTACTACATCAGGGTTCGACGCCCAAACGGCGTAACGCGTCGCGTGCGCGCTGCAGTTTGGGATCGAGTCGCAGCGCCTGACGCAAATCGGTGACCGCCTCGTTGCGCCGGCCCAGCCCCTCATTGGCGAGACCCCTGCCCTGATGCGCGATGGCGTGCTTCGGATCGAGCCGCACCGCATCGGAGAAATCCGACAGTGCGCTGATGAAGTCGCGCCGGTCCAGATAAATACGGCCGCGATTCAGGAAGCCCGTAACGTAATCGCGGTTGGCGCGAATGGCATCGCTGTAATCCTTGAGCGCCTGATCGGTATTCTTCTGCTGGTCATAGGCGTTGCCGCGTCCGACCAGTGCCGGTGCATGGCGCGGATTGATGCGCAACGCGGCGGAATAGTCGTCGATCGCGCGGCGGTAATCACGTTTTGCGTAATAGGCATTGCCGCGGTTCGAGAGCGCGACGGCATACTGCGGGTCAAGCGTGAGCGCCTGATTGTAGTCGGCGATGGCCGCGTCGTGGTTGCCGTTGTCATAATGGAGATTGCCGCGCGTGTTGTATGCGCTCGCCAGCCGCGGATCGAGGCGGATGGCGTTTTCGGCATCGAGAAACCCGCGGTCGATATTGCCGCGCTCGCGCTGGATGATGGCGCGGTTCGCATAGGCGGCTGCCGAACGCTGGCCGTCCGGCGCGAGGCGGATCGCGTCCGAATAATCCGCATAGGCGCGGGTCGCGTCTCCGTTGCGATAATAGGAAAGGCCGCGGCTCGCATAGGCCGACGCGTTGTTGGGATCGAGCCTGATCGCCTCGTTGAAATCGGTGATGGCCTGCTGGTTATTGCCATCGCGCTGCGCGCGCAGGCCGCGCTCGAACGCCGCCTGCGAGTCGCGCACATTGGAAGCAGGCGGCAGCGTCTGCTGCTGCGGCAACTGCTTCTGCTGCGGCTGCTGTTGCCGTTGCTGCGGTTGCGTCTGTTGCTGCGTCGTGTTCTGCGGCCGATCCGACATGATCTGCATGTTGGTCATGCGTTCGATGAACTGGATCACCGGACGATGCAGCAACACGCCGATCGCGCCGACCAGCACGATCGCGATACCTGCGATGTTGAGCCACGAGATTCCGGAGCGTTTTACTGTGGCGGTCTCGCCGCCCGGCGGCGTATATGCGCCGGCCGAAGCCTGACCGGGATCATTTGTGGCGCTCATGGCCGCGACCGGCGCGGCTGCCTGTGCCGCATAGGCCGGAGGCGGAGTCTGCCCTGCGCGAAGCGGCGGCGCAGGCGGATGTCTCGGTCCTTTGTTTTCTTTCGGAGCGAGAATGGTCTCGTCTTCCGCGGAAGCACCCGCCGTACTTCCCATGCCGCGCGCAGCAAGACGCTCGCGAAACTCGCGGATGGTCGAAGGCCTTCCTTCCGGGCGAAGCGACATTGCTGCGTCGATCGCAGCAGCGAATTCCGGCGCGACCGGCACCAGCGCCGCCTGCGTCATCGGAATGTAGGAATCCTGACCACGCAGTGCGAGATCGGTCTTGCGCTTGTCGGAATCGACTGGCGGCTTGCCGCATAGCGCGCGATAGATCGTTGCCGCCAGCGAATAGATGTCGAGCCGCGGGTCGGGCGGGCCGCCCTCTTCGCTTTGTTCCGGCGCGGAGTAGTTCTGTTTCATCACGCCGAAGGTTTTCGGCGTCTGCGCATGCGCGGCCCGCGTATGCTGCTCGATGATCTTCAACGCGCCGAAGTCGATCAGCATCGGACGACCGTCGGTCTTGCGGATCATGATGTTGTCGGGCGCGATGTCGCGGTGGACCAGGTTCGACGAATGCACATATTCGAGCGCGTCGAATACCGGATCGAAGATCGGTCCCAGTTCGGCCACCTGCGGCGGCGTGGAGCGTTCGCGCAGCCAGTCTTCCAGCGTCGTGCCGTCCACATGCTCCATCACCATGTAGCCGGTGCCGTTGTCGGCAACGTAGTTCAGCACCTCGATGATGTTCGGATGCTTCAGCTTGGCGAGCCGGTTGGTGGATTCGGCAAAGCGCTTCAGCGCCCAGGAGACGACTTCATTATCCTGCTGCGAATAGGCAATGCGGGTGGCGTCGTCGCGGGAAGCGATCCCCCGCGGGAAAAATTCCTTGATTGCGACCCGGCGCTCGGTGATCGGGTTGAAACCCTCATAGGTAATGCCGAAGCCGCCGGCTCCGATCGCGCGCACGACTTCATAGCCGGTGATCATGGTGCCCGGCTGGAGGGCGAAAGGCATATCGCTTGTGCGCACTTTGAAGGGTCTCCCTGAACCGGCCGGATGCTAAGCCGAAGGCTATTCACGCGCAAACGCGATTGCGTGATCGGCGCTGGCCGTCGTCAGGGTGTCACGCCCAGTTGCTGAAGCCGCTTGCGGCTCTCGTCGAGCGTCCGGTCGAGCTGGAGCGCGGTCCGGAACGCCTCGATCGCAAGATCGCGCTGTCCCCTGGCCTGGTAGACGTAGCCCCGGGTCTGGTGCGCAAGCGCGTTCCGCGGGTCGAGGCGAATCGCTTCGTTTACGTCCTTCTCCGCGTTGGCGAGGTCCTGTTTGCGGTAATAGGCCAGCCCGCGGTTGGCATAGGCCACCGCCCAGCTCGTGTTCAACCGGATCGCCGAGGAAAAATCGTTGATCGCGCGGTCGAACTCTCCGTTGGTTGCGAACAGCGTGCCGCGCAGATTGTACCCGCCCGCATAATTCGCATTGACGTTCAGGGCCGCGTTGGCGTCGGCAAGCGCACTGCGCCGGTCGTTCAGCCTGAAATGTGCCCAACCGCGCTGCGTCAGCACGTTCGCGGATTTGGGATTGATGCGCAGGGACGTATTGTAGTCGGAGAGTGCGAGCCGGTAATCGTGGCGTGCATAATATACGTCGGCTCTCCCTGCGATGAAATCGTGACGTTGCGGCGCGAGGCGCACCGCCTCGTTGAAATCGGCCAATGCCGATTCGAGATTATCGAGGCGCGAATAGGATAATCCCCGGTTCGCGTAATAAACCGCATTCGTCGACGCGCGTTTGACCGCTTCGTTGAAGGACACGATCGCTTCGCTGAAATTCCGCTGCGCGTGATGCAACAGGCCGCGCACATTGAACAGTTCGGCACTGTCCAGTCCTCGTCTGGACGCAACATCGAGCGCGTCGTGCGATTCGTTGTAACGCTGCTTGCGATAGAGCGCCTGCGCTTTCACGAGATACGCGAGCGTATAGGTCGGATCCAGCCGGATTGCCTCGTTGGCTTCCGCCAATGCGGTATCGGCATCGTTGCGCTCGCGCGCGGCGAGCGCGCGCTGATACGCAGCGAAAGCCTGCGATTCATTCTGGGGCGTCGCCGGCTGCTGTGGAGGAGGCGTGGTTTGCTGTTGCTGCTGCGGCGGGCTTTGCGGCTGTTGCGCGGGCGGCGCGGCGGCACGCAATGTGGCCCGGAGAGAACGGCGTTCCGTCGTCCGGTAAAGCTCGATCTCAATGTTCGTACCCGGCTGCACATTCTCCAGCGCAGTAGCAATATCCCGCGACTGCACGATCTCGCGGCCGTTAATCCGGGTCAGCACATCGCCGTTCAGAATGCCGCCATTCGCCGCCGGACCGTTCGCTGTAACTTCGAGCACGAGAGCACCGCGCGGCGCATCAGGTGAATTCTTCTCGTCCGCGGTAGCGACGCGAACACCAATCCACACCGTTCGCTTGGTTAGATCGGGCGGCGTGGTTTGCTGCTGTGGAGGCTGCTGCGGCTGTGTCTGTTGTTTGGGTTGTTGCGGCTGCTGGGACGGGGGTGTCGTCTGCTTCTGCGTTTGCTGTTGCAGTTGTGGCGGCGATACGCGCTCATCCCGCCATAAAGATCCGACGAAAGCCGCACCTACCACAAGCACGGCAAGCGCCCCACCGGCATAGCCGAGCCACGGACGCGGCACCTTGCGAATGTCCTCATCGTCTTCTTTACGAGACGCGGCGGATGTTCCGGCAAGCGCGGCGCTTGGAGCACTTGCTACGACATTGGCATCGTCCGCAGCCTGCACGGGCGTGAACGAAGTCCTCGGTAGATCAACACTCTTCTTATGCTTGCCCCAACCGATCAGATCGCGGAACTCAGCAATCGACGCCGGGCGAAGATCGCGCCGGATCGAAAGTGCGCGGTCAATCGCGGACGCGATGTCTTCAGGCACGTCGCGTCCTGTGGGCGTCTCGCGCACCGGCACATACGAATCCGGCTTGCCGTCCACGATCTCGGATTTGCGCTGGTCGGAATCGACCGGCGGGCTGCCGGTCAACGCGCGGTACAAGACCGCCGCGAGCGCATAGATGTCGGTGCGCGCATCGACCGAAGAAGAGGTGAACTGTTCCGGCGGCGAATAGAACCGCTTGCCCACCGGAAAGCTGGTGCCTGATTTCGCGCGGGTCTGTTCCTCGATCACCTTGATGGCGCCGAAGTCGATCAGCACCGGACGCCCGTCCTTCGCGATCATCACGTTATCGGGCGCGATATCACGATGCAGGATGTTGCGCATGTGCACGTATTCGAGCGCATCGAACACGGGCGCGAGAAACGGCCGTATATCATCCAGCGTCGGCGGCCCGCGGCGCGCTTTCAGCCAGCGCTCCAGCGTTTCGCCGTCGACGTGCTCCATCACCATGTAGCCGGTGCCGTGATCGGAGACGTAGTTCAGCACCTCGACGATATTGTCGTGCTCTAACTTGGCGAGCGCCTTGGTCGATTCCTCGAACCGCCTCAGCGCCCAGCTCGCAATTTCCGCATCGGTCCGCGAGAACACGATCTTGGTTGCGCCTTCGCGCGAGGCCATGCCGCGCGGGAAGAATTCCTTGATCGCGACCCGGCGCTCGGTGATCGGATTGAAGCCTTCATAGGTGATACCGAAACCGCCCGCCCCCAGCGCGCGCACGATCTCGTAGCCGGTAATCACCGTGCCAGGCGGCAGCGCGAACTGGATTTCAGATATGGACAACGGCGGCTCCGTTGCGGGGGATGCTACTCCAAGCCTCCGCCCGCGCGAAGCGGCGCAGGACGCAAAAACGGGCGGCTTTTCAGGGCCGCCCGTTCAAATTGGTGTGTAATTGGCGCAGCGTTACTGCAAAGCCACCGCCACGAAGCGGGTTTCGCCGGAGGCATTCACCAGAAGAAAGAGTGCCGACCTTTTCCCCGATTTGCGGAGCACATCGATACGTTTTTGCAGATCGGCGATGGTGGAAACCGCTTCGCCGCCGAACTCGATCACCACCTGCCCGGCTTCGACATTCTGCTCGGCCGCATTCGAATCCGGATCCACGCCGGTAACCACCAGACCCTTCACGGATTCGCGCAGACGAAAACGGCGGCGCAGGTCCTCGTTGATGGCAGACAACTCGATACCGAGCACCTGATTGGCTGCGGGTCGCGCCTTCGGCTGCGGCTCGTTCTTCACCTGCTTTTTCGGCTTCTGGTCGGGATCGTCGAGCCGCTGCACGGTCAGCTTCAGCGTCTGCTCCTTGCCCTTGCGGATGACGACCACGTCCACCGTCTTGCCGACCGGCGTACCGGCGACGATGCGCGGAAGGTTGCGCATTTCCTTCACTTCCTGACCATCGAACCGAATGATAACGTCGCCGATCTGGATACCGGCCTGCCCGGCCGGTGTGTTGTCACCGACACCCGCGATCAGCGCGCCGCGCGTACCGGGAAGATTGAGGCTCTCCGCGATCTGTTCGTCCACCGGCTGAATCGAAACGCCGATCCAGCCGCGGCGGATTTCGCCGGTTTCGCGCAACTGCTTGATCAGCGGCAGTACGGTGTTGGCGGGTATGGCAAAACCGATGCCGATGGAACTGCCGGTTTGCGAGAAGATCGCGGTGTTGATGCCGATCACCTCGCCTTGCAGATTGAACAGCGGTCCACCTGAATTGCCGCGATTGATCGCGGCATCTGTCTGGATGAAATCGTCGTACGCGCTCGACTCGATATTGCGGTTCCGCGCGGAGACAACGCCTACCGTCACCGAACCGCCAAGACCGAACGGATTGCCGATCGCCATCACCCACTCGCCAACGCGGGTCTTGTCGGAGTCGCCGAAGGAAACAGCCTTCAGCGGCGCCTTCGGCTTAACGCGCAACACCGCGAGATCGACCTTGGTATCGCGTCCGATGAGTTCTGCTTTCAATTTTGAACCGTCGTTGAAATTGACGATGATCTCGTCAGCGTCGGCAATGACGTGATTGTTCGTGATGATGATGCCAGCCGGGTCGATCACGAAGCCGGAGCCGAGCGAGGAAACCTTGCGCGTGCGCTTGCCGTCCGGCTTCTCCTTGAAGAACTCCTCGAAGAAATCCTCGAACGGCGAACCGGGCGGCAGTTGCGGCATCGGCACGCTTTGATTCGGGGGCACCGTCTGCGAAGTCGAGATGTTCACGACTGCGTCCTGCACCCGCGCGGCGACATCGGCGACATTCTCCGGCCGCGTCTGCGCAATCACTGCGCGCGTGGTGCCGGAGAGCGTAGCTACCGCGAACCCCGCAACCAGAATTGCGCCGAGGAGAACGCGGCGGCGGTTCCCCGCCCGGTCGGACGACATGAACATCGGGTGATTCCTCCGGAAATGCGGACGCCGCATAAGGTTGCGCCGGACGCGGATGCTACGCAACGACAGGATATACGAAATCAGATGCGGCGCGATTCCGGCGGAATGGCGGCCCGGCAGCGGGAACTAGCCGCGCACCAGCCAGACCACGAGAACGCCGGCAATAGCCGCCCCAAGACCAAGTAAACGCAACGTGCCTTCCGGCGTTTCGGCAACCGTTGCCGCCGCACGCTTCGCGGCGCCCGGAAACGCCGCGAAGGTAATGCCTTCAATCGCGAGCAACAGCCCGAAAGCTGCAAGAATGAACGTCATCCGTGCGTCAGCGCTGGGCCGGGGCCGGCGGCGGGTTGCCGCCCGGATTCGCAAAGAACCGGAAGAACTCCGACTCCGGCGAAAGCAGCATCCGCGTACGGTCCTTTTGCAGTCCAAGCTCGTAGGCCTGCATCGAACGGTAGAACGCGAAGAATTCCGGGTCGCGTCCGAACGCATCGGCGAAAATCTTGTTGCGCTCGCCGTCGCCGAGGCCACGCAATTCCTCGCTGCGCGAGGTGGCTTCGGCGATAATGATGGTTACGTCGCGGTCGGCTTTCGCGCGGATCGCCTGCGCCGCCTGATTGCCCTGCGCGCGGATTTCAGCAGCTTCGCGCTGACGTTCGGTTTGCATCCGCTGATAGATCGCCTGGCTGTTCGCATCGGGGAGGTCTGCGCGGCGCAGCCGCATGTCGACGATTTCGATGCCGAAATTCTCGACCGCCTGCGCGTTCATGCTGTCCTTGATGCGGCCCATCAGCACCGCGCGCTCGTCCTTCACGACCTCGATGAAGGTCGCTTCGCCGAGCACGCTTCGCATGGACGCATTGAGGATGGGCAGCAGCCGCGAATTGGCGCCGGCAACGGTGCCGACCGACTGATAGAACTTCAGCGGCTGCACGATGCGGTAACGCGCGAAGGCGTCAACCACCAGACGTTTCTGGTCGGAGGCGATGACTTCCTCCGGCTTGTTATCGAGATCGAGGATCAGCTTGTCGATCAGCACCACCGCGTCGACGAACGGAAGTTTGAAATTAAGCCCTGCATCCTTGATTTCGCGGATCGGTTCGCCGAAACGCAGCACCAGCGCCTGCTGGCTTTGATGCACGAAGAAAATCGACGAGTAGATCGCGATCACGATGATCGCGACGACGACGGCCAAAACTCCTGTCGCGGTTCTCATCGCCTTGCTCCTGCCGGGGTTTGCTGCCGCAGCAACTGATCGAGCGGCAGATAGGGCACGACCCCCTGCCCGCCCTTGTTGTTTTCGAGAATGACCTTGTCGATGCCGTTCAGCACACGCTCCATCGTTTCCAGATAGATGCGCTGCCGCGTCACCGCCGGGGCCTTCTTGTATTCCTCAAGGACCGAGAGGAAGCGGAGCGCTTCACCGCGCGCCTCCACGACGGTGCGCTCGCGATAGGCTTCCGCTGCCTGCAGGATCTTCGCCGCCTCGCCTCGCGCTTCGGGTACGACGCGGTTGGCATAGGTCTGCGCTTCGTTCTGCAAACGCTCGGCGTCGGCGCGGGCTGCCTGCACGTCGCGGAACGCGTCGATCACCTGCGAGGGCGGGTCGACCTTCTGCAACTGAACGCGCGTAACCAGTACGCCCGCCTCGTAGGAGTCGAGCACCTTCTGCATGAGCTTGAGCACTTCCTGCTCGATGTTCTGACGCGCGCCGGTCAGGATCGGCTGAATCTGCCTTCCGCCGATAACTTCGCGCATCACGCTTTCGGCGACTGCCTTGATGGTCCCTTCCGGGTTCTGAATCTTGAACAGGAAGTCCGGCGCGTTCTTAATTCTCCAGAACACGGAGAAATCCACGTCGACGATGTTCTCGTCGCCGGTAAGCATCAGACTTTCTTCCGGCACGTCGCGCACGACACGTCCGCCGCGGCGGAAGTCGTCGACGATGGTGACGCCGATATCGATCTTGTTTTCGAAAGTGACGCGGGGCGTCAGTACCGTCTCGATCGGATACGGCAGGTGATAGTTGAGGCCCGGTTGCGTGGTCTGATGGAACCGGCCGAAGCGAAGCACGATGCCCTGTTCGTCCGTATTGACCCGGTAGAACCCGGACAGCAGCCAAACCAGCACCGCAGCAAACAGAAGAATAATGATACCGCGGCCGCCAAATGAACCGGAGCCGGGCAACACACTCTTTAGTCTGTCCTGGCCCCGGCGGATCAGCTCCTCGAGGTCCGGCGGCTGGTTGCCGCCCGGTCCGGGTTGCGGACCCGAACCCCAAGGGCCGCGCGGTCCGCTTCCCCACGGGCCGCCGCTCTGGTTCTTCCAAGACATTATATTAGCCTCCGATGCGCCGCAGGCGTTCTAAGCCGCGCGTTCTAAATACGCGATGGTTATAGGGTAGCGATTGTGGCGGTTCAACGCGGGGGCATGTCGCGCGCGAACTCGCAGAAATACGGTATCGATCAACGCCCGTCAGGTCGTGCCGGCGCGGCTGCGGCCCGGGCTGCCGGAATAATTTGCGCGGAAGTGATCGAGCACGAACAGACGAATCGCCGAAGAAAGATTTCCCTGCTTCCGCTTTTGATCGACTTCCTGCACCACATCCGAAAGCGTCACCTTTCGCTCATGGGCGATCTGCTTAAGCGCATCCCAGAACGCATCTTCCAGGCTGACACTGGTCTTGTGGCCTGCGATTACAATCGAGCGTTTTACAACCGGACTTTTCATCACCGCCCCTCTCTGTCTGCGCGGCGATGCAGATCGAGAGTGCGGTTGCGCTTTTCTTCCAGCTCGGCCGCCAGTTTGCGCTCGTGCGCAGGTCGGCCGAATTGCGCGCGGTTCTCCGCGGCAACAATTTCTTTTTCGGCACGTGCTTTGGCCCTGCGCACACGGCGCAAGTTAATCACGTCGGCCATGGGCCGCTTCCTTTTCCCATCCCCAGACGCGTCGGATTTTTTTGGTTTCCGTTGGCGTCAACGGGCGAGAACATTACGGACTAAATCATTCTCCGCAAGTACGAATTCGTCTGATTTTGCTAAAAGGTAATATGATCTTCTCATCCAGATTACTGCTCGGTACACGCGTTGCGACGCGAAAAACTTTGGACCGTGCTAGAGCAGCGCAACAGAATTCGAGACGAGAGCAGAAATGACAAAGACACGCACCGAAACCGATACCTTTGGCCCTATCGAAGTCGCTTCCGACCGCTATTGGGGCGCGCAGACGCAGCGTTCGATCATGAATTTCCGCATCGGCGGCGAGCGCATGCCGAAGCCTGTCATTCGTGCATTCGGTTTGCTGAAAAAGTCGGCGGCCATGACCAACAAAGAGCTTGGCCTGCTGGATGGCAAACTTGCCGACGCCATTTGCAATGCTGCGGACGAAGTAATTTCCGGAAAGCTCGACGATCACTTCCCATTAGTAGTCTGGCAGACCGGCTCAGGCACACAATCCAACATGAATGCGAACGAGGTCATCGGGAATCGCGCGATCGAACTGCTCGGCGGAACGATGGGTTCGAAGAAGCCGGTGCACCCCAACGACCACGTCAATATGGGCCAGTCGTCGAACGACTCGTTCCCGACCGTGATGCATGTCGCTGCCGCCGAAGAAATCAGTGGCAATCTGATACCTGCGCTTGAGCATTTGCATCTGGCGCTTGAACAAAAGTCGAAGGACTTTGCGCATATCATCAAGATCGGCCGCACCCACACGCAGGACGCGACGCCACTTACGCTTGGCCAGGAATTCTCCGGCTATGCCGCACAGGTAAAGAGCGCGATCGCCCGCGTCCGCGCGTCGCTTTCCGAACTTTACCCGCTGGCGCAGGGCGGCACCGCCGTCGGCACCGGCTTGAACGCCAAAAAGGGCTTCGCGGAGAAGGTCGCGCAGAAGATCGCGGACATGACCAAACTCCCTTTCACCTCGGCGCCCAACAAATTCGAGGTCATGGCCGCCCATGATGGCTATGTCGCCGTGCACGGAGCATTGAATTCCACCGCTGCCGCGCTGTTCAAGGTCGCGAACGACATCCGCTTCCTCGGCTCCGGTCCGCGCTCAGGTCTCGGCGAGCTTTCGCTTCCCGAAAACGAACCCGGCTCCTCGATCATGCCGGGCAAGGTAAATCCGACGCAGGCGGAAGCGCTGACCATGGTGTGCTGTCAGGTATTCGGCAATCAGGTCACCGTCACCACCGCCGGCAGTCAGGGTCATTTCGAACTGAACGTGTTCAAGCCGGTGATGGCCTATGCGCTATTGCAGTCGGTCAAGCTGCTCGGCGATGCCGCGATTTCGTTCACCGACAACTGCGTCGTCGGCATTCAGGCGAACGAGACCAAGATCAAGGACCTCCTTGAGCGTTCGCTGATGCTGGTCACCGCGCTCGCGCCGAAGATCGGCTACGACAACGCGGCCAAGATCGCGAAAACCGCCCACAAGAACGGCACCACGCTCCGCGAGGAAGCAGTCGGCGGCGGCTTCATCTCGAACGAGGACTTCGATGCACTCGTGCGGCCCGAGAAAATGATCGGCCCGGAAGACTAAAAAACGAAAGCGCGGCGCATGGGAACCCTTTTCGTGCGCCGCGCAGTCTCCCTCGCTCGGCGTGCCGCATTTCTTGCGATTACCCTTATCAACATCGCAGTCGATCGTTCGAACAACACCAGATCCTGTCTGATCGCTGTATTGGTGCTCGCGGCCCGAGCCGATAGCGCGGCCAAACCTTACCGGCACATTACGGCCGCGTAACGCGATCGTTACGCAAGATTCATTTGAACAACGCCCCCGCCGCGCTCATGTTTGACGTCAACAAGAGCCTTCTCCGTGGGAGTTATTCGCTAATGAAGAAATGGATCATCGCCTCCGCCGCGATCCTTGCGCTCGGCGGCACCGCTTTCGGTGTCAAAGCCTATGCGCAGCATCGCGCGGATCATGGTTTCGAGAAGCGCTTCGAAAAAGCGCTCGATCTCGTTCAGTACGAGCCGCGCGGCGAACGCGGTTGGCGTAACCGCCGCCCCTTGAGCGCCGACGACCGCGCCGCTTTCCTCGACGCGCGCATTGCCGCCATCAAGGCCGGGCTGCGCCTGAATGCGGAGCAGGAAAAACTCTGGGCGCCGGTCGAAGCACTCGTGCGCGACCTCGGCAAGAAGTGGGGTGACCACTTCGCCGCCCGCCGCGAGCAGATGCAGAAGATCCGCGCCGAAATCCGCGAAGGCAAGGAACCGCCCGCTTTCGACCCCGTCGAGCGCCTGAAAAAGCGCGCGGACAACATGGCCGAGCGCGCCACTGACATGAAGCGCTTCGCCGAAGCTGCCCAGCCGCTTTACGCCTCGCTGGATGAGAACCAGAAGCGCCGCCTGCAAACGCTGCTGCCGGGCCGCCATCGCGGCATGATGCGACACTTTGAAAATCGCGGCGAAGGACCTCGCGGTCCGGGCTAGGCGCACTACATAAGTATCGGAAGCTGGACGCCGACCTCCAAAGGGTCTTCTCACAGACTGGCGAACGCTTCTGAAGTTGGGCCGCCGTTGCCCCCCCCGGCGGCCCAACGCTTTTTTGTTCCCCCGAAGCAACAAATCCGGTCTTCGCGCGTTCCTCTCCGTCAGCAGAGGAGACCTTTCATGCGAACTGCCGCCGCCATTGCCCTGGGCCTGGCCCTGTCCACCGCCGCGGTGCTTCCCGCCAACGCGCAGAACAACCAGAACCGCCCCACCGTGAACCAGCTTGTCGCGCAGGACGAGGCGCGGATCGCGCAGCTCAAGGCCAATCTTCGCCTCAACGACGACCAGTTGAGCGAATGGGGCCGCCTCGAATCAACCCTGAAAGACATTGCAAAAAAACGCGCCGAACGCCGCATCGCGCTCTACGACGAATATGAGAAGCGCGAAGAAAAGGAGAAAGAGCGCGCGTTTACCCCGGCCGAAATCCTCCGCAAACAGGCCGACGCGTTGACCAGCCGCGCGGAAGAACTGCGCGCCATCGCCGACGCCTCCGAACCGCTCTACGCGAAATTCAACGACCAGCAGCGCCGCCGGGTCGACGAGATCATTCGCGGCTTTGCCAGCGCCCCGTTTATCGACGGCGACCCGCGGATGCGCGGCCGCCGTTACTACTGACCCGCGGAAAACGAAGTGGGATCGCCGGGCTTGACCCGGCGATCTTTTTTTCGCGAACTCGCGGGAGAAAACCTCCTGCGGAAAGACCGGTCCATGACCACCGAACTCTCCCTGCTCGCATTCTCGATCCTGCTCGGGTTTGCACATCTTTTCATTGCCGCGAACGCGGCGACACATGTGCGTGGCATGCATTACAATGCCGGGCCGCGCGACGAGGAGAAGCCGCGGCTGTACGGCGTACCGGGGCGGCTGGAGCGCGCCTTCCGCAACTTTCTGGAGACCTTTGCCTTTTTCGCAACGGCGGTACTGATAGCCCACGCTGCAAACCGCCACAATGCATTCACGCTCTACGGCGCGTGGCTGTATGTGACAGCGCGGGTGATTTATCTGCCGGTCTACGCGGCGGGGATTCCGATGATCCGTTCGGTCATCTGGCTGGCCAGCGTTGCCGGCATCTTCATGATCCTCGCCGGGCTTTACTGGCCGTAATCTTTACTGCGGCGGTTTGTAGAGTGCGCGCAACGAACCGTCGGTCCAGAAAATATCGTCCACCCGCCAGCCGCGCGGCGTGCGTAGCAACGCAAGCCGCACCGAAATCGTCTTGTCGAAATTGCGGAACGTGGCGGTGGCGTTCGCACGCTCCGCGCCCGCGTCCTGCACCGCGACCACCAGATCGCTGACCTGCCAGTCCTGCGCATCGATGAACGGATCGCCGTTCAGGATCGGCGCCTCGTTTTCCTTCTCGGCCGTCTTCGCATCCTGCTCGATCAGGTCGGCGAGCGACGGCGTGAAGTATTTGTCGAGTTGCTCGCGGGTCGAGAGATCGACCGCGCGCGAATCCTTATCGAGATACTGCTTATAAATGCTCTCGACGAAGGCTTTAGGGGAAGTGTCCTGCGCCTGCGCGGGCGGAACGAGCACCAGCGCAGCCATCGCAAACAAAAACCGTAGTTTCAAACCGCGACCTCGGCCTTGATGTGAGGATGCGGATCGTAATTTTCGAATGCGACATCTTCGTAGCGAAACTTGAAGATGTCTTTCACGTCGGGATTGAGCCGCAGCCGTGGCAGCGCCCGCGGCGCACGGGAAAGCTGCAACTGCGCCTGTTCCATGTGGTTGGAATAAAGATGCGCGTCGCCGAAGGTGTGGACGAAATCGCCCGGTTTCAGGTTCGTCACCTGCGCCACCATGTGCGTCAGCAGCGCATAGGATGCGATGTTGAACGGCACGCCGAGGAACACGTCGGCCGAGCGCTGGTAAAGCTGGCACGAGAGTTTGCCGTCGCCCACCCAGAACTGGAACAGGCAATGGCACGGCGCGAGTGCCATCTTCGGCACGTCGGCGGGGTTCCACGCACTCACAATCAGGCGGCGTGAATTCGGATTGGTTTTGATTTCCGAAATCAAATCCTTGATCTGGTCGATCACGGTTCCGTCCGGCGCTGCCCAGGAGCGCCACTGCTTGCCATACACCGGGCCGAGATCGCCGCGCTCGTCGGCCCACTCGTCCCAGATCGTGACGTTATGGTCCTTCAGATATTTGACGTTGGTGTCGCCGGCGAGGAACCACAGCAGCTCATGCACGATGGCCTTGAGCGCGAGCTTCTTGGTCGTCACCAGCGGAAACCCTTCGGCCAGATCGAAACGCATCTGATGACCGAATACCGAAAGCGTGCCGGTTCCGGTGCGATCACCCTTCTGCACACCGCTTTGGAGAATCCGTTCGAGAAGATCGAGATACTGGCGCATCGTGCGGGCCGCTGAATCGGGGATGGGTTAAGTCTTACGCCCTAACCGCTCGCACGCAAAACCCGTCTTCGCATGACGTGGAAAAACGCCCCGGCCTTCACCGGGGCGTTTATTCGCGACGTTCGAGTTAGCGATCCGCGCCGTAGATGCCGCGGCGGTTTGCGTACGGTGTCTCGTTGTCGAAGTTGCCGCGCCACGCATAGTAGCCTTGATCCGGCGAATAATACGGGTTCGCATAAGCATGGCCCGGATAGACGTGGCCGTGATTCGTGTAGGCCATGCCGTGACCCGAATAAGCCGGGCCGTAAGCGTAGTTATCCGCCCACGGCGCGAACACCTGCGCACTGGCGGCGCTGACGCCCACGGTAAGGGCTGCGGCGGTCGCCGCGGCAAGAACGATCTTCTTCATGAGAATTCTCCTTCAGTCTTCCGGCGGGACTGGGGGTGGCCCCGCGACGGGAAGCCAACGCGGGACCCCGGACTTCGTTCTTGCAGTGCGGCAAAAATGCCAAGGTGAATGAGCCGCTCTGATATGCGATTTTGCAGAGGTTATTAGAATATATATTCTAATAATACACTCAGAGGTAAGCTCCTAATCAGAGTATTTGATTTATTAGAATGCATATTCTAATAAATCTCATGGGCCGCCCCGCGAGCATCTCACAGGATTCCCTCATCGCTGCCGCAACGCGGGTCGCAGCCCGCCTCGGCCCGGCCAGAACCTCCATTGCCGCCGTCGCGAAGGAAGCGAAGGTGCCGACCGGCTCGATCTATCACCGCCTGCCCTCGCGCGGCGCGCTGCTGGCCGAGATCTGGCTGAGCGCCGCCGAAGGCTTCCAGCGCGAAATGCTGGCCAAGGCCGCCTCAGCCCGGACCCTCAACGATCTTGCCGAGGCCGCCCTGCTGACCCCGCGCTTCGCCCGCGAGCGCCATACCGAGGCGGTGGTGCTGAACGCACACCGCCGCGACGACTTCCTCGCGCCGGATGCTCCCGCCGAGTATCGCGCCCGCGCCGCGAAGCTCGCGGCCGAACTGCGCGATGGCCTGGCCACGCTCGCCACCCGCCTCCTGCCCGGCGATCCGCGCGGCCGGGAAAAGCTCGCGGTCGCCATCATCGGGATTCCGCTGGGCGCGGTGCGCGTGTTCCTTCCGCAGGCGCTGCCGCCGAAGGAAATCGACGCGACGATCGCAGCCGCCGTACGTGCGGCGCTTCGCCATTGACCTGCCCGGATTAACAGCGAAAACTGTTCTCGTTCCGAGGGGGGCCTGACCTTTTCAGGCTGAGATTCCGCAATCGTGCGGTGACCCTTCGAACCTGATCCGGGTCATTCCGGCGAAGGGACTGGAACCTGAAGCCAACGCCAGCAGCCTTTGCTTACCCGGGTCTCCATTCAAGGGAGATCCGCCATGCTTACGAAATCGCCTTTCTCGGTCACCACCGGCCCCATCCCCGGTTCGCGCAAGATCTATCTTGAAGCGAGCGGCGTTCGCGTCGCCGCGCGCGAAATCGCGCTTGCAAAGGAATCCGGCGAGCAACCGCTCGCGATCTACGACACCTCAGGCCCCTACACCGACCCGGATGCGAAGATCGACCTCGCGAAAGGTTTGCCTGCGCTTCGCCGCGAATGGATTCTCGCACGCGGCGACGTGGAAGAAACCGAAGGCCGCGCGCAGAAACCCGAAGACGACGGGCTGAAAGCAGGCGAGACGCAGAAGCTCCCGATCTTCCAGCGCACCGCGAAGCCGCTCGTTGCGAAGCCGGGCAAGCGCCCGACGCAGATGGCGTATGCGCGCGCCGGCATCGTCACCAAGGAAATGGAATATGTCGCGGCGCGCGAAAACGTGGCGCAGGAAAATCTCGCACGCGGCTACAAGCGCGGCAACCACAAGGGCGCTGGTTTAGGCGCGATCATCCCGCAGGAAATCACCGGCGAATTCATCCGTAGCGAAATCGCGCGCGGGCGCCTCATCATCCCGGCCAACATCAACCATCCCGAAACCGAGCCGATGGCGATCGGCCGTAACTCGCTCACCAAGATCAACGCCAACATCGGCAACTCCATCGTAACTTCCGGCGTCGCGGAGGAAGTCGATAAATTAGTTTGGGCAATCCGCTGGGGCGCGGACACGGTGATGGACCTCTCTACTGGCAAGAACATCCACACCATCCGCGAATGGATCATGCGCAATTCGCCGGTGCCGATTGGCACCGTGCCGATCTATCAGGCGCTCGAAAAAGTCGGCGGCATCGCGGAGGAACTGACGTGGGAGATTTTCCGCGACACCGTGATCGAGCAGGCCGAACAAGGCGTCGATTACATGACGATCCACGCCGGCGTGCGGCTCCCCTACATCCCGCTCACCGCCGAGCGCGTGACCGGCATCGTGTCGCGCGGCGGCTCCATCATGGCGAAGTGGTGCCTCTCGCATCACAAGGAGAGCTTCCTCTACGAAAACTTCGAGGAGCTGTGCGAGCTGCTCGCGCGATATGACGTCTCGTTCTCGCTTGGCGACGGCCTGCGCCCCGGCTCGATTGCGGACGCGAACGACGCCGCGCAATTCGCCGAACTCGATACGCTCGGCGAACTGACCGAAATTGCATGGAAGTACGATTGCCAGACCATGATCGAAGGCCCCGGCCATGTGCCGATGCATCTGATCAAGGAGAACATGGACCGGCAGTTGAAGGTTTGCCACGAAGCGCCGTTCTATACGCTTGGCCCGCTCACCACCGACATCGCGCCGGGCTACGACCACATCACGTCCGCGATTGGCGCGGCGATGATCGGCTGGTTCGGCACGGCGATGCTTTGCTACGTCACGCCGAAGGAACATCTCGGCCTGCCCGACCGCGACGACGTCAAGGCCGGCGTGATCGCGTATCGCATCGCGGCCCATGCCGCCGATCTCGGCAAGGGCCATCCGGCGGCACAGTTGCGCGACGACGCATTATCCCGCGCGCGCTTCACCTTCCGCTGGCGCGACCAGTTTAATCTTTCGCTCGATCCGGAAACGGCGGAAAGCTTCCATGACCAGACGCTTCCCGCCGAAGGCGCGAAGATCGCGCATTTCTGCTCGATGTGCGGGCCGAAATTCTGCTCGATGAAAATCACGCAGGACGTGCGCGACTATGCTTCCAAGCTGAATGAGAAGCAGGAGGGCATGGCGGAGATGAGCAAGAAGTTTAAGGATGAAGGAAGCGAGATTTATAAGCCGATTCCGTAACTGTCATTCCGGGGCGGCACGGAACGCGCCGACCCCGGAATCAAGGGTAATTATCCGCGCTGTGCCATTCATCAAGGATTCCGGATCGCCGCTTCGCGGCGTCCGGAATGAAGCAAAAAGCGCACACACTCGTGATTTGAATCCCGGCCCGGCGCGCATGATCTTTGCCGCATGAAACCGCGCCGCCTGTCCTTAGCACTCGCAGCATTCGCGCTGACGCTCGCCGCGGCAGCGCCCGCGCACGCCTTCAGCCCCGGCAGTTCGGTCGGCTACGAGAACGGCGGCAAGTTTGTGCGCTTCGATCCCGTGGTACAGGAATACAACCGTACCGGCGCACCGTTCCGCATCGTCGGGCTATGCCAGTCCGCCTGCACGCTGTTTCTCTCGATCCGCAATGTCTGCGTCGAGCCGAACGCCTCGTTCGGTTTCCATTCCGCCAACGACGGCAACGGCAACAAATCCGAGTGGGGCAACCGCCACCTGCTCAGCCACTACAATCCGAAGCTGCGCCGCTTCGTGGAAGACAACGGCTATCTCAACACGTTCGACTTCCACTACATTTCCGGCCGGGTGATCATCGAGAAGTTCGGCTACCCGGCCTGCAAGACGCGTTACCTCGACCGCACCGACAACGACGACCGCAGCCGCGACGACTTCAGGGCGCGCGGAAACTCCGGCAGCACGGCCAGCGCGCCAAGCCGGCCCGACCGGTATGTGGATCGAGGCAGCGGCAACACGCTGCGCCGGGCGTACTGATTAGCGCCTGCCAGCCGAATGAAAACCAAAGGCCGCCTTCCGGGCGGCCTTTTTGTTTCAAGCCCTTGGAGAAAAAAGGAAAAACCCGCACGCACGGGAACGTGATTTTCCCCTGTGACCGGCATCACATTCCGCGAAGGGAGCCGGTCCTAGGTTCTGCCCATGACATCGCACCCAGGGAGAACCTCAATGTTTACCCGCAAGTCCACCCTCGCCGCCGCTGCGCTTTCCATGTTTGCCGCCGCCGGCATGTTCGCCGCCGCTTCCGCCAACCAGCCGCCCGCAGGCCGCCTGTTCGTCAATCCGCAGGCCAACAAGTGCCTCGACGTGCCGGGCATCACCAACCGCGTGCCGGGCACCGCGCTCCAGTTGTTCGATTGCGAAACCAGCGGCCTCGAACTCGAAGGCAAGCCCTCCGACCAGTTCTGGACGTTCGGCCCGCGCGGCACTATCCGCAATACGCTCTCGAACCTGTGCATCGACATTGCCGGCACCAACGAAGGCGACGCGTTAGAGATCAAGGCCTGCGACGGCCGCCTCAGCCAGATCTGGATCGTTCGTCAGGATGGCTTCATCCAGAACCAGCTTACCGGCAAGTGCATCAGCGTCGGCGAAAACGAAAACCAGTATGGCGAGACGCCGCTGCAACTCTCGAGCTGCGAATTTGCCGATCCGAAATCGGATCAGCGCTGGAGCGTCTAACGAAAATACGAACGTAAGAAGGAAGGCCGCCCCATCGGGCGGCCTTTTTTGTTTGCTCACAACCTCTCCCGCGATGGCGGCGGGCGTCGCCCTCCAGGCGGACGCGAGGCTTGCGGCGGCGGCTCGTTGCCCGGCTCGTCCGCATAGCGCGGCGCTACGCGATATTCCGGCGGCGGCGGGCGGCGATCGGAATATTCCGGTGGCGGACGTTGCCCGGAATATTCGGGAGGCGCGCGTCGCGGCGAATACGAAGCCGAAGAAGAAGCGCCCGCGCTGGCCGCCGCCATTCCGCCGAACAGATCGCGCGGACCTTTCCGGAACAGCCCCATCACATTGAGAAGCTGCAAAATGCCGGCAAGGATCATCACCCAGAAGCCGATGCCGGTGAAGGAGAAGTTCAAGAGCTTCAATACATCCGGCACGTTCTGTCGTTGCGCCTGCGGCACCTCGCCGTTGACCAGCGCGTAATAGATCAGCGGAACGGCGATGGGGATCGCGATGGTCGCCAGCGCTTGCAGAACGGTGAGACTGTGCAACCGCATCCCGATGCCCTGCACGACGATCACCGCAAGCGCGAGCAGCGGGACAACATAGAGAATGTAGCTGATGCGGATTTTCCAGCGCAGGCTTTCGATCCTCTCCTGCTCGCGCTGCTGCTGCGCGTTCAGCGGACGCTGCTGATTATTGAAGACGCGATCCAGCCGCCGTCCTGTATCAAGCAGGTCCAACATCTGCGAGCCGAGATTGCCGATGCCGAGCAGGCTCGACGAAGTGCTGCCGAACCCGAACTGCCCGCCGACGGAAACATAAGGCATTGCGCAACCGAGCAGCGCGACCAGCGCAAGAATGGCGGTCCAGTACGACAGGAGCCGCCCGCCGAAAGCCGGACCGCGCGGCGCATCGTCCGAAACAGGCGCGCGTTCGCGCGGCGGCGGAGCACTGCGCGGCACACGCGGCGGGGATTCACCCCCAAGCGAACCTCGCGGTGGCGGTGCGGCACGCGGACCACGGGGAGCTTGCTCCGGCCGGAACGCTTCACGAGGCGGAGGCGGCGCGCGCCGTTCCGGCGGCGGCGGATCGTAGGCTGGAGCGGCCGCTTCCCGCGTTACATAAATATCGAGGGCGCGCGTACCTTCGATTTCGAAATCCAGTTCGTCTCCAAGCGTAGGATAGGATTCCGAACGCCATTGCCCCAGCACGAACGCATAACGTCGCCCGTCTTCGGCGCGGATCAACCCCTGCCCCGCCTGCGCATTGAAATGAATGAGACTGCCACGCATACGCCACCCCTTACCCTGCAATCTTATCGGGCGGCATGAACTGCGCAACGACGCGAAAAGCACACCACCGCAGAATATTTTGTCCCAGCTTCCGGCTGTTTCGAATTCGGCATAAATTGGAACCGGCCTTAGCAAGGCTTTTGGGGGAAGTTTTATTCATGATTATAAAACATATTGCCGCCGCGATTTTTGCGGCGCTGTGCCTGTTTGTGTTTTCACCGGCAGATGCAAGAGAACGCAACTTCGACAAGGTCGGTCAGTGGCGGATCGGGGCTGTCGATGAAAAGGGCCGCTTTCACCGCTGCTTCGCGCAGAACGATAGCAAGAGCGGTATGTTGCGCATCGCCCACTTTCCCAATGGAAACTACAATTTCTCGACGCCGTGCTTCGGCCGCGGAGACATCGACGGCGACATCGAAGTATTCATGAGCGGCGAGAAAGGCCGCATCCGCATGAAGGCCGTCCGTCAGGGGAGCAGCTGCCGCACCGTTGCCGGCGACCTGAACGAAGGCTGGATTGCCACGCTACGCGACGAAGGCAACCTGACCCTGGTTTTCGGCAAGGACAAGCCGAGCTGGTCGCTCAAGGGCTTCAAGGCGGCGATGGCCGCACTGAAAAGCTGCGTCGCGCAGAACAAATAATCTCCGCATGAAAAAACCACCGGGGACGAAAGCCCCGGTGATTTTTTGCTGCGCCTTTTATTTTCCGCGGCGAACGCGGTTCAGCCGAGAAAATCGCGCTTCGACAACGCCACGCCGTTATGCCGCAGGATCGCGTAGGCGGTGGTGAGATGAAAATAGAAATTCGGCAGCGCGTGGCGTTGAAGATAATCGAGGCCCTTGAACTCGAAGGTGCGCCCGCCACCCTTCAGGGAAACCGCCCGCTCCTCGCTGCCGTCGATCTTTGAGGCCGGCACGCTCTTGATGAAATCCACCGTCTTCGCGATCCGCGCATAGAGATCGGCAAAGCTTTGTTCCTCGTCCGCGAAGCCCGGATTGTCGGCGCCGGATAACCGCGCAATACAACCCTTCGCGGTGTCGCTCGCCCGTTGCACCTGACCGATCAACGGCAGCATGTCCGGTGCGAGCCGTGCCGCCGCAAGGCCGGGGTCCTGCGCTTCGCCCTTCTTCAGAAACGCAGTCAGATTTTCGAAACCGCGCAGAAAATGCGGCACGGAGGCTTGAGACATCGAAAGGGCCATTTCGGAGTTCCTTACATGGAGAACTTTGGATGCTAGGCATCTTGCGCGACAAGAACCAGCAGTCCGCGTTATAGAAAATGCATCGCTGAATCGAAGCAGGCGCATGAGCGAGAAACCGGAAAACAACAAGAACGGAAGGCCGCCGAAGCTGGGCGAGACGCTTTTTCTCAGCGGCCTATGCTTTGCCGCGGGCCTGTTTCCTCTGCTGATCGGCCTTGGCGTGATCTCCGGCAATGTGGAAGCCGGGCCTGCGGGACGCGCGCTGGCTGTCGTTGCCGGCTTGGTATTTATCTTCGCGGGCATCATGGTTTTCGTACGCGACCGGGCCGGGGCGCGAAACGGTCAGGATATACCTGCGGACGCGCCACTCGCGCTGCGCATCGGTGAGAGCATTCTTTCCGTCGTGCTGGTTGCGCTGTTTGCGTGCGTTTGCAGCGTGATCGCGTTCGGCCCTTTCTTTTCGTCGGCCTTGCTCGCGGACATGACCCGGCAAATGGGTAGTTTCGGCGCGGCAGTCTTTCGTATCTTGATGGGCGGATTCGCCGTTTTGCTCTGGTATGCCGCGATCTATCTGGCGCGCAGCAAACTCAGGAAACGCGGCACCGGGCCGCAATAGCGCGCACCTTTATTCCGTCGCAGTCTGGGCGTTGAAAACGAAGCAATTCCTCAGGGTATTCTACGCATGATTTCCAGACGCACTCTTATCGCCGGATCTTTCGCGGCGGCAGCCGCCGGTATTCCGGTTCTCGCGCAGGACAACCCCATCACCGAGGCGCTGGTGCTGCGCGATCCGGCAATTCCCGCTGCCGGAAATCCGAAGGGCGACATCACCATCGTCGAATATTCCGATTACCAGTGCCCCTATTGCCGCAAGGTGCATCCGGTTCTGCAGAAGGTGGTGAAGGAAGACGGCAACGTGCGCGTGGTCTTCAAGATCTGGCCGATCTTCGGCGCGGCTTCCGTTTATGCATCGCAGATGGTGCTCGCGACCCGCCCGCAAAATAAATACAACGAAGCGCATAGCGCGCTGATGCTTTCCGGCGTGCGCCTCACCGATAGCGCGACGGACAGTGTGCTGGCTGGCATCGGGGTCAATGTCGAGGCCGCGAAGGCTACCCTGCGCAAGGACATTCAGGAAATCGGTTCGGTCCTGAAGCGCAACCATATGCAGGCCGAAGCGCTCGGCTTCCAGGGCACGCCGTCTTTCATCATCGGCAAATTCCGTGTCCCCGGTGCGCTCACGGAAGAAGTCTTCAAGCAGGCGATTGCCGACGCACGCAAGGCGCTGAAAGGCTGAGCGCAACCATGCGTTCCGCCTGCATGTTCGCGGTCGTGCTGCTTGCCGTGACGTTTCCCGCCTCCGCGCAACAAAGCGCGCAGGACAAAGAATGGATCGCGCACTGCATCTCCCAGATCTCGGAGACCAATAAATCCCGCGCCCGCGCTTATTGCACCTGCATGGCGGAGAGCGTCGATACCCCGGAGAAACTGCGCCAGACCGATCTGGAGCGTTCGTTTCCCCCGGTGCACCGGCTTTGCTTCGAGAAAGCTGGTTTCAAGGTACCGGACTAGCCCGGCACGCAATCATAGTCGCTGTCGAAAAAGCGTTGCCGGTTCTCCGGCGTGAAAGGCACGTCCGGGCGGAATCCTACCGGGCAGGTCGCACCGATCCATCCCAATTCTTTTGCTGTCACGCTCAGGATGCCGGTGTCGATCGGCTCGTTGCGTTGCAGATGCCGCTCGATGCGATTCTTGCCATCGAGCGTCATGAAGAAAACCGTCACCGCCCGGTTGCAGACGTTACGCGTGTAATGCGAGCCATTGAAATCGCGCCACTCGGTACATTCTTCGAGATGCATGCCGACTTTATTCTGCGCGTGCGCCACAGACACTAAAGCGCCAAACAAAATCGCGGCCATAGCGAGAAGGATGCGCATGGTTTCCTCCGGGTGCCCGTTATTCCTACGATCATAACGCAACTCCCGACAGGCACGATTGCGTGAACGAAAGCGCAAACGAAAAGGCCGCCCCTGCGGGCGGCCTTCGATCTTGTTTATGCAGGAATTACTCCGGACGCTGATCGCTCTTTGGCTCGCTTTCGACAGTCCGGTTCTTGCGCTCGGCCATGAACTGGTCAAACTCGGTCTTGTCTTTCGCGAAGCGCAGGCGGTCGAGGAAATCCTGAAACTCGCGCTGCTCGTCTTCGAGACGCTTCAGCGTGTCCGAGCGATATTCGTCGAACGCGCGGTTGCCGGAAGACGGCGCGTAGGCGAAGCGGTCGCCGCCCATCATGCGCGCGCGCAGGCGATCCATCTTCCACTGATACTTCTGCATCTTGTATTCGCCCCGCGAGGCGCATCCGTAACCCATAAGCTCGCTCCTGTGTCCGCTCCCAAATCTGCCGGTGAAAATGATGAACGCGAGGGCCGCCAGACCCACCGGCCACCACACGATGAAGCCCAGGACCATCAGGAAAACCCAGGCGAGAACTCCGAACTGATCGATCCGTGCCGCGATAGGCATGTCGCTCTCCGTTTTCAGGCCCGTCTCCCCGGACCTCGTGTAAATGTAAATAACATTTACATCGGATACGTCAAGCGGGGCCGGCAGTTATTTTCAGGGTCAGTGGAGAAATGGGGCCTTCGGCTCAGCCTTCAAGGCCGAGACCCTTGAGATAAATCAGCATTTGCGCCTCCAGCAGATCCTCGGCGCTCATGGGCAGCGGACGGCGCGCGGGATCGGCGCGCGCGAACAGAGAAGCGATCCCGTGAGTCATCGACCAGATGTGCAGCGCCACCATCATGGCGGGCGGCCTGCCCTTCGCGGGCATTTTCGAGACGAGGATTTCTGCCGCGCCTCGAAGCTGCTGAAAGGAGCGGTCCGCCATTTCCCGCAGCTCGGCATCGTTACCGATAGCAACACCGCTCTCGAACATTGCCGCGTAATAGGACGGCTCGTTCCGCGCGAAGTTCAGATAGGCCGCTCCGATGCGGCGGAAGGCCTCCGCGGTGCTCGGCTTGCCCTCGCCCCACGCTTCACGAAGCCGTTCGGAAAAAAGCTGGAAGCCGCGCTTCGCGACATCCGCGATCAGTTCGTCGCGGTCGCGGAAATGACGATATGGCGCGGCCGGCGAAACCCCCGCCCAGCGCGCGGCATCGGCGAAGGTGAAGCCGGCAGGCCCCTTCTCCTTGATCAGTTCAAGCGCCGCGCGCACCAAATCCTCGCGCAGGTCGCCGTGGTGATAGCCGCGCGACCCGCGGCCCGGTTTCCAGCTCATGTGAATCGCTTTTACATTAGCCCCGGCGCGGCAACAAATGGTGCCACAGTGCAGTGCATGGACTGCCTCAGCCGCTCACTTCCACGCGAATACCGGCTGCTCGAACTCCGCGACACGCGTTTCGCGTCCCGCCACCAGTTCGCAGAACTGGTAGACGATTGCCGCGGTCGGAGCGTGCAGGTGCGTATGCGGCAGCCTGATGCGAATGACCGGACGCGGGCTTTCCGGAATCGTGACGAAGCTGACCTTCTCCTTCGCGGCGAAATCTTCCACCGCGATCCGGTGCGCGACCGCTACTTCTTCGGGGTTGAGCCGCATCTCTGTACTGCGCTCAGCCCAAACCACGACCGGCGTGATGAGATAGCCGGAGCGCGTGACGTAATCGTCGAGCGTGCCAAGGACGTCCTGCTCCGGAATGACGAGGCCAATTTCCTCCTCGATCTCGCGAAGTGCGGCCTGCGTCGCGGTCTCACCTTCGTCGCAACGTCCGCCGGGAAGCGCATATTGCCCGGCGTGGTTGCGCATCGTGGCAGGCCGCTCGGTCAGAATGAAAGCGGGCGTTCCATCATCGGCTGGAACCAGGGTGACTGCCACGGCGGCGTGTTTCAGTTTTTTATCGGCCGGGCCGGCGAGCCGCCGGAAGTTGCGGCAGCGCTCACTCACCAGTGATCTGAATGTGGAGTCGAACAGCAAGGACACGTTAAATACAATTCAAATGCGGAAACAGGATTCTACAAGTGCGAACCGCGCCATCCACGACATGCGCGGAACCGCTCACCGGCTGATGCGTTTGCGTTCTGGTACAGCCTGATCGGGAGAAACGCCATGCGTAAACTCGCCCTCGCCGCCATTCTTGCCGCCGCCACGTCTCATGCACTCGCGCAGGAGAACGAATTCTATGTCGTGCAGAATATCCAGACTCTCAAATGCCAGATCGTGACCGAGTATCCGGTCACCGCCTCGGCCAAAGTGATGGTGAATAATAAATTCACGCAACGCGAGGACGCCGAGACGGCGATGAAAACGCTGACCGTCTGCCGTTAGGCAGACGGTTTCGCCTTAGCGATTGAAATCGCGCGCGTAACGCGGGTTGATATAGCAGCGTTCGGTATGGTTCGAACGCGAGGCAAGACACTGCTCGAACGTGTAGGCCGCACAAATCGGAACGATCGACCAAGCATATTGCTCGTCACGGCACCAGAGGTCCGGCGGCGGCGACTGATAGCGCTGCGCATCGGCGACAGCGGTCGAAACGGCGAGCGCCAGCAGCGCTGCAGGGAGTAATTTCTTGATCATCGTCGATTTCCTTTTGGTATCTTGAACTATCTCTCGCGCGGCCGGGCCTGCGCATATTTCGGATTCATGTAGCAACGATCGCTGGCGCTGCTGCGCGCCTGCAGGCACTGCTGGAATGTAGCGGACGAACACACTTCGACTGTCGCCCAGACATTGATCGTGTAGCACCAGAGATCGGCCGGCGCACTCGCACTCTGCGCGCGGGCCTGACCGGCGAGAAGCGCGCCTGCAAGTACAAGGCCGCACAGAACCTTTCTCATGTTTCCTCCGACCGGCGGGATTTGCGTTAAGACCAAATCCGCCGCCTGCGGCCGGAACCTATAGCCCATCCCGGGCGCCCCGATAAGCGCACTGGATGGCCGATTTCCAAGGCTTGCCGCAATGGCCGCGCGCCCCTATGGCGGGACGATCCCGGAGCCGCCAGCCATGCGCAGATTCGCTCTTTTCCTCTCCGTCACAATCTTGTGTCTCCTTGCCTGGACGCTTCCCGTGCTGGCCTGCGCCTGCTGCTCCAATGAAGGCCAGCGTTACGTCAAAGTGGAGAAACTTGAGGCCCACAGGCTGGAGGTTTTCAAGCAGTTGCGCTTCGCAAAGCGGGCGCGGCTTTATCTCGGAGAAAGCGATCTGGGTGACGTGAAAGGCATCGAACGACCCGCTGATTCCTACGACCTGAGCGTCACTTTCACCGGCAATCGTATGCAATTCGCTTTCCGCGACGACAAGAAAAACGAAGGCACGCTGACCGTCGCGGTACCCGAAAGCATCTCGATTTTCGAGGTCGATCCACGCGAACCGGACGGCGGCAAAGATCGTGTCGGCCCGCTGCTGTATAAGGAATGGAAACTGATCGCGAACTTTTCCGGCACCGGCATCTTCAGGAGCGGGAACGGCGGCTATCAGAAGATCGCGTTGATCGCGCAGGGGCGAGGCAACAGTTGCACCGATGCGGAAAGCTTCACGCACTGGACGCTTTATATCTATGGACCTGCTGGTGAATATCTGCTCTTCGGCGAACTCGTGAAGCAGTAGGCAATCCTCTCGTGGCGAAGAAGCGCAAGCCTGCTCCCATCGTCGCCGCTGGTGGCGTTGTCCTCCGCGGCGGCGCGCAGCCGAGAATCGCAGTCGTACAGATGCGGCGAACCAAATCCTGGGTGCTGCCGAAAGGAAAATTGCGCAAAGGTGAGACGGCGCTGGAAGCAGCCAGGCGCGAGGTGCGAGAGGAAACTGGATACGCCGCCGAAGCGCACGAATATCTCGGCGCGATTTCGTACAAGAGCGGCGGCCTTCCGAAAGTCGCTAAATTCTGGCGGATGGAAGCGACAGGCCCGGCGCAGGAATTGATGCACGATATCGTTGCCGTGCGCTGGCTGCCGGTCAAACAGGCAATCAAAAAACTTACCCATGAGCGCGAGCAGAAATTTCTGGCTCGCATGACGGAAAAACTTCACCTACCATCCTCGCTCGACGCACCCGTTGCATCTCGCAGTCTTGTCGCGCGCCTGCTCTCTTGGTTGCGCGGCGAGTAAGTCGGTACCGTTCGGTTATAGGGGCCTGCCCCGGCGGCCCTAAGCCTGCTGGACGTTGAGCCACGCCGGGTTCCCGTCTTTGCTACCGTACAACTGCGTCAATTCGGTCGGGACCGCCCACGAAACCGTGTGCGCTTGGGCGTTGCATCGCCTCGCCCGTCCGTTCATCATCGCGGCAACAAGAAGGGGGAGAACAAAAACCATGCGCAAGATAACCGCATTATCCTTCGCCGCGGCGCTGGCCGCCACGGCCCTGCCGCCTGTTTCAGCCGAAGCCGCCCAGATCCGCTCGTACAAGGTCGCGAATTGGGACGTAGGCGTCTACACCGACGACAACACCGGCAGGTTCAGCCACTGCGCCGCCGCCGTGCGCTATCGTAACGGCTACCTGTTGCTGTTCTCGGTTTCCCACAACCTCGAATGGGCGGTCGGCTTCTCCAATCCAGACTGGCGCATGAATCCGGGCCGTGAAACCGAGGTCGAGTTCCGCGTCGACAGCTACCGCATCTATCGCGTGACCGGCCGCGCAGTGAACAATTCGCTGGTGCGCGCCACGCTTCCCGACAGCGTCGAGTTGTTCAACCAGTTCCGCTTTGGCTCGCGCCTGTATGCGAGCATCAGCGGCGGCAGCGTCGCGCAGTTCAATCTCACCAGCACCGCGGTCATGCTGACCGAAATCCTGCGCTGCGCGAACCAGAATAAAAATTATACCGGCGACCGCGGCAGCGACCGCAATCGAAACACGCCGCCTGACGACAATTACGGCAACCGCGGCTACGACCCGAACCGCGGCAGCGACCGCAACCGCAACACGCAGCCCGATGATAACTACGGCAACCGGGGCTACGACCCGAACCGCGGCGGCGACCGCAATCGCAACACGCAGCCCGATGATAATTACGGCAATCGCGGCTACGACCCGGATCGCGTAAAGCCGCGCAACAACGATGGCGGCACGCGCGATCGTGGCGGCGATCTCGGCGGCAACCGCAATGTCCGCAGCGAACGCGGCACCGGCGATCTTCGCGACCGCAACGACTTCCAGCCCGATCGTAATGTGGACAACAAGCGCGAGCGCGACACCGTCCGGCAGGCCAACCTGCCCGACGCCGCGACCGGTCCGACCCCGCAAACGCGCGAGGAAGCGGGCCGTTTGGCCACGAACATTCTCCGCCGCGCGAACATCTCCGGACAATTGCAGCGTCCCGACGAGCTGGCTCCGAACTTCCGCACAAAGTACGACGCGGTCTGGCGCGCGGATGGCACCATCGGCACGCTGCGCATCCTTGCCGGGGGGCGCGCCTCGACGATCGAAAAAATTCGCGGCGACGTGATTGCGTCCGATGCCGGTACCTGCAAGGGCAAGTTCGCTTCCGGCGCGCTGCCAGCGGCAGACAATTCGCGCTCGGTAACGGTCTTCACGTCCTGCGAAGGCGAGCAGAACTGGTCGGTCTACTACATCGCGGTCCCGCGCTCCGGCGGCGGCATCTATTTGCTCGGCGTGTTCGGATCGGGCGAAGCCGGCAACCGGTTGCAGAACCTGACCAACATGTATCGCACCGCCGCGCTCGAAGTGCTCGAGCGCTAAGGCGCATGCCGCCGCAACCGATCAAACCGGCTGGAAGCCTGCCACCCGGACTGCCGTTCTCCGAAGGCATGCAGGCCGGCAACCTGATCTTCCTCTCCGGTCAGCTCGGCACACTGCCGGGAAAGCTAGAACTCAACAACAAGACCGCCGAAGACGAATTCCGCCAGGTCATGGACAACGTCTTCGCGACGTTGAAAGCGAACGGCCTCGGCGCAAAAGACGTGGTGAAGTGCCTCGTCATGCTCGCCGATATGAAGGACTGGCCAGCGTTCAACAAAATCTATCTCGAATATTTCGAACCGCCTTATCCCGCGCGTTCGGCTTTCGGTGCGAACGAACTCGCATTCAATGCGAGAGTCGAACTCGAAGTCATCGCCATGCGGAGGGAATGATGGAGAAGAAGCCCCGGCACCTCAGGGACGGCGTGATGTATGCGGTCGCCGCCGTGTTGTTCGCAGTGTCCGCCGCGATCATTTCTCGCTTGCCGGATTTTCAACTCGCATTCTGGCTGCAAGTTGCCTCGGCGGTTGCCTTCGCGTTTTGCGCCCTGCTTTGCTTCAATAAACACCGGAAAGAGAACGCATGAACCTCGTTCTGATGTATGCGGCTATCGCCGTGCTAACCGGCCTCGCCGCGTATTTTACCGGCCGCGCCGGCGGCACCGCATTCTGGCTTTACGCCATCGGCTGCGTTCTGTTCGCGCTCGCCGCGGCCGGCCAGTATTTCAAGGTGAAGCAGGGAAAAGCCTGAAATCGCCGCCCTTTAACCGCCACGGCGAACCCCCTATATTCGGGATGCCGGAGCAATCCGGCTATGGCGATAAACGCTCGTTGTAATAAACCATTCGGACCCGGGGGCAGTACCCGGCGCCTCCACCAAAACCCGGCTCGCAGCGAAGGTTTCGCCGGGTTTCGGCGGGGGCGAAACAGGATCGACGAGGGTGTAAAGAGCGCGGCTTTCGCCCGGCATGGTTCCGCCGTTATCGGGCCTCTTATAGTTGCGAATGACAACTATGCTCCGGTTGCTCAGGCCGCGTAAGCGGTTTGATCACTGGGAATTAAGCCCTGAGGGTTAGCACCTTCAGGCGGGGTTCGGAGGCACCTGGCAACAGAAGCCTCCACTTCCTTTCGCGCAACTGGCGCACCTCTCCGGAATCGGGTTGAGTAGACTTATGACCTCCGACCTCATCCGCTATGATCTGCTCGCCCAGGACGCGCTGCGTGGCGTGGTGCGCAAGGTGCTGAGCGACGTCGCGAAAGACGGCCTGCCCGGCGACCATCATTTCTTCATCGCCTTCGACACGCGCGCACAGGGCCTGCGCATTTCCGAACGTCTGCGCCAGAAATTCCCCGAAGAAATGACAATAGTGCTCCAGCATCAGTTCTGGGATCTGAAGGTCGGCGAACATGCGTTTGAAGTCGGCGTATCGTTCAACGGCGCACCGGAGCGCCTGTTGATTCCCTTCACCGCGGTGAAGGGCTTCTTCGATCCGTCCGTGCAGTTCGGCTTGCAGTTCGAAGTCGCGGGCGACGAGAAGGCGCAAAGCAGCCCGGCGCAGCTTGCCGTTTCCGGCGGCGAAAAGCCCGGCGAGAAACCGCTCGCAAGCGCGCCGAAGGGTGCGGCCAGCGAACCCGAAGTGGTGAAGCCCGCGAAGGAAGCGAAAGCCGCCGAACCTTCCGCCGATTCCGCGGGTGCGGAAGTCGTCAGCCTCGACAAGTTCCGCAAGAAGTGAGTGTCCCTCTCGTCCTCGTCGTCGCGGTCGCGGAGAACGGCGTGATCGGCCGCGACAACGGTTTACCCTGGCGCATCTCCGGCGACCTGAAGCACTTCAAGGCCGTGACGATGGGCAAGCCGCTCGTGATGGGCCGCAAGACTTTCGAATCCATCGGCAAGCCCCTGCCCGGCCGCACCAACATCGTGCTCACCACCGACAAGGCGTGGCGCGCAAACGGCGTTATCGTTGCCGGCGATCTGGAAGCGGCGCTGCTCGCGGCACAGGAAGACGCGAAGCGCACCGGCGCCAACGAAATCGCAATTATCGGCGGCAGCGCGCTGTTCAGGGAGACGCTGCCGCGTGCGGCAAAAATAGAGCTGACCGAAGTCCACGCCTCGCCCGCAGGCGATACCTTCTTTCCCGCTTACGACAAATCCGCGTTCCGCGAGACGCGCCGCGACGGCCCGCACAAAGGCGAGAAGGACGAATATCCCTGGTCTGCCGTTACGCTGGAGCGGATCTAGTTCTGGATTTGCCGCTCGCGCGGCGCGCCGGGCGTCAGCGGCAACGGCGACAGGTTGAGCGGCGGCGGCACGGCGTTCGGCTGCTGCGGACGCTCCGACGAGCGATCTCGTTTCTTCTTGTCCGGCACGACGATCGCGGGTGGCAAATCGGGCACCGCATCTTGCTTCGGCGTTTCCTTAATGTCGCCGCGCGGCTCCCGCTCGATCATCTTCACCGACAGCGCAGCGAACAGTGCCCGCGTATCCAGCTTGCGTTCCGGCGCGCTAAACGGCCCGCTCCAGCGCAGCGTCGCGCCCGCCTTGCGGGAGAGCGGCGACTCCAGCGTGAGTTGCGTCTCCATCGCGAGACGATTGAGATCGAGCGCGCCATTGGCCGTTACCTCCACGCCCACCGTAGCCGCGCGTGCCGCCTGAAAGCGCAGGATACCGTTCGTCAGCAGGAAAGGCGCGTCGATGGCATCCAACCGCAGATGCCCGCGGTTCAGCGCTTCCGCGAACATCGCTTCCACCGCTTTCTCGTCGGGAGCTTTGCGAATGTCGGCGGCCATTACGGTAGCGATGGCATTCGGATCGGCATTTTCCAGAACGAAATTCGCAACCTTCACCCGGCCCTGCCCGGATAGGCTTGCGACCAGTTGCGAAGGCGAATTCCCGGTCATGGAAACATTGACGCTACCCCCCGCTTCCCCTCGCAGCGCGAACGTATCCAGCAGGTTGCTCACCGGCGCGCCTTCAAAGTTCAATTGCAATTCGGCGGAACGCGGCATGGACTGGATCGCGCGGAACGATCCACTGAACCTGCCGCCACCTTTTTGTCCGCGCGTACCCTCACCGAACGTGCCCGTAATATTATCCAGCAGGATTTCATCGGAGCGTACCTTCGCGACGAAGCGAACGTCTCGCAGATGGACCCGGTCAGACAACTTCAACCGCGCGGCTTCGACCGCGAACTCGCCATTGAAGCGCGCCGCGAATGCAATGTCGAAGTTATCGGTGGACCATTGCGAGTCGTCCCTCTCCGTAGAGCCAAGCGTCAGCATCGCCAGCACCGGCAGCGGAATCTCGGTGAATTTTATATCGCCACGCAGCATGCCGCCGGGTGGCGCAAGCGCGATCTGCCCGCTTCCATTCACGCCCTGCGCCGACTGAAACGTGATGCGGTCCAGCACGAACTTGTCGTCAAGCCGCACGAGGTTTGCTTTCGCCCAGAACGCAAAGGGCCGATATGGGGTGCTGCGCTCGGCTGCGGGTGCGAACTTGCGTATATCCTCGGACTGGAACGCAACTTCCAGTACGGGACGAAACTTACGATCCGCGTCGAAGCGCAGCGCACCCTTCGCGCTTAGCGTGCCGCCCGCGAGCTTCGCTTCTCCCGTCACCGCGCGCGTACCCTCGCGCGGAGGCGTCATCGTGAAATGATAATTATTGCCGCCGGAGATGAAGCGCACGTCCCACGCGCCATCCGGCTCGAAGAAGATGCCGCCCGAACCCCGCGCAGGCAACGCCAGCGAGGCTAGGCGCGCGATCTCGCGGCCCGCTTCGGCGCTTTCCAGATAGCGCTCTGCCAGCGCGGCCAGCACGCCCTCGCGCGCGGCCTCGAACGTGAAGTTGAAAGCCGGCTTCTCGGACTTCTGCGGCTGTTCGATAGTCGCATTCAGTCCGTCAAAATCGCGCAGCACGAGACGCTCGAACGCGATCTTGCCGTCCGTGCCCGAAAGCGCCGCGTCAATTTGCTCGGCGTTTCTGCCGAACAGCTTCGGCTTGCGGAGCAAAACTTCCGCCGAGAGGTCGATCCCCGCTTTTTCGTACCAGCCCATGAAAAGCGCCAGCAGCGACTCTGGCTCGACGCCTGTGCCCGCGAGTTTCGCGCGCAACAGCGGCGAAGCGTTCTGCCGCGATGCCAGCGCCATCGAACCCGTAAGAGACAACGTACCGAGCGTGAATTCCATCTTTTCGAAAGCGACGGCTTCCGGCGAAGCGGAGATGTTTCCCTTCAGTTGCATCGTCTGCGCATCGGCGAAGCGCTCCGATATTTCCGGGCCGAACAACCAGCGCGTCAGCACTGAAGGCTCCGCGCTGTCGAGCGCGAGCGTTCCGGCGAAACGGTCGCGCTCGGTCTTGCCGCTGAGCCGGATTAGCCCGCGTCCCGGCAGCTTCGCTTCCAGTTGTTCGAGACCCGCGATGCCGCCGCGAACGAAAATCGCCGCTTTCAGTTCGCGCACAAGTTGGCCGCCCGCCATCACGCCGTCGGCGGAAAGCGAAATTCGCCCCGCGAACGGCAAACCGGAAACGAGATCGCGCACCTCGCCAAGCATCGGCACCACATGCGCGAAGCCGCGCGCAGCAGCCTGCTTGTCGCCGCGGTCGAGATCGAGCCGCGTCGATTTCAGCGTGACTTCGAGCGAACCGTTCGCGCGCGGACTGAGCCGTCCACTGCCCTGCAAGGCCAGCGGCGCTTCGCCTTCGCCGAGAGAAAGTTCGAGGCTGGAAAGCGCAATCGCGTTCATGTCGCCACTGGCATCGAACGCCGCGCGCCACGGCCACGCGCCGCGCGTCCGCGCCAGCGTGACTTTTCCTTCGTAACGCGGCTTCGCATTCGTTAGCGCGAGCAATCCTTCGCTCTCAAAAGAGATGCCGTCGTCGGGCCGCTCCAGCACCAGCCGCACGCGACCGCCTTGATCCGCACCGAAACGCGCGCTCGAAGCGCGCAGGATCCATCGCCGCCGGTCGAGCCGGAAACCACCATCGAGCTTGAATGGCCCCTGCCGCGAGAGCAGTTCGCCGCGCGCGGAAAAATCGTCCGCGAGCAGCAGCGATTTGGTGCGCCGGTCCTCGACGATCAGCGAACCTGCTTCGAGCGAAAACGCGGTGACCGCCAGCGCATCCGCGTCCATCGCCGCGACACCTTGCGGAAGTTGCAGCACGCCCTGCTCGTCCAGCGCCAGCCGCAGCGCCGGGCGCGACACCACGATCTCGGTCGCTTCGAACTTTCCGGTGAGCAGCGCGGAGAGTGAGAGCAATCCACGCACTTCGTAAGCGCGGACGCCGGTGCCGTTATCCGGATCACCAAGCGACACGTCGCGCAGCACGAAAGCGGGGGTCGGCAGCAGCACCGCGTCGATCTTGCCGCGGATGGTGACGCGCGTGCCGGTGAGCGCGCTCGCCTGTTCCTCGAATTGCGGACGCCACGCATCCCAATCCACGAACAGCGGCGCGGCAAAAGCCGCCGCGATCGCGGCGATCAGCGCGATACCGAACGCAAGCAGTGTGTTCTGCAACCCGGCCTCTCCGCAGCTCCGGCAAACCCGGAGCCGATCCGCCCGAAAATACTATAGGGCGGCCATGAAGCCAGATTGGGGCAAATCGTCCCCGCTACAGCGCGACGATTTTCCCCGGATTCATGATGTTACCGGGGTCGAGCGCACGTTTCAGGTCGCGCATCATCTGCAGCGCAGGCTTGCCGTGCTCGGCTTCAAGATATTTCATCTTGCCCTGCCCGACGCCGTGTTCGCCGGTACAGGTGCCGTCGAGGCGCAGTGCACGCTCGGCCAGCCGCTCCAGGAATTTGCGCACGCGTGCCAATTCATCCTCGTCTTCCATGTCGATCACGAGGCTGACATGGAAATTACCGTCGCCCACATGGCCGACAATGGGACCTAGCAACTTGAGGTCTTGCAGGTCTTTCTCGGTTTCGAGCACCGCGTCCGCGAGTTTCGAGATTGGTACGCAGATGTCGGTCGCGAGCGCCTTCGCACCGGGACGCAGCGACATCATCGCGAAATAGGCGTCGTGCCGCGCCTGCCAGAGCTTGGTGCGTTCTTCCGCCTGCGTAGTCCAGTGGAACGGCCCGCCGCCGAACTCGGCAGCGATTTCACCGAAGCGCTCGGTCTGCTCCTTCACGCCCGCTTCCGAACCGTGAAATTCGAGAAACAGCGTTGGCGCTTCCGCAAGCCCGAGCTTCGCGTAGTTGTTCACGGCGCGGATCGCCATCGCGTCGATGAACTCGATGCGCGCAACCGGAATGCCGGACTGGATGGTGGCAATCGTCGCCTGGATCGCGCCCTCGACCGTCTTGAACGGACAGATCGCGCTCGAAATCGCTTCCGGAATGGCGGAGAGCTTCAGCGTCAGCTCGGTGATGATGCCGAGCGTACCTTCGGAGCCGACGAACAACCGCGTGAGGTCGTATCCAGCGGAGGATTTCTTGGCGCGCGAACCGGCGCGGACGATCTCGCCGTTCGGCAACACCGCTTTCAGCGCCAACACGTTGTCCTTCATGGTGCCGTAGCGCACCGCGTTGGTACCTGATGCCCGCGTCGCCGCCATGCCGCCGAGCGAAGCGTCCGCACCCGGATCAATCGGGAAGAACAGGCCCTGATCGCGCAGGTATTCGTTCAGCTTCTTGCGCGTCACGCCCGGCTGGATGACGCAGTCGAGATCTTCCGCATGCACGGCGAGGATCTGGTTCATCTGCGCCACGTCGATGCAGATACCGCCCATCGGCGCGTTTACATGGCCCTCCAGCGAAGTGCCGGTACCGAAAGCGATGACCGGCACCTTGTGCTCGGCGGCAATGCGCACCGCGTCCTGCACGTCTTCGGTGGAGGCAGCATAGACCACGGCGTCGGCGGCCTCGTTCGGCAGCCAGGTGGTGGTGTTGGCGTGCTGGCGGCGAACCTCCATCGAGGTCACGACCTTGTTGCCAAGCTTGGCGTGCAGCGCCGCAATCGCGCGTTCGACCGCTCCCGCTTCGGCCCGCTTCATGGCGAGGTTGTTCATTGGCGTCCTCCGATTTTGGACAAATCTAGCAAAATTCTGATTGCTATAATTGCGGGTAATCAACAATGGCGAAGCACGTTCGGCCGCCATCAGGTCGAATGTAAATACACCAGCGAGTGTACTTGACGGGTATAGCTGGCGAGTATGCCCGCCGCGCAGTGCCGCTCTCCCCGCGAGAATTACCCGGCGCCTGCCAGTTTGCGCTGCACGAAATCGCCCCAAACGCGCCAAACCATTGCCCCTCGCAGGCGTACAATGCATGATTGCAATCAAATTCAGCGTGGGATTCGGATGCTACAGCGGCTCGATTTCGAACCAGTCTTCTTCGCCCCCTTCGTTTCCTCGGCGATGACGGTCGAGCCGGCGTGGATCGACTACAATGGCCACCTCAACATGGCCTACTACAACGTCCTGATCGACCGCGCGGTGGACGAAGCCTTCGCCCTCGTCGGTCTCGGACCGGAATATCTGAAAGAGCGCAGCCACTCCTTCTTCACCGCCGAATGCCACGTCCGCTACCTGCGCGAATTGCAGGCCGGGCAGTCGGTCCGGACCACGATTCGGCTGATCGACTATGACGAAAAGCGCATCCACTTCTTCGCCGAGCTGTATCACGCGGTCGAGGGATGGATGTCGGCGACCTCGGAGCAGATGGCGCTCCATGTGGACATGGCCTCCAAGAAGGTCGTGCCGCTACCGGACGACGTGCTCGACCGCCTGGCCGCCATGAAAGCGGCCCACGCCGCCCTTCCCGCTCCGGAAGGCATCGGCCGCAAGATAGGCATGCCCAAGCGTAGCTGAGCCTTCGAGCCGGCTGTGCAAAGCGGAGGCGAACGCACGCCTAATTCGGCGCTTTCGCCGCTTGGTTAATCAATCCTTACCTCGATCATGCAGGCCGATCAGATCGGTCATGCATACTTACCTATTCTAGGTGCGTCGCAAAAAAGCTATTTTGCAATGCAATAAATGATTTGCACGACCGGCCGGGCGGCGTCCCGGCATCAAGCGGAAGAAGGAGAACTCCCATGGCCGCACTGACCTACTCCCCCAAGTTTGCTCCCGCTGCCGCCAGCACTGCGAAAGCCGGTAAGAGCTTCTGGACCCGCGTATGGGACCGGATCGTCGAAGCGCGCAGGCGTCAGGTCGAGCGCGAAATCCGCCTGCACCTGAACTACGTTCCGGCCGAGTTGCTGAAGAATTACCGCGACCTGCCGTTCCAGAAGCAGGACTGAGCATCGCGACAACCGAATTCGAAACGCCCCGGCTTCCCCCGCCGGGGCGTTTTGCTGTCTAGCGTGCGCGAAGCGTCAGCGTGGTCCAGTTCTCGATGGTCTCGCTGCGCACAAGCAGCATCCCCTGCGCGCGATAGCGCGCAAGCGCGGCGAGAGCCTGGCTTGGCAGCAGGCCGGAGAGGACCACATGCGCGCCTGGCGCGGCCAGCGACGCAATCGGCCGCGACAGCTTTCTCAAAACCGGCAGCAGGATATTCGCGAACATCAGATCGTAGGGTGCGTACTGCACGATTAGCGACGCGCTTAACGACCCTGTATGTAAGATGCCCACATAAGGCCCCGCGCGGTTCACCCTCGCATTCTCTTTCGCGACAGTTACGGAAGCACGGTCGATCTCGGTTGCGATAACCGGCGTATGGAAGACCCGCGCTGCGGCAATCGCCAGCACGGCCGTGCCGGTCCCCACATCGAGAACACGCTTCGGTTTATGCGTGCGCGCAATCCGTTCCAGCGCGCGCAGGCAGCCGAGCGTGGTACCGTGGTGGCCTGTGCCGAAAGCGAGCGCGGCCTCGATCTCGATACCGGTTTCGTTGGCCCTGATTTTTCCACGGTCATGCGAACCGTGAATCGCGAAGCGCCCCGCGCGGACGATCTTGAGGCCTTCGAGGCTGGCGGCGATCCAGTCTTTCGCGGCGAGCGTTTCGTATTCGATGTTCGCGGCGGGAATAATCTCGCGAACCGCCGCCGCTATCGTTTCCGTGTCTGGCTTCTGCGGGAAATGCGCTTCCGCATACCACGAGCCATCCGCTGCCTCGAACGCGCCGACTGCACCCTCGCCCTCGAAGAAGCGCTCCAGCAGATGATCGGCGACGCGGCTGGCCTCTGCCTCGCTTGCACGCACGCGAACGACATGGCTCTCGTACATCAACGCTTCTCAAACTTCACTTGCGCAATCGCATTGAGCCAGTTCGAACCATGACGAATATTTAATCCATCAAAACTGCTATTCGTGTGAAGGATTGAAAATGAAACCAATAGCAGTAACGCCTTATCAACAGCGTCTTGATCCACATTCGTATCTTCAAAATTAGAATCGAGATTTAGAGAAACTGCGCCGCGAACACAATCACGAATAGTAGGCTCGTCAACGGGCTCTGTTACTTGAAATTGCGAAACAATATCTCGTAATTGCACTTTGACGGTCGAAGTTTTTTTCTTGCCACCCTTGGTCGCCAAATCGTACCGAACTTCAATCTCACGATTCATATCGATAGCAGCACTATTATTTTTCGCCGCCGTTGCCTTTTCCTCAGAAGCCTTCTTTAGCTTATCATTCTCTAATCTAAGCTGGCGGTTCTCATTCAGTAAGCCCTCGGCCGAAGCAATGTCTCCCCTAACCCATCCTGTGCGAGGAAATGAGTCGCGTGCATTTTGAAGAGCTTGAACAATACCCAAACAAAGGTTGTCTGCGGTCGTCCACTTAAATGCATTGCGTCCTCTCATTGCGCGCTGACGAAATTGTTGCAATTTTTCAGTTTTCTTAGTGTCCTGATCTGTTTTGGAGACTGCGACCGACGTTGGGTCCTCAATAGGAAATACGAGAACTGGAATTTTGTTTTCTACAGCGTAGTTGAACTCTTTCTCTGTGAAACTAATTTCTTCGTCAGTTAAAGTGCCATATCGTGCAGCAATTATGAGAACGTAGTAGTCAGATGTGTCGATTTGCTTCTTGATGAAAGCGAACTGCTCTTCATTCGTGGCAGGAAACGTTTCCATTCCAACAACAATATAATTGAATTGAATTAGGGTCTCCCAAACTTTTCTTCTCTCATCTCTTAAATCATCAAAAGTAGAGCTAACAAAAATCTGAAACCGCTTCGTCATCGAAATTTTCTCAAATTTGTCACTAGGCTTTTTTTAGGAAACTGCTGACGATTTTCTTCTCGCCGGCCTTGTCGAACTCCACGGTAACCTTGGTGCCTTCGACCTCCATGATCTCGCCGTAGCCGAACTTGTCATGGAATACGCGGTCGCCGATCTCGAAATCTTCCGCAGGCCCGGTCGAGCGCGAAAGCACTTCGCCTTCGATGGTTACGCCGCGGCCGCGCCCGTAGCCACCGCCTTTGTTGTCGGAAAATCCTCCGCGCCGCTGCTGCGCGCGTGCCCAGCCCGGCGTGTTGTAGCCCGACACAAACAGCTCGGCGCGATCGAAGCGGCTCTGGATCTGCGCGGCATAGCTGCCGCCGCCATCGACTTCCTCGATTGAATCTTCCGGCAATTCCTTCAGGAAACGGCTCGGCAGATTCGAATTCCACATGCCATGCGTCATGCGCCGCGTGGCGAATGAAATATACGCGCGCTGCTTCGCGCGCGTAATGCCGACATGCGCAAGGCGGCGTTCTTCCTCAAGGCCCGCCTGCCCGCTCTCGTCGAGCGAGCGCTGGTGCGGCAGCACGCCTTCCTCCCAGCCCGGCAGGAAGACGGTATCGAATTCGAGGCCCTTGGCCGAGTGAAGCGTCATCAGGCTGACGGCATCGACGCCCTCGCCTTCGATGGTATCCATCACCAGCGAAACGTGTTCGAGAAAACCCTGCATGTTCTCGAACTGCTCCATCGAACGCACCAGTTCTTTCAGGTTTTCTAGCCTGCCTGCCGCCTGCGCCGATTTGTCGTTCTTCCACATCTCCGTGTAGCCGGACTCGTCAAGCACAATGCGCGCCAGTTCGGTATGCGGCGCTGTATCGAGCTGCGCCTGCCAGCGCCCGAACTGCGCGATCAGATCGCGCAGCGCCGTGCGCGGTTTCGGCTTCAGCTCGTCCGTAGAGGAAATGACCTTCGCCGCTTCGAACAGCGGCGCTTCGTGCGCACGCGAATAATCGTGCAGCATCTGCATCGTGCTGTCGCCGAGGCCGCGCTTCGGCACGTTGACGATCCGTTCAAACGCCAGACCATCGGCGGGCGAAACGATCACGCGGAAATAGGCGAGCGCGTCGCGGATTTCCTGCCGCTCGTAGAAGCGCGGGCCGCCGATCACGCGATAGGGAAGCCCCAGCGTAATGAAGCGCTCTTCCAGTTCGCGCATCTGGAACGACGCACGCACAAGAATTGCGATATCGGACAGCCGGTGATCCTTGCGCTGCAACTGCTCAATCTCTTCGCCGATCAGCCGCGCTTCCTCGCCGGAATCCCAAGCGTCGGTGACCTTGATCTTCTCGCCCGGCTCGTCTTCGGTGCGTAGCGTCTTGCCGAGACGGCTCTTGTTCTTCGCGATCAGGTGCGAGGCCGCCGCCAGAATATTCGCGGTCGAGCGGTAATTGCGCTCCAGCCGGATCACCTTCGCGCCGGGAAAGTCCTGCTCGAAACGCAGGATGTTATCGACGTCCGCGCCGCGCCAGCCGTAAATCGACTGGTCGTCGTCGCCGACACAGCAGATGTTGCGCGAGCCTTGCGCCAAGAGCCGCAGCCAAAGGTACTGCGCGACATTGGTGTCCTGATATTCGTCCACCAGCATGTAGCGGAAGCGCTGCTGGTATTGTTCGAGCACTTCCTTGTTGTTCTGGAACAGCCGCAGGTTCTCCAGCAGCAGGTCGCCGAAATCGACCGCGTTCAAAACTTTAAGCCGCGCCTGATAGGCGGCGTACAGTTCCTTGCCCTTGCCGTTCGCGAACGACATGGCTTCGCCCGCGGGAACCTGATCGGGCTTGAGGCCGCGATTCTTCCAGCCGTCGAGGTATCCGGCAAAGAGCCGCGCGGGCCAGCGCTTCTCGTCGATATTGTCGGCTTGCAGAAGCTGCTTGATGAGCCGGATCTGGTCGTCAGTATCGAGGATAGTGAAGTTCGGATGCAGCCCGACCATTTCGGCATGGCGGCGTAGAATCTTCGCGCCGATGGAGTGGAACGTGCCCATCCACGGCATCCCCTCCACGATGTCGCCGACCATGTGGCCGACGCGCTCCTTCATCTCGCGCGCGGCCTTGTTGGTGAAGGTGACTGAGAGAATGTTCGAAGGCCGCGCCCGCCCCGTCGCGAGCAGATGTGCGATGCGCGTCGTCAGCACCCGCGTCTTGCCTGTGCCCGCACCCGCCAGCACCAGCACCGGGCCGTCGAGCGTCTCGACCGCCTCAAGCTGCTCGGCGTTCAGGCCGTTCAGGTAGGGCGCACGGGCGCGCGGGCGCATGGCAGTGCCGGTTGCCTGCGGCGCGTCGTCGAGCGGAAACGGTTTGTATTGCGGATCGGCCACGGGTTTTGCGGATTTCGGTGATTCTGCGAACAAAATGGCATCGCCCCCGCCATTTGGCGAGGGCGCGGGCCAGATTGCCGCATGAAATGGGGCCAAATTAGCGGCATTTCCCGCCCGCCTGTTACGCGGGGAACCGGGCGCTTACACTGGCTAAATGTTCGAAGCGAAATTCCAGACCTTCCGCGACGAAGGCGACAAATCGAAATCCGCCGCCCGGTTGCAGGCGCTCCGCGAGGAACTTGCGAAGCAGAGCCTCGACGGCTTCGTGTTCTCGCGCGCCGACGAACACCAGAACGAATATGTGCCGCCATCCGAAGAGCGCGTCGCATGGCTGACCGGCTTCACCGGCTCGGCCGCGGTGGTAGTCGTACTGCGCGATCGCGCCATCCTGTTCACGGATGGCCGTTACACGCTGCAAGCAAAAGACCAGATCGACACTTCGTTGTTCGCCATCGGCCACATCGTCGAGAAACCTGTGAGCGAATGGCTCGCGGAAAATCTCGTGGCCGGAACTGCGCTCGCTTACGACCCGTGGCGCACCACCGCCGACGGCGTCGAGCGGCTGGAAAAGGCGGCGAAGAAAGCCGCCGCGCGGCTGGTGGCCGTGAAGGAAAACCCGGTCGATGCGGTATGGCAGGAGCGTCCCGCTGCACCGCTGACCCCGACCGTGCTGCATGGCGCGGAATTCTCCGGCGAAAAAGCGGAGAAAAAAATTGCGCGAATCCGCGAGGTGCTGGCGAAGGAGAAAATCGGCGCTGCCGTGCTCTCCGATCCCGCTTCCGTGGCATGGACCTTCAACATTCGCGGCGGCGACGTGGAGCACACGCCGTTGCCGCTGTCCTGGGCGATCCTGCCGCGCGAAGGCGAACCGCAGCTTTTCATAGACAGCCGCAAGCTCTCGAACGAAGTGCGCGACGCGCTTGCAAAACTGGCCGACGTGCGCGAGCCGCGCGACCTCGAAGTCGAATTGCATGAAGCCGCGCGCGGCAAGACCGTGCGCCTCGACAGCGCCACCGCGCCGAAGAAGCTCGCGGACATCGTGACACAGGCCGGCGGCAGCGTTTCGAACGGCGCCGATCCTGTAACCAAACTAAAAGCGATCAAGAACGAAACCGAAATCGCCGGGATGCGCACCGCGCATGTGCGCGACGGCGCGGCGCTGACGCGCTTCCTCGCCTGGCTCGACCGCGAAGCACCTCTCGGCAGGATCACCGAGATCGACGCGGTCGCCGCACTTGAAACATTTCGCCGCGAGACCGGAAAGCTAAAGGATGTCTCCTTCCCCACCATTTCCGGCTCCGGCCCGAACGGCGCCATCGTGCACTATCGCGTCACGGAGGCGACCAACCGCGCGCTACGGCCCGGCGAATTGTTCCTCGTCGATTCCGGCGCGCAATACGAAGACGGCACCACGGATGTGACGCGCACGGTCAGCATCGGCGAGCCGTCCGCCGAGATGCGCGAGCGCTTCACGCTTGTCCTCAAAGGGCACATTGCCATTGCGCGCGCGGTGTTTCCCGAAGGCACCAACGGCTCGCAACTCGATCCGTTCGCGCGCCGCGCGCTGTGGGAGCGCGGCATCGACTTCGACCATGGTACCGGCCACGGCGTCGGAAGTTATTTGTCGGTACACGAAGGTCCGGCGCGCATCTCGAAAGTTCCGAGTCCGCCGTTGCTGCCGGGCATGATCCTGTCCAACGAGCCGGGCTATTACAAAACCGGTGCCTACGGCATCCGCATCGAAAACCTGCTGCTGGTCGAGAAGCGCCCGCCCGCGAAAGGCGCGGAGAAACCGCTGCTGGGCTTCGAGACGCTCACCCTCGCGCCCATCGACCTCCGTCTGGTGGAACCGAGACTGCTCACGCCGGAAGAAATCGCGTGGCTCAATGCCTATCATGCAGAGGTACGCGAGAAGATCGCGCCGCAACTCGACGCGCCTGACAACGACTGGCTGGAGAAAGCCACCGCCGCGCTCTGACTCCACGGAAGGAACCGTAAGGAACACGCCGCGTTATCCGCTCACGTTTTACGAAAAATGTGAGGCAGGCCATGCTTTCGACCGTTCTCATCGTTCTGCTGATTTTGATTTTGATCGGCGCGCTGCCGCGCTGGGGCTACAGTTCCGGCTGGGGCTACGGGCCGGGCGGCCTCGTCGGGGTTGTGCTTGTCGTGGTGCTGGTGATGGCGCTGGCGGGAAGGATCTAGTTATTTCTTCCCGATCAGTTTGAACCAGTCGTCTTCGCTCAGTACCCGAACGCCATGCTTTTGCGCATCTTTCAGCTTGGAACCGGCGCCAGGGCCGGCGACGACATAGTCTGTTTTTTTCGAGACTGAACCCGCGACTTTCGCGCCCAGCCGTTCCGCCATCGCTTTCGCTTCGTCGCGCGTCATCTGCTCCAGCGAGCCGGTGAAGACGACCGCCTTGCCCGAAACCGGGCTGTTCTTTGCGACCGCCTCCATCGGCTCGATTTCGATTTGCTCTAGCAGCGCATCCAGCGCCTTGAGGTTTTTCTTCTCCTTGAAGAACTCGATCACAGCCTCGGCTACGATCTTGCCGATGCCGTTGATATTGTTCATTTCCGAAAGCGCATCCTCGTCGCCTTTGGCGGCGGCAAGCGCCGCCTCGCGCAAGGCTTCCATCGTGCCGTAATGGCGCGCGAGCCGGATCGCGTTGGTCTCGCCGATGTGGCGGATGCCGAGCGCGAACAGCACGCGGTTCAGCGCGATCTTGCGCCGCGCGTCGATGGCGTTGAAAAGATTGCGAACCGAAGTCTCGCCAAAGCCTTCGACCTCTTCCAGCTTGAGCTTCTTGTTGCGCGAAGCCAACGTGAAAATATCCGCCGGCTCTTTCACCCAGCCCTGATCGTGGAAGAACACGATCTGCTTTTCGCCCAGACCGTCAATGTCAAACGCATTGCGCGACACGAAATGAATTAACGTCTGCACTACCTGTGCGGCGCAGATCAGCCCGCCGGTGCAGCGGCGATCCACCTCGCCTTCCTCGCGCACCGCATGGCTTTTACAAACCGGGCAGACATCCGGAAATTTGTAAGGCTTCGCGCTTTTCGGACGCTTCTCCAGCACGACACCGAGCACCTGCGGGATCACGTCACCCGCACGCTGGATGGTGACCGTATCGCCGATGCGCACGCCGAGCCGTTCGATCTCATCCTCGTTGTGCAGCGTCGCGTTCTGCACCACGACGCCGCCAACTGTTACGGGTTCGAGCTTCGCGACCGGCGTCAGCTTGCCGGTACGGCCGACCTGAATGTCGATATCTTTCACGACCGTAGTCGCCTTCTCGGCGGCGAACTTGTGCGCAATCGCCCAGCGCGGACTGCGCGAAACGAAACCGAGCCGTTCCTGCCAGTCCAGCCGGTCCACCTTGTAGACCACGCCGTCGATATCGTAGGGCAGCGCCGCCCGCTCCTGCTCGATCTTGCGATATTGCTTGAGCAATTCGTCGACGCTCTTGCACTTCTTCATGAGCGTATTGGTCGGCAGGCCCCAGCGCTTCATCGCGGCGACGGACTCGAACTGCGTCTTCGCCGGAAGCTCGCTCGCCTCGCCCCAGGTATAAGCGAAAAATTTGAGAGGCCGCGTCGCCGTCATCTTCGCATCGATTTGACGCAGCGAACCGGCGGCCGTGTTGCGCGGATTGACGTAGAGCGGTTTGCCTTCCTTCTCCTGCCGCTTATTCAGCGCGAGGAAGTCTTCCTTGGTCATATAAACTTCGCCGCGCGCCTCGAACACACCGGGCACGTCCTTGCCTTTCAGCATATCCGGCACATCCTTGATGGTCCGGATATTGGCGGTCACGTCCTCGCCTTCCGCGCCGTCGCCGCGCGTCGCAGCCACCGTGAGCCTGCCTTTTTCGTAGCGAAGCGAACAAGAAAGCCCGTCGATCTTCGGTTCCGCGGTGATAACGAGTTCTTCCTTCTCACCGAGACGCAGAAATCGCCGGACGCGGTCCACGAATTCATTCACATCTTCTTCGGTGAAGGCGTTGCCAAGCGAAAGCATCGGCACCGCGTGGCGCACCTTTTTGAATTTCCCGGAAGGTGCGGCACCGACCTTGCGCGTCAGGCTGGTCAGCGTGTGCAGTTCGGGAAACGCCTTTTCGAGTTCTTCGTAACGAAGCCGCAGCGCATCGTATTCGGCATCGGAAACGCTCGGAGCGGCCTGCTGGTAGTAGCGCTTGTCGTGCGCGATGATTTCCTGCTCCAGCCGCGCATGCTCGGTCTTAGCTTCCTTGACGGAGAATTGACCGACCGGCTTCGCGCCGCCAGCTTTGGTTTTCTTCGCCATGACAGCTTACGCCGCCGCGCCGGCAATCAGGCGCTCGGCCGCTTTGCGCGCTTCGTCGGTGACATCGGCGCCGGACAACATGCGCGCGACTTCCTCGCGGCGCTTCTTGTCGTCGAGCGTCGCGATCTTCGTATTCACGCGCTTACCGCCCTGCACCGCTTCCTTCGCGACGAGGAAATGATTGACCGCGCGCGCGGCAACCTGCGGCGCATGGGTGACGGTCAGTACCTGCACCTTTTGCGCGAGCCGCGCGAGCCGCGCGCCGATGGCATCCGAAACCGCGCCGCCGACACCCGTGTCGATTTCGTCGAACACCAGCGTCGGCGCGGAGCCGCGGTCGGCCAGCACGACTTTCAGCGCCAGCAGGAACCGCGCGAGTTCGCCGCCGGACGCGACCTTCATCATCGGCCCCGGCCGCGCGCCGGGGTTGGTGCGCACCCAGAATTCCACGCGGTCGTAACCGTCCGGTCCAGGCGATGAGGGATTGCTCTCGATCTCGCTGATGAATTCCGCGCGCTCCAGCTTTAGCGGCGGCAGTTCGGCCTGCACCGCCTTGTCGAGCTTCTTCGCGGTCGCCGCGCGCGCTTCGGAGAGTTTCTTCGCGGTTTCGCGGAATTCGCGCTCTGCCTGTTGCGCGGCCGCTTCCAGCTTCTTCAGGTTTGCGTCGCCCTGATCGATGGCGGCAAGGTCGCCCTCGAAACGCGCCGCAACCGCGGGAAGATCGTCGACCGCGGAACCATATTTGCGACCCGCCGCACGCAGCGCGAACAGGCGCTCCTCGTTGCGCTCCAGTTCCTGCGGATCGTAGTCCGCGAGACGCATGGCGGCTTCCAGACCAAGCCTTGCTTCCTCGATGGAATTGAGCGCGGTCTCCAGTGCCTTCGCCGGTCCGCCGACAATGTCGGCAGCTTCCTGCTGGCGGCGCTCCAGACGGCGCAGCGCGCTCGCGATTTCCGGCACGGAAGAACCGCTGCCCGCGATTACGTCATGCGCGTCCTTCAAATCGCCCGCGACTTTCTCCGCGCGCATCAGCGAAGCGCGCCGCCCGGCCAGTGTAGTTTCCTCGCCCGGCTGCGGCGCGAGCTTGGTGAGTTCGTCCACCGCGTTGCGGATGTAATCGGCGTCGCGCTTGGCGCGCTCGTTACGCTCGCGCTCGGCGGCAACCAGCGCTTCCTGTTCGCGCCACGCCTGCCATAGCGCGCGGGTCTTCGCGGCGAGTTCGGCATTGCCGCCGAACGCATCCAGCACCGCCCGGTGCACGGCAGGGTCGACCAGCGCGCGCTCGTCATGCTGGCCGTGGATCTCCACGAGCTTCGTGCCGAGTTCGCGCAGGATCTGCACGCTTACTGGCCGGTCGTTGATGAAGGCGCGGGTGCGCCCGTCCGCGAGTTGCACGCGGCGCAGGATCACTTCGCCGTCGTCGTCGCCGAGATCGTTGGCGCGCAGCAGTTCGCGCGCGGGATGTTTCTTCGGAAGGTCGAAGGCCGCGACCACCTGCCCCTGCTCCGCGCCGTCGCGCACCAGCGCGGCGTCGCCGCGCGCGCCCAGCGCCAGCGTGAAGGCGTCCAGCACGATGGACTTGCCCGCGCCGGTTTCGCCGGTGAGCACCGACAGACCGTTCCGGAAATCCACATCCAGACGGTCGATCAGGACGATGTCGGAAATCGAGAGCCGCGACAGCATGACAATTTACGCGCCGGACCGGACACGCCGATTCGGCCTATCTGAAGGTTGGCAAGGATTGGAGAGTAGAGCAGCCGCAGGGTCAATTCGAGCGGCGCGGCGAACCTAGCCGCCGCGGACGCTGCGGATCGCCTGGCTGATCCACGAACCGCGGTCTTCCCGCGGAACATTGCCTCCGGCCGACACCAGCTTGTAGGCGTCCTGATACCAGGGGCTGCTGGGGAAGTTGTGGCCGAGCACTACGGCCGCGGTCTGCGCCTCGTTGACGATGCCGAGCGCCATATAGGCTTCGACCAGACGCGCCAGCGCTTCCTCGACGTGTCGGGTGGTCTGGTACTTCGTGACCACGACCTTGAAGCGGTTGATGGCGCCGGTGAAATTGCGCTGCTTCAGGTAGAAGCGGCCGGCGATCATTTCCTTGCCGGCGAGTTGGTCCCGCGCCACCTCGATCTTGCGGCGCGCGCTGATGGCATATTCGGTGTCCGGATATTTCCGGATCACTTCCTCCAGCGCTTCGAGCGCGTTTTCGGTGCGGCGCTGGTCGGTATCCACGTTCGGGATTTCGTCGAACAGCGCGGATGCGCCGAGATACTGCGCGTAGGCGGCGTCGGGCGTGCCCGGATGCAGCGCCAGATAGCGGCGCGCGGCGGTCAGCACCTCGTCGTGCATCTGCGCTTCGTAATAGGCGTAGGCCGTCATCAGCAGCGCCTTGCGGCCCCATTCCGAATAGGGGTGCTGGCGATCCACTTCCTCGAATTTCTTCGCGGCCTTCTTGAATTCCTTCTGGTTCAGAAGGGTCAGGCCTTCATTGTAGAGCTTGTCGGCTGGCTCATCGATCGGGGTGTCGTCGGTCTTCGTGCCCCAGAAGTTCAGGCTGTCGAGGCTGGGCATGCTGGCGCAACCGGCCGTCATCCCCGTTACGAGCACGACCGCCAGAATGCGGGCAAAGCCAAAGCTGTTTTCGAAGGTGAGACGCATCGACTGCCGTACCGGAACCTTGGCTCGAAATCTTACAGGACAGACCGTACGAACGGGTAAACCCGGCCGCGGAAGGGCATTGGAATAGCGAAAATCTCCCCTCCCGGCTACGGCGCTAAAGGCCGATTCCGCCGCCTTTATGGCCGGGAAAGTTAAGAGAGCTCAGCGCGGTACGCCGGAGCGACCTGGCCGATTTCGGCATGCCCACGGCGGCGGCGCGGAGCCTGCACCTCGACCACCGTCCAGGCCGAGCGGTCGGCCATGAGGGCGGAGACGACTGCGGCATTGAGCTTGTGACCGCCGCAGGTCGAGCGATAGCGGCCGAGGATCGGCAGGCCGGCCATGGCGAGATCGCCAACCGCATCGAGCGCCTTGTGGCGCACGAACTCGTCGGCGTAGCGCAGGCCTTCCGGGTTCAGGACGCGGTCGTCTGCGATGCAGATGGTGTTGTCGAGGGAAGCGCCGAGCGCGAGGCCCGCGCCCCAGAGCTTCGACACGTCGCGCATGAAACCGAAGGTGCGTGCGCGGGAAAGTTCGTCGCGGAAAACTTCCGGGGTGATCATGCCGGCGTAGCGCTGGCGGCCGATCAGGTGATGGGAGAAGTCGATTTCGATCTCGATGCGGAAACCAGCGTCGTAGGGCAGGATTTCGCCGCTGCTGCGGCCGTCTTCGACACGGATCGGCTTGAGAACCTTGAGGTAGCGGCGCGGCGCGGACTGGCTCTCGGTGCCGACTGCGTCGATCGCATCGACGAAGATCGCCGACGAGCCGTCGAAGGCCGGGATTTCGTCGCCTTCGACTTCAATGATCGCGTTGTCGATGCCCATGCCGGTGAGCGCGGCCATCAGGTGTTCGACCGTCGAAGCCTTGGCGCCGTTGCCGTCGCCGATGACAGTCGCGAAATCGGTGTTACGAACCGCAGCCGGACCCGCCTGCACGGCCTTGCCGTTCAGCGAGAACACGATGCCGGTGTTGGGTTCGGCGGGAAGAATGGAAATGCTGGCGGGAGTACCGGAATGAAGACCACGACCCACGAGGTCGATGCGGTCGGCGAGCGTGGTCTGATTGAATACTTGCATCCCGCCGTCAGGAAACCGGTGCCTTAATTACGCCCCGGCCTCTCCCCCACTTACTGTTTCACCACCGCAGCGCCACAAGTCCCCGTCGCGCTTGGATTTCAGGACGATAGTCGTGCCCTCTAGCTGGGCAAAGTCACGCTTTCTTTCGCTTTGTTACCAATTCCTGCCGGTCTTGAGCCTGTTTTTCGCCATGTTTTCAACGGTGTGGCAACCCTTACCCTTCGCCCCGCCGCCCCGTCTGTAACAAAAGCGCCCCGGAAGTAATTCCGGGGCGCTCCAGTTTGGCTTTCGGTCCGAATCCTCACGCCTGACGGCGCAGGAAGGCCGGGATTTCCAGTTCGTCGGCCTCGTGGCGGGCTTCCTGGCGGGCCGCCGGACGCGGCGACGGCTCAAGGGCCGCCCGGCCCGCCGGACGCCGGTTGATCATTTCGGCCATCGGCTCGGCATGGGCCGGGGCATCGGCCTCGGAGTCCTCGCGCTTGTTGAAGGTCGAGGCCAGCCGTTCGAGGAGCGACATCCGCTTCTTTTCAAGGGAGTTGTCGTCCGCCATTTCGGCATCGCGCGCCCGAAGCTGGTTCTGCGCGGGCAGCGGCAGTTCGTCGATCCGCGGCATGCGGGCGGCACGATAGGCCGGGCGCTCCGCCTGTTCGGGGATGTACGGCTCGTCGGCTTCCGGCTCCTCGTTCTGCGCGGCGCGGCTGCGGTCGAGTTCATCGAACAGCGGCTGGAAGAACGGAGTGCGGGCGGGAAGCGGACGGATCTGCACGTCGTCGATTTCCGCCTCCACCGGCGGAAGCTCGTCGGCGTAGTGCTCGTGGTGGCGATCCTCGACCGGCTCCGGCTGCATGGTGAGCGGCAACTGGAGCGGCGTGTCGTTGCGGAAGTCGGTCGCGCGCAGCGACGGCGACGGCGCGGGACGGACCTGGTTCGAGAAGGCCGGCGCACGCACGGCCGCCGCTCCCGCGACCGTGTCGATGCCGGTGGCGACCACCGACACGCGGACAATGCCTTCCAGGCTTTCGTCGAAGGTCGCGCCGAGGATGATGTTCGCGTCCTGATCGACTTCGTCGCGGATGCGGCGCGCGGCCTCGTCCACTTCGAACAGCGTGAGATCGCGGCCGCCGGTGATCGAGATCAGCAGGCCCTTCGCGCCGCGCATCGTGGTTTCGTCGAGCAGTGGATTGGCGATCGCAGCTTCCGCCGCGCGCATCGCGCGCTGTTCGCCGGAGGCTTCGCCAGTGCCCATCATCGCCTTGCCCATCTCGCGCATAACGGTGCGCACGTCGGCGAAGTCGAGGTTGATAAGGCCTTCCTTGACCATCAGGTCGGTGATGCAGGCGACGCCCGAATAGAGCACCTGGTCCGCCATCGCGAAGGCGTCGGCGAAGGTGGTTTCCTTGCTCGCGACCCGGAACAGGTTCTGGTTCGGGATGACGATGAGCGTGTCCACATACTTCGCAAGTTCTTCGATACCTTGTTCGGCCGAGCGCATGCGGCGCGCGCCTTCGAATTCGAACGGCTTGGTAACGACGCCGACCGTCAGGATGCCGAGTTCTTTCGCAACGCGCGCGATCACCGGCGCAGCGCCCGTACCGGTGCCGCCGCCCATGCCGGCGGTGACGAACACCATGTGCACGCCCTGCAGCATATCCTGCACTTCGGCGACCGCTTCTTCAGCGGCGCTCTTGCCGACTTCCGGATGCGAACCCGCACCCAGACCGGGGCCCATCTGCACCACGCGCTTTGCCTTCGAGGAGACCAGCGCCTGCGCGTCGGTGTTGGCGACGACGAATTCGCAACCCTGCAATCCGGCGGAGATCATGTTGTTGACGGCGTTACCGCCAGCACCGCCGACGCCGAACACGGTGATGTGCGGCTTCAATTCCTTGATATCCGGCATCTGCAAGTTGATCGTCATTTCGTCACCTCTGGGCGCGGCGTCCCGCGCCGTCCTACTCGTATTTGCCGGATTCCGCCGGCGCGTTCCTTAAAAGCTGCTCGCGATCCAGCGCTGCATACGCTGGAAGTAGTTTCCGTCTTGCACCGCCATGCGGCGGCGCGGCTCGAAATGTTCGCGGCCCGCGTATTGCGGATAGACCGCAAGTCCGGTGGCCACGGCGAAATCCGGTCCCGACGCGGCTGCGTTCAGGCCTGCGATTGCGCGCGGCGCGGCAATGCGCACCGATGCACCGAAGATGCGCGAAGCAAGCTCGCTCAAGCCGCCGAGCCGCGAGCCGCCGCCGGTCAGCACCAGCTTGCGGCCGGTGAGATCGAGGATGTTGGCGCTCGCCATGCGCTCGCGGAGCATTTCCAGAATTTCGTCGATGCGCGCACGCGCGATGCGGATGACATGCGCGCGGCTGACCGCATTGCGCTCGCGCGCGACGTTGCCAGCCGACGGCACCATGATGAGATCGGTGTGATCGGCGCTGCCCTCGATGACATCGCCGTGCAATGTCTTCACGCGCTCCGCATCACCACCGCTGGTGCCGAGACCGCGTGCGAGGTCGATGGTGACGTTGTTCCCGCCGACCGCGATGCCATCCATGTGCACGCAATCGCCGCCAAGGAACGCCGCGACCGTGGTCGTCCCCGCGCCGAAATCGAGAACCGTGGTGCCGAATTCCATCTCATCGTCGGTGAGGACGGAAAGCCCCGCTGCATAGGGTGCCGCGACCAGTCCTTCGACGGTCAAGTGGCAGCGCTCGACGCACAGAATGAGATTGCGCAGGGCGACCTGATCGGCGGTCGCGACATGCAGATCGACGCGCAGCGTTTCGCCGACCATGCCGCGCGGATCGCGAATTCCGGTCATGTCGTCGATGCCATAGCCCACGGGGAGCGAATGCAGCACCGCACGCCCCTCGCGTACCGAATGCAGGCTAGCCGCTTCCAGCACGCGCGCGATGTCCGCGCTTTCCACGTTCATGCCCGGCACGCGCACCGAAGCGGCGAAAGATTCGCTGCTGAGGCGTCCGCCGGAAACGGCAACGATGACGGAAGCAATCTCGACCTTGGCGGAGCGCTCCGCGAGATCGACGGCGCGGCGGATCGAGGCTTCCGCGCGTTCGATGTCCACCACCGCACCGGCCTTGATGCCGTGCGCGCGGGTATGACCGAAGCCGATCACTTCCACCGAATGGCTGCGGCCGTGCGGCATTTCCAGGCCGCGTTCCGGCTTGAGGCGCGCGATGATGCAGGCGATCTTGCTGGAGCCGATGTCGAGCGCAGCGACAACCGACGAGCGCCTTCCGATCGGCTTCATGCGCGGCGTGATTCCGTTACGAAACGCGCTCATGACGCACCTTTCGGCTTCGCGGGTTTGCGCTGCGCGTCATAGGCGCCAGCGGCGGCATCCGACATGCGCACCACGACCTGACCGGGGATGCGCAGATCGATCACCGAGATGTCGCGAGAGAGAATTTTCTGGTCGCGCGCCAGCGCGGTCAATGCCATCAGCGCGGCATCGACATCGCCTTCGGGCAGGCGCACATCGACGCCGTTGACGAGGCGGAGATTCCAGCGCCGCTGCGCAACCAGCACCGCGCCGTAAACCTGCTTCTTGATTTCCGGGAAGCGCTCCAGCACGGCGAGGAATTCCGCCGCCGCCTGCGCTGCGCCCTCGCCCACGACCAGCGGAAGCTTTTCGGGGCGGTCCTTCACTTCCTCCAGCACCGTACCGTCGCGCGCCACGATTGCGAGCTTGCCGTCGCGCTGCCACAGCGCGAATGCCTCGCGCTCGGTGACTTCGATCTCGATACGGCTGGGATAGAACTTGCGGATCACCGCATCGGCGATCCACGGATTTTTCTTGAGTTGCTCGCGCGCGTAAGCCGCATTGAAGAATGCGACCGACGTGGTCGGCGTTACGCCCGCCTGCGCGAGAATGTCGTCGCGGCGCAGACGGTTATGTCCGCGCACTTCCGACTCGACAACACGGAAGCCGCCGACGTTCGCGAGCGTGTCGCCCACTTCGCCGAGGAACGCGCGCACCACCGGCATGTGGCCGCCGTGCACGGCACCGATGAAACCTGCGCCGCCAAGTACGAACGCAAGCATTGCGGTTTCGAGATAACGCGGCGCGCGGCTTTGCGAAGCGCGGACGAGGAAGCGGCGGAAGAAAAGCGTGAAGCGCGAAGGAGACGCAGCGACAAGCACGCCGTCGGGGGAAGCCCGGCGGCTCATCGATTCAGAGAAGCGTCCTCCACGATCCATTTCACCAACCCGCCAAACGACAGGCCGCGATAGGCGGCCAGTTCGGGCACCAAGGACGTCTCGGTCATTCCGGGTTGGGTGTTGACTTCCAGGCAGTAGAGTTCGCCTGAACCGTCAGGGCGGTTATCAAAACGGAAATCCGCCCGGCTAATTCCCCGGCAGCCGAGAGCGCGATGCGCCGCGAGGGCCAGATTCCGGGCATTCTGGTAAATATTCGGTTTAATTCTCGCAGGAAGAATGTGGCGGGAACCGCCGGGGGCGTACTTGGCCTCGTAGTCGTAGAACCTCGTGGCTGCCTCGATCTCGATGACGTCGAGGGCCTCGTCCCCCATCACGGCACAGGTGAGTTCCATGCCGGGGATATAGCGCTCTGCCAGCAGCCTTTCCCCGTGTTTCCAGTCTGACCGGGTGAGTTCCTGCGGGGGGTGGGCGTGTTCCGCCGTCACGATGAAGACCCCGACCGAGGAGCCTTCCGCGACGGGCTTCAGCACGTAGGGCCGCTCCAGAACGTGACCCTTCGCCGCTTCCTCGCGGGTGACGACCCTGCCCTCGGCGACCGGGATTCCGGCCGCTTGCATCGCGATCCGCGCCTGCCCTTTGTCCATTGCCAGCGCCGAAGAGAGCACGCCGGAATGCGTGTACGGGATGCCGAGCACCTCCAGCATGCCCTGGATGGTGCCGTCCTCGCCGGGGACGCCGTGCAGCACGTTGAAGGCGACGTCGGGTTTCAGCTTCGTCAGCGTCCCGGCGACGTTGCGATCCACGTCGACGCGGGTGACGCGATAGCCCTCGCCTTCCAGCGCGGCGGCGCAAGCTGCGCCGGAGCGCAGCGACACTTCCCGCTCCGCGGACCAGCCGCCCATGAGTACCGCGACGTGTTTCGTCATGCCGGAACCTTATCGGGTGTCACGCCGATTCGCTTGATTTCCCACTCAAGCTGCACGCCGGAATTTTCCTTCACGCGGCGGCGGACTTCTTCGCCAAGACCTTCGACGTCCGCGGCAGTCGCATTGCCGCGGTTGATGAGGAAGTTGCAATGCAGTTCAGAGACCTGCGCATCGCCGACCACAAGTCCGCGACAACCGGCGGCGTCGATCAATTGCCACGCTTTATGACCTTGAGGGTTTTTGAACGTGGAACCGCCAGTGCGACTCTTGATCGGCTGCGTCGCCTCGCGCCGCTCGGTGATGTTCTCCATTTCCGCTGCGATGGCTGCCGCATCGCCGGGCGTGCCGCGATAGACCGCGCGCGTGAAAATGAAATCGTCGGGCGGCGAAGAATGGCGATAGGAAAATCCCATGTCGGCATTGGAAAGCACATGGAGCTTGCCTGCGCGGTCGATGGCGCGGGCTTCAACCAGCGCATCCTTGGTTTCACCGCCATACGCGCCCGCGTTCATGCGCAGCGCGCCGCCGATCGCGCCCGGTACGCCGCGATAGAACGCAAGACCGGCGAGCGAAGCGTCGGCCGCGGCGCGCGCGACCTTCACATCGGGAACCGCCGTGCCGGTGACGACAAGCTCGCCATCGACCTTCACTTCATTGAAGCCGCGCGCGAGACGCACCACGATCCCCGGCACGCCGCCGTCGCGCACGATCAGGTTCGAACCAAGGCCGATCACCGTGACCGGATGGTTAGGAACGCAGCCAAGAAAATACGCGAGGTCTTCCTCGTCCGCGGGCGTGAACAAAACCTGCGCCGGCCCGCCGACGCGAAACCATGTAATTTCCGCAAGCGACTGGTTCGCGAGCAGGCGTCCGCGCAGCTTCGGCGCACTCGCGGCAAGTTCGGGGAGAAGGTCGGGAAACGCCATTATTTCTTCGCCGCCAGTTCGCCCGGCAACGCATAGGCCCACTGCGTGATGTTGCCCGCGCCAAGCAGTACGACATAGTCGCCCTTCTTCGCGAGCGCGGCGATCTTGCCCGCAAGTTGTTCTGGACTATCGAGCGCATCCACGTCGCGGTGGCCGCGCGCACGGAGCCCCGCAGCCAGCGCATCACGATCCACGCCGGGAATCGGCGCTTCGCCCGCCGGATAGACCGGCGCGACGATCACATGATCGGCGTCGTTGAAACACGTGCAGAACTGATCGAACAATGCCTGCAACCGCGTGTAGCGGTGCGGCTGCACGACCGCGATCACCTTGCCTTGCGTAGATGCGCGAGCGGCTTTCAGCACCGCAGCGATCTCGACCGGGTGATGCCCGTAATCGTCGAAGATCACCGCGCCGTTCCACTCGCCGGTTTTGGTGAAGCGCCGCTTCACGCCGCCGAAGCCGGCAAGCGCCGTACGGATTTTATCGTCGCCGATGCCAAGCTCATGCGCGACCGCGATTGCAGCCGTCGCATTCAATGCGTTGTGGTGTCCCGGCATCGGGAGTTTCAGGTTCTTGATGTGATGCTCGCGCTTGCCTTCGCGCGCCTGAAACAGCACGCCGAATTGCGCAATGCCGCCGTCGAGCTTCACATCGACGAGGCGCGCATCCGCCTGCGGGTTCTCGCCGTAGGTGATGACGCGCCGGTCCGCGATGGTGCCGACCATGTCCTGCACCACGGGATGATCGATGCACATCACGGCGAAGCCGTAGAACGGCACGTTCTCCACGAACGAACGGAACGCCTTCTTCACTTCGTCGAAGGTGCCGAAGTGATCGAGATGTTCCGGATCGACATTGGTGACGATGGCGATATTCGCGGGCAGCTTCAGGAACGTGCCGTCGGATTCGTCGGCTTCCACCACCATCCAGTCGCCCGCGCCGATCCGCGCATTGGTTCCGTAGGCGTTGATGATGCCGCCGTTGATGACGGTCGGATCGAACCCGCCGCCGTCGAGCAGCGCCGCGACCATCGAAGTCGTCGTGGTCTTGCCGTGCGTGCCCGCAATGGCGATGCAGGATTTCAGCCGCATCAATTCGGCGAGCATTTCCGCGCGCCGCACCACCGGCACGCGCTTCGCGCGCGCAGCCATCAGTTCCGGATTGTCGCGCTTTATCGCGGAAGAAACCACGATCACTTCCGCGCCTTCGACGTTTTCCGCCTTGTGGCCGACCACGACGCCGATGCCGCGCTCGCGCAGCCGTTTCACGTTGGCGCTTTCGGCTACATCCGAGCCGCGCACGGGATAGCCGAGATTCGCCAGCACCTCGGCGATGCCGCTCATGCCGATACCGCCGATTCCGACGAAATGAATCGTGCCGAGTTTGATGGGAAGTTTCATGCGCCCGCGCCAGTTATCGTGGCGCTACTCCTGCCACCTTCGACACCAGATCGGCAAGCCGTTCGGCAGCATCAAGGCGGCCCGCCTTTTTCGCGTTACCGGCAATCGTAGCCAGCCGCGCCGGATCGCCGAACAATGCGGTCAGTTCGGTGGCGAGCCGCTCGGAGGTGAAGTCGGGTTGCCGGATCACGATGGCGCCGCCCGCCGCCGCCAGCGCGGAAGCATTGGCGAGTTGATCCTGGTCGAGTGCACCGGGCAGCGGCACGAGGATCGACGGACGCCCGATGGCGGCAAGCTCGGAGACGGTGCTCGCCCCGGAGCGGCCGATCACGAGATGTGCGTCCGCGATACGCTTCGGCAAATCGGAGAAGAACGGCGCAAGCTCGGCAGCGACATTCATGCGCCGGTAAGCCGCGCGGGTTTCTTCGAGGTCTTCCTGCCGGCATTGCTGCACGAGAGAAATGCGCGCGCGGATCGGGTCCGGCAAATTGCCGATGGCGGCGGGCACGATCTCGCTCATCACCCGCGCCCCTTGGCTGCCGCCGAACACGACGAGTTTGAGCGGGGCATCGCCAGCGAGCACCGGGAAATCCTGCTTTGCCGCTTCCGCGACCGCTGGACGCAGCGGATTGCCGGTGAAGGTCGCCTTGTGTTCGAGCGCGCCGGTTGCGGCAGCGGGATAGCCGGTCGCAATCGCGGTCGAGAACTTCGCGAGCAGACGATTGGCTCGTCCCATCACCGCATTCGCGTCGTGGATGACGGTGGGAATGAAAAGGATTCGCGCCGCGATCATCGGCGGCAAGGTCGGATAGCCGCCGAACCCCGCGACCGCCTTCGGTTTCAACTTCAGGAGCAGAAAGATCGAACGCAGCGTGCCGATGCCAAGACGGAAAAACGTCAACGCAAGACGCAACGGATTTCCACCGCGCAATGTATCTGCGGGAACGATATGAAGGTCGCCTGCCGGAAATTTGTTCGCATAAGCTGCGGCGCGATCATCGGTAACGAGATCGACGCGATAGCCGCGCTGTTTCAGCACGCCAGCGAGCGCTTCCGCAGGGAACAGATGCCCGCCGGTACCGCCCGCCGCCAGCAGGATGAGCGGCGCTTTCGCGCCTTCGTTCATGCGCGCGCGCCTTCCGCGGGCATTTCCTCGTCATAGGCGCGCAAACGCGGATGCTTGCGCGTCAGCGACAGCAACATGCCCATGCCGAAGGCGAGCGAGATTAGCGACGAACCACCATAGGAGACGAACGGCAGCGTCATGCCCTTCGACGGGATGAGATGCAGGTTCACCGCCATCGCGATCGAGGATTGCAGTGCGAACAGGATCGCGATGCCGACGATGGCGAGCCGCACGAACGGGTCTTCCTCGCGCGCGGCATGCATCAGCGAACGGATCACCACGAAAGCGAACAGCGCAACGAGGATGAGGCACAGCACGATGCCGAATTCCTCCGCGCCGACCGCGAAGATGAAGTCGGCGTGACCGTCGGGGAGAATACGCTTCACCGTGCCTTCGCCCGGCCCGCGTCCCAGCCAACCGCCGCGCAGGAACGATTCAATCGCGGTATCGATCTGGAAGGTGTCGCCGGAAGCAGGATCGAGGAAGCGATCCACGCGCTTCCTGACGTGATGAATGGTCGAATAGGCCGCGAGAAATCCGAACAGCGCCGTGCCGATCAGCCCGCCGACCCACACCCAGCGCAGGCCCGATACGAAAAACAGCGCGCACCACGCGAGCGCGATCAAAACCGTCTGGCCGATGTCGGGCTGGCGCACGAGCAAAATCATCACCGCGATCAGCGAACCGAACGCCAGCGCGGTGGACGGCATTTCCGGATTGCGCTTGCTTTCCGAGAAAGCCCATGCGGAAAGCACGATGAACGATGGCTTCAGAAGTTCGGACGGCTGCAAGCTCACGCCGAAGATGCTGAGCCAGCGCCGCGCGCCCTTCACTTCCGCGCCGATGAACAGCGTCAGCAACACCAGCACGAAGCTGACCACGAACACGATCAGCGCCACGCGCCGGATCTGCCGCGGTGTCAGCAGCGAGGCGCCGATCATCACCGCGAATGCGGGGATCAGGTAGAACGCCTGCCGGTTCACGAAATAGAACGGATCGACGCCGAGGCGCGTCGCCAGCGGCGGGCTGGCCGCAAGCAACAGCACGATGCCGAGGAATACGATTGCCGCCAGCGCGCCGAGGAGCGTGCGGTCCACCGTCCACCACCACTCGCCGAACAGCGTGCGTTTCGCGCGCGAAACCATTGAAAACCCGTCGCTTCAAGCCCCGGATTTGACCATAGAAGCAACCAGTGAACGGAACGTATCTCCCCGGACCTCGAAGTTCGGGAACTGGTCGTAGGAGGCACAGGCCGGCGACAGCAGCACCACCGGATGCGCGGAATTCGAGGCTTCCGCGTCCTTGGCGGCTTCCGCAAGCGCCCGCTCCAGTGTGCCGGAGATGACGTGCGGAACCGCGCCGATCTGCCGCGCGAATGGCTCCGCCGCCTCGCCGATCAGATAGGCCTTTTTTATACGCGGGAAATATCCGGCGAGATCGGCGATGCCGCCCTCCTTCGCCTTGCCGCCCGCGATCCAGAAAATATCGGTGAAGCTCGCAAGTGCGCGAGCCGCGGCATCGGCATTGGTGGCTTTCGAGTCGTTGATGAACAGCACATTGCCCTTGCGGCCGACTTCTTCCATCCGGTGCGCAAGGCCGGGGAAGGATTTGAGCGCGTTCGCAATCGTTTCCGGGGGAATGCCGAGCGCGCGCGTGGCGGCGAAGGCGCAGGCTGCATTCTGTGCGTTATGCGTGCCGCGCAAACTGCCGATGCCTGCAAGCGGCGCGGAGTAGAGCACGGCGCCGCCGCCCGCCAGCACGATCCGTTCGCCTTCGAGATAGATGCCATCCGAAAGCGGCCGCCGCACGGAAATGCGAACCACGCTGCCACCTGCCCGCTCCGCACGATCCGCCACCGCCGCGGATAGATTATCGTCCACGCCGACGACCGCGGTACCGTTTGCCTGCACGCTTGCGATCAGCCGCTCCTTGATGCGCGCGTAGTTCTCCATCGTACCGTGGCGGTCGATGTGATCGGGCGAAAGATTCAGCAGCACGCCGACCGAAGGGTCGATCGACGGCGTGAGGTCGATCTGGAACGAAGAACACTCGATGACATGGATGCGCGACGGCGCGGGAGGTTCAAGCGCAAGAATAGGCGTGCCGAGATTGCCGCCGAGCGCAACCTCGCGTCCCGCGCTTTGCAGGATGTGCGCGATCAGCGCGGTGGTGGTGGATTTGCCGTTGGTGCCTGTGATCGCAACGAAAGACGCATGCGGCGCTATCGCGCGACGCTCGCGGCAAAACAACTCGATGTCGCCGATCACCTCGACGGCGTTGTTGCGGGCGAGGCCGACCGTCCAGTGCGGCACCGGATGCGTCAGCGGCACGCCCGGCGCAAGGATCAGCGCGCTAATCCCGCTCCAGTCTGCTTCGCGCAAATCCTGCGTAGGAATGTTGCGCGCCTGCGCTTTCGCGACGCTCGAAGGCGTATCGTCCCACGCGATCACGTTCGCGCTGCCGGCACGCAGGGCTTCGCAGGTGGCGAGACCACTCGCACCAAGACCGAACACCGCAACCGTGCGGTCCCGGAATGTCGTGACGGGAGTCATCCGCTCAGCGCAGCTTGAGGGTGGAAAGACCGATCAGCGCCAGCACCACTGCAACGATCCAGAAGCGGATCACGACCTGCGCCTCGGTCCAGCCGAGCTGCTCGAAGTGATGATGGATCGGCGCCATCTTGAACACGCGCTTGCCGGTGAGCTTGAACGAGATCACCTGCACGATGACCGAGATTGCTTCGAGCACGAACAGTCCGCCGATCACCGCGAGCACGATCTCGTGCTTGGTGGCGACCGCAATCGTCGCGAGTAGCGCGCCGAGCGAGAGCGAGCCGGTGTCGCCCATGAAAATCTGCGCGGGCGGCGCGTTGAACCACAGGAAGCCGAGACCCGCGCCGATCACCGCGCCGCAGATCACCGCGAGTTCACCCGCGCGCGGCACGTGCTGGATTTGCAGGTAGCCCGCGAACACGGCGTTGCCGACAAGATAAGCGATCAGCGCGAAGCTCGCGGCCGCGATCATCACCGGCACGATGGCGAGGCCGTCGAGGCCGTCGGTAAGGTTCACCGCATTGCCGCCGCCGACAATGACGAACGCGCCGAACAACAGGATGCCCCAGCCGAGCGGAACGAAAAAATCCTTCAGAAACGGCACCGCCACCGAATAGGCGAGGTTCGGCTGCGAGATGCGCGTAATCGCATAGACCGCGATCATCGCAATCACGACTTCGAGCACGATGCGCGCGCGCCCCGAAAGGCCGCCATGCGTCTGGCGCTTCACCTTCAGGTAGTCGTCGTAGAAACCGATTGTGCCGAACGAGACCGTCACGCCAAGCACGACCCAGACATAAAGGTTCGAGAGGTTGGCCCACAGCAGCGTCGAGACGATGAGGCCGGAGAGGATCATCAGCCCGCCCATGGTGGGCGTGCCCTTCTTCGAAAGGTGCGATTGCGGTCCGTCGCTGCGGATCGGCTGGCCCTTGCCCTGCTTGATGCGAAGCTGCGCGATGATGCCGGGCCCGAACAGGAACACGAACAACAGCGCGGTCACCACCGCGCCGCCGGTGCGGAAGGTGATGTAGCGGAAGACGTTAAAGCCGGGGATCGTGTCGGAAAACTGCGCGAGCCAGTAAAACAACTTGTCTCTCCCTAGGCCGATACTTTTGCCGGCATGCCGAATTTCTGCGCAATGCTGGCCGCAAGCGGCCCCATGCGGCTGCCGTTCGATCCCTTGACCATAATCGCATCCCCGCCGCGCAGGGCAGAAATCACATCCGGTTCAAGTTCGGCGGCGCTCTCCGCATAGCCGCCGCGCTGTCCGGGGGAAAGGGCATCCCACAGCGAACGCATCAAAGGCCCGGAACAGAACACAAGATCGATTCCGCCATTGGCCAGAGGTGCGGCAAGCCCGGCATGGAGCGCCGGCCCTTCCTCTCCGAGTTCCAACATATCGCCGAGCACCGCGATCCTGCGCCCGCCGTTACCCAGCGGCGCGCGGGAAAGCACCTCGATTGCCGCGCGCATGGAAGCGGGATTGGCGTTGTAGCTCTCGTCGATCAGCAAGCCGGAGCCGCCCGGAAGCTGCAGCGGCACGCGGCGGCCGCGGCCCTGCGGCGGCGTGTAATCGCCGAGCGCGAGCGCGGCCTTCGCGAGATCAGCGCCCATGAGTTTCACGGCCGCCAGCACGGCGAGCGCATTCATCACCAGATGCTTGCCGGGCGCGCCGAGCTTGAACATCACCTCGTCGCCGAGAACGAGTGCGTGCGCGGCGCTCGCATCTTCCTTCAGCGCGACATCGAGCAGCCGCACGTCGGCGCTTTCGTGTTCGCCGAAAGAAAGAACATGGCCCGCCTTCGCGCGCTTCGCTGATTCCGCGAGCCGCGCGTATTGCGGATTGTCGCGATAAAGCAACACCGCGCCGCCCGGCTCCAGTCCCAGAAAGATTTCCGCCTTCGCATCGGCAATCGCCTCAATGCCGGAGAAATGCTCCAGATGCACCGGCTCGACGGTCGTGACGATCGCGACATGCGGACGAACCATCTTCACCAGCGGTTCGATCTCGCCCGCGTGGTTCATCCCGATTTCGAAGACGCCGAACTTCACCGCTTCCGGCAAACGCGAAAGCGACAGCGGCACGCCCCAGTGATTGTTGAACGAGGCGGCAGATGCGTGCACTTCGCCGCTCGCGCCAAGCGCGATGCGTAGCGCTTCCTTGGTGCTGGTCTTGCCCACAGAGCCGGTGACGGCGACAATCTTCGCCCCCGAACGCGCGCGCGCGGCAACGCCCGCATTGCGCAGCGCTTCCAGCGTATTGTTCACGACAATCAATCGTGCATTTGAAGGTTGCTTCGCCGCGAACGCTTCTTCGACCACCGCAACGGAAGCACCGCGCTCCAGCGCGGCGTTCGCATATTCATGGCCGTCGAGGCGGTCGCCCCTGATGGCGAAGAACGCCTCGCCGGGAGCGATGCTCCGCGTGTCGATGGAAATGCCGGTAACCGCCTCTGCGCCGCTCATGCCACGCAAAGTGCCGCGCGCGGCATCCGTCAGCTTGCCGGTCGTCCAAAGCGGTTGCGCGCTCATTGCCCCTCAAGCGCGGCCTTGACCGCAGCGTGATCCGTAAACGGTATGGTCCGGTCGCGCAGGATTTGGCCGCTTTCGTGACCTTTCCCGGCGACGAGCAACACGTCACCATCTTTCAGCGCGCACACCGCCGTCTTGATCGCTTCCATGCGGTCGCCGATCTCGATGGCGTCCGGCGCGGCGGCGAGAATCGCGCTGCGGATCAACGCCGGGTCTTCGCTGCGCGGATTGTCGTCGGTGACATAGACGATGTCCGCATGTTTCGCGGCAGCCGCCCCCATCAGCGGGCGCTTGCCCGGATCGCGGTCCCCGCCCGCACCCAGCACCACCGCGAGCTTACCCTTCACATAGGGCCGCAACGCGCGCAGCGCGATCTCGACCGCATCCGGCGTATGCGCGTAATCGACGAAGATCGGCGCGTTGTTCTTCTTGCCCGCCAGTTCGAGGCGGCCGGAAGCGCCTTTGAGGTTCTCCAGCGCCGCCAAAACCGCGCCCGGCTCCGAGCCGGTTGCGATGGCAAGGCCGGCCGCGACCAGCGCGTTGGAAACCTGAAACGCACCGACCAGCGGAAGCGTGACGCTATACGGTTTCTTGTTCGCAGAAATTTCGAGCCGCTGCTCGAAGCCATTATTCGTGGCCGAAACCAGTTTGAGATTCTCGCCCGCGCGTCCCACGGTGAAAATCCGCAAGCCCCGCGCCTTCGCGGCTTCAACAAACTTCGCCGCTTCGTCCTCGTCGGCATCGACAATGGCCGCCGTGCCTGCAGGTAACAGCGTATCGAACAGCCGCAGCTTCGCCGCGCGGTAATCGTCGAACGTCCGGTGATAATCGAGATGATCACGCGTCAGGTTCGTGAACGCCCCCGCCGAAAGCCGCACACCGTCGAGCCGCTTCTGGTCGAGACCGTGCGACGACGCCTCCATCGCCATGTGGGTCACGCCTTCGCCCGCGAGGCGGTCGAGCAGTTTGTGGAGGCCGACCGGATCGGGCGTGGTCAGGCTGCCGGATGTTTCACCCTTCGGCGTAACGAGGCCGACCGTGCCGACGCTTGCAGCCTGTTCGCCAAGCGCGGTCCAGATCTGGCGCACGAAGGAAGCAACGGACGTTTTCCCGTTCGTACCGGTAACCGCGACAATCGTTGCCGGCTGGCGCGGAAAAAACTTCGCGGCAGCAAGCGCAAGCGCGCGGCGCACGTCCACAACTTTCATATAACGATCAGCGGGAATATGCGCGGGGCGCTCCGCCTCTCCGACGATGATGCCCGCACCTTTTGCCAGCGCGTCGGCGGCGAACTGCATGCCGTCCGCCTTCGCTCCCGGCACGGCAAAGAACGCGAACCCACGCTCCACCGCGCGGCTATCTGCAGTAATGCCGCTCACGCGAATATCGGGCGCTTCCGCGCCGGTCAGGTCTCGCAGGGAATGCGTGGCAGCCATCCGATTCTCCGGCTGACGCCCACTTTAATTCGATGCGTTGCGCGTCGAAAGCAGCGATTGAGCGGCCGGAAGATTCTGCCTTGGCTCAACGCCGAGCAGCGGCGCAATGCGCTGGATGATCCTGCCTGCGACCGGAGCGGCATTGAGGCCGGCGGTCGCGGCGGGCGCACCCGCTTCCTTCTTCGGTTCGTCGAGCATGACGAGAACCAGATAGCGCGGCTTATCGGACGGGAACACGCCCATGAACGCAGTCATCAGCTTGTTCTTGTCGTAGCGCCCGCCGTTCACTTTCTCGGACGTGCCGGTCTTGCCGCCGACCAGATAGCCTTCGACATCCGCGCGGCGGCCGCTGCCCTTCTCGACATTGAGACGGAGCAGATAGCGCATCGCATCGCTGGTGCTCTGGCGGATCACGCGCGTACCGAGGTCGCGCGCTTCCTTCTCGGTGCGCTTCATGAAGGTCGGGGGAATGAGATAGCCGCCGTTTACCAGCGCGGCGGTCGCCATCACTGCCTGCAACGGCGAAACCGAAAGCCCGTGTCCGAACGCGATGGTAACGGTGTTGATCTCGCCCCAGTTCTTCGGCACCAGCGGCGCAGCGCTTTCAGGCAACTCGGTACGCAGCCGGTCGAGCAGACCCAGCTTCTTCAGGAATGCCTTATGTCCATCGACGCCGACGGCGAGCGCGATGCGCGCCGAACCGATGTTCGACGAATAAGTGAATACTTCCGGCAGCGTCAGCACTCGGCGCTGCGGATGGAAGTCGTGGATCGTGTGCCGGCCGTATTTCAGCGGCTGCGTCGCGTCGAAACTGGAGTTGAGCGTGGCGCGGCCGGAATCGAGCGCCATCGCGATGGTGAGCGCCTTGAAGGTCGAACCCATCTCGAACACGCCGGTCATCAGGCGGTTGAAGCGGTTCTTGTCCTTCGGCGAACCGGGAAGGTTCGGGTCGAAGTCGGGCAGCGAGACCATCGAAACGATCTCGCCGGTATTCACGTCGAGCACGATGGCGTTCGCGGCCTGCGCCTGAAAGCGCTTCAGCGCCGTCAGCAATTCGTCGCGCACCGCCTGCTGCACGTCGAGATCAAGCGCGATCTCGACCGGCGCGAGATTGTGGTTCGTCGCGAGGCCCGCGAGATGCAGCGCGCTTAAACCCCGCGCGTCGATCCACTTCTCCAGACCCGCAATGCCCTGATTATCGACGTTCACCTGCCCCAGCACATGCGAGGCGAGCGGACCATTGTGATAGACGCGCTTGTATTCCTTCAGGAAGCCGATACCCGGCAAACCGAGGCGATGCACCGCGCGTTGCTGGTCGGCAGAGATTTCACGCCGCAGCCACGCGAAGTAGCGCTTCGAGCGCAGCCGCGCGCGCACTTCGTGAATGTCGAGATCGGGCAGCGTCCTGGTAAGCAGTTCCGCCGCCTCGTCCACGTCGATGATGCGCTTCGGCTCTGCGAACAGCGACGGCGTGCGCACGTCGGACGCAATCAGGCGTCCCTTGCGGTCGTAAACGTCAGGGCGCGCCTGCGCGACCGCTTCCGCGGTGCGCTGGCGTTGCGCCGCGCTTGCCTCGCGCGTGACGCCGAGATGGATGAGACGTCCCGCGATCACGGCATAGACGCAGACGAACATCGCGATCAGCAACACGATCCGCTTGCGGGCAACGCCCGTGCCGCTGTCGCGCATGCTGAGATGGCGAAGGAAATGCCGGATACCGTTCATGTTACGCATTACTGCTGCACCGATCCGGTGGGTACTTCGTCGGGTTGCGGGGTTTCGCCGGGAAGCGTTTGCAGGATGTTGCCGATCGGATCGGCGGGCTTCGGCCGTTCCGGCAAGGTCGCGACCCATCCGAAACGCCACGGGTCGATCGGCTTCATTTTAAGGTGACGCTCGGCCAGCGCCTGAATGCGGTCGGGCGAGGACAGCTTGCCCCATTCCGCGCGCGCACTCGCGATCATGTCCCGCTCGCGCGCGATTTCATTGCGCAGCTTCTGCGCCTGCTGCGCTTCGGCTGTCGCGTCATACTTGATGTCGTAGACATAGGCCGCCGAGCCGACCAGTCCCATCACCAGCATCACATGGAGAAGCCGAAGCATCAGCGCTCCTCCCGGTAATGCGAAGGCAGCTTCGCAAGCAGCGCCGCGATGGGGTCGCCTTCCGGCGCGGGCGCGTCCGTGCGTTCGGCCACCCGCAGCTTGGCGGAGCGCGCACGCGGATTCATTTTCACTTCGTCTTCGGAAGCAACCAGCGGCTTGCGTCCGACCAGCGTAAACGACGGCGCGATTTCTTTTGCGGCAGGCGCGTGGCGCGAAGGCTTCGCCGGTTGCGCGCGCTCGTTCAGGAACGTCTTCACCAGGCGATCTTCGAGCGAATGGAACGAGATCGCGGCAAGGCGTCCGCCCGCGTTCAGCAGGTTCTCCGCAGCGTGCAGCCCCGCGCCGATCTCGCCGAGTTCGTCGTTCACATAGATGCGCAGCGCCTGAAACGTCCGCGTCGCGGCATCGATGTCGCCCGGTTTGGTGCGTATCGCCGCGCGGAGAATGTCCGCGAGTTCGCCGGTGCTGCTGATTTCCTTCTCCGCGCGCTTCTGCACGATGGCCTGCGCCGCGAAGCGCGCCTTCTTCTCCTCGCCGAGCAGCGAGATGATGCGGGCGAGGTCTTTCTCGGAAAAAGTATTCACGACATCCGCCGCGCTCAGGCCCCGCGCGCTCATGCGCATGTCGAGCGGACCGTCGAAGCGGAAGGAAAATCCCCGGCCCGCTTCGTCGAACTGCATGGAGGAAACGCCGAAATCGAACAGGATGCCGTCAACGCGCTCGAAGCCGTGGCGCGGTGCGATCTCCGGCAGTTCGGAGAAATTCGCTTCGACAACCGTCAGCCGCCCGCCGAACTCGCTGACGGAGAGCGCCGATTGCGCGACCGTGCGCGGATCGCGGTCGAAGCCGAGCACTTCGCAATTCGCCGCCGAGAGCAGCGCGCGCGAATGTCCGCCCGCGCCGAAGGTTGCGTCGATGTATTTGCCGCCGTCTTTCGGGCGAAGGGAAGCAACAACCTCCCGGAGCATCACGGGAAGATGGCGAGCCGGTCCGCCAGCAGCGCCCGTTTCCGGGCGGCTGCGGCCCGCCGTCATCCCGATGCTCCGGAAGGTTTTGCCTGCGCGCCGAGCGCCCGCCGGTAGGCGCGGACTTTCTCGGTCGCGTCCGTCAAATGGCTGCGGAAGCGCTCCGGCTCCCACAGCTGAAACTTGTGGCCGAGGCCAACGAAGGTCACCGCGTCCGAAATCTGCGCGTGCGTCTTCAGCGTCTCGGTCAGAACGATGCGGCCTTCCGAATCCGGCTTCAGGTTCTCGCTGCGCCCGAAAAGCGCCGCCGAGAATTCCTCCCGCTCTTCCGAAAACGGCGGATAGCGGTCGATCAGCGACTGGATTTCCTCGAGCAGGGCCGTGCCCCCCGCATCCACCGCCGGACGATCCAGCGCCGGATGGCAGTGCAGTCCCTCGAAGCCGTCGCGCGCCAGCACCGCCCGGAAGGGAGCTGGAATCGAAACGCGGCCTTTGGCGTCCAATCGCATGGTGAAGGTCGACAGAAAGCGGTTCATCGGAACGCTCGACGCAACAACACTTCCCGTCCACGAACGCGCGCGAGTGCTGGAGCGGCGAGAAGCTGCCTCGCCCCCCAACCGGATCGGCTTTGGACCGGAGCGGGATGATTTGGGATACCATGGGACTATATGGCCGTCAACGAACCGAACGCTGCGAACGGCGAAAGGCCGCGCGGGAGCGCGGCTTTTCCCCAGACGATTAACGCGCCGTAAGGCTTAAGATTCGGTTTGCGCGGGAGAGATCGGCTTCTTCGGGAACAGAAGTCGCTGATAGAGCAGCCCAATCCCGACCAGCACGGCCCCCAGACCGATGAATGAGAAGGCTCGCCAGACGCCGGTCAGCCCCGCCATGTCGATCATGAAGACCTTGGCGATGGTCAGCAGCATCACCGCCGCGGAAGCGAGCCGCACCGCCTTCGACTGCCGCACGATGCCGATGAGCAGCAGCAACACCGCGAAGGTCAGCCACACCGCTGAATAGGTGTAGCCTTCGGCGTCGCTCATCGCGGGACCGGAAAGCGCCGGCCCCTGGAACAGCGCGCGGACCTGTAGCGTGAGATAGGCCAGCGCGAGGACAATCGACGTGATCGCCGCGACGTTGCGGAAGGTTTCGTTCCGCGTCCGTTGGTAGGTGATCGCGAGCGCGCCCGCGAGGATCGCGGGCAACAGGTAGCCGAGCAGCACGAGATTGAAGAAGCGGCCCGTGCCGACGGAGTCGCCAGTGAAGTATGGATTGTCCACGAACAACAGCCCGACCACGATGCCGATCAGTGTGAACGCGGCGATGATCTGCGCACCGAGATCGTGCACGATGCTTTTCGTCACCATGCGCAGCCGTTCGAGGCCGATCGCCATGCCGAGGCCCACGCAGACGTTGAGCGCGAGTTCTGCGAGCGGCGCGGTGTAGCGATAGAGGTCGCCGCCGTTGATGTAGTGGCGAATCTGGAGCGAGAAGAACAGCACCGTGAACAGGATCGCGAGCGAGTCCGCCATGCGCGCCGGGAAATCGTCGGCGCGCTTGCGCAGCAGCCAACCCGCCGCCCAGTACGCGAGCGCCGGCACGCCGTAGCCCCACAGCAGCCAGTTGAAAACCGGCGTCGTGCCGAGATCGCTGCCCGCGATGCGCGGATCCCATGCCACGCGCGCAGCGACGAGAATGCATGCGCCCACTGCCAGCCAGCGCAGGAATGGGAAATTGCGCTTGTCCGCGACCCACGCAATGCCCGCCGTCATCAGCGCCAGCGCAACCGTAAGCCAGCCTTTCTCCAGCGCGAACGTCAGGCCGAGCGCGAGCGATACGATGCTGCCGGTCGCGAACGCCGCGGCGGCGGAAGATGCCCCCGGCTGCTCGCGTTTCCCCAGCACTTCGGTCGCGAATGCATAGAGAGCGGCCAGCGCCATCGCGACCGCGGCAAACTGATACGAAAGCTGGAAATGCGCGATGCGATAATAAAGTGCGGCAAGGATTGCGACCGGCGCAATCACGGCGCCCGCCGCCCACAAAACCGCTTGCAACGTGCTGCGCGTTCTTGTCTGCGCGACGAACCCTAAGCCGCCGAACAACAACGCGAGCGTTCCTCCCAGCCAGAGGTGCGAACCGTAGAGCGCCTTCGGCATTTCGTTCGCGTCTCCGACGCCGCTGACGCCTTGCGTCACGAAGCCCGGCGAGAACGAGAGTTGCACCGACCACAGCGCGATAACCCCTGAGGCCATGATCGCAGCCAGCGGCACCGCACCGAGCGCGGACTCCGCCTGCCACGCCACCAGCAACGTCAGCGCGCACAACACGGCGAAGGCATAGAGCGCCGCGTCTTCATGGTTGCGCGCAAGCACCAGCAGCGCGAGTGCAAACACATAGGCCGCGATGGACGCGGAAGAAATCGCATCCACCTTTCCCGGTTGCGCGGACGGCCCGTACAACAATCCCGATACGATGAGCGCCCCCGCAAGCGCGAAGCCCGCGACGCCATGGAAAATGTGGGGCGCGACATAGGCGGCGAAGCCGATGCCCGGCAACATCCAGAACACGCCGAACGCGACCGCCGCGATCGCAAGCCAGCGCCACAGGCGAATACGCGCCAGTGCGAACGCCGCCGCCGTGACGATGGCGAGATAGATATAAAGCGCCCAGTAATTCGGCGCGGCAGTAGAGACCAGCATCGGCGCGACATACGCGCCGATCAGCCCAAGGCCGGCGAGCATCGGTCCGTGCAGAAGCGCAGCCGCCAGCGTGCCAAGCGCAACGACGCCGAGCAGGATGAAAGCATTGGCCGGAACGAGGAAGCCGTAGAGCGCGTAAGCCGCGTACACCGTCGCATACGCCACCGCCGTACCTGCCGCGGTGAGAATGGCGGGAATGTTCGCGGCAGCGAATGCAGCCGCTTTCGCGTTACCTTCTTTCCGCCGTTGCCATTCGCCCGCCGCGACCAACGCGGCGGCAAACAATGCGCCCAGAAAGATTCGCGCCGCAGGACCGATCAATCCCGCTTCGATGGAATAACGCACGAGGAAAATGCCGCCGAGCGCAAGCGCAAGGCCGCCGACCCAAACCACCCAGCGCGTGCCGAAGCGTTCCTCGAAACTCACATCGCTCTGCGGGCGCGGAGGGACAGGCGGACGTGGCGGGCGCGCCTGACGCGGTGCGGGCGCGGCAGGATGCGGCTGCGGCGAAACCGGCTGTGCGGGCGGCGGTGTTTCGGTGGCAGCCGCGGACACAGGAGGCGCATCCGCCGCCGGCATTTCGCGGACCACCGCAGGCCGCGCGGTCGCGGCGGTTTGCGCGGGTGTCATTGGCGGACGCGGCGTGAGCGGCTCCGTACCGAGCCGCTGCTGCAATTCGCGAAGCTGATTCTCGATTTTGTTCAGCCGCCCGCCATGCGCGAGCACAAGGATGAAGGCGACGATGGCCATGACCGGCAAGGCCAGGGCCAGAAGCCCAAGCAGCACGAATTCCATCACAACCCCCTACCTTTTCCTTCGCGTGATGCTACTCCAGCGCCGGAAAGAAAGCGAAGCGGCGCACGGATGCAACGAACAGTTTTTTCCGGCATCTTCTCCGCTTCAAACGGGTGCCGCCGTGCAGAATAAATTCGAACCGGACGCCGCATGCGTCGGAGCAATCTCGCCCTCCCCGAACACATCGGAGCGCACCTGCGCCGCCGACATTCTGCTTCTGCACTATACCGGCATGAAAGACGGGCCGAGCGCGCTTGCGCGGCTGTGCGACGCCGAAAGCAAAGTCTCCTCGCATTACTTCGTGGAAGAAGACGGCAGCATCGTTCAGCTCGTGCCGGAAAAATTGCGCGCGCATCACGCGGGCGTTTCGTCGTGGGAAGGCACCACCGACATCAACTCGCGCTCCATCGGCATCGAGATCGTCAACCCCGGACACGAGCACGGCTATCGCGATTTTCCGGACGAGCAGATGGAGGCCGTGACGGAGCTTTGCTTCGACATCGTCGCGCGTCACAAGATCAAGCCGACAAGGGTGCTCGCACATTCCGACGTCGCGCCGACACGCAAGCAGGATCCTGGCGAGCTGTTTCCATGGGAGCCGCTCTATGAAGCCGGCGTTGGTCACTGGATTGCGCCGTTCGCGATCGGCGACGGTGCGCTGCTGAAGCCCGGCGACTCGGGCGCAGCCATCTCCGCGATGCAGGCAGCACTGAAAGAGTACGGCTACGGCGTTCCAACCAACGGCGAGTTCGACGAACTCACCACCGCGGTCGTGACCGCGTTCCAGCGCCACTTCCGTCCTGCGCGCGTCGACGGCATCGCCGATCATTCGACGTTGCGCACACTGGAGCGCCTGCTCGCGTCGCGGCCCGCCTGAATCGCGCGTCACGCGGAACGAACTACGTTCCGCGAAGTTCCATCATTCGCAACATCGAGTCGCGAGAGAGGGGAACTTTGAAACATCGTTTCGCTTGCCGCGAAATCATCACAAAATGGTTGGGCGGCGGTCCGATTGCAGCCGCGTTCGGAAAGCCTTTTGCGCCACGTCAACGGGGCAAGAGGAATCACGAATGAACCTGACCAGTCCTGCGCTGCGCCCGGCAGCGCTCGCTTTCATTTTATGTGCGTTGAGCGCGCCCGTTATCGCCGATCCGATGGATCGGAACCCGCTTCCTGAAAATGCAATGCAGCCCACGCAGACCGCGGACCTGAACGAGACGCCGCGCACGCAGGATCTCGAACAGCCGCAAGGCGCGCTTCAGCCTGCCGCGCCGGTCAACACGCCGGCCGCCGCGCAACCGCAAGGCGCGAACGCGAACATCATCGCACTGATCGACAAACATGCGAGCGCGAACGGCATCCCTGCCTCTTTCGCGCGCGCCATCGTCCGCGTCGAGAGCAACTACAATCCGCGCGCGACCGGACGTCAGGGCGAAGTCGGCCTCATGCAGATCAAGTTCGAGACCGCGCGCGGCATCGGTTACACCGGCTCGCGCGAAGCGCTCTACGATCCCGACACCAATCTGCAATGGGGCATGAAGTATCTCGCCATGAGCTGGAAGCTCGGCGGCTCCACGCCGTGCGGCGCGATCATGAAGTATCAGGGCGGCCACGCGGTGAACCGTATGACCCCCGCCGCGAACGCTTACTGCGCCAAGGTGCGCGGCATCATGGCGTCGAACTAAGCGCGCCGGAATTAGTAGCGTAGCGTTGTGTAGAGAGAGGGCGGACTTCGGTCCGCCCTCTTTCGTTTACGCTCTCGCAAGCACGGCGAACGCCGATCCTTGACGCAGAACACGGCAGCCTTCATCTGAACGGCGTCAGTCGGCCGGGCAGCCGCGGCGCGCAAGCGTCGAGGAAAGTCCGGGCTCCACGGAGAAACGGTGCCGGATAACGTCCGGCGGGGGCGACCCCAGGGAAAGTGCCACAGAGAACGAACCGCCCCGCGTTCGCGCAGGGTAAGGGTGAAAAGGTGCGGTAAGAGCGCACCGCGCTGCCGGCAACGGCGGCGGCACGGCAAACCCCACCGGGAGCAAAGCCAAATAGGGATGACGCGGCTTTAAGCCGGTTCTCTTCGGACCAGTCATCCGGGTTGGCTGCTCGAGGCGTTTGGCGACAAACGTCCCAGAGGAATGGCTGCCACGTGGGGGCAACCCCGCCTTACAGAACCCGGCTTACAGGCCGGCTGATGCCTGATGAGGAGGCCCGGCGGGACGACCGCCGGGCCTTCGCCCATTACAAATCGACGAAAAATGACGGTATTAAATTACCTTATTCACAATCCATTTCAAAGGAACAACCCTGCGCGATCAGGAGTTAAGCAGCGGACCACGACTTTCGGCTGATTTTTCCGCTTTCCTCCGGACCTGCCCGCTGGCAGCCTTGGGGCAAGCTCAACCTAAGGGGAGACTTCCTATGTATCTCGCCCGCCGGATTGACGTACTCGCTATCTTTGCCGCCTTCGCGTTTGTTGGGGCGGTTCTGTTCAGGATCATCTGAACCAACAGTTCGATTTCGCAGCGAAGAGGCGTCGGGAAGCATGGCTTTCCGGCGTTTTTTATTTTTGCCCGCCCCGCAGCCCGGCACACGCAAAAAATGGTGCTTCTAGGTAACGCTAACCTAGGGGCGAGTAAGCCGGCTGGGTCGTTTATTCTGCGGCTTCGCGCGGGATGCGCGCCGGGTCATAAGAGAGAAGCGGCGCAAGCCAGCGCTCCGCCTCTTTCACGGTCCAGCCCTTGCGCTCGGCGTAATCCTCGACCTGATCGCGGTCGATACGGCCCACGCCGAAATACGCCGCTTCCGGATGGCCGAAGTAGAGGCCCGACACGGCGGCACCCGGCCACATCGCGAAAGATTCGGTGAGTTCGACGCTGGTGGCCTTCGTTGCGTCGAGCAGCCGGAAGATCGTCGCCTTCTCGGTGTGATCCGGCTGCGCCGGATAGCCCGGCGCAGGGCGGATGCCGCGATACTTCTCCGCAATCAGGTCTTCGTTCGAGAGCGTTTCATCCGGTGCGTAGCCCCAGAACTCCTTGCGCACGCGCTGGTGCATCCGCTCGGCGAAAGCTTCCGCAAGACGATCCGCCAGCGCCTTCACGAGGATCGCGCTGTAATCATCGTTCTTCTTCTTGAACTCGTCCGCCTTCTCGTCCTCGCCGATGCCCGCGGTGACGACGAACGCGCCCACATAATCCGGCACGCCGGTTTCCACCGGCGCGACGAAATCCGCGAGCGCGATGTTCGCGCGCGTCTCGCGCTTCGGCATCTGCTGTCGCAAGGTATGGAACGTCGCGAGCTTCTCTTTCCGCGTATCGTCCTTGTAGAGAACGACATCGTCGCCCTGCGCGTTCGCGGGCCAGAAGCCGATCACGGCGCGCGCCTCGAACCACTTCTCCTTCACGATACGGCCGAGCAACGCTTTCGCGTCGTTATAGAGCGTGCGCGCGGCCTCGCCCTGCTTCGGATCGTCGAAGATTTGCGGATAGCGGCCGGTCAATTCCCATGACTGGAAGAACGGCGTCCAGTCGATGCAAGGCACCAGTTCGGCGAGATCGTATTGCACAAACTCTTTCGTGCCGAGGAAGGCCGGCTTGTGCGTCTGGCCGGTGGAGAATTCCAGTTTGATCTTGTTCGCTCGCGCATCCGCGATCGAAATACGGCGCTGCTCCTGCGAGCCGCGCGCGTGCGCTTCCGCAACCTTCTCGTATTCCTTACGCACGCTGTCGAGTTCGATCACGCGCGTATCCGGGTTGATGAGCTTCGACACCACGCCGACCGCGCGGCTGGCGTCCAGCACGTGCACCGCCTGGCTGCGGCGATAATTCGGGGAAATCTTCACTGCTGTATGCACGCGGCTCGTAGTAGCGCCGCCGATGAGCAACGGCAGGTCGAAGCCCTCGCGCTCCATTTCGCTCGCGACATGCGCCATCTCTTCGAGCGACGGCGTGATCAACCCCGACAGCCCGATGATATCGCAGCCTTCCTTGCGCGCGGTTTCGAGGATCCTCGCGGCCGGCACCATCACGCCGAGATCGACGATCTCGTAGTTGTTGCACTGGAGCACGACGCCGACGATGTTCTTGCCGATGTCATGGACATCGCCCTTCACCGTCGCGAGCAGTATCTTGCCGTTCGATTTCGCGGCGACGCCGGTGCGCCGCTTCTCTTCTTCCATGAACGGCATCAGGTAGGCGACCGCCTGCTTCATCACGCGCGCGGACTTGACCACTTGCGGCAGGAACATCTTGCCTGCGCCGAACAGATCGCCGACCACGTTCATGCCCGCCATCAGCGGACCTTCGATCACGTCGAGCGGTTTCGCGGCGGCTGCGCGCGCTTCTTCCGTGTCGCCGTCGATGAACTCGGTGATGCCGTTGACCAGCGCATGTTCCAGTCGCTTCTCGACCGGCCATGCCCGCCACTTGAGATCGGCTTCCTTCTTCTCGCCGCCAGCGCCCTTGAATTTCTCGGCGAGCGCCAGCAGCCGCTCGGTCGCATCCGCGCGGCGATTCAGCACCACGTCTTCGCAGGCGTCGCGCAGTTCCGCCGGGATATCGTCATAGAGCGCGAGCTGCCCCGCGTTGACGATGCCCATGTCCATCCCGGCCTTGATGGCGTGATAGAGAAACACCGCGTGCATCGCCTGACGCACCGTTTCATTGCCGCGGAACGAGAACGACAGGTTCGATACGCCGCCCGAAATATGTGCGTGCGGAAGCTTCTGGCGGATGATCTGCGTCGCCTCGATGAAGGCGACGCCATAGCCCGCATGTTCCTCGATGCCGGTCGCGACCGCGAAGATGTTCGGATCGAAGATGATGTCTTCCGGCGGGAAACCGACTTCTTCCGTCAGAATCCGGTACGCGCGCGCGCAGATTTCCGTCTTGCGCTCGACCGTGTCGGCCTGCCCCTGCTCGTCAAACGCCATCACGACGACTGCCGCGCCGTAACGGCGCACGAGACGCGCTTGATGCTTGAATATCTCTTCGCCTTCCTTCATCGAGATCGAATTGACGATGCCCTTGCCCTGAATGCATTTCAGGCCCGCCTCGATCACCGACCACTTCGAGGAGTCGACCATCACCGGCACCTTGGCGATGTCCGGCTCCGACGCGATCAGGTTGAGGAAATCGACCATCGCCTTCTCGGAATCGAGCAGGCCTTCGTCCATGTTGACGTCGATGACCTGCGCGCCGTTCTCGACCTGCTCGCGCGCGACCGCGAGCGCCTCGTCGTACTTGTTGTCGGTGATCAGCTTGCGGAATTTCGCCGAGCCGGTGACGTTGGTGCGCTCGCCCACGTTGACGAACGGAATTTCCGGCGTGAGCTCGAACGGCTCAAGGCCGGAAAGCCGCAGCCGCTTCGGCAATTCGGGAATCTCGCGCGGCTTCTTGCTGCGCGTGACGCCGCAGATCGCGGCGATGTGGTCCGGTGTGGTGCCGCAGCAACCGCCGACGATATTGACGAGGCCTGAAGCGGCGAACTCCTCGATCAGGCTCGCCATGTATTCCGGGCTTTCGTCGTAAAGACCGAACTCGTTGGGCAGGCCCGCGTTCGGATAGGCACAGATCAGCGTCTCCGCGACCTTGCCGAGTTCGGCGATGTGCGCGCGCATTTCCTTCGCGCCGAGCGCGCAGTTGAGGCCTACCGAAAACGGCTTCGCGTGCATCACCGAATTCCAGAACGCGGTCGGCGTCTGGCCGGACAGCGTGCGGCCGGAAAGATCGGTGATCGTGCCGGAAATCATGATCGGCAATCGCACGCCGCGCTCGTCGAACAGCTTTTCGACGCCGAAGATCGCGGCCTTTGCGTTCAGCGTGTCGAAGATCGTCTCGATCAGGATGATGTCCGCACCGCCGTCCATGAGGCCGCGCGTCTGTTCGTGATATGCGCTCGCCAATTCGTCGAACGAAGTGGCGCGAAAGCCCGGATTGGAAACGTCCGGCGAAATCGACGCGGTGCGGTTGGTTGGACCCAGCGCGCCCGCGACGTAACGCTTGCGGCCGTCTTCCTTCTCCATGATCACAGCGGCTTCTTTCGCGAGCTTCGCGCCCTGCACGTTCAGCTCATAGACGTACGACTCCATGCCGTAGTCGGCCTGCGCGATCGAGGTCGAGGAGAAGGTGTTGGTCGAACAGATATCCGCGCCCGCGCGGTAATACATCAGGCAGATGTCACGAATGGAATCCGGCCGCGTGATATTGAGGACGTCGTTGTTGCCCTTGATGTCGCGATTCCACGCATCGAAGTGCGAACCGCGATAGCCGGCTTCGTCCAGCTTCAGTTCCTGGATCATGGTGCCCCAGGCGCCGTCGAGCACGAGAATGCGCTCCTTCGCGATCTTGCGAAGCGCGCGCTCGGTCTGGGTCAGCGTATTGTCCTGCGTACGCATACTTTCATTCCAGTATTCAGGCGGCGGCCGCGTTTACGGGCCGGATGCCGAGAAGATGACAGATCGCGAACACGAGTTCGGAACGGTTCAATGTGTAAAAGTGGAATTCGCTTACGCCGCGCTCGCGCAGGTCGTTGACCTGCTCAGCGGTGACGGTGGCGGAAACCAGCTTGCGCGTTTCCGCGTCGTTCTCCAGGCCTGCGAAGCGGTCCGCCAGCCATTGCGGAACGGTCGTGCCGCAGGGCTGCGCGAACTTCTTCACCTGTGCGAAATTCAGAACGGGAAGGATTCCTGGCACGACGGGAATATTGATCCCCGCCGCGCGCACGCGTTCGAGATAGCGGAAATAGAGATCGTTGCCGAAGAAGAATTGCGTGATCGCGCGCGTCGCGCCCGCATCCACCTTGCGCTTCAGCAGGTCGATTTCGGCGTCGAACGACGGGCTGTCGGGATGCTTCTCCGGGTAAGCAGAAACCGAAACCTCGAAGTCGCCGATCTTGCGGATACCCTCGATCAGTTCCGGACTGCCGGAATAGCCGCCCGGATGCGGTTCGAACTTCGTGCCCGCGCCAGTCACCGGATCGCCACGCAGCGCCACGATGTGGCGCACGCCTTCCTTCCAGTAATCGCGCACGACCTCGTCCGTTTCCGCGCGCGTGGCGCCTACACAGGTCAGATGCGCGGCGGGAGTGAGAGAAGTCTCGCGCAGGATGCGCGCAATCGTGCCGTGGGTGCGCTCGCGCGTGGAGCCGCCCGCGCCATAGGTGACGGAGACGAAACGCGGATTCAGCGCGGCGAGCCGCGCGATGGAAGACCACAGGGTCTTCTCCATATCATCCGTTTTCGGCGGGAAGAATTCGAACGAGACCTGAATATCCTTACTCATCACGCAACCTCCCGCCCCTGCTCTGCGAGCATTATTCTTGGATCGCGCGCGGCCCAGACCGAGACCGTGAGTGCGCTATCGGATTTCTTTTCCGCCGCGAGTTCGCGATGGCGGTCGAATTCGAGACCGGCTTCCTTCAGCCATTGCTCAATGGCGTCCGGCGCGAAGCCAAGACGGCGATGCGCGTGTTCGTCGCGCAGGAATTCGAGTTTATGCGGCGCGAAGTCCACGACCACAAGACGGCCGCCCGGACGCAGTACCCGCGCCGCCTCGCGGATCGCCCGCGCACCGTCGTCGAGATAATGCAGGACCTGATGCAGCACGATGGCGTCGAACGAGTCGCGCGGGAACGGCAGATTGAACAGGTCGCCCTGCCGCACCGAGCAGTTCTTCAGTCCAGCGCGGTCGAGATTGGCGCGCGCGAATTGCAGCATCTCCGGGTTGAGGTCGATGCCGACGCCGCGCGAAATCTCCGGCCCGAACAGTTCGAGGATACGTCCCGTTCCCGTACCGAGATCGAGCAGCGAGTCGATGCGCTTGCCCGTGAAGGCTTCACGCACCGCAGCCTCGACTGCGGCTTCCGAAACATGCAGCTTGCGCAATTCGTCCCAGCGCGCGGCATGCTTGCGGAAATAATTCTGGGCCGCCGCCTGCCGTGCAGCGCGCACCTGCGCAAGGCGTTCGCGGTCGCGCTCGAACACCGGGTCCGAACTGTCCGCGAGTTTCAAAATCGCATCGGCGAGCGGCGCACCGGCGCCGTCGTTAGCGCGGCGATAGAACGCCCAGCTCGCTTCGCGGAACCGCTCGACGATGCCCGCTTCCGCGAGCAGCTTCAGGTGACGGGAAATGCGCGGCTGCGACTGGCCGAGAATGTCGGTGAGGTCCGAGACGGTGAGTTCCGCCTGATCGAGCAACGCAAGCAGCCGCAGACGCGTGTCCTCCGCCGCGGCCTTCAGCCCGCTGAGGAGTTCGTCGAAATTGGAGGCGGCTTTCTTCCGGACCACGCCAGAACCCTGCTCAAGAAGGCGGGCCAATGGCCCGCAGATCACATAAGGATATCTTTATGTGATTAAGTATGGGTAAGCAAGCCGCTACCGTAAAGGCCGGGAAAACAATGCAAACCCCGTATTTTCAGGGTCAAAACCCTCTACTAGTGTCGGGGTATGGCCAATCCATTGTCGCTGGCGATTCCGGCCGGCACCATCACGTTGCCGCCGAAAACCCGCGACCTGCGGCTGGATTTTTTCCGCGGCCTCGCGCTGTGGCTGATCTTCCTGAACCATGTCCCGTCCAACTTCGTGGGCTGGTTCACGACCCGCAACTTCGGTTTCAGCGATGCCGCGGAGATGTTCGTGTTCATCTCCGGCTATACCGCCGCTTTCGTCTACGGACGCGTGATGCTGGAGCGCGGTTTCACGGTTGCGGGCGCCCGCATCCTGAAACGGGCCTGGCAGATCTACGTCGCCTTCATCTTCTTGTTCATGATCTATCTCGCGCAGATTTCATGGGTCTCCGCGCGCTTTGAAAATCCGCTCTACGTGGAGGAGATGAATCTCCTGCACTTCCTGCAGCGGCCGGAAGTGGTGATCGTCGAGGCGCTGTTCCTGCGCTTCCTGCCGGCCAACGTGGACGTCTTGCCGCTCTACATCGTGCTGATGGCGGTGTTTCCGCTGATTCTCTGGCTATTGCTGCGGGCGCCGAATATCGCACTCGGCCTTTCCTTCCTGGTCTATCTCGCCGCCCGTTACTTCGGATGGAATTTGCCGGGGTATCCCGCGGACAAGACGTGGTTCTTCAGCCCCTTTGCCTGGCAGTTCTTGTTCGTCATTGGCGCTTGGTGCGGGGTTGGAGCGGTAAAGCAGGTGGACTGGCTGTTGCGCTCCAACTGGCTGCTGATTCTCGGCGTGATTTACCTGCTGTTCGCTTGCGGAATGCAGCTTTCCGCCAATTTAGGAATGCCGCTAGAGATATACCCCGACTGGCTTCTGATCTTCCCGTTGGACAAGACCGGGCTGGACCCCTTCCGCCTTGCCCACTTCCTTGTTCTCACCGCGGTCGTCGTTCGCTTCGTGCCCGCGGATGCACAGTTTTTGCGCAGCGAATGGGCCAAGCCGTTGATTCTATGCGGCGAACACTCGCTGGAAATCTTCTGCCTCGGGGTATTTCTGTCATTTACCGCGCATATTTTGATGATCGAAATATCCGCCCGGATCGGTTTTCAGGTCCTTATTAGCCTTGCGGGTATCCTGATCATGATTGCCCTTGCAGGCATCATGACGTGGTATAAGAAGATGCAAAGCCGGGCACCGAAGAACCTGGCGGCTTAGACTTTGGTATAAAGATGCCACGGGGGCCCCATGCGGGCCAGAATGCTTGGAGCGGCGCTGTTTCCGCTCCTTCTCTCGACAGGAATGGTTGCCGCGCAGGACGATAAATGCGCGGTGCCGGATTATTTTGTCGAGCCGTACTTCAAGACTCCTCGCGCAGCAGTCTCGCTGCGCACGAACAAGTCGCTCCAGATCCTGATCGTTTCCAGCGCGCCATCGCAAACCCGTATGGGTGAGAAGCTGCGCTCCTATCCAATGTTCTTCGAGGCCGCGTTGCGTGAGCGGCTGCCCAATTACGAAATCCGCGTGACCATTCATTCGGAGCCGCGCAAAGGCATCAAGGATATTCTCGCAGCGCTTCCGAAAGCGCTCGAAACCGCGAAGCCTGCGCTGGTGATCTGGCAGACCGGAGTCGTCGAGGCGATTACCGGCATGGACCCTGACAAGTACGAGCGGAAGCTGGAAGCCGGTATAGAGATGATCCGAAAGACCGGCGCCGACGTCCTGCTAGTCAATCCGCAATTCAGCCCGCGTACTTCGTTCGTGACCAATTCGGGATCGCTGAACGAACGCATCCGCCGGGTCGCATCCTATGCCGACGTGCCGCTGTTCAACCGCTACGACATGATGCGCCAGTGGCATGAAAACGAAGTCTTCGATTTCGCGGCTCTGAAGAACGACGGCACCTTCGAGGCGGTACACCGCTGCCTCGGCCGCAATCTCGCGGAATATGTTTCGCGTGCGGCTTCTTTCGCGGAGATCGCAAAGCTCCGCCAATGAAGATTCAGCATTTCCTTATTGTGGCGGGCGCCCTGCTCGGCCTCGCGCCCGCGGCTCTTGCCGAGACCGTGCCGCAATGCGCCCCCAGCACGGATTACACGCGCCTTTCCGCGCCGCTTGCGCGCGTCGCCGAGCGCGTTGCGAACCGCGAAACCATCACCATTGTCGCGATGGGTTCGTCTTCCACCGCCGGCGTCGGCGCGACTACCATCGAACAGAATTATCCGAGCCAGCTTGAGAAGCGCCTGAAGGCCCGCTTCCCCGGCATCGCCTTCCGCGTCATCAACCGCGGCATGAGCGGTGCCGTCGACCGCGAAATGCTGGCACGCTTCGAGGAAGATATCCGCGCCGCCAATCCCGATCTCGTGCTCTGGCAGGTTGGCACCAATGCGCTGCTGAACTCCGATGGCATCACCCGCGAAGGCGACGTGATGCGCGACGGCCTGCGCCGCCTGCGCGCAATCGGTGCCGATGTCGTGCTGATCGACCCGCAATATGCGCCCAAGGTTCTGAAAGACCCCGATGCCGAGCCGATGGTCGAACTCATCCGCACTATCGCCCGCGAAGAGAAGGTGCCGGTCTATCACCGCTGGGCGCAAATGAAGGAATGGAGGGAAGTCCGCCACATTCCGTTCGAGGCATTCCTATCCGCAGACCTCTTTCATATGAATGACTGGAGCTATGCTTGTTGGGCAGAAGCGCTCTCGCAGGCGATCGCCATTTCCGCGACGCAGGGTGGCACCCAGTTCGCCGGCAGCACCCCGGCATTCCGCCCGTAATCTCTCCGCTTACTTTTTCTCGCCCTGAATGATGAAGCACGTCGTCGTCGCGTGCGCGTAGAGCTTGTCATCCTTGTCGATCAGCCGTCCTTCCGCGATTGCGGTACGCGCGCCAGAGTGGACTACCTTGCCTTCCGCACGCAACCTACCGGTCTTCGCCGTGATGCCGCGCACGAAGTTCAGCTTCAGTTCCAGCGTCGTGTAGCCGGTGCCTGCGGGCAATGTCGTCTGCACGGCGCAGCTCATAGCGGAATCCATCAGCGTCAGCGCGACACCGCCATGCACCGTGCCGATCGGATTGTAGTGAAACTCTTTTGGCTCGATCTCGAACACAACAAAGCCCGGCTCCACCACCGTCAGGTCGAAATCGAGCGTGTCGGTTATCGGCGGGTTCGGGATTTCGCGGTCGCGGATTTTCTGGAGAAACTCAAGGCCCGGCATGGTCAGGACCAGCCCCGCGCTCTGTTTCGGATCCTTCCATTGGAAGGTCCGCGTCCGCTCCCCTGAATTCGCCTGTGCATTCGATTGCACATTCATGCCGGCCTCCCGCACTGCTCGTTGACAAAAGCGTATATGCACTCATTATGAGCGCATATACGCTCTTGTCCAGCGCAGACCTGCCATGCCCAAAGCGAAACGGAACGACATTCACCGCTGCGCCTGCACCATTCTCCGGCAGGCGGCACGGGTAGCGACGCAGCACTTCGACCAGGCGCTTGCGGCCAGCGGCCTTCGCATTTCGCAGCTCTCGGTGCTGACCACGCTCCGTTATGTCGGCCCGAAGACCATCAACGAACTTGCGGAAATTATGGTGCTGGATCGCACCACGCTGGGACGCAATATGCGGCCCTTGCAGCGCGATGGCTTCATCGCCATCGAAGCCGGCAAGGACGACCGCCGCACGAAAAAGCTGGTCCTGACGAAGAAAGGTGAAACCATTGCGCTCCAGGCGATGGACAGCTGGGGCGACGCGCAAACGAGTTTCGAAAAAGCCATCGGCGTCGAGAACGCCATTGCGTTATCAAAACTGCTGCGCCAGGTCGTGAAGGCGGATTACGCGGAGAAGAGATAAAAAAGCCCCGGATAATCCGGGGCTTTTTATCAGCGCGTGAACTTCTTGTATTTGATCCGGTGCGGGATTTCCGCAGCTGCGCCGAGGCGGCGTTTCTTGTCAGCCTCGTAATCCTGGAAGTTGCCCTCGAACCACTCGACATGGCTGTCGCCCTCGAAGGCGAGAATATGGGTCGCGATACGATCGAGGAAGAAACGATCGTGGCTGATGATCACGGCGCAGCCCGCGAAATCCTCCAGCGCCTCTTCCAGCGCGCGCAGCGTATCGACGTCGAGGTCGTTGGTCGGTTCGTCGAGCAGCAGCACGTTCGCGTGCGAGCGCAACATCTTCGCGAGATGCACGCGGTTGCGTTCGCCGCCGGAGAGCGAGCCGACCTTCTTCTGCTGGTCGCCGCCCTTGAAGTTGAACGCCGAGACATAGGCGCGGCTGTGCATTTCCCTTGCGCCGAGCTTGATGATCTCGTCGCCGCCGGAGATTTCCTCCCAGACGTTCTTGTTGCCGTCGAGGGAGTCGCGGCTCTGGTCGACGTAGCCCAGCTTCACGCTGTCGCCGATCTTGATGGTGCCGCTGTCTGGGTGTTCCTGCCCCGTGATCATGCGAAACAGCGTGGTCTTGCCCGCGCCGTTCGGCCCGATCACGCCGACAATGCCGCCGGGCGGCAGCTTGAAGTTCAGGTTCTCGATCAGCAGTTGATCGCCGAAACCCTTGGTAAGCGCTTCCGCGTCGACCACATTCTGGCCGAGCCGCTCCGCAACCGGAATGATGATCTGCGCGGTCTGCGGCGCCTTGTCGTTCTGCTTGGCGACCAGTTCGTCATAGCGCTGGAAACGCGCCTTGCTCTTGGCCTGCCGCGCTTTCGGTGACGAAGAAATCCATTCGCGCTCGCGCTCGATGGCGCGCTGGCGCGCTTCTTCCTCGCGGCCTTCCTGCTCTAGCCGTTTCTGTTTCTGCACCAGCCACGAAGAATAATTTCCTTCGTAGGGAATGCCGCGGCCGCGGTCGAGTTCGAGAATCCAGCCCGTGACGTTATCGAGGAAGTAGCGGTCGTGGGTTACTATCAACACCGCGCCCTTGAAATTGCGCAGGTATTCCTCGAGCCACGAAACCGTCTCCGCGTCGAGATGGTTGGTCGGCTCGTCGAGCAGCAGAATATCCGGCTCCGACAACAGAAGCTGGCACAACGCGACACGGCGTTTTTCGCCGCCGGAGAGATTGTTCACGTCCGCGTTGTCGTCCGGGCAGCGCAGCGCATCCATCGCAAGGTCGACCTGCGCATCGAGATCCCAGAGATTCTTGGCCTCGATCTCGTCCTGCAACTTCGCCATTTCGTCGGCGGTCTCGTCGGAGTAATTCGCGGCAAGTTCGTTGTAGCGGTCGAGCAGCGCCTGCTTCTCGGCGACGCCGATCATCACGTTCTGGCGCACGTTCTTCGACGGATCGAGCTGCGGCTCCTGCGGCAGATAGCCGACCTTCGCGCCCTCGGCTGCGAAAGCCTCGCCGGTGAAGTCCTTATCGGTTCCAGCCATGATGCGCATGAGCGTGGATTTGCCGGCGCCGTTGACGCCGAGCACGCCGATCTTCGCGGTTGGGAAAAACGAGAGGTGAACGTTGTCGAGGACCTTTTTCCCGCCGGGATAGGCCTTCGACAGCCCGATCATCTGATAGACATATTGCCAGGACGCCATGCGCCGCCGCGCTCCGTGTTCGAATTCGGGGAGTATGCGGCGGCTATGTAGCGAGCGCGGGCGTCTTCGGCAAGGTTGACCGGTTATCCTTCGCTGGCGCGCGCGATGCGCATTTGCGGTTTCGCACCCGCCCCCTGTGCAGGACGTTTCCCGTTCGTGCCTTTGGCGAGCAGGCTGCGATAGAGCGCGACATAATCCTCTGCCATGCGTCGCACGGTAAAACGCCGCTCGAATGCCGCGCGCACCACGCGGCGGTCAATCGCCATCAGTTCCGGAAACGCCTGCACGGCCTCCCGAACGGAGTTCACGATCACACCGGAAACCCCATCATCGATCACTTCCGGCACCGAGCCGTTCTGGAAGGCGAGCACCGGCGTACCGCAAGCCATCGCCTCGATCATGACCAGACCGAACGGCTCCGGCCAATCGATGGGAAACAGGAGCGCCGCGGCGTTGCCGAGAAAATCCTGCTTCTTGCGCTCTCCGATCTCGCCGACGAATTCGATGCCTTCACCGTCGAGTAGTGGTTTGATTTTCTGCTCGAAATATTCCCGGTCCACCGCATCGACCTTGGCAGCCATCTTCAGCGGAATGCGCAGCTTGCGCGCGATCTCGATGGCACGATCGGGACGCTTGTCCGGTGCCATGCGGCCGAGAAAGGCGAGATAACCGCCCTTGGATTCATAATTCGGCCTGAACAGATTTTCGGGAAGCCCGTGCAACACCGTGCCCGCAACATTACGACTACGCACGAACTCCGCTTGCGAATCCGAGATCGTCGCCACCGGCATCTGCGGAAATGCACGATGCAGCGGCTGGAGATCGTGCGTGTCCTGGCGTCCGTGCAGCGTGGTCAGCGTCCGGTTCGCGATGTCGCGAAACAACGGATAATGGAAGAAGTCGATATGAAAATGCAGGATATCGAATTCGTGCGCGCGGCGGCGCAACGTATCTAACATCACGAGATAATACGGATTGGTGTCGTTCACGCGTGGGTCGAGACGCAACGCCTGCGGACACATCGCTTCCAAATTTGCATTGGTGACGGAATCGCCACTCGCAAACAACGTTACGTCATGTCCTTGCCGCACGAGTTCCTCGGTGAGCCAGGAAACCATGCGTTCGGTTCCGCCATATAGTTTCGGCGGCGTGCTTTCGATCAACGGGCTGATTTGCGCGATCTTCATTCTGTCCCTCGCCTCTCCTGTTTGCGACGCAACATGAAAAGCGAACGGCGCTGGAGAGGAAACGTTCCCGCACGGAGTGCATGAAGATTGCCCAGCGCGAGACTAAAATTGTCGCAGCAAGAGAAAGCAGGAACTCTCGCGCCGGATTTTCACCGCTATTGCGGCGGCGACTTTGCCTTCAGAAGCCGCGCATAGGCGATCAGCTCCGGCCGATATTCGAAATGGATGCTGTCAACGTGATACCAGTTGCCGCCCCAGATGAATCCGTGACGCTCGAAGATCTCGATGACTTCCTGCGGCACGAAATGAACGGCGCGTGCTTTCTCGCTTAGCCCCGACCAGCGCCAGTAGCGCCCGGTGCGCCCATGCAGATCGAGCGCGGCACCATACGCATGCATACTGAGGCGGTTCGTTCCCGCGATCACGCGGCAAACATAGGAGCCGGAAAGCGACACCGCTGCGCGCCGTTTCTCGACGGGCAGCTTCTCGATCTCGGCGGAAATTGCTTCCAGCTTGCGGTCGATGCCGTTCGTGGTCGTAACCGTGACCGATTGGGGTGCGGTCTTCGGCAGCCAGCGGATTGTTCGCAGTTTCCCGCGCAGTCCAGTGCGGCGGCAATCACCATATATTTTCACGAAGAAGAGTTCGTTGCGGGTGCGGCCAGGATCATGCTTCGGCAATTCCGGCTTACTGTCGCTGAGCGGATAGCCGAACAGAAACTGCTCGGCGACGCTCGGCGTTTCCAGAATTTTCGCGGCTTGGTCGGGCTGGCGCACTTGGCCGAGCGGCATCTCGCTACCGTCAAGCCATATAATCTTTTCCGCATCCGCTGACTTTACAAACTCCGGATAGCTAGAAGCGATCGCCTGCGCGGCAAGCTCCTTGTCCACGCTCTGCGCCATCGCGGCCGGTGCGGCGAACGGAAAAACGAAAAGCGCCGCGGCGAGCGGCGCAATTCCTGAAAGCTTCATGGAACGAAAACGCATCACCCGCTCACGGGCAGAAACACGAACCAGCGTTATTCGCAGTCGTATTCATATGGCGCGCGATACCGCGCATAGCGCTCGGCCGGAGCGATTTCCCGCATGCCCGGCGCATAGTAGCCATTGCTGCCCGTATAACCGGAGCGCGGATACGCCGAAGACGAAAACTCCTCCACCTCGCCTTGCGGCAGCATGGGTCCGCCGTCGAGATGAATAACGACGGGTTTGCGTTCCTCACCACGCGGATTCAGGTAATTCTGCTCGCGGGTCGGCGACGGGCTGGAGGCCGGCGGCGCCGTTCTCTCTTGCTTCGGAGGTGCGGGCGAGTCGCTTTGCTGGCGCTCCCGCTGCCGTTCCGTATTCGGCCGGTCCGAGTTCTTCGACGGCGCATTCTTTTGGTCGGGCGCCGGCGTGACCTTGGTGGTGTCCGAAGGAGGCGGCGTAATCTTGGTCGCATCGGTTTGCGTGCGTCCGCCGAAAACACCGACGCCGTAAAGCACCGCCGCTACCGCAATCAAAGCAATGGCAATGAGAAGCACGAATTTCGTCGGCGACCACTTTCCGCTACGAGCGGCAGAACTAATCGTGCCTGTCGAACCAGCAGCCGCGCGTGCCGATGCGCTGGCGGCCTGCGGCGCCTCCGCCTTCGTTGGCGGGATCATCGCCGTCTTCGGCGCGATAGGTGCAGTCGGCGCTGTCTTCGCGGCTTCTTCGGTTTGCGTAACCTTGGCGGTAGAGATCGCGCCACCCGCATCCGCCTGCAATACGACAAGCGTCGCATTGTCCTGATAGTTGCGGTTGCCGCCGATGCCATCAACCGCCTTGATCAGACCGTCGGCGACGGCGCCGACACCCTGCGGCAGCAATTCGCGGATGAAGTTCTGAATCTGTACCGGCGAAAGCGTCTCGAGACCGTCGCTCGAGAAGATCATCAGATCGCCCGGCAGAACCTTGCGGGTGTCGATCTGCGGGCTATGGCCGAAATCCTCGAGCGCCCTGCCGAGCACTGCGATGGTGATGGAGTCGCGCCCTTTGCGCGAGATCACTTCCCGCCAGAGGTTGCGATCGTCCTTGCCGAGCGCCTCGCGGTCCGCGATCTCGAAGTACGAGTGATCCATGTTGACGCGATGCAATTCGCCGTCGCGATAACGATAAATCAGCGAGTCGCCGACGCTGACGAACGCCATGCGGTCGTCCTCGAAGAATCCCGCCACCAGCGTAGCGCCCATATCCTTCAACGCCGGCTCTTTCGCCTGCGCGGCAGCGATAGCGTCGTTCGCGCCTTTCAATGACTGGCGCAAACGGTCTTCGGCATTGCCGGAAAGAGAAAAGAAAGTCTGCACGAAGGTATCGGCGGTAATCTTGCTGGCGACTTCGCCGCCGTGATGACCGCCGATGCCGTCCGCTACCAGAATCAGGCCGCCGCCGGTAACGGCGCTGCCCACATCGCTGCGCGCCACGCCGCCGACATCGCCTTTCAGGTCGTAGACCCTCCAGGCGTCTTCCTGCTTGTCTTTGCTGCCCGTAATTGCCCGGGCGGCAGCCTGAAAATTCATTTCATATCTTCCCAATTGAAGTCCGGACCGCACAACGCGACGAAGCGAAGTTTGGTATCGCCGATTGTAACTACATTACCGCTTGCCAGTGGCATCGGCGTCAGCACGGCTTCGTCGTTCAGGTAAACGATGTTGGCCTTACCGCCGTGGCTGATGTGGAAAGTGCGGCGCTTCGGCTCGAACGTGATGAAGCAGGCACCTTCGCTGGATACCTGGCTATCGCCGAAATCCAGACGCACGCGCTGGTTCGCGCCGCGTCCGACGCTGTTCATGCCCGCGAATACATTCACGGATTTGCCGCGGCCCGGCCCATCGGTAATAACCAGCCAGCCAACCACCGGATCGAATACGCCTTTATCTTCCATTTTGCCCATCGCCATCGTGTCTTCGTGTTGTCCGCCGCCACCATAGCCGCGAATCTGCGTTGCCGCGCTGCTACCGCCGCCACCGCTGGACGAGGAGTGATCCATCATCGCAGGCTTAGGCTGCTGCATCTGAGGCGGCGGGGATGCCGGAGACGCCGGAGGAGCCGACGGCTTTACCACCTTGGGTTCCGGGCTGGCTGCTTTGCCTGCGGGACGAACCTCACGAATTCGGGTCGGAGCCGAAGAGCTGTCATCGTCTTTATTTGTCATGACGTTACACCCTGTTCTGAAAAACCAGTGTTAGCTGCGCCGCGGAGCGGTCGTGCCGCGGGCATCACGAAACAAAAAGCCGTAATTGCCGGTCCCCAGCTTCACTACGTCGCCATCCGTCAGCTTACCAGACTCCACGGCGGCGCCATTAACGAGGATCGGATTGATCTGATCGCGATATTCCTTCGTCCGGTTGATGATCTGGAACGTCCCGTCTGCCCCTACCCATAGCACCGCATGGTGCCGGGAGACGGTCAATTCATTGGGATCGGTCACGACATCGTTATCGGTTTCGCGGCCGATCGCGACCCGTTCCTTGCGGACCGGCACGGTGCCCGGTTCGCCGTTGAACTCCAGGAATGCAATCGGGGGCGTTTCCCGGATTTGGGTCGCAGGGGCCGGGCCTTTCGGCTTTGCAGCCGTTGCGGTTGTCGCTTCGGCCGGTCTGGCGGCAGTTGGTGCATCGACGGGCCGGGCCGCAGTCGGAGCATCGACAGGTCTCGCGGCGGTTGGCGCGTCGACCGGGGAGAACGCCGTTCGCGGATCCTCTCTGGCCGGCCCGGCAGAAGTTTTCGGCTCCTCCCACGCGGGCGCCGGCGCGGTGCCGGATGGCCGTGCCGAGGTCGGCGCGTCTTCCTGCAGGATGCGTGGCGCAGGCACCGGTTCAGGCTTCGCGGCGGCAGCCTTGCGGCGCCGCACCGAACGGCGGATCGAACCCGTGATGATGAAGCCAATCAGGATTATCGCAATTGCGATCAGCGCGCCCGCGATGCGGGTGATGTCTTCGCTAAACCAGGCAATGACCTCGTTGAAGTAGCCTTCGTAGTCGATCCCCATCGGGGTCGCCTGATCCTCGCCGTTCACGCTGGGGCTGGCGACGCCGGGAGACAACACCGTGCTGAACGATGTACGCCCGCCTTCCGGGTGGCGGATACTCACGTTCACCGCTTGCGGGATATTCTTCTCCGGCGCTTCCGCCTCGATGAGAACGCCCGCGATCAGGCGTCTCGGAAAATCGAGTTTCGTGCGCGGCGCGAGTGCCAGCCGCGGACCGGGTGACTGCACATAGAAACCTTGCGTCTGGTCCGCAAGCGTCGTCAGGCTCTTGAGCGCCGTAAGGTCGCGCTGCGTCTCGTAATAGCCGATGGTGACGATGCGGATGTTGAGCCGCTGCGCGGTCTCGATGACCTGCTGGAGCGTAGTGTCCTTGTCTTCAGCCTTGCCATCGGTTGCGATGACGAGGACTTTGCGCGGACCCGGCGTTTGCGCAAGGCGCTGCATGCCTTCGATCGAAAGGCGATAGAGATCGGTCATCTGGCCGCCGGCCTGAATTTTCTCAAGCGCCGATGCAACCGCTGTCTTGTCGGTGGTGAAATCCTGCAGAAAATCCAGTTTGCCGTCGAACGAAGCCACCGCCACCCGCTGCCGCGGACCAGACTGACGGAAAATATCCGCGAGATCGCGCGCGGAGCGGCGCACCGTATCGAGGCGGGCCGGATCGCTGCGATCCACCATCAGGAGAAAAACGGTTTCGTCGTCGGCGAGGTTGTGCGGCCGGAAAGCGACCGTCCAGCGGTTCGCGGGATTGCCGCGTTCCTCGATCTCGACGCCGAGCACGGACACCGGATCGATGAAACGCAAATCGCAACGAAGCGTAGGACGCTGCCCGGCGCGGTTGCCGCGGCAGAACACGGTGCCGCCGCGAACCTGCCGCCGCTGGATATTCTCGATCTTGCCCGCGATGTTGTCGCGGACGTTGGTGGCGACCGGCGAAGTAACCGCCGGGCTTTGGGCGAGCAACGATCCCGAATAACCCGCCGCAACGGCCAGCAGCGCTCCTGCAACGAGGAAAGATGCAGGCCGCAAACGGCGGGCGGCGATCATAGCCTGCCCCACTCACCGCCCTTGAAGCGCCACCGGATCATGAAAATCTGGATGATACCGAGTACCGCGATGAAGGACGGAATAAAGACGCAAGCGAAATGAATGACGTAAAGAGTGTAATCGTGCGGGGACGCATTGCGCGGGCGCACGAAATCGAGCACGCCCCACCACACCAGGCCGAGCACGATGACGAACTCGATAATCGAGAAGAAAAAGAAGAGCGCGAACGGCCAGTCGCGCTCCCATCGCCACTGCTGAAAGTAGATGTAGACCATGTCCATGATCAGCCCGACGATCAGCAGAAGCGAAAGGATCTGGAACGGCACGATCTCGTAGTGCCAGCCGAGCAAGGGAAGCCGCGGACTGCCGGGACCGGCCGCGAACAGCGAAAAGAGAAACGTGACCGGAACGCCGATCCAGAGAAACAAAAGGATTCGGGTCAACCAGCGGCCTTTCAGAGACGGTACCATTCAATCCCCCAAAAATTCGAGTGCCGATGCGGAGAAGCGCGCTCTACGGCGCGCGTCCCGTGCACCAGCGCATCCATTGACCGAACGAGCGTAGCGGCCCGAATAGTGAAATTTCCGGCGCGCCGAGCGTGGCCATATGATCGACCGAGCGGAGCGCTGAATATTGCATGCCGAGGAAGGTATCGACGCCGGGCATCGGCCCGCGCGCTGTAATCTGTCCCGCCGCATAGGTGCGCCCTGTGCCGTTGCGCATGCCCGGAATCTCGAAATCCGGCGTCACGAAAATTCCTCCGTAAGCCGGCTTCGGTCCGCCGAAAATTTCGTTGCGCGGCAGCTTGTAGGTTTCGAGCAGGTCTTTCAGACACGGCGAATGCGTAACGTCGCCGATCAGACCGGTGCAATCGACCACGTAATCCGCGAGCACCTCGGTCGGCGGCGCGCCCTTTGCACCCTTCAGCTTCATCTGAATCTTGGTGCCCTGATCGGTCTTGACCAGTTCGAGCGTTTCGAAATGGCCGAACACCGGCTTGTACCAGCCGTCGCCCAGGCCGAGCTGGATGATGTTGCGCCAGTCGCGCCGGTCGGCGGTCGTGGTGCCGCCGATCGCGTCGTAAATCTTCGAACGCTCTTCCGGCGACGCGCGCTCGGTCTCGCGAAGATGTTGCCCGCCCCAGGTCGACTTGGGCCAGTTGAAGCCCTGATTTTCGATGTTGTTGTAGGTGTAGCGGCGCGTCCGGCCGTATTTCAGGCCCTCGTTGCGGCCCACCGGATTTCGCATCTGGTGGATGATCGTGATGTTCTTGTTCTTGTCGCGGCATTCGAACAGCCGCTGAATAATGCGCGAAGCGACGATGCCGCGGCCGCGAACGACAACCCCTACCGGCCGCTGGTCGCTCACCAGCGCGCGATACACGACTTCATGGTTTTCGTAGGCGTTGAACACGCGCGATTCTTCCGGATAGCGCGCCTTGAACGCCTGCAGGTCTTCGGTGAAGCGGGTCGCCGGATAGCCGGTGGAGATATGCAGGAACTTGCCGATCATGATGCGCTCGCGCGAACCGCCGCGCGCCTGGTCTTCCGGCACGCGATAAGCGACCGCATAGCGTTCGTCGTTGGTCTTGCGGATGCCGAGCACGCGGCCGGCCGTGAAGATTTCGCGCCAGTTGATGCGCTGGGCTTCGCGGTCGATCGACTTGAACACATCGCCCGAACGCGGCGTGTAGGTTTGCGCGAGCGACGCTTCGCCGAACACCTGGAAAATGTGCTTGAAGCCGCCGAAACGGAAGGAAGTCACGTCTCTCCACGTCTCGCGGCTCGCGTAACCGGGGAAACCCCAGATGTTGTCGGGCGTCGATTGCGAATTGGAACGCAGCCGCTCGTGCGGCGGAATCTGCGAGTTGCGGCATAGCCGCTGGTAGTTCGCATAGGGAATGACGTCGTCGCCGATGGCACGGATCGAACCCGCGCCCACGCCGAAGATGCGAAGGTGATCGGCCCATACGAAACTGCCCAGACCCGCACCGACCGAGATATACATCACCTCGCCGGCGAAATATTCGCTGCTCTTGATTTCCTGCGCGTTGACCATCTCGCTGGTGAAAATGTTGCGCGGAAAGCGCAGCTCTTTCGAATCGCTCTTGCCGCCGATGGCGAACTCGATCGACTCGTCGCGTTTCGCCGGCTTCGGCGCGGGAGCGGCGGTGGTGGCCGCGCCTGCCTGTTCGACGACCCGCGTGCTGCCGGGATCGGCGGCCAGCTTGGGCTTTTCGAGAACCGAAGACTGCACCAGATGGATTTCGAACTGCGCGATCCGGATCGGGAGCGCGCCGTCCCACTTCTCCTGGTCTACTTCGGCGTCACCGATATAAGTGCGGTTGGTGCTGCCGCGGTCGGCAACTGCCATGCCGTCTTCGCGCACGACAAGCATCGCGTGCCTGCGCGAGACTTCGGGCGCGTCCAGCATGATCTGGTTGTCGTCGGTCCTGCCGATCGCATAGTCGCCGACCTCCGGCAGGGAGATTCGTTCGACGCGCTTCAGCGGGCCTTCGCCGCGCTGATAGATGTCGAGCAGGATGGGAAATCTGATCATCGTTTTCTCCGGAAGGCGTGTTTATCTCAGGATGACGGTACCGAGGTGCTCGGTCAGACGGTGTCCGCACCAGCGGCAGTTGCCGTGCCAGTCGTGCGCGTTCAGCAGTTCGCAGTTGTGGCAGCGGGTCGCCTTGCTGTTCTCCACCAGAATGTCGGCGGCGATACCGTGGAAGTTGACGACGTCCAGCGCGTGCAAATGGAAACTTTTATCCGGCGGGCACTCGGCGTTGTTCAGCTTCACGCCGCGCTCGCCATAAGTCGTCAGCACGCCGAATTTGCCGCCCGTGGAAATGGTGCCGAGCAACTGTCCCGGTCCGCTGTTGGCATCGATGTGTTCGCCGCGCTCGAATACGATCCTGTTGCCGTCCTTGAACGCGCCGAGCGTCTGTTTGCCGATTTCGAAGCGCTTCGCGTTCTTGCCCTCGCCTACCTTCACGAAGAACTCGCCGCCGGCGCCGCGACTGGCTTCCGGCACGCTCACCTTGAACTTGTGCTGGCCGATCTCGAAGCGGCCGCCGCTGGCAAGCTCGGTAGCCTGCCCGGACTTCATCCGGCTGCCGTTCAGCGACATGCCGTTGGTGCTTTTGTCGGTGATCGTTATCCGGCCACCGGACTCCTCGATCACCGCATGGGTGCGCGAAATCGACCGGTCTTCGGGATCATGACCGATGCGGATTTCGTTTTCGGCGCCGCGTCCGATGCGGACCGGCAAGCGGAATGAGCGTGTCGCACGTTCTCCGTTCCGGGAAACTTCGATTTCAATCGTTTGCATGAAACATCAACGCTTCTTTTTGAGTACGAACCGGGTTTCGCTTTCGGTCAGGCGGTGGCCGCACCACCTGCAATTTCCGTGCGGGTCATACGGATTGAGCAGGCGGCAGGTATGATTGTGGCACCGGCTGGCCTTCATGTCGGGTAACATGATGTCGACCGAGACCCCTCCGAAGTTCACAACATCGAGAGGACGCAGTTCGTGCGATCCTCCCCTCACATCGAGGTGATTATTGATGTTGATTCTGGCGGCAGGCTCTGCGGCCGCCCGCAATACGCCAAGTTTGCCGCCCTTGAAGATCATGCCGAGCAACTGCTCGCCGTCGAGGCGCTGGCGCGCGATGATGTCGGTATAATTGGTGTCTTCCGAGAACGGCGCTTCCTCGAAGCGGATGCGGTCCCCGCTCTTGATGACGAGCAGCAGGCTTTCGCCGATCGGAAACGCCTTCTCGTTGCCGCCGCCCTCGGCCACCACATAAAATACCACCGGCGCGTTGGGATCGCGCTGGACGCGGGAGACCCGGAACTGGTGTCCGCGCACTTCGAACGTGCCGCCGTCGGCGAGCGCCTGCGTCTCCCCGGTCTTCATGATCCGGCCGTTGAAATTCGTCCCGTTCGTGCTCTTGTCGGTGATCTGCAGGTGACCGCCACTCAAATCGACAACAGTATGCAAGCGCGAAATGGTCTGATCATTCGGCTCGTGGCCGATGCGGATAGTATTGCCGTTCCCGCGACCAATTTTTAGCGGCAGCTTGTGACGGCCGTGCGTCCGCTGCCCGTCCTTGATCATCTCGACATCGACGAAGTCGTCCATGTTTGTCGCTTCGCGTTGGCCACCCGGAAGCTGCTTTCCCTGGCGGCGAGGTCAGAATTTTCCCGCACGAGCGCGTCTTGTTGAGAGCCCCCCGGCCCCAAAAGAATAGTCGCCAAAACTGGCGGAAAGCAACGGCTTACGACCTTTTCCCTGCCTCCGGGAACGCCGGAATCGCCCCTGCTGGCTGCTATTTGATCAGCCTGAAATACCCTTCCCGCGCTCCCTGCTTCGTGCAGAACCCGCTCCAGAGCCGGGCATTGCGGTAATGCCCCTGGACCGAGATTCCGTCCCGCGAACGCTGCCCGGTACGCAGTACGACGATGTTCTCGTCCCGGATGTCGATATAGCCCGTGCGCTGGTCGATGGTACCGGTCCAGCGGTAGTCGTCGCTTACGAAGGTGATCGAACCGTTCTGCACGACGACATTGCTGATGTCGTACCGCGCCCGGCAGGTATCGGTATTGGTCCCGACATAACCGCGGATAGCGTTGTATATGCCGTTCGGAACTTCCAGACAGCGATCGGAATTCTGCGCATTCCTGATCTCGTCACGCAGCCCGGAAAGCCGGGAGCTGGACGGAAACTGGTTCTGCAAGCGGCTCAGGCAGTGGTCGAAGCTGCAACTGGAAGCACTGCTGATGCACTGCGATGCAACACGCGCAAGCTGGTTCTCCAGAACGGTGCGCGCCTGCTGACCGTAGCCGCCGGAATTACCGCAACGGCTGACATACTCTGTGAGAAGAGACTCCGAACCTGAAATCGCGTTGTTATAAGGAGTACTCTGCTCGCAATAGGGCACTTCCTTCGGCCCCGCCTGACACTGCGGACGGCGCTTGGTCTGCTCGATTTCAGAGCGTACGCGCTCGATGCCGGTACCGTCCGGGATCGCGCTTTGATACGCGCTGAGACATTTATCGAAATTGCAGGATGTCGCCGCGTTGATGCACTGAAGCGCTTCCGCGAACTTGCGATCGACCAGCGCAATCTTCGCCTGCGGACCGAAACCCTGACTTACATTCCCGCACCGCACGACATAACTCGAGAGCGCCGCGCCGCCGTCGCGTAAAGCATCCTGATATGGCTGCGCCTGCTCGCAGAACGCGGTTTGCGGTAATTCCTGTTTCGCAGCGAACCGGGGCAGCAGGAATACACCGGCCGCGATTACACCTGCGATGCCAAGCGCGATGAAGGGCCACACCGGAGACTTCGAAGACCTTTCCGGCTCTGGCGGCGGCGGTGGCGGAGGAGGTGGTGGCGGCGCCTGGTCTTTCTTTGCTTCGCCTTTCCCTGCATTACCGGTGTCGATCTCTGTTTTTGGTTCGTCTTTCCCGGTTTTTTCTTCGTCGCCCTTTTTCTCTTTCGTCTCGGCCACCGTTGGCAATATGCCGGCCGGACCCCATCCGAGATTGGCGCGAAATTCCTCGATACTTGCCTGACGATCATTGAGCGCGAGGCTTAGTCCCTTGTCGATGGCTTGCGCCATCGATTCCGACACCGCGATCTTCGCGGTGTCGCCGATTGATGCGTAAGGATCCTTGCCACGCGACGCGAGACGTTGCATCGCCTTTCCCGGCGGACGCCCGGCAAGTGCGAAGTACATGGTCCCGGCCAGCGCGAAGATGTCGGTATACATCCCCATCGGCCGGTCGTGATCGGGATGCTGCTGTTCGGGCGGCGAATAATCGGGGCGCAACTGCACCGCGCTCGAAAACGTACCGCTCGCATGCAGGTCCTGCTTCAGCGCACCGAAGTCGATGAGAACCGTGCGTCCGGCTTTATCGACCATGATGTTGTCTGGCGATATGTCGCGATGCAGATGCTTGCGCCCATGCAGATATTCAAGCGCGTCCATCACCGGACTAAAGGTCTTGCGTAATTCTTCGAGAGAGGAAACGTGGCCGCCCTTGTCGACCCACATCTTCGCCAGCGGATGTCCGTCGATAAATTCGGTGATCATGTACCCGGTGTTGTCTTCACCGATGTAGTCGATCACTTTCAGGATGCTGGGATGGTCGAACTTGCGCTGCAATAGCGCGGTCTTACGATACGACTTCAGCACGCTTTCGAAAGTGTCGCGCTCGCGCTCGTCGTTGACGATGATGGTGCCGCCGTGCCGGCTGGCGATCGAAGCCGGCAGAAATTCCTTGATGGCAACACGGACTTCCGTATCGGGGTTATAGGCTTCGTACACGATGCCAAAACCGCCGCGGCCGATCACGCGCACGATCTCATACCCGGCTATCCGGGTACCGATCGGCAATGCATGCGGAAAGATACTCATCCCGGCCCGTTACGCGGCTTCCCCAACCTCATCTTACCGTGCCGAGGCAACCGCGCCAGACCTTACTTTCGCGCGGCCTCTATCACGCCAAAACAACTTCCAAGCGGCCCGGTGCCGGTGAACGTACCTTCCACCTTCGTATCCAGCACTTTGCCGACATAAAGCAGGTGCTGCTTGAAGGCGAAACCTTTCTGGTTCGTCCTCTGGCGAACGATCTCTACCCTGAAGCTCCCGTCTTCCTTGACGACGCCCTGAAGCAGGTCTTCGCGGTTGCCGAAGGTGATTTTTCCGTCCTCGACATTAAAGGCGATCCCGTAGACCTCGCCGGTCTTGCAAGCCTGCAAGGGACGCCCGGCGTTGAGCGGTACTTCGCGCACAATTCTGTTCGTACCCGTAAAATACAGTTTCGTAGAAACGTCGGCGGATTGAAATACTGCCGCGACCTTGAAATGACAAACGCCGCGAGGCCCCGTAACGCTTACTTCGCCGGCGGCCTCTTTCTCCTTGAACAGCACGTTCACCAATAGTCTTTGATTGATGCTCGTGCCTTTGATGTTGACCGCGCGACTTCCCTCATATTTCAGCGCGCCGCCCTGCAACTCCACCGGTGTCGCATGCTGATTGATATTAAACGTGGCGCTGCCGCCCGAAACGATGAATTCGATCGGACGTGGCTCGCCGGGGCTGCAGCCATTCACCGGCAGGGAAGGGTTGTTCGGCACCGCCCGGACCACTTCCATCGTTCCGACGTACCTGCCGTCCGCCACCTCGACCTTGATTGCATCGATCTCGGTTTTCGCCTGTTCATGGTGCGCGCAGATTTTGCAGGTCGTCAGGTAATTTTGCAGGCGCTCGCGACTGCCCCTTGCCCGCGAAAATTCCGTCGATTCGCGTTCGGCGAGTAACGCCTTTTCCAGAGATTCGATTTCTGCCGAGGCCTCGTTGCGGAAGCGGCATTCCTTGCAGCTTGCGAGATAAGCGCGCAGCGCGGCAATGTTTCCTCGCGCACTTTCGTAGGTTTTGCGCTCGGCTTCCGAAGCAGCTTCGCGCAGCTTACGCTCGGCATCCGCGGGAGATTCACCCTCCTTCTTTTCGGGAGGTAATTGCGGCTGCACTTGCGGCGTTTGTGTTGTTTGCTGCGTTTGCGACGGCAACGAAGGTTCCCGCGAGGAGAAATAAAATAGAAGACTCCCGGCGATGACCGCCGCGACGCAAAGCGATGCGATCAGCGCGAAGCGCGATTTATGCTGCTTCGGCGGCAACGCCATCGAATGGCCGCTCGACTGATGCGGAAGCGGCGCCGGCTGATTGTCATAAAGGTTCGGCGCGTTCATTTCCGGCGCAAGTTTTTCCGGATATTCGACCCGCGACTCCTTTACGTCCCATCCCAGCAGCTTCGTGAATTCCGCCAGATCTTTCGGGCGCTTGGTAATATCGAGAGACAAAGCGCGATCGATCGCGGCGTAAATCTCTTCGGGCACCTTGACGCGGGAGGCTTCTGCCATCGGTGAATAAAGATCGGCACCCTGTGTTAAGCGCCCTCGCCATGGCCCGCGCCGGCGGGTGACCCGCCAACGCCGCATACATCGTGCCGGCGAGCGCGAAAATGTCCGTGTAGAAACCCATCGGACGCTTCTTGTCCGGTACCTGCTGTTCTGGCGGCGAATAATCCTCCTTCACAACGACCAGACTGCTGATACGGGAATCTTGTCCGACATCTTCCTTGAGCGCACCGAAATCGATCAGAACCGGACGCCCGTCCTTGGTCCACATGATATTGTCGGGCGCAATATCGCGATGCAGATAACCGCGCGAATGAATGTAGGCGAGCGCGCTGATCATCGGCTCGAACATCTTGCGGAATATGTCGTAGGACGGAACGCGTCCGCCGTGCCGGTTCAGGACGGCGCGCATCGGCTCGCCGTCGATAAACTCCGTCACCATGTAACCGGTATTCTTGGCGCGGATATAATCGTAGATTTTCAGGATATTCGGGTGATCGAACTTCAATTGCAGCAGCGCGGTGGAGCGGTAGCGCGCCAGCACTTTGTCGAACACGTCCCGCTCGCGCTCGCTGTTCAGGACGATGGTTCCGTCCTGACGGCTCGCAATCGAGCTTGGGTAATATTCCTTGATCGCGACGCGCTGTTCGGTGTCGCTGTTATAGGCCTCGTAAACGATCCCGAAGCCGCCCTGCCCGATGACGCGAACAATTGCATAGCCACCAATGGCGTGACCCACAGGCAGCGCATGTTTGGGGTGATCAGTCATTCCCCTTCCCTCTGTCCCTATCTGGGATTGTGCGCAAAGAAGAGGGACGCGCCAAATGGAATTTTAGTGAGAAGGCGGGATTACCCCCGTAGGCGTGGAAAAAGTTCCGAAGTCCGGGGTAGCGCTCGCAGCCGCTGCGCTATTCGTCCCTCTTGTGCGGCCCGCCGATGCCGTGGATGCCTTTCAACTCCATCACAATATCGAGAATTCGTATCTGGCTGTCGCGGTCGCCGTGCAGCACTTCAATATTGATGTAATTGCTGATGCCCTTGAGTGCAGCATAGTTCGACATGGAGCAGTCGTTCTTCGGCGAGACCATTTCGTAGAGGACGTTGATCCCTCTTTCGTTCAGCGCCTTCACGAAGGCGGCGAGGTCCGGATTTGCGTCGGGCCGCCGGATGGAAGCTACAAATATGAGCGTATCGTCCGGCGATTGCGCCGCCATTGGATGCACGGCGCGGAACGGCATCGCGCTGCGTGGCGGCTTCTGCATCGAGATATGCCCCTTGCCGCCCTTCTGGTCGCCTTCATAGCCGCGCTCGTTCGAATGCAACGCCATGATCGGCTGGCTGCGATCCCATAACCGCAGAAAGCGCTTCGTGTATTCCGGCGAAGCGGCGTTCTGTTGCGGGCATTTCTCGCCCGTGTCGGCGTCGAAGTTGCGGTTAGGGTCCTGCGTAGCGTTGAAACGCTTGCCGCCGGTTTCCACCGCCACCATGGTGCCGCCGTAACGCAGCACGCCGTAGACGCCGCTGTCGAACGCGGCATTCTCGTTGTCGTGCGGGATGGCCCAGAGCGGCCCTTTCGGATTCTTGCGGTTCTCGACGATCTGGAGGACCCAGCGCAGATTACCTTCGGTGAAGACTTCCAGCCGCAGGCACAGATCGGGCGAAGCCAGCCGCTTCGCATTGCGCTGCACGTCGCCATCCCTGTCGTAGAACTGGTCGGGCGTCAGGCAAACGCCTTTCGGCGTGGTTCTCGCCGCGGCCTTTTCCTTGTTCTCTTTATTATCCGTGGCCGCAGGGTCGTCGCCGGAAGTCTCGGCCTTCTTCTTTTTTGCCGGTTTCTTCTTGGCAGGTTCGGCCTTCTCGGACTTCTTTTCCGGCGCAGGCTGCGTGTATCCGTGCCCGGCGAACAGGAGCATGGCGCCGCTCACCGCAAATGCGGCCATCCATCGGAAAGCCCGTGCCATCGCTTCGTCCGCCTCTGCCGCGCCCTGCCCCGGATTCGCGTCCGAACGGGGCGGTTTTATGTATCACGAAAAATGAGTCGCCCCGTGCTGCCCCCGCACGGCTTGCCCGAAGCGGGCCGGAACATTATGTGTGTTCCATCCGAGGGGTGCCCGGACGGGCTGAGATGGCGAGGAGCCAAACCCTTTGAACCTGATCCGACTAAGATCGGCGGAGGGACCGGACATGCGAAACACCGATGCGCTTGCGAGCGAGGGCCTGGCTCTTACCGTGAACGGCGAACCCGTGCGCGTCCGCGCGGTGAACGTCACGGAACTCCTTGCTGTGCTCGGTCACGAAGGCGGCTTTGTCGCGGTCGCCGTCAATCGCACCGTTATCCCTCGCCGGCGCTGGCTTGAGACCAGGCTCAGCGAAGGCGACCGCATCGAAATCGTCACGCCCAGGCAGGGCGGCTAGGAAACATCCATGAGCAAGCTCAATCTCTACGGCGAAGCCTTCGACAACCGCCTCCTGATCGGCACCGCGCGCTATCCCTCGCTCTCCGTCATGCAGGAAGCCGTAAAAGTATCGAGCGCGGAAATCGTCACCGTCTCGGTCCGCCGCGAGAACGCGGGCGGCAAGGACGGCGACACCTTCTGGAACATCATCCGCGAACTGAACGTGAAGGTGCTACCGAATACGGCGGGCTGCTATTCGGTGGAAGACGCCGTGAACACCGCGCAACTCGCGCGAGAACTGTTCGACACCAAATGGATCAAGCTGGAAGTGCTCGGCGACCGCACCACCCTGCAACCCGATGTGGTCGGCACGCTGGAAGCGGCAAAAATCCTCCTCGCCGACGGCTTCGAGGTTTTCCCCTATTGCACCGAAGATCTCACGCTCGCGCGGCGGCTGGTGGATGCCGGCTGCCGCGTCGTCATGCCGTGGGGTTCGCAGATCGGCAGCGGCAAGGGCATCGTGCATGAAGAAGCATTGCGCCGGATGCGCGCCGAGCTTCCCGGCGTAGCACTCATTATTGATGCCGGTCTGGGCGCACCCTCTCACGCCGCGAAGGCGCTGGAGATGGGATACGACGCCGTACTGCTCAACACCGCGGTCGCAGGCTCCGGCGATCCGGTGAAGATGGCGCAGGCCTTCAAACAAGCCATCGCAGCCGGACGCGCCGCGTTCGAAGCCGGCATGATGAAGCCACGCGAGATCGCACAGGCCTCCACTCCCGTAACCGGGACACCGTTCGCAGCCGCCAATGCCCGCATATCCTGACCGCTTCTATCCCGTCGTCGACAGCGTGGCGTGGATCGAACGGCTCGCGAAACTCGGCGTGCGCACCGTGCAACTACGCGCGAAAGACCTCGACGCAACGGCTGCGAACGAAATCGTGCGCGATGCGCTGAAAGCCGCAGAAGGCACGGCCTGCGAAATCGTCGTCAACGACTACTGGCAGGCCGCCATCGCGCAAGGCGCGGATCATCTCCACCTCGGTCAGGAAGACATCGAGACCGCCGACATTCCGACCATCAAGAAAGCCGGAATCACGCTCGGCATTTCCACCCACGACCATGACGAGTTGAACATCGCACTCCGTCACAAGCCCGATTACGTCGCGCTTGGACCGATCTACGAAACCACGCTGAAGAAGATGCGCTTCGCGCCACAGGGCTATGCGCGCATCACGGAATGGAAGAAGCTCATCGGCAAGATTCCGCTGGTCGCCATCGGCGGCATCAAGCTGGAACACGCGAAGGATATTTTCTCCGCAGGCGCCGATTCGATCGCTGTGGTGAGCGATGTCACGCTGAATCAGAATCCGGATCAGCGGGTGCGTGACTGGTTAGCACTCACTATCGCCTGATTTTCGTCATAGACCTTTCCTGACGGCGAACGTGCCCGTGAATATTCGCGCGTAAAGTTCCATTATCGCCAAAATTCCTTTTCCGGCACACATCGCAGACTCATTGCTCGGTCTTCTTCCGCCGCGGTTGGGGCAAAGGAGAACGAGATGAAGCGTACTAAAATCATCCCGCTACTTTTTGCCATTACGGCAGCAGTGCAAACTGCGAGTGTGGCGAGTGCGCAGAACGCGCAGGAGTTTCTTATCAACGAGATGCGCGGCGATCACGGTGCGCAACGTATCCAGCAATCGCAACGGCCCGCCGCGATGCGGCCCCGCCATAGTGAGCGCCAGAACGAGCAGGTTGCATTCACCGGCCTGAATCTCGGCGGTTCATGGCTGACATCGAACATGGGCGCGACGCGTCCGCAAGGCGCGCCCGGCGCGTGGTGCGGCTATGCGATGCGCATGGAAATGATCTCGCAGGGATACGGAGACCCGGGACAAGCATTCAATCACGTCAGTCACTGGTGCAAGATCGGTTCGCCCGCGCCGGTCGGCGCGGTCGGTTCGATCTTCGTATCGCGCGGCCACGTCTCCAAGGTCGTTGCCGGCAACTGTCCTCCGGGCCGCGTCGCGACGATTTCCGGCAACGCCAGCGGTCGCCGCGTCTCGATCATGTGCGAACCGGTTTCGCGCATCGTTTGTTCGCGCTGGCCGGGCCGCGCACAGGCTTCATTGAACGCACAGTAAAGCCGTAACGAAAAATGCCTGCGGCTGCCTCGCGGCGGCCGCAGGTTTTTTTATTCAGGAACGAGATTGGTGGGCCTGCCTGGACTCGAACCAGGAACCAGACCGTTATGAGCGCAGACGATAATTCGACTGACGTTGAAAATACAGACGAATTTGGCTCGTTTGATCGCGATTTTTGACGTTCTTACGCGGATATCATTGGCGAAACATTGGCGGAGCGATGGACCTTAAGTGTTTTTCCGACACTCGAACGTACTTGCAGCGTTGCTCAACGCAAGTGCTTTCCGATTGGTAAAGGCTGATCGACCTTCTCGTAGTCGTTCCACGGATTTGCTTTGGACTTGTCGCCAACCGACGCCGGGCGACCGTTCTTAAGCTTTTTCAGAGAAGCCCATGAAACCGGAACAGCATAGGACGCGCCTTTACGTGCACGGGATGAATAGGGAGAAATCGCCGTAGCACCGCGTTGATTGCGCAGGTAGTCCACGAAAATCTTTCCTTTACGGCGCGCCTTCGACATGGTCGCTACATAGCGCTCGGGATTTTCTTCTGCCATGACGCGCGCCATCGCTTCCGCGAATTCGCGGTGCTGGTCCCATGAATGTCCGGAACGCAGAGGCACGACCACATGAATACCTTTGCCTCCTGAAGCCATAGCAAAACTTTCCAGGCTGATGGCTTTCAACCGTTTTCGAAGATCGAGCGCGGCATCGATTACGGCGCTGAACTTCAGGCCTTCATCCGGATCGAGATCGAATACCATCCGGTCCGGCTTTTCGACCTCGTCCGCGTGCGATCCCCAAATATGTAGCTCGAGCACGCCCATCTGGACCGCGGCAATCAAACCTTTCACGTCCTCGATATAGAGATACTCGCCGCTGCCGCTTTTCTCCTTGATTTTCACCGCACGGAATTCTTCCGGCCAGCCTTGTGAAGCATGCTTTTGAAAAAAGCAGTCTTTCTCTTGCCCACGTGGACAGCGCACCAGACTCAATGGACGGTTGACGATATGCGGCAACATCACATCCGCAACCCGCAGGTAGTGGTCGATCAGTTCACGCTTGGTGATGCCCTGCGCAGAAAACAGCACCCGATCGGGATGCGTGACCCGCACTCCTTCAATGAGTTCTTCGTCGCTGCCTGATTTTCTGGATTGCGCGGCTTTTGATACAGCCATAGGCGTCTCCTTTACGATCTCACGCGGCGGCTTGTCCTCACGCAATCCCTTGAAGACTCCCTGCCTGATTACGCCTTCGCGCGTCCATCCACGAAATTCGATCTCGGCGACGAAAACGGGATCCAAAAACCGCGCCTGCCGCTCGATAGAGCGGGGAATGCCCGCGATCGCAGGCCTGTTGCGGGCGTAGCGGGAAAATTTTTCCTCCAGCTTTGCAAGTCCCGCCATCGAATAGCCGCTACCGACGCGACCCGCATACCGCAGACTGCCGTTCTCGTGGATCGCGAGTAACAGCGAAGAAAACGGACGCTGCGGCTTGGGGGATGGCCGCCAGCCGATAATAACAAACTCCTGCTCCATGCCGCACTTGACCTTGAGCCACTGCAGGGTGCGGCCCGAGCGATATGGGGCGTCGGCACGCTTCGAAATAATTCCTTCCAATTTCATGTCGCAGGCATGTGCATAGACGCGTGCGCCGCCACCAGTCAGATGATCGGAGTAAACCAATGGAGATTTTTTCGGCGCTGTGTTGAGCAGTTCTCTCAGCAACTGCTTGCGCTCCAATAGTGCATGCTTGCGCAGGTCGCTGCCATTCAATTCGACCAGATCGAAAATGTAGTAGTTGAAGTCTTCGCTGCGGCCGCTTGCAAGTGCATCCTGCAGCGCCCCAAAATCGGTATGTCCCTGCGCGTCTGCGATCGCGATCTCACCATCCAAGAGCGCGTTTTCACAGCTGAGTTTTTCCAGCGCGGGAACGAGGGCTGCGAATTTTCTGGTCCAGTTATGACCGTTGCGGGTATAAATCCGTGTTGCTCTGCCGCCGACCGCTGCTATTGCGCGGTAGCCGTCGTACTTAATTTCATGCAGCCATTCGTCGCCGTGCGGGATTGCATCGACCAATGTCGCTAGTTGCGGCTTGATGAAGTCCGGCGGGGGCGCGCTCTTTCGCGCACGTTTACCCCTTGCTTTTTTCGCACTGATCTTTGGTTTTCGCGGCTGCGGGTGCTTTGCGCGCAAGCCGCGCGGACGCCGTTCAGAACTTAGAGCGGCAATGTTTTCGGCAACGGATTTCTTCGAATGCCAGATCCGATCTGTTCCGGCGATTTCGTTCATATCTCTGCCGCTGCTGACGCTGGTCAGTTCTGTTTCTACTGTCGAGTTTCCATCTGCGCGCGCGAACTCATCGCGCTCTTTGATGAGCAGCCAGTTTTCCTTTCCGTTTTTCTTCTGTCTGTCCGCACGCAGCTTGACCAGCGTAAACGCGCCCTGAATGCGCTTACCGTGAACCTCAAACTTGAGCTTACCGCTCTTCAATCCTTCGTCGGGATCGCCGATCGGCGACCACGTGCCGGTATCCCAGAGCATGACAGTACCGCCGCCATATTGTCCCTTCGGGATCGAGCCCTCGAACGAGCCGTAGGCAATCGGATGATCTTCCGTCCTTACCGCAAGCCGCTTGTCGGACGGACTGAAGCTGGGGCCGCGCGGAATCGCCCAGCTTTTCAAGACCCCGTCGTGCTCCAGCCGGAAATCAAAATGCAGGCGTCTGGCCTGATGTTTTTGAATCAGGTAACTGCGCCTTCCACGTTTTGAATTTATTTTTCCGGCGGGCTCGGGAGTCTCCTTGAAATCTCGCTTCGCCCGATATGTGGCGAGCCGGTCGGCCATGACTACGCTGCCTTGCGCTTGCTTCGGCGCGCCGACTTGGCCGCTCCTTTCGACGCCCGCTTCGCTGGCTTCGGCTTCTTCGCTGCACCTTCGCCCGACTTCTGCTTTCCGACGCTGCGTTTCAGCGCGTCCATCAGACTGATGACGTTGCTTGCGACTTCGGGCTCCTCGATTTCACGCGGAGGACGTTTCTCTAGCTTTGCGTCGATCAGTTCGTGCATCGCTACCGTATAGGAATCCTTGAACTCCTTGGGATCGAACTTCTTCGACTTCTTCGCAATCAGTTCCTCGGCCAGATCTACCATTTCCGAAGGCGGCTTTTTCGCCGGGACGTCATCGAAGAAGGGGTCGGCTTTGCGGAGTTCGTCAGGATAGCGCAACGTCTCCAATAGAAGGCCTTTGCCGCAAGGTTTGATCGCAACGATCGAACTTTGTCCACGCACGACGATCTGCCCGAGCCCTGCCTTCTTTGTTTTGCGAAGCGCGTCTCGCAATACGACGTAAGCTTCCTGACCGTCCTCTTCGCCCTCCGGAGCAATATAAAAAGGCCGGTCAAAATAAATCGCGTCAATCTCGGATTGATCGACGAACTGTACCAAATCGATTGTGCGCTTCGCTTCGAGTTTTACGCTGTCGATCTCTTCGTCGGAGAGAAGCACGTACTTCCCTTTATCGACTTCATAACCTTTGACAATGTCGTCGGTATCAACCGGCCCTACGCCTGGCACTACTTTCTCATAGCGGATGCGTTTGCCGGTGGGTTCGTGGATTTGGTTGAACGATATGCGGGACCCGCTTTTTGTGACTGCAAATAGCTGAACCGGAATAGAAACCAGTGACAGGCGAATTCGGCCTGACCAATATGCGCGGGCGGGCATTACCTTAACTCCGCAAATGGGGTCTGGAACCTTTATGCGAAACACCGATCCTTGGGGATTTGTTCCTTCCGTTTGGTCAGTGAAAATCCCTAGACTTCGGCAAAATCCGGATATTCCGCGGATGCTGGCGGCCGGTGCGGTGATCCTGTGCGGGACGCGTCGCTTCGTCGACATGGCTTAAGGGCACAAAGGCATTCGCCTCCGAAAGCCTCCGCAACTCGCCGCTGCGGTCTTGCAGGCGATCCGCAACAAGATGGACAACACCCTCCTCGCTACGCTGGATGCGGCCTTCGACGAGCACGATACGCGCGCCCATGACTTCCTTACGGAAGCTTTCGAAGGTTTTTTGCCAGACCACGACATTTGCAATTCCGGTTTCGTCTTCAATCGTCATGAAGACGACACCCTTCGCAGTGCCGGGCCGCTGGCGGACGAGCACGGCGCCCGCGCAACGAAGATACTTCCCATCTTTCATTTCGGTAGCATCGCGACAGGAAAAGACACCCTCGCTTTTGAATAGATCGCGCAGGAATTCCATTGGGTGACCCTTGAGCGAAAGGCCGAGCGTCTGGTAGTCCGCCACAACGTGTTCGGGAAGCGGCATCACCGGTAATGGTTTGATCTCCTCTCGAGGATGTTCGCTTTCCTCGAGCGCCGCAAACAGAGGAAGCGTTGCGTCATCCGGGAGCCGACGCGCAGCCCAAAGTGCCGCGCGCCGGTCGAGGCCGATCGAGCGGAAACAATCGGCGTCAGCCAAGAGCAGAATTGCCTTCTTCGGAAGTTCCGTGCGCTGTGCGAAATATTCAAGCGAGCGGAATCCGTCGCCGCGCCGCGTCACGATCAGTTCTTCCCACTTGTCCTGGAATCCTTCGATATTGCGGAAGCCGAGGCGCACTGCAAATTTCCCGCCTACCGGCTCAAGCATGTTGTCTAACGCGCTGAAATTGATATCCGCCTCGTACACCAAGGCACCGTTCTGCCGCGCATCGCGCACGAGGCTCGCGCGCGTGTAGAATCCCATCGGCTGCGAATTCATGATCGCGCAGCAGAACACTTCCGGGTGACGGCACTTCAGCCAGGCCGAAACGTAAACCAGAATGGCGAAGCTCACGGCATGGCTTTCCGGAAAGCCGTAACTGCCGAAGCCTTCGATCTGCTTGAAACAAGCCTCGGCGAATTTTCGCTCGTAGCCGCGCCGCACCATGCCCTCGACGAACATGAATTCGTAATCATAGATCGTGCCCACGTTGCGGAAGGTCGCCATCGCACGGCGAAGACCATTTGCTTCCTCGTCGCTGAACTTGGCGGCGGTGATCGCAAGCTGCATGGCCTGTTCCTGGAACAGCGGAACGCCGAGCGTGCGCTCCAGCACTTTTTCAAGTTCGTTCTCTGGCCCGTGCTCCGGCGCAGGCGACGGATAGCTAACGAGCTTCGGATTCTTCCGCCGTTTCAGGTAAGGATGCACCATGTTGCCCTGGATCGGACCGGGTCGCACGATCGCGACCTCGATCACAATGTCGTAGAAACAGCGCGGTTTCAGGCGCGGCAGCATGTTCATCTGCGCGCGGCTCTCTACCTGAAACACGCCAAGCGATTCCCCGCGCGATAGCATAGCGTAAACTTGTGGGTCGTCCTCGCGCTGAAGCTGCTCGATCGTGAGCGCCATGTCTTTGTGTAGCTTCAAAAGATCAAAGGCCTTCCGGATGCAAGTCAGCATGCCAAGCGCGAGCACATCAACCTTCATCATGCGCAGATGATCGATGTCGTCCTTGTCCCATTCGATGAAAGTGCGATCGTCCATCGCGGCATTGCCGATCGGCACCATTTCGTCGAGGCGATCCTGTGTGAGTACGAAGCCGCCGACATGCTGCGAAAGATGACGCGGGAAGCCGAGCAGTTCGGTCGCAAGCCTGACCGCCTGCTGGATCGCGGGATTGTCGGGATCTAGCCCCGCCTGCCTGATATGCTGCTCGGGGATACCACTGCCCCAACTTCCCCAGACTGTGTTCGCGAGTGCTGCGGTGACATCCTCGGTAAGCCCGAGCGCCTTGCCTACATCGCGGATTGCGCTACGAGGCCGATAGTGAATGACGGTCGCAGTAATACCGGCACGGTGGCGGCCGTAGCGCTTGAAGACATATTGCATGACTTCTTCGCGGCGCTCATGTTCGAAATCGACGTCGATATCGGGAGGTTCCTTGCGTTCGCGCGACAGAAAGCGAGAGAACAAAAGGTCGGTTTTACTTGGGTCGGCGGCGGTAACGCCCAGCACATAGCAAACTGAAGAATTAGCGGCAGAGCCTCGCCCCTGACAGAGAATGTCCTGCGACCTCGCGAAGTGCACAATGTCATGAACGGTGAGAAAATAATGCGGACACTTCAGCTCGGCGATCAGCGCGAGTTCATTGCGGAGATTTTTCTCTATTTTTTCAGGAACGCCCGCTGGATAGAATTTTCGCACGCCTTCCCACACCAGATCGGACAGATGCTGATCCGCGCTCTTGCCCGGCGGCACCGGTTCATCAGGATACTGGTATTGCAGTTCCTTCAGTGAAAAGGAGATGCCGCGCGCGAAACGCAGAGTCTCCGTGACGGCTTCGGGCGCATCACGAAACAGCCGTGCCATTTCATAGCCAGGCTTCAGATGCCCCTCGGCATTTGATTCCAAAATCCTGCCGGCTTTCTCGACACTGGTTTTCTCACGAATGCAGGTCAGCACGTCCTGCAACGGCCTACGATCGGGGTGGTGATAGAGCACGTCGTTGGTCGCGAGCAGCGGAACGGCAGTCTGGCGGGCGAACATTCTCAACTGATCTAGACGGCGGCGGTCTCTGCCTTGTCGCGGCATCGTCGCGCCGAGCCAAACATTGCTTTCGCTGCAATCGCGAAGCCGGTCCAGCAATCGCAATGTTTCTTCATCGAGCTTCGCGTGCGGCATGAGAACAAGTTGCAAGCCCAAGCGAAACTCGAGCAAGTCTTCGAGTTTGAGAATGCACTGCCCGCTTTCCCTCGTCGCAAGCTTGCCTTTGGTGATAAGGCGGCAAAGTCTGCCGTAAGACGCGCGATCTTTCGGATAGGCGAGAATATCAGGTGTGGTGTCTGTGAATACGAGCCGCGCCCCAACGAGATATTTCGGCGCAGGCCCGGGCAGCTTGTCGTTCTCCAGTTCGGCAAAGCCGCGGACTACACCGGCAAGCGTGTTGCGGTCGGCAATACCGATCGCTTCCATCCGGTAATCTGCCGCCTGCGCGACGTATTCCTGTGGATGCGACGCGCCCCGCAAAAAAGAGAAATTCGTCGTGACTCCGATTTCAGCATAAGGAATGTGCGGCGCGTTCATGCGAATAGCCCATGCATGAACCAGCGCGGTGCGGCGGTATCCCGTTCGTAGAAGCCATCACGATAGAGCCAGAAGCGGCGGCCCCCCTTGTCCTCAACCTGAAAATAATCGCGCGTTTTCGCCTCCAGATCGCGCCACCACTCCATGGCAATACGCTCTGGTCCCTCGGATCTCACGATCTCATGAGTCGCGCGCCGCCAGACGAAAAGCTTCGGCGGGCCATCCGGCACATCGATGTATTTGCTTTCGATTGGCTCCGGAGGTGAGAGCATGTGCAATGGGCGGCGCGGTGTATCCTGCGGCAGACGGAGTTGCGGCCATGGACTCGGATTGGTGCCACGCTGCGCCGGACAGAATGCAGCGGCATATTCCGGGACATGCGTATCTACCGACAAAAAACGCGTGACACGGCTCGGGCCGAAGCGCGCAGATAAGCGGTCGATCAGGTCCGCGATTTGCCGTTCATCCTGCCAAGACTGAAACGCGACGGAAGAATATTCGAGTTTTTCCGTCGCAAGCGCGGCAAGCCGGATCAGATCAAAACCGAAACCGGGATCGACCGGATCTGCTAGCACTTCCAGCCGCTCGGCATAATAAGTGCCGATAGCAGCAGCGTCGCGGAGCGGCCTGCCGACATCGAGCGCGATATGGCGCACGGCCCCATCAGTACGAAAGAAGGAGGATTCAAACCTGCGCGCACCCTGCCCGCGTTCTTCAAGCAGGCTCTGCAGAGTAGCAGCGAGCGAGGCGATAATTCTGCCGATCACTTCGCTCGTGGCTACAGGCTCGGCGAAGCGCCGCTCGGCTACATAATCCGGCAGTGCCCGGCGCGGGATAATAGGCTGCCCGTTTCGTCCAAGTGCCTGCATCAGCAGAAAACAAAATCCCGCTCCAAAGCGCGCGGTCAGTTCGGAAGAAGAACGGCTCGCCACCTCGCCGATGGTTTTCAGCCCTGCGCGCTTCAACGCATGAACGATTTTCTCGTCAATGCCGAGTACGGATACGGGAAGCGCGGAAACGGCGTCCTTTTCTTTTCCATTCTCGATGATGCTGCCACTCGCGCCTCTGGCCAGAGTATTGGCAGCCACCGCCGTGCCGGCAATTGCCGCTTGCACATCGATTTCCTGCCTATGCAGAAAATCACAGATTATGTGCAGCATCTTCGCCTCGCCTCCGAAAAGATGTGCGCAGCCGGAAATGTCGAGATACAAGCCATAAGGCCGGTTGATCGCGACCAGCGGTGTGAAGCGATCGCACCAGTCGGCAATCGCTTCGAGTAGCGCGATGTCCGCCACGTCATCCGCCTCGACGACATCAAGCGCCGGTACGCGCGCACGCGCATCCGCCAGCGGCAAGCCAGGATGCAGGCCTTCCCGTACTGCGCATTCGTCCACGGCCGTCAGCTGTAAAGTGTTTTCGATTTTCGCGACGACGACAAGCGGCAGGTCAGCCGACGTCTCTCCAAGGCGCTTGCGATTTCGCTTGATGCGATCCAACGCGAGCATAGGGAATTCGAGGGCGAGAATTCTGCGGGACTTCTCGGAATACGCGGGCATCACAACTCCACTCCATCGCCCACGCGCCGGTCTGCCCATGCCGGTTGCGTGCAAGCGTTGCTGCAAACAGAGGATTTCCCCAGTCCTCGACAAAATCAGGCGTGCGTTCCGCGCGAACGAACCAGCGGGTTTCTGCCGTACTCGGCATGATTTCCGGCGCAGCAATGCGAATTAAAAAAAGCGTCACGCGAGACGCGCCCGCGCGCAGCGTGAACTTGCGCGAGGCGACGAGATCGAGCGCTTTCGGCTGCTTGCGCACTTCCAGCACGATCGCGCCGAGCGCCTTGCAGGATAATGAGTCGGAAGCCGCACGCAGTGCTTCGTTTGCGCTTCTCGTCTGCACGAGCAGCAAACGGTTCGGATCAACGCCCAGATCGTGGAGTCCTTGCGCGGAAAGCTGTCCGCAGAGCTGCGAGGTGAAGTCTTGTCTCACCCAAAGCAGGAACTTCCGCTCATTGGAAACGCGCAGCGAAAGCATCGCTGCAAACGCGGAAGCCGAAACCACATCACGCTCCTCCGCGTAAATCTCGTGCAGCGCGCCCGGAAGAATTCCGCCCAAGAGCGCCTGGTCCGCACCGTCATGACCGAGCGGAACTTTTTTATTTTCTTCAGCGAGCGACACGCCCGCGCGCTCGATACGAGCAATGGTCTCGCGCAGTGCTGCAAGAGAAACGCGGGCCATCAAAAACCTATTTCCTATGTTCATGTTATGTTCTATAGAACTGAAGGAAGAGTCAATGGCTTTGAAGGCGGCATAAGACAATGGAATTAAAGCGAAAACTTGAAATCCTGGCAGATGCCGCCAAATACGATGCTTCTTGTGCCTCAAGCGGCGGCGAAAAGCGCAACTCCGCTGATGGCAAAGGCCTTGGCTCCATCACCGGCGCCGGTATCTGCCACTCCTACGCACCGGACGGACGCTGTATTTCGCTTCTGAAAGTGCTTCTAACGAATGCCTGCGCCTTCGACTGCCTTTATTGCGTGAACCGCGCATCGAGCAATGTGCCCCGCGCACGCTTCACTGTTGAAGAAATCGTCAAGCTCACGCTCGATTTTTACAAGCGCAATTACATCGAGGGATTGTTTCTCTCCTCCGGGATCATTCGCAGCGCGGACTACACCATGGAGCAGATTGTGCGCGTCGCTCGCAGCTTGCGCGAGGAGCACCACTTCCGCGGCTATATCCATCTGAAAACCATTCCCGATGCCGATGAGAAGCTGATCGAACAAGCAGGCCGCTATGCCGACCGCATGAGCATCAACATCGAGCTGCCGCGCGAACAGAGCCTGCAGAAACTTGCGCCGGAGAAAAATGTGCGCGCGATCCGCGCGGCAATGGGCAAGCTGCGGCTGAAAATCGAAGAAGCGAAAGCCGAAAAGAAAGCACCATGCTTTTCTCCCGCCGGTCAGGGCACGCAGATGATTATCGGCGCGGATGCAACGAATGACCGCCAGATTCTAGAAACAAGCACTAATCTTTACGCATCCTATCGCCTGAAGCGCGTCTACTACTCCGCCTTCAGTCCGATCCCTGATGCGAGCCGCTCGCTGCCCTTGCAGGCACCGCCGCTCGTTCGCGAGCACCGCCTGTATCAAGCCGATTGGCTCGTCCGCTTTTACGGCTTCAATGTCGATGAAATCGCTTCCGGCAACGACGGCATGTTACCGCTCGACATCGACCCGAAACTTGCCTGGGCGCTTGCAAACCGAGACCGCTTCCCGCTCGACATTAATCGTGCCTCGCGCGAGGAATTGCTTCGTGTTCCGGGGCTGGGTGTGAGGAGCGTTGACCGCATTCTTTCCTCCCGCCGCTTTCGTACCATCCGCGCCGATGATCTGAAACGGCTTCATGTATCACCGCGGAAGGTATTGCCGTTTCTGGCATTGGCCGATCACACGCCATCCATCCGGCTAATCGATGCCGACAATCTGAAAAGCTATTTCGTGCCCCAACCGAAGCAACTTGCGCTGGCCCTATCACGCGGGTGATCCGTCTAAAATCTGCCATCGACTTTGCCGGCTGGCGCGCACATGCGCGCGCGCTCTTGATCGAACGAGTGCATCCGAATGAAGTGCGCTGGCTTGCGGATGGCGAAGCCGACGATTTGTTTGGCTTGGACGCAAAATACGATGGCGCACGGATATTTTCAGGTACCGCCGGCATACCTGCGGTTCCGGCTTCCTTCCTATCTCTGGCGAAGAAAGCGGCATTACACCGCGATCCTGAGCGCTATGCCCTGCTCTATCGCCTGCTCTGGCGCCTGCAACGCGAGCGCGGCTTGATGGAAGTCAGCCTCGACCCGGATGTGTCGAGGCTACGCGATCTCGTAAAATCCGTTCGTCGCGACCAGCATAAAATGACCGCCTTCGTTCGCTTCCGGGAAATGGAAACGCCGGATGGCCCGCATTTCGTCGCATGGTTCGAGCCGGAGCATCACATTGTCGAAGCGACCGCTGATTTCTTTGTGAAACGTTTTGGCTCGATGCGCTGGTCAATCCTGACACCGCAGGCCTGCGCGTATTGGGATTTGCATAAGCTCGCTTTCACACCAGGCGCGAGCAAGAAGGACGCACCGACCGAAGACGCGCTGGAAGAATTCTGGCGCAGCTATTACGCCAGCATCTTCAATCCCGCACGTCTCAAACTCGACGCGATGCGAGCGGAAATGCCTCAAAAATACTGGCGGAACCTTCCGGAAGCTCCGCTGATTAAGTCTTTGACGGCTGATGCAGGACGGCGGGCCATGGATATGGTGCGCGCGGGTGCATCGGCGGCAAAGGCTAATATGCAAAAGCTGGAACTGATGCCCGCCTCACCCAAACCGAAATCCGACCAGATCGATACTTTGCGTGAAGAGGCAGCAGGTTGCCGCGCCTGCCCGCTGTGGAAAGACGCCACCCAAACTGTATTTGGTGAAGGGCCTGCTAATGCGGAAGTGATGTTCGTCGGCGAGCAGCCGGGAGATCAGGAAGATTTGGCAGGAAAGCCATTTGTCGGTCCGGCCGGGCAACTATTCGATAAAGCTATCGCCGAGGTCGGCATCAAGCGAGGCAAAACGTACATCACAAATGCAGTGAAGCATTTTAAATTTGTTCCGCGCGGCAAGCGGCGTATCCACCAGAAGCCGAACACGAGCGAAATTAAAATTTGCCGGCAGTGGTTCGAGCGTGAGCGGGGCATCGTTCGACCCAAACTTATTGTCGCGCTTGGCGCGACCGCCGCTTATTCCGTATTCGGCAAGGCGATGCCAGTTCAGAAAAGCCGCGGCGAAATCGTGAAACTCGCGGATGGTACGCACGCACTGATCACTGTGCATCCTTCGTTCCTGCTGCGGGTTTTGCCCGAGGACCGCGAGCGCGAATACAAAGCCTTTTTGCGCGATCTGACCATCGCGCATCGCTATGTGGAAACGGAAATCCGGGCGGCGTAGTCGTCACTTCGGTTCCAGAAGCGCTTCAAGCGCCTCGATACGATCCGCTTCTTTTGGCGGTTTGTCCCAGCGCAATCGATTGATTCTTGGAAACCGCATCGCGACCCCGGACTTGTGCCGTTTCGAGCGCGCCAGTCCCTCGAAGGCCACTTCGAGCACGAGGCCCTTATTCGCTTCGTGGGCGACTTCTCGCACGGGACCGAACTTGTTCACCGTGTTCCGCCGCACGAACCGGTCGATCTCTTTCAGTTCCTCGTCGGTGAAACCGAAATAAGCCTTGCCAACGGGAACGAGTTGTTCGCCTTCATCGCCATTCTTCCAGACACCGAACGTGTAGTCGGAATAAAAAGAGGACCGCTTGCCGTGTCCGCGTTGCGCATACATCAGAACCGCATCGATCAGTTTCGGATCGCGCTTCCATTTCCACCACGGCCCTTTCGGCCGTCCCGGCTGATAAATGGAATCGAGGCGCTTGAGCATGACGCCCTCGACCGCATCGGCGTCTTCTCCTGCTCCATTGGCTTCCGGATTTGCGCGCGCCTCTGCCAGTTCCTGCCAGGTCCGGAATGCAACCACCGGAGAAATATCGACGCGGGAATCGTTCAACTTGCGAATAAATTTCTCGAGGCGTTTGCGCCGCTCGGCAAAAGGTAGATCCCGAAGATCTTCGCCGGCTTCGGACAGAAGGTCGTAAGCGCGAATATGTACAGGAAACTCTTCGAGCAGCTGCGATGAAATCGCTTTCCGGTTTAGGCGTTGCTGCAGGACGTTGAACGTCTGCACCCTGCCCTCGCGAAGGATTAACAACTCACCGTCGATAACGGCGTCGAGCGCGAGCGCAGAAACCAGATCCGGAAAACTCTTCGTGATCTCCTCTCCGGTCCGCGAATAAAGCCGGGTAACGCGCTTTCCGGATTTATCCAGGCCACTCGCCGCCTGCATGCGGATCCCATCCCATTTCCATTCCGCTGAAAACTCTTTCGGATCGAGCTTTTCGAAATCGGCTTCATCGATCGCATGGGCAAGCATCGCGGGGCGAAACAGTACTGGATTGTCCGATTCCGGTGCGTCGCCGTTTCCTTCCAGCCAGGCAAAGAGCTTTTCATAAGGCGGTTCTAAGCCGGGCCAGATCAGTTCAACGTCGGTCACATTGTGCCGACCGAGTGCGGCGGCCGCGGTTTTCGCAAGCCGCGCAGACACGCCGATGCGTAATCCTCCGGTGACAAGTTTCAATAAGGCCCATCGGCCTTTTTCATCGAGGGCATCGAGCCAGCGGACGAGTTGCCCCGGCATTTCGAGCTTTCCGAGCGTAGTCAGTGTCTCGACAATTTCGGCGAGCGTCGGAACGTAATTGCGGCGTTCTTCGTTCGACGGCCAAAGCAGCGCGATCGTTTCCGAGAGATCGCCGACATAATCGTAACTCAGCGCGAACAACTCCGGATCGATACGATCCGAAATAAGCGAGCGCAATAGCGCCGGCTTGGCATGCTTGAACGATAAAGCGCCGGTGAATGCAGCAAGCGCATAGCCACGGCTTGGGTCCGGCGTGCTACGAAAATAATCGGAAATCAGCTTAATCTTGTTGTTTCGTCCAGGCTCATAAGCGAGACGGTCGAGCAACTCGGCAAAACGATTCACGCGGAATCCTCCGCAGGTTTGTCGAGTTGGTTCTCCGCCTCTTCGTCGCCATAGCCGACAATTGCAAGCGGCCGCGCCTTCAGGCCTTTGGACTTCGCCCAATGTACGATTGCGTCTTCCTGCCCGTGTGTCACCCAGACTTCGCCCGCACCGGTCGCCGTAATCGTCTTGATGAGGCCGCTCCAATCGGCGTGATCCGAGATCACAAGCGGCAAATGGATTTGGCCTTGCCGCGCCCTTGCGCGCACGCGCATCCAGCCCGACGCAAAGCAAGTCACCGGATCGGAAAATCTGCGCGACCACAAATCGCTCATCGCCGATGGCGGACAGATTACAATTTTTCCCGCTAGCTCGGTTTTCTTGGCCCCTTTCACGAGTTCGATGGGGCCGAGCGGAATGCCGCGTTCTTCATAGTAGGCGGTGATCTTTTCCAGCGCGCCGTGAATGTAGATCGGCTGGTCATACCCGGCGTTGCGGATGAGCGCGATGACGCGCTGTGCCTTGCCCAGCGAATACGCGCCCACGAGATGCGCGCGGTCAGGAAACAGTCTCGCGCTCTCGAGCAGCTTTCGGATTTCCTCTTCCGGTTCGGGATGACGAAACACCGGAAGGCCGAACGTCGCCTCTGTAATGAACACATCGCACGGCACAAGCTCAAACGGCGTACAAGTTGGATCGGCCACGTCCTTGTAGTCTCCGGACGCCACGATCCGGCAGCCATCCGCTTCTACCGCGATCTGTGCGGAGCCAAGCACATGGCCCGCCGGATGGAAGGTCGCTTTCACGCCATCGAGTCTGACGGTCTCGCCGTAGCGGATTTTCTGCACCGATCCGGCAAAATTCTCGCCATAGCGCAACCGCATGATGTCGAGGGTTTCGGGTGTCGCCAGCACATGCTTATGGCCGGCGCGCGCATGATCGGAATGTGCGTGCGTGATCAGAGCGCGGTTCACCGGGCGCGTTGGATCGATATGGAACTTTCCGGACTTACAAAAGACCCCCGACGGTGTCGGGGTCAGCAATTGTTCAGGGCGCATTTTCTGAGAATAGGTATAGGGCGCGTGGATTGCGAGGTTGCTCGGCTCCCGTAGCGGTGACGGCGCATTCGCCTTATCTCTCTATTTGTGATCGCGCTCGATAACCCGCCATTGCCGCCGCGGTTCAAAGCCTGGTTTGCAAAAAACGGCTGGGAACCGCATCCGCATCAGCTTGCGCTTTTGCAGAAAGCGCGGGAGGGCCGCTCGGCGCTTTTGATCGCGCCGACCGGAGGCGGCAAGACGCTCGCCGGATTTTTGCCCAGCCTGATCGAGCTTGCGGGCACTCTGACTTCGAATCTCAGCCTTAAATCCGCAGGCCGCTCACTTCGGAGAACACGCGGGCTGCACACGCTCTATCTTTCGCCACTGAAGGCGCTTGCCGCGGACATCCAGCGAAATCTCGAGCGCCCGATCGGTGAAATGAAGCTTTCGATCTCGGTCGAAATGCGCACTGGCGACACGCCCCTATCTGCTCGCCAGCGGCAGCGGCGGCGGCCGCCGGACATATTGCTCACTACCCCGGAACAGCTCGCGTTGCTGCTCGCTTCGCCGGACGCGCCGTTTTTATTTGCTGACCTCAAAAGAGTCGTACTCGATGAATTGCATTCGCTGGTCGTATCCAAGCGCGGCGATCTGCTTTTGCTCGATCTCGCACGACTAAAGACGTTAGCCCCCGATCTGCAATTCGTCGGTTTGTCCGCGACCGTCGCAAATCCCGACGAACTCTGCGATTTTCTGGTCCCGGGCGACAAGACCGCCGATCTCGTGCTCGCCCGTGAAGGCGCCGAACCAAACGTTTCGGTGCTCGATTTCGGTGCCGAGATGCCATGGTCCGGGCATTCCGCCCGCTATGCCTACGAAGAAATCTACAAACTGATCGAAAAGCAGAAGATGACGCTGATTTTCGTCAACACGCGAAGCCAGGCGGAGATAGTTTTCCGAGAAATCTGGAATATCAACGAAAGCAATCTTCCTATTGCTTTGCATCACGGATCGCTCGACGCGACGCGACGTCGCAAAGTCGAAGCCGCAATGGGTGCCAGCAAATTGCGCGCCGTGGTTTGCACTTCGTCGCTCGATCTCGGCATAGATTGGGGCGACGTCGATCTCGTCATCCACGTCGGCGCGCCGAAAGGTATTTCGCGGCTTCAGCAGCGCATCGGCCGCGCCAATCACAGACTCGACGAGCCATCCCGCGGCATTCTCGTGCCGTCCAACCGCTTTGAAGTGCTCGAATGCCGGGCAGCGGTCGCGGCCCTCGCGAAGCGCAAGCAAGATACGCCGCCGCTGCGCACCGGCGCGCTTGACGTGCTGTCGCAGCACATCTTCGGAATGGCCTGCGCAGGTGCCTTTGAAGCCGACCGGCTCCACGACGAAGTGAAAAGCGCAGCGCCCTATCGTAACTTGAGCCGCAAGGACTTCGACGACGCGATCGATTTCGTCGCGACGGGCGGTTATGCGCTTCGCGTTTACGAGCGCTTCGCCCGCATTCGGAAAGGCGCCGACAATCTGTGGCGCCTTACGAACCCGCGTTTTGCGCGTCAATATCGGATGAACGTCGGAACGATCGTCGAATCGCAGATGCTGCGCGTTCGTCTCATTCGGGGCGTAATAAAGCAAAAGAGGTGAAACGCGTGGTCGCGCGGCCTGGTCGTGTGCTCGGACAGGTCGAAGAATATTTCGCGGAAAATCTCGTGCCGGGAGACACCTTTATTTTCGGCGGGGAGATTTTGCAGTTCGAAGGAATCAGCGAGAATGACGTACTGGCGTCGCGGGCAAAATCCGCCGACCCGAAAATTCCCGCCTACGACGGAGGAAAGTTTCCGTTGTCGACCTTTCTTGCGGAAGGCGTGCGTGAACTGATTTCCGAACCGAAACGCTGGCGCGAACTACCGGATGCTGTCCGTGAATGGCTCGAACTGCAGAAGATACGCTCCGCTTTGCCGCAGCTGGACAATCTACTGGTCGAGACATTCTGGCGTGCAGATAGAAGTTATCTCGTCTGTTACCCGTTTGAAGGTCGCCTCGCCCACCAAACGCTCGGCATGTTGCTTACTCGCCGCCTCGAACGCGCAAAACTGAGACCGCTGGGCTTCGTCGCGACCGAATATTCGCTTGCTGTCTGGTGCCTCGGCGACATCGACGGCGCGATCAAGTCTCGTACGTTGGCGCTGGACGATCTTTTCGATCAGGACATTCTCGGCGACGATCTCGAAACCTGGCTCGCCGAGACCGCTTTGATGAAGCGCTCTTTCCGCAACTGCGCGCTGATCTCCGGCCTTGTCGAGCGCCGCTTCCCGGGAATGGAAAAAACCGGCCGGCAAGTGACCATCTCGACGGATCTTATTTATGATGTGCTCCGCAAACATCAGCCCGATCATCTGCTGCTTCGCGCCGCCCGCGCGGACGCGGCATCCGGACTGCTCGACATCCGCCGTCTCGGCGAAATGCTTTCTCGCATCAAGGGTCGGATCGACCATAAAGCGCTGGAACGCGTCTCGCCGCTTGCCGTGCCGGTAATGCTGGAGATCGGGCGCGAAACGGTTTATGGCGAATCCGCCGACGCGGTTCTTTCAGAAGCTGCGGAAGATTTGATTCGGGAAGCGATGTCCGATGCGCAACGAAAGCCCGCGACCAAGAGCAATGGAACTCGCGCTCGGCGGCGAGCGGTTCCTTGCTGATCGCAGCGGCGCGCTTTATTGGCCGGCGGAACGCACCCTTATCGTTGCCGATCTTCATCTCGAAAAGGCTTCGTTTTTCGCAGCTCGCGGCGTGATGCTGCCGCCCTACGACACAAACGCGACACTCGAGGCGCTTTCCCAAGTGCTCAAGGTCTATGAACCTATCCGTGTCATCGCACTGGGTGATAGTTTTCACGACGGCGGAGGCGGTGCAAGGCTTTCGCCTGAAAGCAGGGCCGCGCTGCTCGCCCTTCAACACAGCAGAGAGTGGGTCTGGATTTCCGGAAATCACGATCCAGATATTATCGAAGAAATCGGCGGCCGCTTTTCAGAGGTTTTTCAGCGCAGGAATCTTACATTTCAGCATCAGCCCGGCAGCGGAGCCTTTGAAATCGTCGGACATTTCCATCCGGTCGCGAGAGTTTATGTTCGGGGGCGGACGGTTCGGCGCCGTTGCTTTGCGGCATCCGAACGCAGGATGGTACTTCCGGCCTTTGGATCGCTAACCGGGGGCTTTAATATTCGCGACACAGCCTTCCTCGGCATCATGGACGGAGAATTCTTCGCTCACATGTTGGGTAACGAAGAGATTTTCTCGTTCGCCGCGGCGCACTGCCTGCCAGACTAACGATCCTTCAAGGAACTCTCCAGCCTGACCCACGTGGTCTGTTGATCGTATTAGAGAAATCATCGAACGCTACGCGAATGAAACTATTTTTTAGGCACTGCGGCGCTTGGAGATGCCTTGAGTTTCCAACTTATTTGATTTGCAGAACTTCTTAATAAGTTCGCAGACGTTCGTCAGAGTATGATAGAATAGAGTCGAAGTTCGTGGCGCTGCAAGAAGTTGATATCCGCCGCGATGCTCCAAAACGTGCTGTTCGCCTAAGGCCGTTGGAAGCCGCTGGTGGCATTCATCTGACGACAAAATACCCGTATAAAATCGCGGATGAATGGAGCTGCTGGCAAGCGTCTTGGCGCATCTGCCAATCTGACAATCGACCAGGCAACGCTGACTACGCCCCTACGGCTGACCGTGGCGGCTGCGCTCGCCTTTCCCGATGGATCGATGACCGCTTCCGGCCTTCGCCGTGAGCACGAGCGCGGACGCTTGGTCGTCGAGCGTATCGCTGGAAAACTCTACACAACGCTAGCCGACATTGAGAGGATGAGAAGGTTATGCCGCGAAGAAAGAAAGGCCCCAGACTCTGGTTACGAAAACCCCGGAAGACTGACCGAACCCGGCGACGCGCTGCCTGGTTCATTCTCGATGGCGTCAGGCAGATCGCCACAGGATGCGCTCCGGCAGAAACTGAGCGCGCCGAACAAATGCTCGCCGAATACATCGGGGGAAAATACCAGCCGTCTCGCAAAGCGCGCGACATCGAAAGTATCGTGATTGCCGATGTGCTCTCGATTTACATGGATGACCGCGTGCCGCTTCAAGCCCGTCCAGAGTGCGCTCGCGATCGAATTCGTCGTCTGAACGAGTATTGGGGGGCGCTCCGCCTCTCCGACGTGAACGGAGCTACTTGCCGGGCATACGTGCAATGGTCGGGATCAGCCGGCGGAAGCCGTCGCGATCTCGAGGACCTTCGCGCGGCCATCAACCACCACAGTAAGGAAGGTCTGCATCGCGGCATTGTTCGCGTAACGCTGCCGCCAAAGGGACCACCACGCGACCGTTGGCTGACACGCGGCGAAGTGGCTGCGCTGGTCTGGGCCTGTTGGCGAGCTCGGGAGATTCAGACCCAGCACCGGGGGCGTTTAAGGGGACAGAGGATCACGACCGATAAGCGACCGTTACAGCACGTCGCTCGGTTTATCCTTATCGCGCTCTATACGGGAACCCGCGCCGCTGCCGTCGCTGCTGCATCTCCCTATCGAGCGGAAGGCCGATCGTACGTCGATCTCGAACGAGGGCTGTTCTACCGGCTTGCGGAGGGTGCCAAGGCGACCAAGAAGCGGCAGCCTCCGGTTCCCTTGCCCTCTCAACTGCTGAGCCACATGAGGCGCTGGGCCAATAAGAAGATTGCCAAATCGCATTTTGTCGAGTGGCACGACAAGCCGGTCAAGTCGGTTACAGTTGGCTTTCGGAGCGCGGTCCGCCGTGCCGGGCTGAAAGGAAAGGTAACGCCCCATACGCTGCGCCATACGGCGGCGGCTCATGCAGGCTGGCGTATCGATGTGGGAAGCCAGCGGGTTTCTCGGCATGACGCAGGAGACGCTGGAGAGCGTTTACGGTCACCATCATCCTGACCATCTGCGCAACGCAGCGAATGCTATTGGCCACCGGCACCGGGAATCATTGGCCCAATCATTGGCCGCGCAACCAGTGCCGCGTCAGCCTTCTTCGCAACCGATTGAAAAGATTGGTGGGCCTGCCTGGACTCGAACCAGGAACCAGACCGTTATGAGCGGTCGGCTCTAACCATTGAGCTACAGGCCCGGAAAGATGCGCGGCAAACTATCAAGCGCCACCGCTTCGTACAACGGCCACGCTGTGACCGTAAATGAGCCGCGTTGCCTTGGCTATTTGCCCGCATCAAGGGAGGACCAACAATGATCTCGCTTCGCTCGCTCATCCTGACGCTGACGGCCAGCGCATTGCTCGCCGGCAGCGCTCTCGCGCAATCGGACAGCCCGCGGATCTCGACGCTTTCGCTCACCGGTCAGGGTGTGGTTACCGCAAAACCGGATGTAGCAACCGTGCAGGTCGGCGTGGAAGTCATCCGCAAGACCGCGAAGGAAGCAATTGCCGAAAACTCTACCCTGCTCGGCGCGGCGCTGAAAGCTGCGAAGGACTCCGGCATCGAACCGCGCGACCTGCAAACCGCGGGCCTGTCGCTCTCCCCCGATACGGTCCGCCCCGACAAGAATCAGCCGGTTCGCATCGTCGGCTATCAAGCCAACAACATGCTCTCGATCCGCGTCCGCGACATCGAGAAACTCGGCGGCCTGCTCGACCGCCTGATCGTGGCCGGCGCCAACGACATTCAGGGCATCCGCTTCTCGATCGACAACCGCGCGCCGCTGATCGAGGAAGCGCGCAAGCTCGCGATCAAGGACGTGCTGCGTAAGGCGAACATTTACGCGGAAGCCGCGAACCTGCGCCTCGTCCGCATCCTGTCCATCAGCGAGAGCGGCGTGAACTTCCCGCAGCCGATCATGCTGCAACGGCAAGCCGCGCCGGGACGCCCGGATGTGCCGGTCGAGGCAGGCGAACTTGCCGTTACCGTGCAGGTGAATATGTCGTTCGAAGTCGCGCCGAAGTAACCGCGTCGCTTACGTCTTCATCAGGCAAGAGTCGGGCTTCTCGCCCTTCTCGCGATTGAATTCGTCCACGAGTATGACGCGCGGCTTGAAGGACTTGGCTTCCTGTTCGTCCATCTGCGCATAGGCGCAGATGATGACATGGTCGCCTTTCTGGACGAGCCGCGCGGCCGCGCCGTTCAGCGTGATCGCGCCCGACTGCGACGGCTCCTCGATCACATAGGTCGCAAAACGCGCGCCCGACGAGATGTTGTAGATTTCCACCCGCTCATTTCGCAGAAACCCGGCCGCGTCCATCAGCGCGCGGTCGATCCCGATCGAACCTTCGTAATGAAGGTCGGCACCGGTCACTACGGCGCGGTGGATCTTGCCTTTTATCAGCGTCAGCAGCATGACTCCGTCTCCTGGTCTCCTGCGAAGGGCGGGCGTATAGCGCCTTTCCCTTCCCGCGTCAGTATTTTTTGCGCAGAGGCAACCCTGCGCTTGCGGAATGGTTCTCCTTACCTATGTGACGCCGCGTCAGGGAGAGCCTCGATGGCCCGTATTTTCGATTCTGCACGCGATTTCGACCGCGCCACCGGCGCAAGCGTCGAGGAACGCCTCGTCCGGCTGGAGCGGCTGGCGACGCTGATGGACGCCGCGCTGGTCGTGCCCGGCACCAACATCCGTTTCGGCGCCGATGCAGTGATCGGCCTGATCCCCGGCGCGGGCGATCTGGTCTCCGCCGCGATCTCCAGCCTGATCGTGCTCGAAGCCCGGCGCATGGGCGCGCCCGGTCATTTGGTCGCGCGCATGGTCGGGAATATCGCGATTGACGGCGCGGTTGGCACAGTTCCGGTGCTCGGCGACATCTTCGATGTCGCCTTCCGCGCCAACCTGCGCAACGTCCGGCTACTGCGGAAACACTTCGAGAAGACGGACCGCCTCTAGGCTTCCGGCGACGGGAACACAAGAGAGAACCGGCTTGTAGCGTCGGCGGCGAAGTCACGCCCGCTACCTGCGGACAAGCCGTTCTATTTCCTCGTCCCGAACATGAGCACCAGCAGCCCGATCAGGGTCGCCGCCGCCATCACCAGAAACGGGATCGTATAACCGGCGCTCCAGTCGTACAGCACGCCGATGGCGGCCGGCCCGCCGGCGACGCCGACCATGGTCACGAACTGGCTCATCGAATAGATGCGGCCGTATTCCAGCGTGCCGAAGCGGTCTGCCAGCAGGATCGGATGCATCATCAGCGAATTGCCGATGGTCAGCCCGAACATCACCACGCAAGCGAGAATGGCGAAGCGGTCTCCGGCAAACGCCAGGAGGAACAACGAACAACCCTGCACCGCCATCAGCACCAGCGCGAAGGTGCGCGGCTTTACGCGAAGCAGAAGCCAGCCGCCGGTCAGCCGTCCCGTGATGCTGGCGGCGGCGAGAAACGCCAGCGAAAGCGCGGCAGTACGCGAACCATCGCGGACATTCGCAAGCCGGAACAGATGCGCGATCGCGCCAACCTGCGCGCCAAGCAGAAACAGATAAGCGATGGATACCGCGTAGAAGAACCCGGAACGCTTCGCTTCTGCGTAGGTCACGGAAGGCACTGGTACCTGCGGCGCTCCGTCCGCCGCGCGAGCACCACCATCCGGCTCCAGCCCGTATTGCGCGGGACTGCCGCGCAGGGCCAGCCATGTCACCGGCGCGATGCCGAGAAAAAACACGGCCGCCATCCACGGCCCGGTGCCCGCCAGCCCCCCACGCTCGATGGAAAGCGCGACGAAGGGTGCGATGAAAATTCCGCCGAGCGAAAGGCCCGTGAAGGCGACAGAAAGCGCAAGCGCGCGCTTCACGTTGAACCAGCGCGTGACGATGGTGGTAAGCGAAACCAGTCCGGTTCCGCCATAGGCCGCCCCGAACGCCGCGTGGAACAGGAACAACTGCCAGGTCGAATAGAGATAGCCGACCGAGAACAGGCACACCGCGCCGAGCGCCGCACTCACCACGATCACCGCGCGCGGATCGAATTTATCGACCAGCCTGCCAGCCACGACGCCCGCAAAACCACCAGCGATGAAGAAGGTCGCCGTCGCCGCGCTGGTGAGCGATACGGGAAAACCGCGCTCGACCACGAAGGCGTTCAGCAGCACCGACAGGTTATAGAACGCCAGCCCCGACGTGATGGTCGTGATGAAGCACACGGCTGCGACGATGTACCAGCCGTAGAAGATGCGGGATTCGCGCGGCATTTGCGGGAAGGTTCCGGAGAGAGGCCGCGCAACCTATTCGCTAACCCCGTCTCCACGCAATCGGAAGCCGCGCGGTGCTGCCATGCCGCGCGTGTCGAGGCGGCCCGCTACGCGGAAGGCTTCTTGTTTTCCAGCAGAAGCTGCTTGCCCTGCTTCTCGATCAAAACCTTCGCCTGCTCCGCCATCTTGGCGAGAAGCCACGGCAGCGCGACGTCGATGACCACATGGTCCTCGCGCACGTCGATGGTGCCGGCCGCGTTCTGTCCGAGCATGGACACATTGAAGGAGAGCCGGTCGCCGTCCCAGGTTTCGTCCGCGAACTTCATCAGTCCGCCGCCCTTCTCGCGGGCCGCCGCGAAGCCGCGCTGGATGCGGCCGCGCGCTTCTTCCTTGCCCAGCTTGTGCGAAATCGTGACCGATACTTTCTCTGCCATGACCGAATTCCCGGAAAAGCCGTTCCCGGCCATGTAGGTGATGCGGCGGGAAAACAGAAGGGTTCGGCAGGAAAAACTTTCGCTGGCTTACGCCTTGGCTCCCGCCGTTCCCGCGCCGCCCGCGGACCTGCCCGAACGCGACGTAAAGAGCAGCCAGCTCGCAATCGCGACGTTCAGAAGGTTCCACGCAAGGCCGTTCGCGAACGCCGCCTGGTAGGAGCCTGTGTAATCGAAGATCGCGCCCGACACCCACCCGCCGAGCGCCATGCCGACGATGGTCGAGAAGATGACGATGCCCACGCGCACGCCCGATTCCTGTGGCGGGAAATATTCGCGCACAATCACCGCGTACATCGGCACGATGCCGCCCTGAAACAGCCCGAACAGGATCGAGACGACATAAAGCGAAGTGAGGCCATTAAAGAAGAGATAGAGGAACAGCGCGACGCCCTGCAGGAACGAACCAAGCAGCAACGTCGCAACACCGCCGATACGATCGGCGATAAAGCCGGAGCTGACGCGGCTGATAATCCCGAACGCCAGCATCAGCGAGAGCATTTCCGCGCCGCGCGCCACGCCATAGCCGAGGTCGCCGCAATAGGCGACGATATGAACCTGCGGCATCGACATCGCTACACAGCAGGCGACGCCCGCGACGCAGAGAATAATCATCAATGCGTTCGAGGAGATGCCGAGCGCGTTGCGCGCGCCCGTCGCCGCGGCATTGGCCTGCACGGCTTCCGCCAGCGCGATGCGCGGCCGAAACACAAACGTAAGCGGCAGGATCGCGATGAGGACGAAAAGACCGATCCAGAATTGCGTTTGCCGCCAGCCGAGCGACGACGACATGTATTGCACGATGGGCGGCCAGATCGCCCCGGCAAGGTAATTGCCGGATGCCGCCATCGCCACTGCGATGCCGCGCCGCTTCGTGAACCAGTGCGAGAGATCGGCCATCATCGGCGCGAAGGTCACCGACGCGCCGATCCCGATTAAAATATGAGTCAGCGCGAACAGGAACAGCGTCGGCGAAATGCCGGAAAGAAGATACCCTGCCGATAGCGAAGCAGTGCCGATCAGCATCGGGATGACGATGCCGTAGCGATCGGCGACCTTGCCAAGCGCAACACCGCCGATGCCGAAGCCGAGCATCGTAAGCGTGTATGGCAGCGTGGCGTCCGCGCGCAGTACGCCGAAATCGCGCTGCACCGCCGGCAGGATCACCACGACCGACCACATGCCCACCGAACCGATCGCGCCCGCAAGCAGCGCGACCCATAGCCTTACCCAAGCATAGCGGGACTCGGCGATGCCGGTGGCGGGAGATGATTGGAGGATTGAATTCACGACGACCCGTTCTCTTCGCGTCCTGTTCGCAGGTCAAGCCGCATTGCAGCGAAATGCGGCGTCAAGTCATGACACGCGCGCATCGGCTCCATGCCTTGGCGGGATGCGAGAACGGCGGAGTATCGTCTTCTATTTGTCGCGGTCGTACTGGTGTTGCACCGGCGAGTCGTTTTGCGCCGGTTGCGGCTGTGGCCGCTTCACGCTCCCCGGCGGCGTATACGTTCCACGGCCGCCTGTTGCCTGTTCGGTAAACGCCTTGACCGCCACTTGCCGGAATACGCTTGCCCGCCGCCATAATGTGCGCAGGAAGATGAAGACCGCGAGAAAAGTGCCTACCAACGCGACACCGACCGAAGCGAAAATCGAACCTAGCAAGCCGCCGAGGAAATCCTTGCGGATGGAAAGCAGACCACGCTGGTTGTTCGACGCCTCGCGATAAGTCGCGGAAACGCTGTAGTTACCGGTTTCCGGAATCCTGAATTCGAAAATGCTGAAACCGCTTTGCCCGCCGTAAGAATAGCGGGACGGAACGCTCGACGCGACGACAGGAATTTCAGCCCCCGCCGCGCTGCGGATCGTGACACGCAGGCCAGAAATGCTTCCCTGGGATATGACTACCTCGCCATCGACCACTGCGCGACTGTCGGAGAAAATCGAATAGGTACCGCGTTCGAGGCGTAGCGTTTTCGTTTCTGGCGCGACGAGACGAAGCACATTGTCGCCGCCCCCGAACACAGTCAGCAGCACGATAACGCCGGGCGCCAGCATCGAGCCGATGAAGAGAACCAGCGCGACGAGATACCAGAACCGCCCCGGCGCCTGTCTCGCGATTTCCTGATTGAGGCTCATGTACCGATACTCCCGGATTAAAAGTCGCAAACCACAAGCGGCGGCGTCAAATCACGCTTCCGCGGGGACGGAACCGAAACGAAACGCGGAAAGGTCGAGGTGCGGCTCGCCACCAAGTGCCTGCGCTATCGTTTCGCCAATCGCCGCCGAATGTTTGAACCCGTGCCCCGAACACGCGGAGACCACCATAACGCGATCCATATGCGGATGCCGGTCGATGATGAAACGCGCATCCGGCCTGTACGCATAAAGGCAGACGGCGCTACGCAGACATCTTTCGCTGATGCCGGGAAAATACGGCTGCACGTAAGTCTCGTAGGTCGCGCGCGTTTCCGCATCGCTGACCGTGCGGTCCACATCCGCGACACACTTCACCGGAAGATATTGTTCGGTACCGAGTTTGATGCCGCCATCCGGTCCGTCGAGTGCGGGAAAACCGTAGACGATCTGCGGCTCTGGCACCTGCCAGCAGAACACCGGAAACTTCTCCGGCGAATAATCCTCGAACGCCTCGCCTTCGCGAATTGCGAACCAATGGATCACTTGCCGCAGGATTCTCGGCGCAACATCCTCGCGCTCTCTCAATAGCTCCCGCAGCCACGCTCCCGCGCACACGACGAGATGCTCCGCTTCATAGCGCTCGCGGTCCGTAACGACGCGAACCAAGCCGTCTTCCTGTGCGAACGAAACGACCGTTTCGTCCATGCGAAATTCCGCGCCACGCTCTTTCGCAAACCGCAATTGCAAGCCGATGCAGCGTTCCGGCCGCACGAAGCCCGACGTGTCGTCGAGATAAATCCTGTCAGACTCACTCACCGCGAACGCCGGCGACTGGGCACGAAATTGCTCCGGCGAAGGCATCCGGTAGGAAACCTTCGCGGCTTCCGCCGCTTCTACCGTGGTCTCGAGGAAGTGCGCATTGCCATGCAACGCCGCACCGCCCGGACTCTGGATGACTGCCAGTCCGTTCTGCGTGAGCAGGCTTTCTCCGCCTTCCTTTTCGAGACCACGCCAGATTTCATGTGAACGCCTTGCGAACGGCGTGTATTCGATCCCCTCCCCGCAGGCGATGCGCGTGATGCGCGTATCGCCGTGCGACGAACCGAATGTATGCGGCGGGTGATGACGGTCGATGCCGAGCACACGCGCACCACGCTTCACAAGCTGATACACGCTGGCCGCGCCCATCGCACCGAGACCGAGCACAATAACGTCGTATGATTTTTGCACTTCCCGCAGCCCATGAAACTTTCCGGCAACGTGCGACAGGCGCTTGCGAACGTCAAATGGGAGCGATGATACGAAGCGCTTTGGGCACGACGATATATTCGAGCGGCGTATATTCGCGCATCAGTTCGCCGTCGGTCGCAACCCAGGCACGCCGGCGCGAACGCTCGACGCGCACGCGCGTTGCCGTATAGCTTTCGATGCCGGGATTATCGCGCCATCGCCCCGTGACGAGATCGGCTCCTGCCTTCAATCGTGCGGCTGTGGCCTTGTCGGTCGCGAAATGACATTCCAGCACGCCCTTGTCGAGCGTCTCACGCCGCCACGCTTCACCGGTGAAGCGGTTGACAGTGACGAGTAATGCATAGGTTTCGATGCTGCGTTTTTTGCCGTCGATATCGAGTTCTAGCGAGAAATGGCCAGTCCGCGAGAACGCGCGCCATGCAGCCGCTACAACCTGCACCGCCTTGCCCGGAAGACTGCGCACCTCCTCACGGGCGCGCGCCATCTGGCTGAAAAATCCGATACCCGACAGAGTGTGAAATAGCCGCCCGTTCAACCGCGCCAGATCAACCTGCCGTTCCTTGCCTGAAGCCAGCGCCGAAAGAGCATCTTCCAGTTTCGGCGGCATCCCCAGATCGCGCGCGAACAGGTTCATGGTGCCAAGTGGAAGTACGCCGAGAGCCTGCTTGGTACCGGCAAGCGCGCTCGCAGCACAATTCACTGAGCCATCGCCGCCGCCAATGATGAGCGTATCGTAGCCAGTTTTCGCGCCGTTGTGGATTTCGCGAACAATTTCCCTGCCGTGAGTCAGAACGACGCGAATCTCGCGCCCGGGGCCGGCCAGAGTCTTCTCGACGATGTCGCGAATCTCTCCGCCATTACGGCCGAGCAGCGATCCTGCACGCTCGTTCAGAATAACGAGTACATTCTTCATGGGCGGGCAATAGGCGATTGTTATGCCTCGTTCAGACCCGCTCCGCGCTCGGAGAGAAAACGCTCCGCCTTCGACGTAAGTTCATAAGGCGCGAGCGATGCATCATCCTCGTTCGAAGGCGTGACGTAACCCGCTACAATCAGGCCTTCGATAGCGCGGCGCTTCTCGCTATTCAGCGAAAGCGGCGCCTTTTGGCCAATGTCGACCATCAGCGAGATCTGTTCGTCGGAAATGCCGGACATGACGAAACCCTCCGCGTGGTGCGCGGCCGGTATGGCGGATTCGCGCAAAGCGTAGAGTAACGCGCAGCATGGCAGCAAAGTTCCATGCCGCGAAGGATAGAAGGTTCGATTAGGCCCGCTTGAGAAGAGGCTCGGCAAGTGCGGGTTCGTGCAACCGGTAACAATCCCGGCCGCTATGCTTCGCTGCGTAAAGCGCCTGATCCGCTTCGGCGATCAAACGCTCGGACCGGCGGCCGATGTCGTTACGCCACTGGGCGACGCCGATGCTCGCCGAGATCGAGATCGGCTCGCCATTCTCCGGCGTCCATTTCGTGCGGCAGGCTTGCAACACGCGCCGCGCGACCATCGCGCCTTCGCGCAGTGTCGTCGAAGGCATGACGACGCAAAACTCATCCCCGCCGATGCGGGCAAGCAGATCCCCGCTGCGCAATTGGGACTGCACGACACCCCTCAGCAGCCGCAGACATTCGTCGCCGGCCGCGTGACCCTGGCTATCGTTGATCGTCTTGAAACGGTCGAGGTCGATCATCAACAACGCGAAAGGATCCTGCGTGCGATCGGAGCGCGCGCATTCCTCTTCCAGCCGCATCTGGAACTGCCGGCGGTTGGCGGCTCCCGTCAGATCGTCGGAGAGCGCGAGATCGGCCACTTCCGCGCGCAGACGGTCGATCGCCATCAACAGGAAACCGAAGTTGAGCGCCATGCTCGAAAACACGAGCAACACGAGCAACGACGCCTGCATCGTATTGAATTCCGTGAGCGATACCTCGCCGCCAATATCGAAAGCGCTGGCAACAGGCCGCGCCAGATAAATAACCATGCAGAAGACCGTGATGAACCCGGTCATGCGTGCGCCCGGACGCTGCGGTCCATTCTTGCGCGACAGCAGAAGCGGCAGCACCGCCAGGAGCGGGATTACTTGCGCGAGCGAATACACAAATATGCGCGCCGGCATATTGTCCTGCCATAGCGTGAAAGCGGTCAGGCCGAGCATGCAAATGCCGGTGACCACAAACGACAGACGCCACATCAACGGCCGTTCGTACAGCCGCTGAATACCCATGGAGGCGAGGAAGCCCGCGAAAACGAACAGGCCACCACCGGCGACAATCGGCACCAATGGATGCGCAATGCCACGCAGGATGGAAGTCGCAGCACCCAATGCCGCGATTGAGGCAGCCGCGGCCCAGAAACGCGCCGCTCCGAAATTCGGATAGCTGCGCATGACGTAGAACCAGACCAGTCCCAGCGACACGAAATTGATGAAGAAGACGATGAACAGCGTGGGTACGCTAAGCATGGCGCACCATGCAGCGGTTATGCGCGCGCGATTGTCCGTTGCAGTTATCTGTCCGGCGCATTTTTCCGAAGGCTCCCGTTCGCGAAGCTCTTCTCCCCCGATATTGCGGTAATCCTGCGCGACCGCGCTTAAGGAAGCATCACCCCTGTGCGTGGAACCCGGTTCGTGGTTTTGAAAAGGTTAACGCCGCGTGGGTTGCTTGATGCAATTATCAAACGTTAGCAGCCAAAGTTTGCGGCTGATCGGCTACTCTCTCCGCAACTGCTCCGCAAAATAATGCAGTGTCTTGCGGTACACCTCCGAGCGATTCCACTCGCGCAGCACCATGAAATTCGGCGTGCCTTCGCCAAAAGGCTGACCGCGCTGCCAACCGTTGGTCGCGAGCAGGTTCGCGGTCGAGGCCAGCACATCCGGCACAGAGCGGCGCAGGTTGACGTGCCCATCGCCATCGAAATCGACCCCGTACTTTATGTATGAACTAGGCAGGAACTGCGTCTGGCCGATCTCACCCGCGTAAGCACCGATCAGCTCCTTGTTGGTGAGGTCGCCGCGCTGGATGATCTGCAGTGCCGCGAGCAATTCCTTCTGGAATAGATCGGTGCGGCGGCAATCGTGCGCGAGCGTCGCCAGCGTCTTCACCACCGAGAGGCGGCCCATATCACCACCGTTGTCGGTCTCCATTGTCCAGATCGCCATGATGAGTTCGCGCGGCACGCCGAAGCGCTGCTCCACGCGGTCGAACAGCCGCGCGTGGCGCTGGAGCAGGTTCTTCGCGCGCTTCACGCGCGCGGGCGTTACACGCGTTTTCGCGTAATCCTCCCACGAACGCTTGAAGGTGTTGCGCTGGCGGCGGTCGAACTGCAACACCTTGGCGTCCTGCTGGACGCCCTCGAATTCGTCGTCGATCACCCGCTGCGAAATGCCCTGCTGGCGCGCCTCGCGCGAGAATTCGGCGATGAAACGGTCGAAGTCGCCGCCGCACTTGGCGGCGTGCGCGGGTAATGCGAGGGCGAGCGAAAAAATTAAAACAACAAGCGTGCGGAGAATCATGTGCGGCCATGCATCGGGTTCGTCGTGGCCGGATTTATTCCGGCCATCCACGCCTTATTCAAGGCGGACGAAAAGAACGAAATCCGGACTTCTACAGGGGTTCAGTTGCCAGACTGCAGCAGCGCGCGCGGGCCTTCCATGTGCCCGGCGGGCGGGTCTTCCTGCACGACCACTTCACGCGCACCGGGGAAGCTCGCTTTCGTGATGCCGGGCGCACCCACGACGACGATGCGGCGGATGCGGGCGCGCTCCTCCGGTTTCAGCGCATTCCAGACTGCGGTGGCGTTAAAGCCGCCGCCGGAGAAACCATAGAGCGCGGTGACGCCACCTTCGCGGATGCGCTTGAGCGCAAGCTGCACCTGCGGGCCGCCATCGGCCGCGACGTCAATCACTTCGCCCGCATAACCGTGTTTGCGGGCATAGGCGAGCGCGGCGTTGTCATCGAGCAGTCCGCGCGGGGCGTTGTCGCCCGCGACACCGCGCAGGATCAGCATGGTGCCGAAAGCCCCCGCCGAAAACCACGCATAAATGCCGACGAGGAGAACGAGGCCGAGCACGATGCTGGCGGCGGTTTTCCTGCCGAACGATGCTTCGCTACGGGTTTTCGAGGTATCGAAGATGAGGGACATGAGTGCGCTTCCGGCTGGTTCAGCCGATAACGGCGAAAGCAAGCGGAAGTTCCAGCGCCATCTTCAATCCTCAACATCGGCATTTTGCCGCGCACCGGCCTTGAGCCGCGGCAGCACATGGCGCTGCATGAACACGTCGACGAAGGCGAACTCCCGGACATAGCAGGCGTCGTTTCCGCCGATGCAGACGCGCGCCCGGCGGCAGCCGGATTGATGACAACGCTGCGGATGGCCTGCCGCGCGCACTATCGCCTTGGCGAGCAACTGCCACCCTTCGCTTGCAGCGAGCGAAGGATTGCGCGCGACAATGCGCGGCGGCTTCATGGATTTCGGCAATGTTCGCGGCAAATCCGAAGGCAGTGGAGGCGCGTTGTCCTGCGCGGTAATTGCGATCTGCTCCGGCCTGCGCTTCTCCGCACGCTTTTTCGGCGCGGGCGGAATTTCGCGCGAGTGCATCAGGAGGCGCTTGCCGTTGTGCTCGTGCGTAACGGGATTGCCGGTTTTGAGTGGATTGTCGAGCGCGTCGATGGAAGCGGAAAAACGTTTCATGCAGGCAGCATCCTTCGTTCGCGCGGGCGAAGTGCCTCGCGCGTTTTGGTTGCTCCCTCTCGTGATCCACCGCTGACCCTCGGTGGGAAGGCACCCCTTGAGAAGGGGTGAGCCAGGCGCCGGAGGCGCGTGGGTGTTGCCGCCCGCGAGGGGTGAACCTCGCGGGAACGCCTCTCGGCGCCCGGCTCAGGCGGCGTCTGCTAGCGCCTCAGGACCGTGCTTCCGGGACCGGAATTTGGCGCGGCCCGCTGTAAGCGGGCAAAGCGCAACGCGGGGATTTCTCCCGCGCTTCCGGTCCCCATTCCAGCCATCACGAAACCGGTTTCGCGGCTTCGCGCCTCGACGAGCGAGGACGGCGGCGCGTCGTATTGCGCGCGGACGGTGACCCGAGGCTCCCCGGTATCTTCAGGCTGCGAACCTGAGACAGCGGGCGCCGCACCCTCCCCCGCTTCACGACGCCTCGAGAAACGCCCCTTTGAAGGGGAAGGTGATAGGAATATAGGCCTATATTTTTTGTTTGTCAATTTTTTCAGTTTAGCTCAAGATTTAACGATGTAGGGGGGAGTGAAATGTCAGAGCCAACTTTTGAACAGCAGCCATTTGGAGATACTACATTCGCGGAAAATCCGGATCGGAGATGCCCGTGTCTACTACTACTGGATAACTCGGGATCAATGCGCGGAGCACCCATAAACGAACTAAATGAAGGGCTAGTTCAATTTCGCGACGAACTATTGTCTGACAGTCTCGCTGTAAAAAGAGTTGAGGTAGCGATTGTAACTTTTGGCCCTGTGAAAGTAGAACAAGAATTCGTTACAGCCGATCAGTTTCAATCTTCTCCGCTCGCAATAGCGGGCGATACCCCGATGGGACAGGCAATCGAGACAGGCTTACAACTTCTTAAAAATAGGAAAGACGCTTACAGAGCGAACCAAATTCCGTACTATAAGCCTTGGGTATTTTTAATAACGGACGGCGGCCCAACGGACGCTTGGCAAAACGCCGCACAACTTGTTCGGGAAGGCGAAGCGAGTAATGCGTTTAGTTTTTTTGCGGTCGGGGTTGAGGGCGCTGACTTCGATACATTAAAAAAGATCTCTACTCGTGAGCCCCTGCACCTGCAAGGACTTAGGTTCAAGGAGCTTTTCAAGTGGCTTTCTGCCTCGCTTAGCTCGGTTTCGAGATCAAACCCTGGTCAGTCTGTACCACTTCAAAACCCAACAGGACCTAACGGTTGGGCAAGTGTCTAGATCAAACTATTGGACCATTGTAAGCGCAAGCGTCGCGGGATCTTCACATGTAATACTAGATAAACCCTGCGAAGACTCTGCAGTCTGCTTTGAAAAAAGTGGCAACGAAGGCTCTATACTGATTGCAGTTGCTTCGGACGGCGCGGGGAGCGCTGAGTTAGCTCGTATTGGCTCGCGTATTGTTGTTCGCAGCATAGCAAACGCAGTGAGTAAGTTCATAAATGATGGCGGCTCAATTCGTAGTATAAACGAAGAGACCGCCATGACATGGATCGATCAAACACGCGATGCCATTGGTCATATTGCGTCAAAGAGTAGTCGAAGTTTACGAGACTATGCTGCGACGTTGGTTGCAGCGATAGTTTCCGATGAATATTTCGTATTAATTCACGTTGGCGACGGCGCCTGTGTGGTCGCTGAGGAAAACAGCAACAACTATGTAGTTCCAAGCTGGCCCGCGCAGGGCGAATATGCATCGACAACCTTCTTTGTAACTCAAGACCCCCTGCCGCCTGTGAATCTAGTTTCGCTTGAAGGCCGATTTGATCGCATTGCGGTCTTTACCGACGGGATTGAATCTCTAGTTTTAGAAACGGCCTCTCAGAAGGCGCATCAACCCTTTTTCGACAAATTCTTCTCCGCTCTACAGGGAGTGACCGCAGGCAGATCAAGATATCTTTCCAAGAATTTAAAAACCTTTCTCCAAAGCAAAGCAGTTTTAGATCGCACCGATGATGACAAGACATTGTTGCTCGCGCTTAGAGCTAACCACCACCAATGACGGCTTATTACACACAACTCGGCTCGCTAATTCGTCTTGGAAGGAAAATCGGCCAAGGCGGGGAAGGAAGTGTTTATTTAATTGAAAATAGCAACAACCTTGCCGCAAAAATATACCTTCCAAATTTAGCCGCTAGCAGACATCAAAAAATACAGGCTATGGTCGACGCCAAACTCGCCAAAGATACAAATTTTGTCGCGTTTCCATTACAAGCACTCTTTGACTCCCAGCATAAGTTCGCTGGCTTTTCGATGAACGTAGTGACTGGCCATAAGGCCATTCACGAATTGTACTCCCCCTCTAGCCGCAAAACTCATTTTCCGAATGCCAACTTTAAGTTTCTCCTGCGCGTAGCTTTAAATGTCGCGCGCGCGGTTGCAGCGGTGCATTCAACCAACTGCGTGATCGGTGACATAAATCATTCTGGAGTTCTGGTCTCCGAAAAAACTGGAACTGTTACGCTAATCGATAGCGACTCATTTCAGATTCGACAAGGAAGTTCAGTTTTTACATGTAAAGTCGGTGTACCTGAGTTCACGCCTCCAGAACTACAGGGCATAGATTTCTCAAAGGTACTGAGGACTACTAATCACGATACTTTTGGTTTAGCGGTACTGGTCTTTCAGTTGCTTTTCATGGGTCGTCATCCTTTTGCGGGTCGAGTAGCGAACGGCCGTGACGCCCCCGAGCTTGAAAGAGCAATCGGAACATTCCGATTTGCTTACGCACGGTCTAGCGTCACTACAAATATGCTGCCCCCGCCTGGAGTACCGACGCTTGTTGATATTCCCCAAGATGTAGCTGCGGCTTTTGAAAGTGCGTTTTTGAGTCGTGGACAACGACCGAGTGCAGCAACTTGGGTTCAGCTTCTCCAAAAGATGGAAAAGTCAATTACAACCTGCCGCAGCAATATTTCGCATCACTATTCCTCCACAGCAAGCACCTGCCCTTGGTGCAAAATGGAGTCCGTCTTTCCAGGAATTTTTCTTTTTGGTACTACTTCGAAGATTTACACCGTAGCGGCTGTTGATATCCGCGGACTCACCGGCGCACTATCTGCGATTAAAGATCCTGGGGTTGCGCCGCAACTAAACACTCTAATTGCCAGCGTTCAGAATCTAAATGTAAGTCCAAAAGCTGCTTCTATTCGAGACAATAGAAAGCGAAGAATACTTCAAGCGGCCGCTCTATTTGCTGCCGGCGCCATACTAACTTTTACGACAACAGGTGTAATACAAGTTTTAGGAGTTGGTTCACTGATCGGAGCAGGAATATTCGCGACCCGCACTCCGTTTGATGCAAATACGCTTCAAACAAACAAGATAATTGCCGAGAAAAACTGGGCGAAAATATCTGCTGACTGGAACTTGTATTCAAATAGCGATCAATTCAGAACTGCAAAAGAGGAGGCTACTAGAGCAATAAACGAGCTAGCTGATATTTCAAGCTACAAGGAGAAATTGATTCGTGAGCTCGAACAAAAAAAGCGAGCCAACCAAACTAGACAGTTCTTAGAGCGCTTCAGAATCGATTCCGCAAGAATTCCACACGTTGGACGAGGTCGAACTCTTCAACTTGCATCTTATGGAATAGAAACTGCAGCAGATATTTCGCGAAGTCGCATCCAAGCGATTTCTGGCTTTGGGAGCACTATAACTAGTGAATTGCTAAGTTGGCGACAAACTATTGAGCAGCGCTTTGTCTACAACGCAAAAGAATCTATTGACCCAAAAGAAATTGCAGACGCGAAAACCAAAGTCGCACAGGAACAGGCAAAACGCCTGACTAAGGCCCGAGGTGAAATACATCGAGCAAGACAAGCTAGTGCCGACTTATTAGCGAAACGGGCGGCCCTTCGAATACCGGCTCAGAATGCCTATCATGCGTTAGTGCAGGCAGAGCATGACCTAAAAGTCGCATTCGCTCCCACAATACTTGAGAAGAATCGTGCGCTTGTTCTTGGAGTATTCATCTTGGCAATTGCGATTACTGTTCTGGGAATTAATAATTTTAAAAGCTCTTTATTAAGTTCGCGATCCTTTGAACCTTTACCGAAAAACAATGCTCCGGTCGTAATTGCACCCAAAAACGTTCCAGCGCCGCCAAGTCCGAAAATCGAAAGTACTCGCCCCAATACTCAGAACATAGTGCCTCGAATGCTACCCAACGGCCCTCCAAAACAGCCGCTCCCGCCTAACACAAAAAAAACAGAGCCTAGTGAGGTGCTTATCCCGCAATTGCCCCCTCCAGTAGAGATTTTGCCCCAGGTGGTCGCACCACAAGTGATAAGCCCACAAATAGCGCCAGAGCAAAAATTGCCCACGAAACAAGGAGCGCCGAAGTCGGACCCATGGTCTGGTTTTCGATAGATTCAACTTGCGAGTAAAAAACCGCGGGGTTCATTACCCGGCGTTTTTGCATTTCAGGTATCTGGATCCCGGGTCTTGCGTCGCTCCGCGACACGCACGGGATGACGCAAGAGTGTCAGTTATCGAGGAACGAGCGCAGCTTTCTCGACCTGCTCGGATGCTTCAGCTTCCGCAGCGCCTTCGCCTCGATCTGGCGAATGCGCTCGCGCGTCACCGAGAACTGCTGGCCGACTTCCTCCAGCGTGTGGTCGGTGTTCATGCCGATGCCGAAGCGCATGCGCAGCACGCGCTCCTCGCGCGGCGTGAGCGAGGCCAGCACGCGGGTCGTGGTCTCGCGCAGGTTCGACTGGATCGCGGCGTCGATCGGCAGCACCGCGTTCTTGTCCTCGATGAAATCGCCAAGATGCGAATCCTCCTCATCGCCGATCGGCGTTTCGAGCGAGATCGGCTCCTTCGCAATCTTCAGGACCTTACGCACCTTCTCCAGCGGCATGCCGAGCTTTTCGGCGAGTTCTTCCGGCGTCGGCTCGCGGCCGATTTCGTGCAGCATCTGCCGCGAGGTGCGGACGATCTTGTTGATGGTCTCGATCATGTGCACCGGGATGCGGATGGTGCGCGCCTGATCCGCGATCGAGCGCGTGATCGCCTGCCTGATCCACCAGGTCGCGTAGGTCGAGAACTTGTAGCCGCGGCGATATTCGAATTTGTCGACCGCCTTCATCAGGCCGATGTTGCCTTCCTGAATGAGGTCGAGGAACTGCAGGCCGCGGTTCGTGTATTTCTTGGCAATCGAGATCACGAGGCGAAGGTTGGCTTCCACCATTTCCTTCTTCGCCTGCCGCGCCTCGCGCTCGCCCTTCTGCACCATGTGGACGATGCGGCGGAATTCCTGAATCTCGAGGCCGGTTTCGGTCGCGAGCGCATGGATGTCGTGGCGGATCTGGCGGATGCGATCCTTTTCCTGATTGACGAAACCCTTCCAGCCCTTCGCGGCCATCTTGCCGACGCGCAGCAGCCACTTCGGATCGAGTTCGGAGTTCTGGTAATTCTTCAGGAAATCTTCGCGCTCGACGCCATGGCTTTCCGCGAGGCGCATGAGGCGCACCTCTAAGCCGACGAGGCGGCGGTTGATTTCGTAAAGCTGCTCGACGAGGGCGTCGATGCGGCTCTGGTTGAGCGAGAGCGACTTGACGTCCTTGACCAGCTCTTCCTTCAGCTTCTTGTAGCGGCGCTCTTGGCTGGGCGAGAGCGAGGAGTTCTTGAGCTTGTTCTCGACGTTCTGGTCTTGCAGCTTGCGCAGCCGCTTGTAGGCATCGGCGACGTTGTCGAAGGTCGCGACTACCTGCGGCTTCAGCTCGGCTTCCATCGCGGCGAGCGAAAGCGCGTTCTCCATATCGTCTTCGTCGTCGTCCGACTCCTGCGGACGCGGCGCGCCTTCTTCGTCTTCGTCGTCGCCCGGCTGGGTGGCGGGCGCCTGCTGGCGCGCGGCGGCGGCGGCCGCCTGCTGCTCGCGGATCGCGGCCTGACCGCCCATCGGCGGGTTCGGGTTCACCGGCTGGTTCTTCGCGTCGGGACCGGCGTAAGTCGCTTCGAGATCGATGATGTCGCGAAGCAGCGCTTTCGCTTCCGCGAGTTCGTCGCGCCACACGATGATGGCCTGAAACGTCAGCGGGCTTTCGCAGAGACCGGCGATCATCGCTTCGCGGCCCGCTTCGATGCGCTTCGCAATCGCGATTTCGCCTTCGCGGGAGAGCAGTTCGACCGAACCCATCTCGCGCAGGTACATGCGCACCGGATCGTCGGTGCGTTCGCCCGGCTCGGACTTCTTGGTGGTGGTCAGCGATTTCGAGGTGGTCTCGACCAGATCGCCGCCCGCATCATCATCGTCATCGTCGTCGGCGTCGGCTTCTTCCGCGTCCTCCGCCTCGACGACGTTGATGCCCATCTCGTTCATCATCGCGAGCACGTCTTCGATCTGCTCGGACGTGACCTCTTCCGACGGCATGACGTCGTTGAGCTGGTCGTAGGTGACATAGCCGCGCTTCTTCGCGGCCTTGATCATCTTCTTGACGGCGGCGTCGGAGAGATCGAGCAGCGGCCCGGCTTCACCTTCGCCATCGGCGGGCTGCTCGGTATTGCCGCCCTTCGCGGGCGCAGTGGCCGCGCCCGAAACACGCTTGAGGTTTTCGACGCCGGCGGCGGTGCGGCTCTTGTCCGCTTCCTTCGCGGCAGGCGCGCTCGCGGGCATCGGCTTGCCGCCGACGATGGCGCGCAGGAGATCCTTTGCCTTGCCGAAGGTGGCGCCGACCACGCCCTGCGCGGCCGCGTTCTTGCCGGCACTACCGCTTTTCCCGGCCTGCTTGGCCGGCACAGGCACGCTCTTCGGCTCGGTCTTCTTCTCGGGAATCTTGTCGGCAGCCGCGAGCGCTTTCTGAAGCGGCGTCAGCGGCTTTTTCTTTGCGGCGGCTTCCTTCGCTTTCAAGGCAGCGGCGGCGGCCTTTTCTTTTTCCTTGGCAGCCTTGTCCTTGGCCTTCTGCTTCGCAGCGGCCTCTTTTTCTTTCGCCTTCACTACAGCAGCTGCCTTCCTGGCCTTTTCAGCCTTTTCTTTTTCTTTCTTCTTGTCGGCTTTCTTGGCTTTGTCTTTGGAGGCCACGAGCAAGTCCTTGTGTTCCAAGGCTGCCGGAGACCCGAATCAGCCTGACAATTTCTACATCGTACGCGCCGGACGGCCCGACTGCGCGCCAAAGCCCTCGATCAAGGCTTCGGTTCCGTCCAGAACCGCAAGCCGGCTCTGCACGTCCTTCAGCCTCGCGAGGTTGGCCTCGGTCGGCTCGGCGCCCAATGCGCGTTCTGCCTCCCGCAGCTCTCTAGATAGCGTCCGCTTCCGCCGATGCAAGCTCACGATTTGATGCCACCAGGACAGGACATCGCTTTCGGCCGAGCCGGGGCGGATTTCCCAGTCGGCGCGGTGGGAAATGGCACGTTCCATGCGTATCCGGAGCGCATCCACCCCCGCGTCTTCCAGCAGCTTTCCTAGCGCTTCGGAGGTCGAAATATCGGCCCTCGCCGCTGCCTCCAGAATGGCCTTGCGCAAGGCGACAGCATCGCCGTGGGCGAGTTCCAGTTCGGCGAACTCCTCGGCGTGGTCGGCGAGCAGCCATGGATGGCCGAGCACGGCCAGCAGGATCAGCGCCTCGCGCGGCGGCACTGCGGCATGATGCCCGCGTAAAATCGCGCTTTCCGCGAGGCGGCTGGAGCGTGCGTTGAAAAACTGGCGTTGCGGCGCAGGCGCGCCGGGACGGCGGGGCCGGAATTCGCGGGCGTCGCGCCGCGGGGCCAAGCGCTGGTCCTGCGGGGTGAAAAGGCGCGAAAGCCGCGCGCGGAGATCGTCGCGGTAATAGCGGCGCACGGTCTCGTCCGCGATGGAGCCCAGGATTTCGCCGAAGCGCTTTTCCAGACCGGCGCGTTGTTCGGGCGTATCGAGTTGCGCGTTCTCGATCTCGCGCAGCCACAACATCTCGACCAGCGGACGCGCGCCGTTCAGCACATCCTGCATCGCTTCCGGCCCGCTGGCGCGGATCAGGTCGTCGGGGTCCTTGCCTTCAGGCAGCGTCGCGAAACGCAGGCTCTTGCCCGGCGCCAGCAGCGGCAGCGCGAGATCGACCGCGCGGAAGGCTGCGCGCTTGCCCGCGTTGTCGCCGTCGAAGCAAAGCACCGGCTCGTCCACCATTCTCCAACATAAGCCAAGCTGATCTTCGGTAAGCGCAGTACCGAGCGGCGCGACCGCGCCCTCAAAACCGGCGACAGCCAGCGCAATGGCATCGACATAGCCCTCGACCACGATGAGCTTCGCGCCCTTCTGCGTCGCGGCGCGCGCATTCGCACCGTTGTAGAGCAGGTTGCCCTTGTGAAAGAGCGTGGTCTCCGGCGAGTTGAGGTACTTCGCCTGCGCATCGGGCGAGAGCGCGCGGCCACCGAAGCCGACAATCCGGTTCTTGAAATCCGCGATCGGGAACATGACGCGCTCGCGGAAGCGGTCATACGGCACCGGAATATCCTCGCCGTGGATCAGCAAGCCGGTTTCGATCATGTCCTCGACCGGCACGCCCTTGCCGCCGAGATATTCCTTCAGTGCAAAACGCTCAGAGGACGCATAGCCCATGCGAAAACGCGTCTGGATTTCCGGCGTGAGCGCGCGATCATTGAGATAGCCGCGAGCGCGCGCACCGGTGCGCGCCTGCAAACTTTCCTCAAAGAACTTCGCCGCCAGTTCCATCACATCGTAAAGCGAGCGGCGGCGCGCTTCCTGCCTCTGCATGTCCGGCGAAACCACCGGCATCGGCACACCTGCGATGCCCGCGAGCTTTTCCACCGCTTCGGGAAACGTCAGCCCTTCGGTTTCCATCACGAAGCCGAACTGGTCGCCGTGCTTCCCCGACGAGAAGCAGTGATAGAAGCCCTTCTGGTCGTTCACCGTGAACGAGGGCGTCTTTTCCTGATTGAAGGGCGAGAGGCCCTTCCATTCCCGTCCCGCCTTTTTCAGCGCCACGCGCCGCCGCACGACTTCCGAAACCGGAAGGCGCGAGCGGATTTCGTCGAGAAATGACGGCGGGAAACGCATAAGCGGCCAATGGTGAATGTCGGATTTGTAGAAGAATGTAGGTCTCCGGCAGGCGATTTCCTACAGCCCAGGCTGTGGACAAGCCATTCCTGCAAAAGACCGGCTTCCCCAGTTTTCTGGCCGAAACCCCGTTTGGCGGAATTCGTAGTAGCTACAGTATGATCGGCGCAAATAGCGGCCAAAGGCCCACGAAAGGCGCAGGAAATGCACTGGCTCTACTATGTCTTCTATACCGCGCTTGCGATCGCGCTGTTTCCCTACATCGTCGGCTTGTTCCTGCCGCGGCGTTTCGCGATCACGCGCGAAGTCGTGGTGGCGAAACCGGCGCAGGAAGTCTTCGATTTCATGAAGCTCCTGAAAAATCAGGAGCGCTACAGCACCTACGCCAAGGCTGACCCCGCGATGAAGATCGAGTATCGCGGCACGGACGGCACCGTCGGCGCCGTCGCCGCGTGGGACAGCGACGACCGCAACGTCGGAAAGAGCGAACAGGAGATCAAGGCGCTCGAGGACGGCAAGAGAATCGAAATCGAAATCCGGTTCAAGCAGCCGTTTCAGTCCATCGATCCCATCGTCACCGAGATCGAAACGGTTGCGCCGAGCGAAACGCGCATCCGCAACACCTATCGCGGAAAAATCCGCTACCCCTACAACCTGCTGGTCTGGTGGGTGATGGCGAAAATCCGCGAGAACATGCAGGCCTCGCTGGAGAACGCGAAGGCAATCCTCGAAGGCAGGGAAATCAGCGCTCGCTGAACAGGACGCCCGCTTTCATCTTGAGCGCCTTGGGCGACTCCAGGATCGTCACTGTCACCGCTTCTTTCGGCGAGCCGAAGTTCTTCACCACCGCTTCGGTGATATCGAGCATCAAGGCCTTCTTCTGTTCGGGCGAGCGGCCTTCGACGGCGTGAACGATGACTTCCGGCATGACGAACCTCTACTGATACAGTCCGTGCTTGGACCATTGCGTCTCGGGGATTTCGTCCCCGATCTTGTATTCGAAGGAGAGCACGCGCATCCGGTCGGGCGTGGCGCGGCACGAAAATGTATAGCGGTACCACTTGCGCTTGCTGCGGAACGCGGCACCGGGGCTGATGATCTCGTCGCCCTTCACTTTCGGCTCGGAGAACGCAGCGATGACGGAACGATCGACCCGGAATTCGCGGTTATCGCGCGCGATGCGGTTCATCGCCTCCAGTTCGCAGACCTGTTCGAGACGCGTCGAGGGATCGAGGCGCTTCAGCATGTACTCGATCTGCTTCTGGCGTTTTTTGTTGGCATGCGCAGGCGAAACCGCCAGCAGCAGACAACCGAACGCAAACGCCACGTAACCGCACTTCATCGAACGCAGACCCCGTCCCCCGATTTGCGGCGCGATTCTTACCCCGAAAGCGCCGGTTTCTCCAAACGTGGACACGGCTCCTCACGCGAACGTGCGGTGTACAGCGAAGGAATAGCGCGGTACCGCCGCGTTCAGCCCGCGAGCGAAGCCTTGACGAGGCCGCTCGCCTTGCCGAAATCCATCTGGCCTGCGTATTTCGCGCGCAACACGCCGATCACCTTGCCCATGTCCTTGACCGAGGCCGCGCCGGTTTCGGCGATCGCGGCCTTGATCGCGGCCTGCACTTCGGCGTCCGACATCTGCTTCGGGAGGAAGCCCTGAATGACCTCGATCTCGCCGCGTTCGTTGGCGGCGAGTTCGGGGCGTCCGCCCTTCTCGTACATCTCGATGGATTCCTGCCGCTGCTTGATCATTTTCTGCAGCAGCGCCAGCAGCGCGGCGTCGTCGAGCGGGCCTTTGCCCTGCCCGCGCGCCTCGATGTCGGCGTTTTTCAGCGCGCTATTCACAAGCCGCAACGTCGAGAGCTTGAGCTTCTCGCCCGATTTCATTGCGTCTTTCAGGGCGTTGTTGATCTGATCGCGCAGCATGGCCGCTCCCGCAAGATTCCACTTTATATATTGGAGACTCGCCGCTATTTAGGCCGCTTATGAACCCGAAACAAGCGACGAACGGCTGGGCCGAGGACAAGCCCACGGCCCTGCTGGTGCTGGCCGACGGCACCGTGCTCGAAGGCCACGGACTGGGCGCGGTGGGCGCCGAAGTGGGCGAAGTCTGCTTCAACACCGCGATGACCGGCTATCAGGAAGTGCTCACCGATCCTTCCTACGCCGGGCAGATCATCACCTTCACGTTTCCCCACATCGGCAATGTCGGCGTCAACGACGAAGACATCGAAACCGTGAACATGGCGGCGGCGCATGGTGCGCGCGGCGCGGTGCTGCAAGCCGACATCACCGATCCGTCGAATTATCGCGCGAGCCGCCATCTCGATCAGTGGCTCAAATCGCGCGGCATCGTCGCCCTCTCCGGCATCGACACCCGCGCGCTGACCGCGCGCATCCGCGAAAAGGGCATGCCGAACGGCGTGATCGCCCACTCGCCCGATGGCAATTTCGATATCGACGCTCTGAAGAAACAGGCGCGCGAATGGCCCGGCCTCGACGGCATGGATCTGGTGCCGACGGTGACGACCGCGCAGCGCTATTCCTGGGACGAGACGCCGTGGGAATGGGGCAAGGGCTACGGCCGCGAGGATAATCCGGAATTCAACGTCGTGTGCATCGACTACGGCATCAAGCGCAACATCCTGCGCCTGCTCGCCGCGAACAAATGCAAGGTGACGGTGGTACCTGCCACGACTTCCGCCGAAGACATCCTCGGCATGAAGCCGGATGGCGTGTTTCTCTCGAACGGTCCCGGCGATCCGGCGGAGACCGGCAAATATGCCGTGCCTGTGATTCAAAAACTGATCGACTCCGGCACGCCGACCTTCGGCATCTGTCTGGGTCACCAGATGCTCGGCCTCGCCGTCGGCGCGAAGACCATGAAGATGCATCAGGGCCATCACGGCGCGAACCATCCGGTGAAAGACCTCACCACCGGCAAGGTCGAGATCACGTCGATGAACCACGGCTTCGCGGTGAACCGCGACACGCTCCCTACCGACGCGGAAGAAACGCACGTTTCTCTATTCGACGGCTCGAACGCGGGCATTGCGCTGAAAAGCAAGCCGGCCTTCTCGGTGCAATATCACCCGGAAGCCTCGCCCGGTCCGCGCGACTCGCGCTACCTGTTCGAACGTTTCGTGGGATTGATGAAGAAGCATAAAAAATGAGGCGAGCATGACGCTCCGTTCGTTTTTGTTATTTTTTTCCGCTTTCGTTTTCTCCGTTTCCGCCCACGCCCAATCTTTCGACGGCCGCTATGAAGGCAAGCTGATCCTAACGCAGGGCAGCGACTGCGGCGAAAAAAGCGAAGCCTTCGCTGCGGAGATAAAAGGCAAGACCGTCCGCATCGCGAGCGCGCGTTCCGACAAACCCGTCGAAGGGCAGATTCAGGACAACGGCCAGTTTTTCCTGACCGGCCCCGGCCGCGGCAACGTCACGCTGGAATGGCGCGGCCAGATTCTCGCGACCAAGACCGGCCTCGGCACCCTGCTGCAAAAAGGCAGCAGCACCTGCCAGTTCCTGCTTTCGCTGAAACGAAACTGAAACGATGCCGCGATGAACGCGCTAATGCAGTTCGTCGCCGCCCTGTTCCGCATGGACGAGCGCGTCTGGGAGCGCCACGCGAATCCCGTAAGCGTGTGGACGCGCTTCGCCACCTTCCCGCTTTTGATGCTTGCACTCTGGAGCGTGCACTGGATCGGCTGGTACTGCCTGATCCCGCTGGCGGTGCTGGCGGCATGGCTCTGGCTGAACCCGCGCATTTTTCCGCCGCCCTCGTCCACGCAAAGCTGGGCCTCGCGCGCCGTACTCGGCGAGCGCGTCTATCTCCTGCGCGTCATGAATCCGGTGCCGGTCGAACATACCAATGTGGCGGCCCTGCTCGGCATCGGCACCGCGCTGGGCGCACTGGCGATGGCGGCCGGGTTGATCGCGGAAGAGCCCTTCACGTTCGCCGCGGGCGGCATTGCCGTGATCGTGTTCAAGCTGTGGCTTTGCGACCGGATGGTCTGGCTGTTCGACGAAATGAGCGAGCGCGTCGAACTCTATCGTTCGTGGCGGCGCTAGAAACTAGTCGCCCGGCTCGCGGCAATCCACCTTGCCTTCGGGCACCGCCACGATCTGCTTCTTGTCCCAGTCGAACATCCACGCGCCCTTGATCGCGCGCGGCTGCCCGTTCGGATTGAACGCGGCATAGGCGAAGACGTATTGGCCGTCCTGCGACTCGGTGGCCGGCTTCAGGAAGCAGCCGACCGAATACATATCGAGACCTTTCGGCTTCGGCGCACGGATCACCTGCACGATTTCAAACACCGGCGCGTCGGCCTTGGTGCGCGCGCCAGTATCCTTCTGCAAAAGGATCACGAAATTCTTTTTATATTGACCGTAGTCGATGGCGAATTCGCTGATGACGCCCTTGCCGTCGATGAGGAGGGCGCCCTGCTGGCTCTGGTAGTCCGGCACGTCCACGTCGCGGCGGCCAAGCAACTCGTTCTCGAATCCCGGCGCGGAAACGCCGGAAAGCAGAAGTAGCGCAGCCGTGGCTGCCAAGCGCCGCATATCCGGTCCCTTCCTTGAGTCGGTCCCGGCATGATAATCCGGTTCCACCGATTGTCACTCAACCCCATGACCGATGCGCGACTGGATTTCATACTGGGATTCCGACCACCCGATTTACGTCAATGCCCGTCACTTCGACGTGCATTACGCAAACATCGCCGATGACATCATCCGCCTGCTGCCTTCGAAAGAGGCGCGCGTGCTGGATTACGGCTGCGGCGAGGCATTGCACGCCGACAGGATCGCCGCGCATTGCGCGACCCTCCATCTCTGCGAGGCGGCACCGACCGTTCGCACGCGATTGCAGGAACGCTTCGGCAAGATCGCCAACATCGCGGTGGTAACGCCGGAAGACGCCGAGGCGATGAACCCGGAAAGCCTCGACCTCATCATCGCCAACTCGTTGCTGCAATACCTGAAGCGCGACGAACTGGTGAAGCTGCTGAAAACATGGCGGCGCTTGCTCGCGCCGGGCGGGGCACTGGTGCTGGCCGATGTGATTGGCCCGAAACAAAGCGCACTGGCGGACGCTTTCTCGCTGTTGCGCTTCGCCGCCGCGAACGGATTTCTCACGGCAGCGTTCATCGGCCTCGTGAAGACAACGCTGTCCGATTACCGCAAGCTGCGCGCGCAGCTCGGCCTTACCACCTACGACGAGAAAGACATGCTCGCGCTGCTCACCGAAGCAGGCTACGACGCCGCGCGTCTTCGCCCGAACCTTGGACACAATCAGGGCCGCATGGCATTTCGCGCGCAGAAAAACCCGGCGCTTGGCGGCGCGTAGTCACCAGCCCGAACCGCCGCCCCCGCCACCACCGCCTCCGGAAAAGCCGCCGCCGGTACTGCCGCTCGACGAGTAACTTGAACTGGAGCCGCTGTAGCTGCCGCTGGTGCCCGGCGCGACGGAAGCGGACGCCACCGTCGCCGACAGGCTGTTCGCAATCGAGTTGGTGAACGACGCGGTGTCGCTCCAGTTACGCCCGCTGTACCACTGGTTGAGCGCATAGCCTGCGGCAGCCGCGGCAACGGGTGCGGCGGCCGCTGCCGCCAGCACGCTCGCGAACTTCTTGGCCCAGGAGTTTTCCACGTCGAGCGCGATGGCATAAGGCAGCATCCGCTCGAACAGTTCCGGCGTCTTCTTCGGCGGGTTCAGATATTCGAGCCGCGACTCTTCGTCGGCCGTGCTCATGTATTCGCGCAGGCCCTCGATCTGGTCGAGCACCTTGCGCCCTTCCCGCGTCGGCGCTTCCATCCATTCGAGGAAGAATGCGCACAGCATCGTCGCGGCGAAGGCGCAGATCGTCGGGATCAGTTCGAAGATGCCGTCAACATTCCGCCAGACATACCAAAGTCCGATCGCGGCCGGTAAAATGCCGAAGACAACGCCAATGCCGATCAGGAAACCGTTGTCGCGCCGCGACGTGAAACCGTTGTTTAGCGCGAAAGACGCAAGCAGCAGCGGAATGATCGGCAGCAACGTCCCGATAAAAGCATCGCCGGCATAGCGGCTGCTGAATTGAAGAATGATTCCGGTCAGCGCCAGCACGACGGCAATCGCGGTCAGCAGAAGACCGATGCCCCACTTGCCGTAATTGTTGCGAAACAGGTCGTCGTACATGCGCTTCAGGTTGGTCTTCAACGCATCGTTCGCACCGCCGACCCGCACATGGTTCGCCTGCTTGAGTTCGAGCGATTTTTCTTTCGTGAAGAAGTGGCGCATGACCGCTTCCTCGCCGTCGTAGATTCTTTCGCCGCCCTCCTGCTTCTCGACGCGCGTGACGCCGTCCGCTTCGGAGATCTTCAGGCGCTTCTTCACGCCAAGTTCGACGATGGCGGCGGCAAACGTCTTGTTGTCGTAGCTTGCGAAGTTATCGACATAACGCATTGCCGCCGCCGACATGCCGGACGGCGGCTCGAATACCGGAATGATCGTGCCCGGCGCGGGATCGCGGCCATAGCGGAACCACTGGTAGAAGAAGTACGTCACCACCATCAGCAGGCCGAGCACCGATAGCGAAGCCGCGATGTTGTCGGTGACGAAATACCAGAACTGCTTGAGAGGCCCCGGCGGCGATACGATGCCCTTCTGCCAGGCGATTGCAACGGTGAGGCCGTTATTGCTTCCCAGCCGCTTGGTCGTGCGAAACACGATGACGTTGTCGCTTTCTTCGACGATCGAAGCGTCATTGCCTTTCGCGCCCTGCGGCCCGGTGAAGAATTTGCTGGTGTGGATTTTCGCGCCCGGCGGCAGCGTGATACGCGCTTCCGCCACGTCGATGTCGAAGGTCCAGCCGGTGCCGGTGACGTTCCAGTACAGTTCGTCGAAAGCCGGGAAGAATCCGACAATGCGCGTCACGCGATAGCGTATGAAGTAGGTGTGCAATCCCGGCTTCAGCGTTGCATAGGCGCTGCCGATCCGGATGCGGATGCCGTTATAGAGGCTCTCGGTCGAATGATATTCTTCGGCATCGTTGCGCCGCACAGATAGCAGCGTAAAGCCGACGGCAACCCGACGCCCGTCGTCGGCGCGATAGGTGGTCGGAAAATCGCGAAGGATGCCGCGCCGGATCTGCCGGTTCTCGGCCTGCACCGTGATCGTCTCGGTGACGACGAGATCGCCGTTGGCCTGCACGTCCACGTCGCTGACGAAACGGGTGATGCGCTCGTAAGCATTCGCGCCGCCCGAAGCAGCGAGAAGCAGAGCAACGGCAAGCAGAAAACGCCGCATCATCCCCGGTACTTTATGCAGCAAGCGGCTGCGTCACCAACCGCCACCGCCGCCACCACCACCACCGCCACCCGACGAACCGCCGCCGGACGAACCGCTGCTCGATCCCGGCGCGGTCGACGCCGAGGAAATCGCCGAAGCAACCGCGCTGCCGAGATGGTTGGAGAAGCCCGCTGGATCGCGGCTCCAGTCGCGCGTGCCGTGATACCAGGCATATCCGGCTGCACCCGCAGCCGCGGCCGCCGCAAGGATGCCGGCGAATTTCTTGCCCCACTCGTTCTCGACATCGAGCGCGATGGCGTAGGGAAGAAACTTCTCGAACAGTTCCGGCGTCTTCTTCGGCGGATGCAATGCGTTGAGCCGGTCTTCCTCGGCCACGCCGAGATATTCACGGAAGCCGTTGATCTGGTCGCGGATATTCTGCCCTTCCCGGCTCGGTGCCTTGAGCAGATAAAATCCCGCGAAGGCAACGGTGCCGAGCACCGCGCAAATAATCGCCGGGATCATCAGGTTGAGATTGATCCCGACATTGACGTAGACGAGACCCAAAGACACGAAGAGACCGATCAGCCAGAGCAGCGCGCCGCCGATCATCTTGAGGTTACGCCGCCGGTACGAATTCATCCCTGCGACGAAGATCGAACTTCCGATCCCGCACACCAGCGCCGCGATCACCACGGCGAAGGTGCCTGGCGCCGTCTCGCTGCCGGAACGGCCGGTAGCGATTGCATAGATGCACATCCCTACCGCAAGCACCATTAGCAGGAAGCCGAGGATCGACCAGCCGAAATTGTTGTTGAACAATTTGCCGGCATAAAGCTCATGCAGTTTGTTTTCGAGCGCCGATTTCGCCGCGCCGACGATCTGGTGGTTTTCCTGCTTCAGCTCGACCGCATTGTTCTTCGAGAAGAGATAGCGGCGCATTTCGTCTTCGGGCTGCGAGAGCGCTTCGCTTCCGGCCTTGAGCGTCAGCCGCGAGGTGGAAGAACTTTCCGATAGCGTGAGGTGTCCCTTCACGCCGAGATTGACGATCGCCGCCGTGAAGGCGCGATTGTCGAAGCTCAGCTTATCCATGTAGCGCACTTCGGACGGCGACATATTGTTTGGCGGGCCGAACAACGGAATGATCGTGCCCGGTGCCGGATCGCGCCCCACGCGCGACCATGTGGAAAGGTAATAAAGAAGAACGCCGATCAAACCGGCCAGTGCGGCAAGTATCGGCAGGTTATCCTGCAGGAAATAGAAGGCCCTCTGCGCGCCGCCCGGCGGCGTGATCAAACCCTTCTGCCACGCAACCGCGACCGTCAGCCCTTCATAGCGTTGCAGCGGCCGCGTGGTGCGCCAGACAATGCGGTTGGCGGTTTTTTCGACCACGCTGGCATTCTTCTCGGTAGATCCCTGCACGCCGGTATAGAATGCGTTCTGGCCGATCTGCGCGCCTTGCGGCAGCGTGATGCGCGCTTCCGCCGTCTCGATCACGAAATTCCAGCCGTTGCCGGTCGCGTTCCAGTAAAGCTCGTCGAAGCCGTCGAAGAACCCGATCTGCCGCGTGGTCCGGTAGCGGATCTTGTAGACATGCGACCCGCTGCTCAGCAGGACATCCGCACTGCCGATGCGCGTACGCACGCCGTTCGAATAGCTCTCGACCCGGTAAGGCTCCTCTTTGCCGTCGCGCGTGACGGAAATTACATCGAAGCCGACATTCACCAGCGTGCCGTTCTTGTTGCGGTAGCTGGTCGGAAAGTCGCGGAAAATGCCGCGGCGAAACTGGTTGCCCTCCGCCTGAATCACGATCGTTTCCGTGACGTCGAGATCGCCGTTTGGCTGCACGATCACGTCGCTGGTGAACGAAAGAATGCGCTCCTGCGCATGCGCGGCGAACGGAGCCGCGAGCAGCAGGGCGATAGCAAACAGGATGCGGCGCATGGGCGCCTCCTTCGCTTAGTTGAATTTGATGTTCGGGTTGGCCGCCTGCGAGCGGTCTTCCAGTTCGAAGAACGGCTGTTCGGAGAAGCCAAACGGCTTGGCAATCAGCAGATCAGGGAACGACTGGATGGAAATATTCAGGTTGCGCACCGCGCCGTTGTAGTAGCGCCGCGCGAACTGGAGCTGCTCCTCGATCTCGGAGAGCTGCTCCTGCAATTTATGAAAGTTCTCGCTGGCCTTGAGTTGCGGATAGGCTTCCGCCACCGCGATCAGGCGGCCCACCGCCGAACCGAGTTGCTGCGTGGCCTGCGCATTCTGGGCGACGTTGCCCTGCGCCTGTGCATCGAGACTGAGTGCGCGCTTCGCGGTGACCTCTTCGAGCAGCGTGCGCTCGTGGGTGGCGTATCCCTTCACCACCTCGACCAGCGCGGGGACGAGATCGGTGCGTCGCTTGAGCTGCACGTCGATACCGCTCCAGCCCTCGCGAACCACGTTCCGCTGCCGGACCAGCCGGTTGAACACGATAACGATGTAGAGCAGCAAAACGGCGGCGATGCCGCCGAGAATCCAGTGCCAGTACATAAGTTCGTCCCCTCTTGGCGGCACAGTCTGTCGCAGGTCCCGCCCTGTCTCAATGGGAAGGGCTGGATTCGCCAGTAAAATCGGCGTGCTTTTGGGTTCCTCGCGTGGCGCGGGACATGCACCAAAAGCGGCCTGTGGGCGGCGTTCTTTAGGCTTCCCTTGACCCTCGAATCTGGTCTAAGACCCCGCCAGCCGCGGGCTTTGCTTTCGCTCCGTGCTCCGCAAGGAATGGAAGGACGCGCGACCGCGCGGCCTTTTTTTGTGCCCGAAGGTGACATGCCCAAACGCACCGACATCAAATCGATCCTCATCGTCGGCGCCGGTCCCATCGTGATCGGCCAGGCATGCGAGTTCGATTATTCGGGCACGCAGGCATGCAAGGCGCTGAAGGAAGAGGGTTACCGGATCATTCTGGTGAACTCGAACCCGGCCACGATCATGACCGATCCGGAGCTGGCCGATGCCACCTACATCGAGCCGATTACGCCGGAAATCGTCGCGAAGATCATCGAGAAGGAGCGCCCGGACGCGCTGCTCCCCACCATGGGCGGCCAGACCGCGCTGAACACCGCGCTCTCGCTCCGCAAGATGGGTGTACTCGACAAATATAACGTCGAGATGATCGGCGCGACCGCGGACGCCATCGACAAGGCCGAAGACCGCGAGCGTTTCCGCGAGGCGATGACCAAGATCGGCTTGGAGACGCCGCGCTCGCACCAGATCAAGACTCTGGCCGAAGCCCTCGCCGCACTGAACGACATCGGTCTCCCCGCGATCATCCGCCCTTCCTTCACGATGGGCGGCACCGGCGGCGGCATCGCCTACAACAAGGCGGAGTTCATCGAGATCGTGGAGCGCGGCATCGACGCATCGCCCACCAACGAAGTGCTGATCGAACAGTCGGTGCTCGGCTGGAAAGAATACGAGATGGAGGTTGTCCGCGACAAGAAGGACAACTGCATCATCATCTGCTCCATCGAGAACCTCGACCCGATGGGCGTGCATACCGGCGACTCCATCACCGTCGCCCCCGCGCTGACGCTGACTGACAAAGAATACCAGATCATGCGCGACGCCTCGATTGCGGTGCTGCGCGAGATCGGCGTCGAGACCGGCGGCTCCAACGTGCAGTTCGCGGTGAACCCGGAAGACGGCCGCCTGATCGTCATTGAAATGAATCCGCGCGTGTCGCGCTCCTCCGCACTAGCGTCGAAGGCCACCGGCTTTCCGATTGCGAAGGTCGCGGCGAAACTCGCGGTCGGCTACACGCTCGACGAAATCGCAAACGACATCACCGGCGGCGCGACCCCCGCCTCCTTCGAACCGACGATTGACTATGTCGTGACGAAGATCCCGCGCTTCGCTTTCGAGAAATTCCCGTCCAGCGATCCGAACTTCAACGTGCTGACCACCTCGATGAAGTCGGTCGGCGAAGCCATGGCCATCGGCCGCACGTTCCGCGAGAGCTTGCAGAAAGCATTGCGCTCGCTGGAAACCGGCCTCTCCGGCCTCGACGAAATCGAGATCGAAGGCTTGGGTCAGGGCGACGACAAGAACGCAATTCGCGCCGCACTCGGCCGCCCGACGCCGGAACGCCTGCTGAAAGTCGCGCAAGCCATGCGCCTCGGCATGAGCGACGAGGAAATCTTCAACGCCTGCAAGATCGACCCGTGGTTCCTCGCACAGTTGCGCGCGATCATCGACCTCGAAGCGCAGGTAAAAGAGAAGGGCCTGCCCGTCACCGCGGGCCCGCTGCGCAAGCTGAAAGCACAGGGTTTCTCCGACGCGCGCCTCGCGAAGCTGACCGGCATGAGCGAGGAAGAAGTCGCTGGCAAGCGCCGCGCGCTGAACGTGCGCCCGGTCTACAAACGCATCGACACCTGCGCCGCCGAATTCGCATCCCCTACCGCTTATATGTACTCGACCTACGAGACGCCGTTCGCGGGCGCGCCCGCCGACGAAGCAAAGGTCTCGGACAAGAAGAAGGTCGCAATCCTCGGCGGCGGCCCGAACCGCATCGGCCAGGGCATCGAGTTCGACTACTGCTGCTGCCACGCCGCCTTTGCGCTGCGCGACGCCGGTTTTGAAACCATCATGATCAACTGCAATCCGGAAACGGTGTCCACCGACTACGACACCTCGGATCGCCTCTACTTCGAACCCCTCACCGCCGAAGACGTGATCGAGATTCTCGACCGCGAGCGCACCAACGGCGTGCTGCACGGCGCGATCGTGCAGTTCGGCGGCCAGACCCCGCTGAAGCTCGCCGACGCGCTGGAGAAGGCGGACGTTAAAATCCTCGGCACCTCGCCGGATGCCATCGACCTCGCCGAAGACCGCGACCGCTTCAAGAAGCTGCTGGAAAAGCTCAATCTCCTCCAGCCCGAAAACGGCATCGCGAAGTCCACCGCCGAAGCGCGCAAGATCGTGGAGCGCATCGGTTTCCCGGTCGTGATACGTCCGTCCTATGTGCTTGGCGGCCGCGCCATGGAGATCGTCCACGACGCGACGCAGCTTGAGCGTTACATGAAGGAAGCGGTGGTGGTGTCGGGCAAGAGCCCGGTCCTGATCGACCGCTACCTGTCGGACGCCATCGAGGTAGACGTCGATGCGCTCTCGGACGGCGAAACGGTTTTCGTCGCCGGCATCATGGAGCACATCGAGGAAGCGGGCATCCACTCCGGTGACTCCGCCTGCTCGCTCCCGACCCACTCGCTTGACGACAAGACCGTCAAACAGCTCGAAGAAGAAACCCGCGCGCTTGCGCTCGCGCTCAACGTCGGCGGGCTGATGAACGTGCAATACGCGATCAAGGACGGAAAGATTTACGTCCTCGAAGTAAATCCGCGCGCTTCGCGCACGGTGCCGTTCGTCGCCAAGACCATCGGCATCCCTGTCGCGAAACTTGCGTCGCTGGTGATGGCGGGCGTGCAGAAGGTGAAGGGCATCACCGCTCCGAAGATCGGCCACATCGCGGTCAAGGAAGCGGTGTTTCCATTCGCGCGTTTCCCTGGCGTCGATACCGTGCTCGGCCCGGAAATGCGCTCGACCGGCGAAGTCATGGGACTGGACCGCGACTACGCCATCGCTTTCGCCAAGAGCCAGCTTGGCGGCGGTACCCAGCTTCCCCGCAAGGGCACGGTCTTCGTCTCCGTCAAGGACAGCGACAAGGAACGCCTGCTCCCCTCGCTGAAGACGCTCTCCGAACTCGGCTTCAAGCTGATCGCGACGTCCGGCACCCTGCGTTACCTGAAAGAACAGGGCCTGCCCGCCGAGAAGATCAACAAGGTGCTGGAAGGCCGCCCGCATATCGTCGATGCCATCACCAACGGCGAGGTGCAGCTCGTTTTCAATACCACCGAGGGCGCACAGGCTTTGGCCGACAGCCGCAGCCTGCGCCGGGCCGCCCTCTTGCATAAAGTGCCCTATTACACCACGCTATCCGGAGCCGTTGCTGCGGCGCAGGGCATCAAGGCCTATCTGGCCGGCGATCTCGAGGTCCGGGCGCTGCAAGACTACTTCGCGAAGGCCAGCTAACCTCCGCAAAACGGCGCGTTCTAAAGGGTTTGTCCGATCGCGGGCAGCCGGGGAGCACCGGCGCGCGGTTGGTGAACTTTACTGAATCGGCAGCGTTAAGGCCGGTTGGAATTGGAGACGACGATGGAAAAGCTACCGATGACGGCTGCAGGGCTTACCCAGCTCGAAGAAGAGCTGCGCCAGCGCCAATCGGTCGACCGTCCGCGCATCATCCAGCAGATTTCCGAGGCGCGCAGCCACGGCGACCTGTCGGAGAATGCCGAGTATCACGCGGCCAAGGAACAGCAGTCGCTGAACGAGGGGCGCATCGCCGAACTCGAAGACAAGATTTCGCGCGCCGATATCATCGACGTATCCAAGCTTTCCGGCGACACCATTACCTTCGGCGCGACGGTCACGCTGGTCGACGAGGACACCGACGAGCAGCGCAAGTTCCAGATCGTCGGCGAGATCGAGGCCGATGCGAAAGCCGGCAAGATTTCCATTACCTCGCCGATCGCGCGCGCGCTGATCGGCAAGAAGAAGGGCGCTTCCGTCGAAGTCATGACGCCGAAGGGCGCCAAGGGCTACGAAGTCCTGAAAGTCGAGTGGAAGTAACCGCGCTGCCTCGCCTCCCCGCAATGCGCATTTTCCTCGCCGCATTGACGCTGCTTGCCTTCTCCCTGACCGGAGAGGCAAAGGCACAGCGTGTCGTTCTGGAAATCGCCCCGCAGGTCACGCGCAGCGAGCCGGAGTTCGCGGCCTTCCTGCGCCGCACTCTGCCCGTCGAAATCAACCGTGCCATCGCCGGAAAATATACCGGCACGCTACGTGTGCGGATCGTCGATGCGCGGCTGATGCGCGGGCCGTCCTTCGGCTTCGTCGACAGCACCGATTATCTCGAAGGCTATGTGCTGGTGCCGCGGCGCGACCCGGTTCCGATCCGCCTCACGCTGCCCTTCGACCGCTCGGCGTTTTCGCTGACGCCGCCCGGCGAGAACGTGCGCGTGTACAATCTGGTGCGCACCTTCGCGCAGTGGGTTGCGAAATATATCTGACGGTCACGCCTTCTTGGCGAGCGGCACGTTCGGCGCATCCTTCGAGCGGCCGAGCGTCAGCGACGTCTTCACGTTGCGCACGTTCGGCGCGGCGGTGAGTTCGGAAACGAACGCCTGAAACGTCTCCAGATCCGGCGCGACGCACTTCATGATGAAGTCGAATTCGCCGGAAAGCATGTGGCACTCGCGCACCAGCGGCCAGTTCTTCACCCGCGCATTGAACGCATTGAGATCGCTTTCAGCCTGGCTCGCGAGATGCACCATCGCGAATACCGTCACCGGATAGCCGAGCGCCTTCTCGTCGAGCAGCGCGCGGTAGCCGCGGATGATTCCCGCCTCCTCCAGCGCCCGGACCCGCCGCAGGCAGGGCGGCGCGGAGATGCCGACCCGGCGCGACAATTCCACGTTGGTAATCCGGCCTTCCTCCTGAAGAATTTGCAGAATGTGCCAGTCGATCTTGTCGAGGCTTGCGAGCAAGGCGGTCTCCGTAATTTTCTTTCGCAGCCACCCTAGTGCATGAAATCGGGCCACGAAACAATATTGCGTGACCACTCTGAGGAAAGAGGCGTCAGCACCTTGCTCAGGTACCGGTCAGTACCCTAGATATATGCGCCCAGCGCATAGCTCGGGGCTTTACTGCCCTCTGCCATCTCTTCGGAACAATCGCCATGCCCGCCACGCCCGTGAAAGTTCTCATCATCGGTTCCGGCCCTGCCGGTTACACCGCCGCTATTTATGCGGCGCGCGCGATGCTGGAACCCGTACTGATCGAAGGCATCCAGCCGGGCGGTCAGCTCACCATCACTACCGATGTCGAGAATTATCCCGGCTTCGCCGACGTCATCCAGGGGCCGTGGCTCATGGAGCAGATGAAGGCGCAGGCCGCGCATGTCGGCACGAAAATCGTTTCCGATCACGTGAAGGAACTCGACGTCTCGCAGCGGCCATTCCGCGCGGTGCTGGAATCCGGGCAGGTCTATCTCGCCGACACGGTGATTCTCTCCACCGGCGCACAGGCGAAGTGGCTCGGCATCCCGAGCGAAGACAAGTATCGCGGCGTCGGCGTCTCGGCCTGTGCAACTTGCGACGGCTTCTTCTATCGCAACAAGGAAGTGGTCGTGATCGGCGGCGGCAATAGCGCGGTCGAGGAAGCGCTGTTCCTCACCAACTTCGCATCCAAGGTCGTGCTGGTGCATCGCCGCGACCATCTGCGCGCCGAGCGCATCCTGCAGGACCGCCTGTTCAAGAACCCGAAGGTCGAACTGGTCTGGGATTCGGCGATCGAGGAAATCGTGGGCGGCGGCGAGCCGGTGAAAGTCACCGGCGTGAAGCTGAAAAACGTTCGCACCGGCGCTATTTCTGAGCGCAAGATCGACGGCGTATTCGTCGCCATCGGCCACAAGCCTTCGACCGAACTCGTGGACGGCAAGATCAAGATGAAGCCGAATGGTTACGTCTGGACCGCGCCCGACTCCACCGCGACCTCGATCCCCGGGCTGTTCGCCGCAGGCGACGTCACCGACGACATTTTCCGTCAGGCTGTCACCGCCGCCGGCATGGGCTGCATGGCCGCGCTCGAAGCCGGTCACTTCCTCGCAGCGGAGGGCGCGAACCGCGCTGCCGCCGAATGAGCAACGGGGGAATGGACTGGGACAAGCTGAAGGTTTTCCACGTCGCCGCGGAAGCCGGTTCCTTCACGCATGCGGGCGAGACGCTCGGCCTTTCGCAGTCGGCGGTCAGCCGTCAGGTTTCCGCGCTTGAGCAGGAATTGAAGGCCCCACTGTTTCACCGCCATGCGCGCGGCCTCATCCTCACCGAACAGGGTGAGATGCTGTTTCGCACTGCGCATGACGTGTTCATGAAACTGGAAGCGGTGCGCACCAAGCTCACCGACAACCGTGAGAAGCCGAACGGCGAATTGCGCGTCACTACCACGGTCGGCCTCGGTTCGTTGTGGCTGACGGCGCGCATCGACGAGTTCCTCGAACTTTATCCGGATATTCGGATTCACTTGCACCTGACCGACGAAGAACTCGATCTCGGCATGCGCGAGGCGGATGTCGCCATTCGCCTGCGCCAGCCAGTGCAGCCGGACCTGATCCAGCGCAAGCTGTTCACGGTGCATTTCCACGCTTACGCCTCGACCGAGTATCTCGCGAAGAAGGGGCACCCGCGCTCGCCTGAGGAACTCGACGGCCACCGAATTCTCATGCTCGGCGGAAGCGTGCCCGGCTATTTCTCCAACCTGAACTGGCTCGGTGAAATCGGGCGCTCCAACGGCTCGCCGCGCGTTGCCTCGATGACCGTGAATAACGTCGTTGGCTTGAAGACCGCGGTGGAAAACAGTGTCGGCATCGCCACGCTTCCGGATTATCTGGTCGAGGGCAACGAAAGTCTGGTGCGGCTGTTTGCCGAAACCGACGCTCCAGCGCTCGATGCCTATTTTGTGTACCCGGAAGAACTACGCTCGGTTGCACGTATTCAGGTGTTTCGCGATTTCCTGATCGCAAATGCCCAGCGGTGGAAATACTGATCGTAACCAAGGTTCTGCGGTGCATGCATGGCGGGTATGTAGCTACCCACATTGCCGGAACCGCGAGTGCGGACAAGTATCCATACGTGTCCTGTGCGCCTCGCACGCTCCTTCCCCCTTCCCTGCGCGCGTGAGGTGCATTTCTCCCTCTGGCAGGCACCGCCGCGAAAGCGGCGTGACTAACCAGCCGGGCTTCTTACGAAGCCCGGCTTTTTATTTCCGGGATCGTTTTGCGCCACCGCTCTCGTTCAGCAGAAGCGCGACCGTATGCGCGGCTATTTTTCTGAGTTGCATTTCATCGCCAAACGCGCGCTCGAGCACTGCAAGACCGCGCGTTACCGTGAGAACGTGCAGCGCCGCAGCGGCGGCATCGCCGCCAAACTGACCGCGCGCGGAGGCTTCGGAAAAAACTTCGCGCAGCAGCTCGGTGATCGCGCTTAGCAGAGCCGCGAACGCTTTTCTCGCGTCTTGCTGTGCGCTTTCACCCGCGATTGTCAGCTCCATGAGACCGCGCGTTGTCGGGCAGCCCCGCGGCGGCGATCCGGACCGGAATCTTCTGATCGTCAGATCGAAGAAAGCGTTGAGCCGTTCGCGCAGCGGGCCGGAGGCCAGCACCTTGCGAATGCTTTTCAGGTATTCGGCTGCGTAGCGTTCATAGGCACTGAGAAACAGCGCTTCCTTGCTGCCGAAAGCGTTGTAGAGGCTGCCGCGCTGGACCCCCGCATCGCGCGCAATGTCCGACAGCGAGGTGCCGCGCACGCCCTTGCGCCAGAACTCGTCGAACGCGATTTGCAGGACGTGATCCTGATCGAATTCCCGCGGTCTCACGGCTGCTCCGGCTGAAGAATCGTTTCTCGGAAAGTATTTGACACGCCGTTAAAAAAGCCGCAACCTGATTTTGACACAACGTCAAAAATTACAGGAGCTTTCTCATGCCGCTCACCCGGGTTTCCCTTCGCAGGGGCAAGTCCGCCGCCTATCGGCGTGCCATTCTCGACGGTCTCTATGCGGCAATGCGCGAAACCTACAACGTCCCCGAACATGACTACTTCATGCTCGTGAACGAGTACGACGCGGACGATTTCCGTTGCAGCCCGAATTATCTCGGCGTCGCACGAAGCGAGAATCTGGTCGTCATCGAACTGACGGTGAGCAACACAAGAACCATCGCGCAGAAGCGTGCGTTGTATCGCCGGATCACCGAACTGCTCGGCACTAATCCCGGCGTCCGGCCCGAAGATGTATTCATTAATCTGGTCGAAACCCTGCAGGAGAACTGGTCGATGGGTTACGGCCTCGCGCAATACGCCCCGGAGAAAGCCGCCTGAGCGGAAAACAAAAAAATCGCCGGGCTTTCCCGGCGATTTTTTTCGCTTCGCGGCGAGAAGCGTTTATGCCCAGAGCCGCTCGCCCTGCAAATCCTTGTAGAGACCGGCAACATACTCGCCATAGCCGTTGAAGATTTCCGTTTTACGGCGCGAACCGGTGCCGATGTCTCGTTCAGTCGCCTGCGACCAGCGCGGATGCGAGAACTCCGGGTTCACGTTGGCCCAGAAGCCGTATTCGGAAGCCTGTAACTGCTCCCAGTATCCCATCGGCCGCTTATCGGTGAACGTAAAGCGCACGATGGATTTCAGGTTTTTGAAACCGTACTTCCACGGCAGCATGAGACGGATTGGTGCGCCGAACTGCTTGGGCGCGGGCTTACCGTATACGCCCGTCACCAGCATCGCGAGTTCGTTGCGCGCTTCCTCGATGCTGCAGCCTTCGACATAGGGCCAATTGTTGCCGCCGAGGAAACTTGGCCGCTGGCCCGGCGCCATATCCGGGTTGTTGAAAGTTTCCATGCGGACATACTTCGCGCCGGAAAGCGGTCGTGCAAAATCAACCAGCTTCGCCATCGGGAAGCCCGACCAGGGAATGACCGCGGACCACGCTTCGACGCAGCGCAGACGGTAGATGCGCTCCTCGATCGGCATGGCGCGGATCAGCGTGTCGATATCGACGGTCTGTTCCTTCTCGACCATGCCGTCGATCTTGACGGTCCACGGCCGGACGCGGAGCTGCTGCGCGGGCAGCGTTACGTCCTTGCTGGTCCCATATTCGTAGAAGTTGTTGTAGTTGCCAGCGATACGTTCCGGCGTCGGTTCGCCGGCGTTGTATTTCGCATTCAGCTTCGCGGGATAGAGGTCGGCAGTCGGATCATCGCTGACGCGCTGCGCCTGCGCCATTCCCGGCATCGCAGCGGCGGCGGCAATCGCCGCGCCCGCGCCGAGAACCTTGCGGCGGGAATAAAGATGTTCCGGGGTTACCTGCGACTCGCGCATTTCCCAGCCGCGTTTGCGCCTGATCAGCATTCCGACCTCCTGGATACGATAACCCCGTCCGCAACTAGAACGTTGCAGCGACCGAACGCAATTCACGGAAGCGTGTAGCCCTGAAAGGCCTAGTTTTCGTGGGAGGCGACGATGGTTTCGCCCATCTTCACGAAGCGGCAGCAGGGGCTGTCGGTGCCGATGCTCTGCGAACAGACCCGCGCCCCTTCAAGCAACAGGAACAGTTCGTCGGCCAGAAGTTCCGGCTGTTTCAGGTTTGCGTCGGCGCAGAGCTTGGCGAGCCGGTCGCGCGAAGCACGTTTGTGCTCCTCGATGACGCGGCGGGCCGGATGGTCTTTCTCCGCGAGTTCGACCGCCGCATTGGCAAGCGCGCAACCACGGCCTTGCGGGTCGTTGGCGTCCCTGCCTGCGGCTTCCAGCCAGGCCGAAAGCTGCGCTCTCGGCTTGCCCGGATAGTCGCGCTCAAGGCTGGCCCAGAATTCATCGGACTTCCCGGCCAGCTTACGCAGATATTCGGCGACCAGCGCATCCTTCGACTCGAAGTGCCGGTACAGGGTCATTTTGTTGGTGCCAGCCGCTTCCGCGATGGCGTCCACGCCGACCGCCCGGATTCCCTGCCGATAAAACAGGTCGGAAGCCGCCGCCAGAATGCGTTGGCGGGGCGGAAGCCCTTGGGCGGGCGCTAGTTCGAGAGTGGAAATTCGTGGGGTCATGCCTCTTGACTCAGGTGTTACCGGTCAGTACCTATATGTTACCGAGCGGTACCAAATCAAGCTCCTGCTGGTTCCGCGCCCCGACAAACAAGGAGAACCCCATGAGTCGCTGCTTCGAAAGTTATAAGGCATGGGCATCCGCTGCCTGCAACTCCGATCTCAGCATGGCTGAGGCCCTGAACGATCCCCTGATCCGTAGCGTAATGGACGCTGACGGCGTTGATGTAGGTCAGCTTCAGGCGGAATTCGAGCGCATTGCAGAGAGCCGCGAAGCAGCACTTCAGACCTGAATTTCCGTACCTCCGCGGCCTCTCCTTCTCTCCCAGCCGCGGAACAAGAGCCGGGCGGCCACACCCGCCCCCGCTGGCCGCCCGGCAGTTTTCCAACTCTCCGAAAGGACCGCGCCATGAACGCGCATAGCAAAGTCACATCCGCCGATTTGTTTTCCGGTTACGACCTCGCCGGTCTTCCGCTCAAGAATCGCTTCGTCATGTCGCCGATGACGCGCTCTCGCGCCATCGCAGGCCGCGTTCCGAACCCGCTTGCCGCGGAATATTACGCGCAGCGTGCAGGCGCGGGCCTCATCATCACCGAGGCGACGCAGGTAAGTCCGCAAGGCGTCGGTTATGTCCGCACGCCGGGCATCCATTCGAAGGAACAGGTCGAAGGCTGGAAGAAGATCACCGATGCCGTGCACCAGGCAGGCGGAAAAATCTTCCTCCAGCTCTGGCATGTCGGCCGCATTTCCCATTCCGACTTCCATAACGGCCAGCCGCCGGTAGCGCCCTCCGCCATCGCGGCCGAAGGCAAGACGTGGACAGAGCAGGGCCAGAAGGATTATTCGACCCCGCGCGCGCTCGATGCGTCCGAACTGCCGGGCATCGTGGAAGATTTCCGCCGCGGCGCGCAGAACGCGAAAGACGCGGGCTTCGACGGCGTCGAGATTCACGGCGCCAACGGTTACCTGCTCGATCAGTTCACCCGCGACGGCACCAACAAGCGCACCGACAACTACGGCGGCAACCTGCAGAACCGTTTGCGTTTCCCGCTCGAAGTCGTGGATGCGGTAGTGAGCGTCTGGGGCGCGAAACGCGTCGGCTACCGCATGTCGCCCTACTTCACCGGCCACTCGATGTCGGATTCAAATCCGCTCGCTACCTTCTCGCAACTCACGGACGAACTGAGCAAGCGCAGTCTCGGCTACATCCATGTGGTCGATAGCGCGAACGCCACGCAACGCATTTCTCCCGCGCTCCGCGAAATCTTCGAGGGTACCTACATCGTGGCCGAGGGCTTCGACGAGACGAGTGCGGCGAAAGCCATTGCCAGCGGCGAAGCCGATCTGGTCGCGTTCGGCAAGCCGTTCATCTCGAACCCGGACCTCCCCGCGCGCTACAAGAAACACGCACGGCTCACTGAGTGGGATAACGCTACGTTCTATCAGGGCGGCCCGAAGGGCGACACGCAGGGCTATACGGATTATCCGGCGCTGACGTAACGCGTTTAAGCATCGGAAACGAAACGGCCGGGAGCAATCCCGGCCGTTTTTCTTTTTACCCGTGAAATCGGGTGGCCTCTCCGCCTCCGAATGGAACAGATTCCGTTCCCGGTTCCTATTCGGACGGATAAGAAATGACGGCCAACAAGACCTACGGGACGGTAAGCGTAGAGAGACTCAAGGAAATGAGCGGGCTTGCGTTCGTACAGGGTCTCACCAGCGGAGCGCTCCCGCTCAACACCATGGCGCAAACGCTCGGCTATGACATCGTCGAGGCGGAAGCCGGTCGTGCAGTTCTCGAAATCGTGCCGACATCGGCGCATCTAAATCCTTGGGGAACGGTCCATGGCGGGTTGACCGCCACGTTGCTCGACAGTTGCATGGGTCTGGCCGTTCAGTCAGTGCTGGAGCAAGGCCTTGGCAGCACGACTCTCGAATTCAAAATCTCTCTGATCCGCCCGATCACGCCGGAGACGGGCTTGATCAAAGCCGAAGGGAGAGCGCTCAATGTAGGGCGCCGCGTCGGCCTGGCGGATGGCCGCATCACCGACAGCAAAGGCCGCCTGCTCGCACACGGCACCACTACTTGTCTTGTCTTCGAACTCTGAAAAGCAAAAAAAGCCGGGATTGATCCCGGCTTTTTCGATTCTGCGACAGTCACTCCGCCGCGGTTCGCGAAGCGACGATCTGGTCGGCCTGCTTGCCGGTCAGTTCGGCAAGATGATCGAAGCGGAAGCTCAAGCCCCCAACTCCCGCAGTTGCCGAGCGCACCTCGACGATCAGATCGCCGATCGCGGATTCCGGCAGCAGCGCCCGCGCCAGATCCCATCCGTCCCAGCCGTCGCGCGCCTCGAAGCCGAGGATCTGCCCGCGCCGTTGCGACAGGATCGCGTTGATCTTCGCGGTCGCATCGTTCGGGCAGGAAATCTCCACTTCAAAGATCGGCTCCAGCAACACCGGCTGGCATTGCGGCAGTGCTTCGCTCATCGCGAGACGCCCCGCCATCTGGAACGCCATGTCGGACGAGTCGACCGAGTGATACGAGCCGTCGGTCAACGTGACCGCGACATCGACCACCGGAAAACCGAGCGGCCCGGCTTTCAGAGTATCGCGCACGCCGATCTCCACCGAAGGCACGTATTGTTGCGGCACCACGCCGCCCTTGATGGTGTCACCGAACTGGAAACCGGTACCGCGCGGCAACGGCTTGATGTCGAGCACCACGTCGCCGAACTGCCCGTGCCCGCCCGACTGCTTCTTGTGGCGGCCGCGTTGCGTTGCCGGCTTGCGGATCGTTTCGCGGTAACCGACGCGCGGCGGGTGCGTGTGCACCTTCACGCCGAAGCGCTGTTGCAACCGCTCCAGCGCGACACGCAGGTGCATCTCGCCCTGCCCCCACAAAACAATCTCGCCCTGGTCCGCATTGTGGACCACGGTCAGCGACGGGTCTTCGTCCGCGAGCTTCGAGAGCGCGAGGCCGAGCTTCACGTCGTCCTTTCGTTCCGCCGCCGAGACGGCGAGCGACATGACCGGAGGATATGGCGTCACCATGCCGAGCGCAGGCGCGTTCTTTCCGGTGGTGATCGTCTCGCTGGTCGTAACCGGATCGAGTTTCGCAAACGCGGCCACGCTGCCGGCTTCCGCCGGGCCACGCTTCGCGTTCTGCGTGCCCTGCACGTTGAACACGCCGCCGACGCGAGCGCTCTGCCCCGAACTCGCAGTAACGGTCGCGCCTTCCGCAATTTCGCCTGACAGCACGCGCGCGATGGAGAATTTTCCGCCATGCGCGGTGTGCAGCGTCTTCATCACGTCCGCCACGCCATCGCCGTTGCCTGTGAGCTTGAGACGCGCGGCGGTCTGCGCGATGCCCGGCGCTTCATGTCGAAGCGCCTTGAGCAGCCGCAACACGCCGTTGGTCCGTAACGCCGAACCGATCAGCACCGGGCAGATCGAACCTTCCCGCAATTCCTTCGCGAGATCGTCGAACACCTTGTCGCGAGGCGGCGCGATGTCTTCGAGCAGTTGCTCCATCAGTTCGTCGTCGTGATCGGCGAGCCGCTCCAGCATCGAGAAGCGGGCGTCCTTCTCGCGGCTCGCATTGTCGCCTTCCAGATCGACCACCTCGCTCGCCGTATGCTCGCGGTAGATGAACGCGCGTTCCAGCGCGAGATCGACAAAGCCACGCACGATGCCGTCTTTCCAGATCGGAATCTGGCGCAGCACGAGGGGAATCCGCGACGCCGGCTGCAACAGCGCCAGCGTCTCGCGCACGCGCTGGTTCGCCTTGTCGATCTTGTTGATGAACAGGAATCTCGGAATGCCCTGCGCTTCCAGTTCGCGCATTACGAGTTGGAGCTGCGGCACTTTCTTCGGGTCCGCCTCGCAGACCACGATGGCCGCGTCGACCGGCGGCAATACCGCGCGCATGTCGTGCGCGAACTCGACCGAGCCGGGACAATCGATGAAATGATAGGTTTCGCCCAGAAATTCGGCGGTCGCGAAATTCGCTTCCACGCTCATTTTGTGGGAGCGCGCCTCCGCGCTGGAATCGCCGACCGAAGTTCCCGCATCCACCGAGCCGGGCCGCGCGATGGCGCCGGTGCGCGCGAGGATCGCTTCCAGCAAAGTAGTCTTTCCGGACTGGAATGGACCGACGATCGCGATTGCGCGCGGTCCCTTGCGACTTATGCCGTTTGCATCTTTCGGATTGTTTGCCCCGGCATCGCTGTTGCGTACGGGGCCTTTATTGTCAGCCATCGACACCTCCCTGACCCGGTGGTGTCGAGCGCCGCTCGCCCGGCCTGACCGGGGTACCGGCCGAGAGAGGGCGGCCGGGAAATGATCGTTTCAGCGAAACGATGCCAGCGCAAGCACTCGATGCTGTGCAGCGCAGCGCGCGGTGCGCAGCCCCGGAGCGCTGCTTAAAACTTCAATTCAAACTTGCCCTTGACCTGCTGCTCCAGCGAAGTCGTGGAAGCGTTCGCGGCATAGAGAAGGCCGACCGTGTGGAGCGGCGTAAGTCGGATATCGAAACCGCCCTCCGCAAACAGCGTTTCGCGCGCCATCGGCACGCCGCGCACCGTAAAGCCCGTGCCGGTGTTCTGGAACGTGAAAGTCGCGGAATCCGCGCCCAGGCGCGCGCCTGCCTGCTCATCGGCGAAGGCGAAGCGCTGCAACGCGCGGCAAACTGCGACTCCGAGTTTGAACGTGCGAACGCGATCGTGAATGTCGCGGCTTTCGTCGAAACCATGACCATGACGATGAAGCACACCGAAATGCTGCAATATTTTCTGATGCGCGATAGCGGCTACATGGTGCTGCTCTCGCTGGTCGTGAGCGCGCAACGCTCGCCGGACGGCACCGTCTCGACCATTCCCTACCAGGAGATCTCGCGCCGCTTCGGCATTTCCCGCGCGCATGTCCATAATGTGGTGAACGACGCGCAGGATGCAGGCTTGCTGCGTGTGCTCGCGCCGGGACGATCGGAAGTCGAACTGCTGCCACGCTTCTACGAATTGTTCGACAAGCTGACCGCGGATTCACTGAATACGGTTGAGCGCCGCTTCAACGAGGCGCTTACGTTTCTGCAAGAGAACAAAGCCGCCTGACAGCAAAAACAAACGCGGCCCGGAAGATTTTCCGGGCCGCAGACTTTTATTCGCGCAGAAAACTTAGTGCAGGCGAAGCTGGCCGACACCGACTGAAAGGCCGACGCCTACGTTGCCTTCGCCTGAGAGCGGCTGCAGCGCGACCGTGTTGCGCGAGCCGCCGACCAGCACGTTACCGCCGATGCCGAGGCCGAGCGTAATGTTGCCCGAAGCGCCGGTGTAATTGCCGCGCAGATCACCCGGATAGAGGCGGCGGTTATGGGCGTGAACCGCCCAGACCAGCACGCCGCCGGCGCTGATGTTCACGTCGAGGCCGACGCGCTCGATCGACGCACGATAGCGATGCACGCGCCCGCGGTTGATCGGATAAAACGCGCAGCTTGCATGGCGCACGGAGCCGATGATGAAGCTCACGTTCGGCGCGACGCGACATTCCAGCGTGCCGACGCGCTCGTAGCGCGCTTCGGCGGGGGTGACCGCGAATGTGAAGACTGCGGCCAGCGCCGCGAACACGGCGAGTAGACGACGGTTCATCGATTGCTCCCTTTCACTTGCTCACTTGAATATGTACGCCCCTAAAGGCGCGGAACCGGAGGTTCCACGAGTGCCGCATGACATAAGTCGCCAGCGGAACACAAGTTCCCGTTTGCCGCGCATTTTTGCAGCGCAAAACCACACGACTTTCGGCCAATGGTTTACGCGGCACCCGGCATCGTCGCAGGCGGAATGAAATAGGCCAGCCGCTTCACGTTCTGCAGGTTCGAGAACGAGACGTTATCGGTGGTGGAATTACCGCCGAACGTGCCGCAGCCGAGCGTGAACGAGGGACACAGCGCTGTGGTCAGGCCGCTCACGCCCTGCACGCCCGGCGAGTTGACCAGGATCCGGCTCGCCGGAATCAGCAGGCCGAATTGCTGCGCCAGCGCATCCGATTGCGTGTGGATGATCGCGGTATGGCCCGCGCCCTCACCATCAAGAATGGCGCGGCTGAGCCGGAAACCTTCCTGGTCGTCATTGACCGTGAACAGGGAAAGAATGGGCGTGAGCTTCTCGCCAGCCATCGCATGTTTCTGTGCAACCGCCTCGTTCGGCATCGGCACCACGATCAGCTTGATCGGATAATCGCGCTTGATCCCCGCCACGTTGGCGATGGTCTGCGCCGACTGGCCGACCACGATGGGAATGAGCTTGCCCTTCTTAGGATCGACAGCTTTGGCGAGGAAAACTTTTCTCTCCTCATCATTCAGCACTGCGGCGCCGTTCTGCTCCAGTGCCTTCACGAACTCCGCGCGCACCGAAGTATCGACCACGAGATTATGCTCGCCGCCGCAGATCAGGCCGTTGTCGAACGGTTTGCTGACCACGATGGCATAAGCCGCCATCGGAATATTCGCATCCGCCGCGATGAAGGTCGGCGCGTTACCCGGACCGACGCCGAGCGCGGGCGTGCCGGAAGAATATGCCGCGCGCACCATGCCCGCACCGCCGGTCGCGAGCACCAGCGATACGTCCGGGTGACTCATGAACTTCACGGTCTTGGTGCGGCTGCCGCGCGCCTTCACCCATTGCACGATGTTTTCCGGCGCGCCGTGCGCTTTCAGTACCTTCTGCATGATTTCGCAGGTGGTGTTACCAACGCCGAGGCAGGCACGATGAAAACTGAGGATGAGCGCGCAACGCGCTTTCAACGCGATCAGCGTCTTGAAGATCGCGGTCGCAACCGGATTCGTGACCGGCACGAGACCGAACACCACGCCCGCCGGTGTCGCGACTTCGTGGATCTTCGTCTTGTCGTCGGATTTGAGAATCCCGCGTCCGGTTTTCCCGGCGAGCGATTGGTAGACACCCAACGCCGCGTGCGCGTTCTTCGTAGTCTTGTCGGTGACGTTGCCGAGCTTGGTTTCCTTCACCGTCGCTTCGGCCAATGGCAGCGCCTGCTCGGCAATCGCCGAGGCAAGCGCAAGCAGCAGCGCATCAACTTTCTCTTCCGGCCAGTTTTCGAACTCGGCCTGCGCCACTTTCGCCTTCGCGACCATTTCGTCGACTTCCGGGTCCGGCGCATTGGATTCAAGGAAGGTTTCGAGGCGCGTCGCGGCCTGCCGCAGCTTCTCGGAAGCATCGCGGCCGAGCGCGCGCACCACGTTCAGCGCCAGCGACGGATGCGACTTCGCGAGATCGTCGATCGCCTGCGCGGAAAGGAAGTACGCCTTCACGTCGGTTTCCGCGATGGCGCTGGCCGGACGCGGCTTGCCGTCGAGCAATACGAACTCACCGAACAGTTGCCCGGCGCGCGCGTAATCCAGCACGCTGTCGGTATCGACATGCTCGGAATGGCCGAGTTCGATCCGCACATCCCCCTTCTCGACGATGTAGCAGCCGTCGCCCTTGTCGCCGGCGTGGAAGATCGCCGTGCCGGCCTTGAAATCCATCGGCTTCATCGCGGCGGTTAAAGTCGATTTGCAATCGGCACTCAGCGTGTCGAGCGGTTGCGGAAAGTTCATTGCCGTTCCCTCAATGCTAGATCGAAAAATCGCGTTCTGCGGCCGGAGTTGGCTTGGCTGACGGCGCTTCGAGCGAAACCAGCGGCGTGCGCAGCTTGCCGCCGAAAGCGGAGTGCACATCCGCGAGCGCCATCGCTTCCGCGCGGCCGATGGAAATGACCTCGACCGGTGTCAGCGCCTTCACCGTCGCGATACGGCGCACGCCTTGCAGCGTCGAAGTCTCGCCGAAGTGGTCGCCTTCTTTGATGGTTTTCACACGCGTCTGCCCGTTCTCGCCGTCGAGCAGCACTTCCGCCTCGCCTTTCCAGAGCAGGAACATGCGCTGGCCGACATCGCCCTGCCGCATGATGATTTGCCCCGGCTCGAAATATTCGCGCGCGACGCCCATCTGCTGTTCGACCTTCATGTTCACGATGTCGCGGCCGATGAAAGGCCACATCATCCAGTCGGCGACGAGCCGCACCTTGCGGTCCCATGACGGCACGAACATCAGGAGCAGCGAACGCCAAGCCACCCACGCGGCAAATCCCTTAAGCCGGAAGCCGCGCACATGCGCGACCGCGCGGCGGCGGCCCAGCGCACAGGCATCGCCAAGTCCGGTGAAACGATAGGGTTTCGGCTCACGATGATAGATCGCGCGCTTGATGTTCTTCGCGATCTGGCGGCCCGCGGTCAGCGCGTAGATGCCGAGCGGCGGACAAATGCCGCCCTTCGGATGCGGGACGGAAGCGCAATCGCCGCCGGCCCAGATGTCCACTTCGCCGCGCACGCGGCAATGCTCGTCCGCCATGATGCGTCCGCGGTCGTCGCGCGGCAGGTCGAGCTTGTCGAGCAGCGGCGACTGCGCGGTGCCGGTGCAACTGATGATCGTGCGCGTGGATATTTTCTCGCCGTCATCGAGCACGACTTCTTCCGCCGTCGCCGCCGCGACCTTCCGGCCCGGACGGAAATCCATTCCGCTCTTCGCCACGAACTTCTCCGCCCATGTCACCAGCGGCTCGTGATGTTCGTGCAATTCGGGAAGAATGCGCGCGGTCGAATGAACCAGCACGACACGCGGCTCCTCCGGCCTGATGCCGGAATATTCCTTGCGCACCACCGTTTGCAGGAAGTGCTGTAACTCGGTCGAAACCTCCACGCCGCCATAGCCGCCACCCGCCACGACGAAAGTGAGCAGCCGCTTGCGCTCTTCCGGGTCGCTCTCGGCCTCCGCCATCTCCAGCATGGAGAGCAGGTGGTTGCGGGTCTTGAAGCAGTCCCAGTAAGTTTTCAGCTTCAGCGCGTGTTCCGCGATGCCGGCATAACGGCCGAGGTCGTCGGTGGAGCCGAGCGCGAATACCAGATGATCGAACGTAAGCTCGCTCTGCTTGCCGTCGAGCAGGCGCGCCACCGTAACTTTACGGTTCTTGATATCGATCGCCTCGATCTCGGCGTTGTAGAATCTCGCCGGAGGAAAGATGCGCCGCGCAGGCGAGATGATCTGTCCCGGCTGCACCTTCCCGGTCAGCATTTCGTGCACGAAGCCGTGGAACGTATGGAAGTTATCGCGGCTGACGATGGTCAGCTCGCAATCGCCGCGTTTAATCGTGCGCCGCAATCCCCACGCCAGCGTGACGGCGGTATAGCCGCCACCGAGGCATAATACTCTCGTCGGCATCGACCCTCTTCCCTGAACGCAAACGCCGAGCCACGACGCTAACGCGTCGGGCTGCCATTCGTCCACGCAGACGGCGGCAGCGTTCGGCTCGAATTTTCGGCAAATTCGCTGTTAGCGCAGCGAACCGCAGAAGCGCTGGATGCGACGCCCGGCCTCTTCCAGTTCCTTCTCGGAAGTGGCGTAGGAAATGCGAAAGGCCGGTGACGATCCGAACGCCGCGCCGTGTACGACGGCGACGCCCTCACTTGCCAGTAACTCTTTCGCGAAGTCCTCGTCGTTCTCCAGCTTCTTGCCGGAAGGCGCGGTCATGCCGAGCGTACCCGCACAGGAGGGGTACACATAGAAAGCGCCTTCGGGGGTCGGGCACTGGATGCCCTTCGCCTGGTTCAGCATCGACACGATCAGGTCGCGGCGGCTCTTGAACGAGACGTTATGCTTCTCGATGAAATCCTGCGGGCCGTCGAGCGCCGCCACCGCCGCCCATTGCGAGATCGCGGATGGGTTCGTGGTGGACTGCGATTGCAGCGTGCCCATCGCCTTGATGAGCTGCTCCGGCCCCGCGGCGTAACCGATACGCCAGCCGGTCATGCAATAGGCCTTCGACACGCCGTTCAGGGTCAGCGTGCGGTCATACAGCGAAGGCTCGACCTGCGCCGGCGTCGCGAACTTGAAGCCGTCATAGACCAGCTTCTCGTACATGTCGTCGGTCAGCACCCAGACATGCGGGTGCTTCTTCAGCACATCCGTCACCTTCTTCAGGTCGTCGTGCGAGTAAGCCGCGCCGGACGGGTTCGACGGCGAGTTGAAGATGAACCACTTGGTCTTCGGCGTGATCAGCCGCTCTAGATCGGCGGCCTGCACCTTGAATCCATGCTCGGCCTTCGTCGGCAGCGGCACCGGCTTGCCGCCGCAGAACTGCACGATGTCCGGATAGCTGACCCAGTACGGCGCGGGGATGATGACCTCGTCGCCGGGATTGATGGTCGCGACCAGCGCGTTGAACAGCACCTGCTTGCCGCCGGTGCCAACCGACACCTGCGAAGGCTTGTACTTCAGGCCGTTGTCGCGCTCGAACTTGCGGCAGATCGCGGCCTTCAGTTCGGGAATGCCGTCGACCGCAGTGTATTTGGTCTCGCCGCGCTGGATCGCCGCGATCGCCGCGTCCTTGATGTGCTGCGGCGTGTCGAAATCCGGCTCGCCCGCGGAAAGCGCGATCACGTCTTTCCCCGCCGCCTTCATCTCGCGCGCGACGTTGGAAATTCCGATCGTGGGCGACGGCTTGATGCGCGAGAGCGCATCCGAAATGAAGGCCATTTTCTTTGTCCGGTTTGCGGTGCGAGCGGGCCGCTTGGTACCGGCGAAATCCGCCTAGGGCAAGGCTCCGCGCGCATGACCCGGTTGCGCCATCCCGTCCAGCCATTTTTCGAGCGCGGCGAAGGTGACATTCGCACCCCGCACGACCCGGCTTTGCGTCGAGGCATCGGCATGGTCGAACAGACGTGCCAGGATCGCCCGGAAGGATGTCCATTGCGCACCGGCCTGCGCGCCATAGCCGGAATAGAAGTGGAGCGTTTCGCTGACATCTCCGCCGAAATGACCGAGCAGGCGTTTGCGGATCAGTTTGCCGCCGAGCGTCGCGCCTTCCAGCACATAGAGCGCCCCCATTCTTTCTTCGTCGCTTTCGAAACGCGGAACCGGCGCAACCATTTGCGGCTGCGAACCCTCCCCGGCCGCCTCAAGGTCCTGCCGTAGCCAGCCGGTCTTTTTCCGGCTTCCGAGTTCCGCCGCCAGCGGCGGCGAAAGCGTATCGAACACGGCCCTTTCGAAAGGCGAATAGAAGACGAATAGGTGCTGTAACAACCTGTGGTATTCCGCTAGGGTATAGGTGTCGGCGAAAATCGCGCGCATAGGCGGCGACTGCTCGATCGACAAGTGCGCTTCGGACGTCTCTTGTCGAAGCTTTGCCACAATCGAGCTGCCATCTGCTTTGGGAGAGGGATGGCTAGCATCGCCGACGCTGTTTTCCGGCATTGAAAAGACCCTCATTTGCCCGACCTCTCCAATCCGAAACCGAACTTCGCGCAGTCCATCGTCAAATTGCAGGCGGAAGGGAAATCTTTCGACCGCGAGATTTGCGAACGCGAACCTATCCGCACCCCCGGCGCCATTCAACCGCACGGCGCGCTTGTGGCGTATCGCATCGAAGACGAACGGATCGTCCTGTGCAGCGAGAACATCTCCGAATTTCTCGCCACTGATCCAACTGAAACTCTCGGAAAATATGCGAGCGAGATTTTACCGGACGCTATAACGCTCGCGATCCGGACCGATCTGGAACAGAATCTGGTCTCGGCAAACAATCCTGCCTGCTACGCCACTACATTGAACCTGCGGCTGCCAAGCGCCTGCTGGATTCACGCACGCGGCGGTCTGGTCTTCGTCGAACTGGAAAACGTCCAGATTTTCGGCGGCATTTCCGCATCCGGCTACAGCCGCACGATTGAACGCGCAGTCGAAGAGATGCGCGACACCGAGACCCTCGAACAGCTCGACGCAACCGTGCTGCGTGCCGTTCGCAAAATTACGGGCTACGAGCGTACGTTGATCTACCGTTTTGACGAAGACTGGAACGGCGACACCACCGCGGAAGATATGCAGGGGGGAAGTTATCAACCCTTCTTAGGTTTGCGGTTTCCCGCGTCCGACATTCCGCGTCAGGCACGCGAACTCTATTCCGAGAACCTGCTCCGCATAATGACCGACCGCGATGCCACGCCGGTCCATGTGCTGCAATCCGCCGATGTATCCGCACCGGCGGATCTTTCCGGAGCGCGGCTGCGCGCCCAGTCTCCGGTCCATCTCGAATATCAGCGCAACATCAATGTGAATGGCGCGATGTCGGCTTCGGTCATGAAGCAGGGCAAGTTATGGGGACTGATCGTCGGCCATCATCGTCAGCGGCTGCCCGTCTCTCCGCAAGCCGCGCGCGGCGTCGTACATCTGGTGCAAAGCTATGCAATGCGCCTGAATGACCTGGAAGAACGCGCGTCGCGGAGAAAGCGCGGCGAACAACAGCGCATCTATTCCGCGTTGCTCGAACAGATGGCAGTGCGCGACGATTTCGTCGAAGCGCTGACGTCCAGCCCGGTCGGGTTGCCCACGCTGCTCGACGCCGGCGGCGCTGCCATCGTGCGCGGTGGCGCGATCGATTGCATCGGCAATTGCCCGCCGCAGGCCGCGATCCTCAAACTACTCGCAGCGATACCGCTCGATGGAGAAACCGGCACGCTCGCCACCGACCAATCTTCCATATGGCTGGCGGAATTCGGCGATCATGCGAAAACCGCGAGCGGCGTACTGGTTGTTCCGCTCCGTGATGAAGCCGGAACGCGAATTCTTTGGTTCCGCCCCGGTGTCGCGGAGACCGTAAACTGGGCCGGAAACCCGTCAAAAGCGATGAGCGAAAGCGGGACGCAACCTCTGCCGCGGCGCTCGTTCGAACGCTGGACCGAGGAACGTTCGGGACGCTCCGTGCCTTGGTCGCTCGAAGACATCGAAGTTGCAACTTCGCTCGGCTTCTCGATCAGCGAGGTCATTCTCCGCCACGGCCGCAAGATCAGCGCCCTGAACCAGCGGCTGTTTCAAGCCGAACGCACCACCGCCGCGCAGGATGTCACCGAAATCGCGCTGCGCACCGCACTTCAGGAAAAGGACACGCAACTCGCACAGAAAGACTTTCTGTTGCGCGAAGTCGATCATCGGGTGCGTAACTCGCTGGCGCTGATTTCTTCCATGCTGCAGTTACAGGCCCGCTCCACGCTGGACCCGAACACCCGCCAGCAATTCGTTGAAGCGAGCCGGCGTGTGGTCACCGTGGGCCAGGTCCATCAGCGCCTGTACCAGACCGGTGAACTTCGCGCGCTCAACTTCGGCGAATATCTGCGCGCGCTTACTGCCGATCTGTCGGAGAGCGCTGGCCCGGATTCCAGAAAGCGGCTGATTCTGGAGACCACCGACGTCACCCTCAACGCCGACATCGTGATGCCCCTCGGTCTCATCGTGAACGAACTGGTGACGAATGCCTTCAAGCACGGCGACCGGCGAGACGCGCTGCTCACCGTGAACGTCTCCTTCGCACAAACCGGCGGCGACATGCGGCTTATCGTCGAGGACGACGGCACCGGCCTTCCTGAAAACTTCAGTCCGAAATCAGGCACCGGCCTGGGCATGCGTCTCGTCAATGGACTGATTAGGCAGCTTAACGCACAGCTAGAATTCGAATCCGGGGACGATGGGACGCGGTTTATTGTCATCGTCCCGAAAAAACCCGAGCATACCACACCCTTCCCTCGTCGCAAGCCTGAAGCCGCGGCTTCGCCATGTTTGGCGTGTTGCTGGACGGCGGTGGAAGTGGAGGCTGGTCTTGTTCACGCTCTATTCGATGCAGACCTCGGGCAACAGCTACAAGGTGCGCATGCTGCTGTCGCGCCTCGCGCAGTCCTACAGGCTGGTCGAGATCGACCGCTTCAAGGGCGAGAACCGCACGCCCGAATATCTCGCCAAGAACCCGGAAGGACGCGTCCCGCTACTCGAACTGGACGACGGCCGCCGCCTTGCCGAGTCGAATGCGATCCTCGTTTATCTCGCCGAGGGCACGCCGTACCTGCCCGCAGACCGTTTCGAATATGCCGAGACCCTGCGCTGGATGTTTTTCGAACAGCACAGCCACGAACCTGCCATCGCGGAAGCGCGGTTCTGGCTGCATCTGGTGCGCGGTGGCCGCGAACTGCGCACCCACGACATCGATCAGTGGATGGAGCGCGGCTACGAGGCGCTTGCGTTGATGGAGCAACATCTGGCGCGGCACGACTATTTCGTCGGCGCGCGCGAAACCGTGGCCGATCTCGCGCTCTATGCCCATACCCATGTGGCCCATGAAGGCGATTTCGACCTGAGCGGCTTCCCCGCCCTGCGGCGCTGGCTCGCCCGGATCGAAGGCAATCCCGGCCATGTCGGCATAGATCACGAGCATCCCCACCGGACCCTGGGCCTGCCGCCCGCAAAGTCGGCATTTCCGGCCTAGCAGGCCCAGAGCTTCCAGAGCCTGTTTTCCGGTGCCGGACGCGGCATTTGGGGGAATTGCCATAGTTTCGTCATGGCTCTACCGCAGTGCGTCATGTTCCGGTCGCAGGCGGGCCAAGTTCGGCCTGTTTATTGCTACCGGCAAGAAAGCCGAATCCCGGCATCTGCGGAAACTGAAGCAATGGAACTGCGTAAATTCGCTGCCCACTCCGAAGACCTCGCTCAGGAAGCAAATTCCTTCCGGGCCTGCGCTTCGGTTTTGCATATCGCACTGGCCGCGACCCTGATCTTGTCCATTGCCCTGATCCTGACCGTGGCAGGCGCAGGCGACGCCCTCGCGCAGACGCGCCCCGACGTCATGATCATGGAAGAATCGTCGAAGTTCTCGACCGCGCTGGTGCTCGGCGGAATTCTCGTCGTGATGGCGGTGCTGACCGTCATGGCGCTGCGTGATTGCCAGCCCGAACACACCAAGCGCGCAGCGGAAGTCCGCCGCAACGGCAATTCCCGCCGTCAGGCGTAAAACCTTCCCCGCATTGGCGCGTTACCGGCAGGCCCGCTAGGTTTGCCGCATGAAACATCTCGCGCTTTTCCTCGCCGCATTGCTGTTCGCCGCGCCCGCAGCGCAGGCACAGACCGAAGCACCGCTCGTCAAATCCGAGAAGGCAACCTTCCGCGTCGAAACCATCGCGACCGGACTGCAAAATCCGTGGGGCCTCGCGTTTCTTCCCGATGGCCGGATGCTCGTAACCGAACGGCCCGGACGGCTGCGCATCCTCACCAAGGACGGCAAACTCTCCGATCCTGTGGAAGGACTGCCGAAAATCGCGGCGGTCGGTCAGGGCGGACTGCTCGACATCGTGCTCTCGCCCGGATTCGAAAAAGACCGCCTGATCTTCATGAGCTTCGCGGAACCGCGCGACGGCAACGCCAGCAGCACGTCCGTCATGCGCGCGCGTTTCGTCGAGAAGGACGGCAAGGCCACGCTCGAAGACGTGAAGGTGATCTTCCGGCAGGACCCCGCACGGCCCGGCGGATTCCACTTCGGTTCGCGCCTCGTCTTCGCCCGCGACGGAAATCTTTTCGTCACCACCGGCGAGCGCAACCTGAAAACGCCGTCGCAGGATCTCTCCAACCACATCGGCAAAATCATCCGCATTACGCCGGACGGACAGGTGCCGCCGGACAATCCGTTCGTGAAGGATAAAAACGCGCGGCCGGAAATCTGGTCGTGGGGACACCGCAACGTGCAGGGCGCGGCGCTGCATCCCGTCACCGGCAAGCTCTGGATCACCGAACACGGTCCGCGTGGCGGCGACGAGATCAACATTCCCGAACCCGGCAAGAATTACGGCTGGCCCGTGATCGGCTACGGCATCGATTACTCCGGCTCGAAGATTCACGAGAGCACACATCGCGATGGCATGGAGCAGCCGATCTATTACTGGACGCCGTCGATCGCGCCGTCGGGCGCGATGTTCTACACGGCCGACACCTTCCCCGGCTGGAAAGGAAACTTCTTTACCGGCTCGCTGGTATTCACCGCGCTGGTACGCCTCGAACTCGACGGCGAAAAGGTCGTGAAGGAAGAACGCCTGTTGGAGAGCATCGGCGAGCGCATCCGCGATGTGCGGCAGGCGCCCGATGGCACGGTCTGGCTACTGACCGACGCACGCAACGGAAAAGTATTGCGTTTGGTGCCGGCGGAATAATTTCGCACGGACGGGGGATGAAGTGGAAACCGGACAACGCTTCTGGCGAAGGATTCTTGCTACACTGTTGCTGATCCCGCTCCTGCCGGCCTTTGTATTGTTCGCAGTAGGCGCAATTGGAAAAATCACAGGATGCGAACCTGCCGTGCCCTGCAAGGTTGCGGGCATTTGGCTCGGCGAGACCGCGGACCGGACATTGGGTATTGCGACCGGCATTTCCGTTGCCTTCGTCATGCTCGGCGCGGTGTGGCTGCTGCTCTGTCTTTATCCGCTCCATCGCTCATTTATACGCAACCGCTGGCGGATCATCGTGGCGTTTCTCGCTGCGTGCTGGCTGACGCTCGCGCCGATGATGTTCTCCCTGATGGCTGCTTCGTCGGCCGCGAGCGGACGCTGTCAGTTCAACGAAGGCGGCGTCGGCGGCTGCACGTTCTTCGGCGTTCCGTCGCAGGCGGGCCGCGACCTTGGCGCCGCTTTCTGGGGCATATTGATCGGCTATCCGCTTTGCCTGCTCCTGCTGATCGCCTATCTGGTCTTTCTGTTTATCCGCTGGCGGCGCACTAGCGCTGCATCCCCGGCCACTCCCTGACCATCACCACTTGTGGAAAATAAAGAAGGCACCGCCCGCGATCAGCGAGAACCCCACGAAGTGATTCCACGACAGTTTCTCGCCCAGATAGAGCACCGAGAAACCGGCGAATACGATGAGCGTAATCACCTCCTGAATCGTCTTCAGTTGTGCGGCCGAATAAACCGAATGCCCGATGCGGTTCGCCGGCACGGCGAAGCAATATTCGATGAAGGCGATGCCCCAGCTGATAAGAATGGCGAAGATGATCGGGGACGACTTGTCCTTCAGGTGGCCGTACCACGCATACGTCATGAAAATGTTGGAGATGAACAGAAGCAGGATTGGCAAGATCGCAGGCGACAGCGTCATGACGAGAGGCTCCGGCAGCAAGGCGTTTGGGGATAATCCGGGCGGGCGTTGCTTGGCTTCCGCAACACGCTAGGCATAATGCGATTCCCTCCGCAACGTTCACGAAGTACGGGAACCGCCCCATGCGCCTGACCGCACCCACTACCGTCGTCTTTCTGTTGTCCGTCACGCTCGCGGTACTCGCGCTTCTAAGCCTGCTCATTCCCGGCATGGGGATGATCGCGCAGTACCGCTTCGCCGTGATGACCGCGGCCTGGGTGGTCGCGATGGTAGGCATCCTGTTCAAGGGGCTTTAACCGGAACTTCGCGCTGCGTGCGCGCGTTCTGCCAACGGCTTTCGTGATATCGTTGCTTTCCTCACATCCGGAGATTTCTCATGGCCTATCGCCGCGGCGGTTTTGCCCTCACCCCTCCCTCGATGCTGCTGTTCGTGCTCTCGCTCGTGTTCGCGGTGCTCTCACTACTGATCTACTATCGCGTGGTCTCGATCCCGGTCATCAATCCGCGCTACGTCTATGAGCTGCTGCTGCTCGGCTATGCGATTCTGCTGATCGGCGTCGTCTTCCGGCGGGTATGAACCGCCGCGCATTCATCGCGGGCGCCGCTCTCGCGGCGCTCGCGTGTGCTTTTCCGGCCTCCGCGCAAACGTGGAAGACCTATCCGCGGGTTGCCGTTTCCGTTCCCGCGGCTCCGGGCGACATCTCGCTCGGCGTATTCCGCGAGCGCCTGCTCGACATCGCGAAGAACAAGGACAAGGCCACGCTCGAAAAGATTCTGGCGCGCGACTTCTTCTGGGAGCGCGATTTCGGCGGCAGCTTCGAAAAGGGGAAAGCGCCAATCTTACACCTCGACCGCGCACTCGGATTGAGTACGGAAGACGGCGGTGGCTGGCGTTTCCTGATCGCTTTTGCGCAAGCAACACCCGGCCCGCACGGCAAGCGCGCCAATGTTTTATGTTCGCCGCCCGCGCCGCGCTACAGCGACAAGGCATTCGAGAATCTTCTGAAAGTCACGAACTCCGATGTATTCGACTGGAGCTACCCGGCAAAAGAAGGCGTAACGGTGCGCGAGAAAAGCGAAGCGGGGGCGCCCGAAATTGCAAAACTCACACCGCATTTCGTATTCACCGATCTCGCCGGCCGCACGCAGGACTTCAATGCCGAGAAGGACTGGACGGCCGTCATCCTTCCCGACGGCAAGCGCGGCTTCGTTGCGCCGGGCGAATTGCTCACCCCGCTGGACCCGCGCCTTTGCTTCTTGAAGCGTGGTGGAAAATGGTTCATCGCAGGCTATATCGGCGGCGGCGACTGAAATCTTTCCCATGATCCTTCACAAGTATATCGACCAGGGCGGGAACGCCTTCGCGAACATCGAATACGCGCCGAAAGACCGCGTGCTGCTCTCGCATACGAATACGGGATTCGCCGTCCTGAGGATGATCTGGGGCGGACGGCTGCCGGTGAAGACGCTCTATTCCGTCCACTCACTCATCATGGAGCGCATGATGCGCGTGCTTGCGCGCGATACTTCGCTGCCGGAGCGCCCGAAAGGACGCTACGAGAAGGACGAGGCAGCCATGGCGATGTTCCTCGACGCCGCCATCACCGACATCACTGCCGTAGGCAAGGGCGAGGCCGTACCCGGCGCGGTGGAGAAACTCGATCTCGATAACTTGCCGCCACGCCCGATCGCGCTGCTAACGCGCTTCGCCGCCACCGCGGTCTCCAGCGCCGACCTGATCCGCAAGCTGGAGCGGCTGCAGAACATTCCGGGCTGATCGCGAAGAAATGGCGCAATTCCGGGCAACCCGCCGCCCTTCCCTCGCCGCCTTCGCGCGCCCATATTGGGCGCATGCCCAAAGCACCGAAACAAAAGGCCAGTAAGGCCGAAAAGCCCTATCGCACCGCCTCCGGCGTGAATCAGGGCATGGCCGAACGCCCGCAGCTTTCGTTCGACGTGCCGAAACTCGCGCCCTCCGTAGACCCGGAACTCGCCCGCGCCGCGGGCTTCGAGAAGCCGGAGAACGATGCCGATTACGTGCCGTCGCTCGGCTCCACCGCGAGCGCGAATTCGCTGGCCGAATTGATCAAGAACGGCCGTCCGGAAATCAACAACGCAGCGTGGATGCCGCATCGCCCGGAGCGCCCGGCGAAATCCGAAGGCGGCCGGAAGTTCAAGCTGGTTTCGGAATATCAGCCCGCCGGCGATCAGCCGACCGCGATCGACGAACTGGTGAAGGGCGTGAACGACAACGAGCGCACGCAGGTGCTGCTCGGCGTCACCGGCTCCGGCAAAACCTTCACGATGGCGCAGGTGATCGAGCGGGTGCAGCGCCCGGCGCTCATCCTTGCGCCGAACAAGACGCTGGCCGCGCAGCTTTACGGCGAGTTCAAGAACTTCTTTCCCGACAACGCGGTCGAGTATTTCGTTTCCTATTACGACTACTACCAGCCGGAAGCCTATGTCCCGCGCACCGACACCTACATAGAAAAAGACTCCGCTATCAACGAGCAGATCGACCGCATGCGCCACTCGGCGACGCGCGCGCTGCTGGAGCGCGACGACGTTATCATCGTCGCATCGGTGTCGTGCATTTACGGCATCGGCTCGGTCGAAACCTATTCGCGCATGACCTTCGACGTGACGAAGGGCGCAAAGCTCGACCAGCGGCAACTGATCGCGGACCTCGTCGCGCTTCAATATCGCCGCACCGACATGGATTTCGCACGCGGCACGTTCCGCGTGCGCGGCGACGTGATCGAACTGTTCCCCGCGCACTATGAAGACCGCGCCTGGCGCATTTCGCTCTTCGGCGACGAAGTGGAAGCGATCCACGAATTCGATCCGCTCACCGGCCAGAAGCACAACGAACTCGACTTCATCAAGATCTACGCGAACTCGCATTACGTCACGCCGCGCCCGACGCTCAATCAGGCCATCGAAGGCATCAAGATCGAACTGAAGCAGCGCCTCGCCGAACTCCAGAAGGCGGGCCGCCTGCTGGAAGCGCAACGCTTAGAGCAGCGCACCATGTTCGACCTCGAAATGCTGATGGCGGCTGGCGTCTGCTCCGGCATCGAGAACTATTCGCGCTGGCTCACGGGGCGCGCGCCCGGCGAGCCGCCGCCGACGCTGTTCGAATACGTGCCGGACAACGCGCTCATTTTCGTTGACGAAAGCCACGTCACCATTCCGCAGATCGGCGGCATGTATCGCGGCGACTTCCGCCGCAAGGCGACGCTCGCCGAATACGGCTTCCGCCTGCCGTCCTGCATGGACAACCGCCCGCTCCGCTTCGAGGAATGGGACGCGATGCGCCCGCAGACCGTCGCCGTGTCCGCGACGCCCGGCGGCTGGGAATTGAACCAGACGCAGGGCGTGTTCGCGGAACAGGTGATCCGCCCCACCGGCCTTACCGATCCCGACATCGAAATCCGCCCCGCGCGGACGCAGGTGGACGACCTGCTCGGCGAAGTGCGCGAGACGGCGAAGCGCGGCTACCGCACGCTCGTCACCACGCTCACCAAGCGCATGGCCGAGGACCTCACCGAATACCTGCACGAACAGGGCGTGCGCGTGCGCTACATGCATTCGGACATCGACACCATCGAGCGCATCGAGATTATTCGTGACTTACGCCTCGGCGCCTTCGACGTGCTGATCGGCATTAATCTCTTGCGCGAGGGCCTCGACATTCCCGAATGCGGACTGGTCGCTATCCTCGACGCGGATAAAGAGGGATTTCTCCGATCCGAGACTTCCCTTGTGCAAACGATTGGCCGCGCCGCGCGCAACGTGGACGGCCGCGTGATCCTTTATGCCGACAGCGAGACCGGCTCGATGCAGCGCGCGATTGCCGAGACGACGCGCCGCCGCGAAAAGCAGGAGGCGTACAACGCCGCGCACGGGATCACCCCGGAGAGCGTGCGCAAGCAGATCGGCGACATCATGGGTTCAGTCTACGAGCGCGACCGCGTGACGGTGGACGCGGGCTTCGCCGAGGACATCGCGACCTACGGCCACAATTTCGAAGCCGTGCTGGCCGATCTCGAAAAGCAGATGAAGGAAGCGGCCGGCGACCTCAACTTCGAGGAGGCCGCGCGCCTGCGCGACGAAATCAAGCGCCTGCGCGAGGTCGAGATGGCGTTCGTGGACGACCCCACCGCCAAGATGGTCGCAAAAGCGGAGTCCTATGCGGGCCAGAAGAAATTCGGTGCGCCGTTACCCACGGGACGGAAGGCTTCTTCCACGGCGGGAAAGGGTGGCACGAGGACGTTTAAGAGGAAGGGGAGGTAATTCTACCGGGCCTTAAGAAAGTTGCAGCCAAGCAAGAAAAGCAAATTTGAACGTCTTGCAGATTTCAAGTTTGGCCCCCACATGGCCATCATAGGAAAATGTGGGGGCATTTATGTTCGACGGTTTTTATCAAGCTCGTTTTGAAACGCCTGATGGCAATGACCTTGGTGTTATCACGCTAGCCGAAGGCAAAAAGCTTTACGGCGGCAACAACGAATTCCTGTATCTAGGCACTTATGAGCGTAAAGGGGATAATTTTATCGCTGACGTAGAGGTCAAGCCGCTATTTGTGCAGTTTTCTGGAAGAGCCCGTAAATATGTCCGCAAAATCAAAATGATAGGACGCGGCGGATTCCAGAACATTATGTGCGTTTGCGAATCGTCAGATTCACCCGGCGTTAAAATTAAAGCGGTTCTTGAGCGTGTGATTATCTGAACGCACTGAATAGTGTCACACACAAATCGCGGAGAGGAGGACGATGAATTCACTCCAGCGAAGATGGGAAGGAGCCAAACTACGATTACGATACTGGATCGACAATTTTTATTTGCGTTTCATTGTGGGCCCCTCGAAGCGACCCGATCCGATAGACATTCCCGTTGTTTTTAGCCACTTCATAAAATCTTTTGGCGGGGAAACAAGCGACGACTTGTATTTAAATGTCGCCACGAGAGCTACTAACGCGGACTATATATTCCGCAGTGAGAACATCGTTGCGGAACTTAAATGCCTTGAGATTGATCCGCTCGACTTGAAACGCGCAGACCTAATGTTACGCCTCTTAACAAAAGCAGGACTTACAGGAAGCGAAATTATCCAGTGGTCATTCGGAAAAATACCATTGCCCCCAAACGGTGTCAGAATACTTCAGACTTATTTCAAAAAACTAATCGAGAAAATTGCTCGTAAAGCGAATAAGCAAATTGCATCCTCGAAAGCTACAGAGTCGCTTCCTAGCGCGCTTGGCGTGCTACTCATTGCCAATGACAATAATTATCTATTCAGCCCGTTACATAAATACGATTTGATTTCGGATGTTATGTCGCGGCATCTAAATTCGTCAGAAATCAAAGCAGTGGTGTTCTTCTCGCCAAATGTACCAATGATTGTGCCTGGCTCCTTGCGCGAATGGCTAGTTTGGATTCCCGCATACGCCCCCAACCCACCTCAGCGTCTTGTCGATTTTATTGATCGACTTGGCCATGAGTGGGGGCAGCACATGATGAAAAACGAAGGGGCGCCACATTTAAAATTCTCTGACGTTCCATTTGGAAGAAACACCCTTGGGCGAGGGCGAAATCTTCGCTAGCGGAACAATTTTACACCTCGTCATGGCCGGACTTGACCCGGCGGCAGTGAAAGATAGCACCGTCATTCCGGGGCGCGAGCGCAAGCGAGCGAACCCGGAATCCAGAGCAATTAATGCAAACCGTTATGGATTCCGGGTCCACGCCTGCGGCGTGCCCCGGAATGACATATAAGAGCGGAATGAAAAGCCTCACGCTCATTCTCGCCCTCTTCCTCACCTCCCCCGCACTCGCGCAACCAGCGCCGCAAATCCCGCAGCCGCAGTATCGCGTCGAGTGCCGCGGGCAGTTCGGGCCGAAGGCGACCCACGCCGATCTGGTGAAAGTCTATGGCGCGAAGAACGTCACCTACGAAGACGTAAACCGCGCCGAGGGCGAGGTCGTCAAAGCCAGCGTGATCTTCGCGAAAGACCCCGCGCGCCGCCTCGAAATCGAATGGTACGACGAGAAGAAGCGCGCACGGCCGAGCACCATCACCGTGTTCGGCGAGAAGAACCGCTGGATCGGCCCCTTCGGCATCACGAACGGCATGACGATCCAGCGCATCGAGCAGATCGCGGGCAAGCCGTTCAAGATCAACGGCTTCGCCTTCGACGTCGCGGGCAAGGGCCACTTCGAGGGCACGAAACTGGAAAAGCTCGCGGGCGGGTGCAGCTTCGACGCGCATTTCGAGATCGAGGGCGGCCAGCCGCCGGAGCACCTGAAGCACTTCATCGGCGAAGTCGAGATCGAAAGTAACGACCCCGATCTGCTCACGCTGAAACCAAGGCTCTGGATTTACACGCTGAGCTATCCGCCCGCCGGACAGTGAGCCTGCTTGCCCCGCGCGCCCGCGCGTGACTATGATCGGCGCATGAAAACACGCATCCATATTTTCATTTTTTGCAGCGCAATTTTCTTCGCCGGTTCGTTACACGCCCAGATCCTGAAAAAAGACGCGGCGACCTGCGCTTCTTCTTTCGTGCCGCCGCTCACGGTGCGGATTTCACCGGTTTCAGGATTGCGAATTATGTAAGTGACAGAGCCAGCCTGCGCCGGCGGCATCGGCACCATCATCAGCAGATTGAACAGCGCGGAAAAAATCCCGGAGGCCTTGCCAGTTTTCTCGCCGACGATTTCCCAGCCCGGAATGAGTTCGGCCATGGGCGCGGGATTCTTCTCTACTGGTCCCGCGGGCCATATTGACGCAAGCCCGTATCCTGCACCCGTATGCCGATGCTCGGATCTTCGGCGACGTTGACGGCGTTCGTACGCTCGAATCTCACCGGCCTGTTGTCCAGCGGGCGATAGCTGAAATGCGCAAGCGCGAAAACCGCCGCCAGCAACAGCAGAAACAGCGCATCGGTCGAAAGACGTGGCGTGAGCTTCATAGCTTCGCACCCGAACCCGCAACGTCCGGAAATTGTCGCAGGTTCGACGCGGCTTGTTAAGCCACCTGTAGCGTAAAAAAACTACGGCGCGCGGCTGACATGCGCGGACTGCCCCTCGCGCAGGCTCCTGTCGAGGGGCGCAGAAGTGAGCGCAATCGCCAGCACGATTGCGGCCGCGAAAGCGCAAACCACCAACAGGTCCAATGGGGAATGGAGCTTCATGACCCACCTCCAGAGGGAAAAACGTGGAGGCGGCACAAGGGTTCCGGCGCGTTTCGTGCGTTGGTTAACGCCTCAATCGAGGGTGCAGCGCGCCGTGCCGCGTCCGTCGCGGGGGCCTGCGCGGAAATAAATTTCCGCCGCGAATTCCTTGCCGCGTTCCTCGAACCTGCCTCGATCTGCAATTCCGCCGTCTCCCCCGCCGAGAGTGGCTGCCGCGCGTGAACACGCACCGTCTTCTCGCGGATCGACTGTTGCAGGATATGCCCGGCTTCGAGCTCGTATTCGTCGGCGCCGATCCGCACCAGCGTGCGGAAGGAATCGAGATGCGACGGCGGAAATCCACCCGGCGCAAACGCCCAGACATAGGCGTTCACGTACCCTTTGTTCGGCATGCAGCTCAACACCAGCGGATCAGCAACAGCCGGCGACACCCAAAACAGCACGGCCAGCGCCACGCCTGCACGCTTCATTCGACGAAACACTTCACCTTGCCACGGATCGTGACCGGCTTCGTCTTGTCTTTCTTGTTCGAGGAGCCGTAGGTCACTTCATAGGTGCCCGGCCAGTCGTCTTCGTCTTGCGGGTTGCGTTTGACGTTGACGTTGATGGTGTAGGTCTGCTCGCCGGAGCGCGCACCAAAGCGCACGCGGATAATGCCGCCTGCGCCGTAAAAACTTTTGACGTCGGATTTCTTGAATTCGATCTTCTTGCCGTCGAGTTCAAGTTCGGCGCCGAAGTTGATGAGGCCGGGTTCCGAGCGCGGCGTCGCGCCGCCGACCGCGAAGCGCGTCACGTTCTTGTCGTCGGCTTCGCAACTGAAACCGGCGGAAGCCTGCGCTGCGCCGGGAAACGCCGCGAGCGCCACAACCAGAAACAGAATACGCTTCATCTTTCTCTCCTATCCGCCCGTGCAGGCGATGCGCCCGCTCACCGTCGCGCCGCCATAGCGCACGAAATATCCGCCGCCGTAATCCATCGGGCCGCTGCGGTCGATCGCGAGAATCTCGATCTCCACCTCCTTGCCGTCCGGCAAGGTCTTGCGCACCAACATCCGGATTTCGCCGGTCCACGAAAACAGTTTCACGTCACCCGGCCCGAAGACGGTTTCGCCGAACAGGTCGGTCTTCAGCACGCCTTCAAGCGTCGAAAAGCGGCTTTTGTCGTCCGGCATCACTGCCTGAAACTGTAACCGCTCGACCCCACGGTCGGCGGCAATGCAAAAGAGATTGGCTTCCGCCCGCGCGTGCCCGGCCACCACCACGCAGCCGGCAAGCGCAAGGGCTACCCGCCCGAACATTTCACCTTGCCGCTTTTATTCTGTTTCGGCGCACGCACCACGTAGGTGCCCTCGAAGTCGAGGCCGTCGTCGCCTGCGGGCTTCGCATAGATGCGAACCTCCAGCGGACCCTGCGGAGTGCGCTTCACGATATGAATGGCGATGTTGTTGCCCCAGTTGAACGACTTCACGTCGTTTCTGGAAAACGCAATCGTCTTGCCCGGCTCGATCTCGAGTTCACCCCGGAACGAAGCCAGGTACTTTCCGTCACGCGAGGTAATGCCCTCGATGATCAGGGCCGCGACATTCTTGTCGTCGGCGGCGCAGTCGACATTGGCGGACGCAAACGCACCATGCACCATCGCGAGCAGGACGGCGGCGGTGAAGAAAACCCGTTTCATCAGTGTCTCCGGGAAAACCGCGCGGCTTATAGCCGATCCGCTACATGGCGGAAATGACGAAAGCGCGAGCGGCCAGCTTTCCGCAACGGTCAAGGCCATGCGAAGGTCGCCGGATAGCTCGCCCAGCCGAAGATTCTTCCAGTCTCCCGAGCCGCCATGAAACGCCTGTTCCCCCTCACCGCTTTCGTTCTCTGCCTCACTTCACCGGTGCCCGCACAAAGCTCCGACATCATCAAGCGCACTGAAGCGCCGAAGGAAGTGCTGGCCGCGATCACCTGCGATCACGTCCTCGATTACGTCACGCGCCAGCCCTTCGCCGGCGGCTGGCTCTGGCAATTAAAGTGTCCTAGCAATCATGCGAACGAAGTCGCGGCACAGGTTTTCTCTCGCGACAGGGAAGGTAAAGACGCGAAGCTGATCCGCTTTCCCACCCCCTACAAGGGCAAGGATACGCGGCTGGAGGAAATCTCGAACGTCGAAGTCTTCCCGGCCACGCGCGAGTTCAACCATCTCTTCATCAACCCGGAAGACGACGCGGTCTGCCGCACCGAGGCGCGCTGGATCGCACGCGATCCACTGAAGCCCGAACTGGTGTTCTGGCGCGAGACCAAGGATTGCGACGGCAAGCGCGGCTGGCGCGTGCTTGTGAACAGGAAGAAGTGACGCCACGCACACGGAACACCTTTGCGCCGGAAGGCTGAATCGACTCCCGTCCGCGCGCGGTCTAGCCTTCGGGACAGATGCGGGCAGTCTGGAGTGGCGTCATGAAACTGGTTACGGCAGCCGCGCTCGCGGCGCTTCTATCCGCAATCGCCGCGTTCGCAACCGCGGCTCCTGCCTCGGCCAAGGATGCAGCCGTCGCCGCCAATGCGCAGCCGTTCCGCGCTTATGGCATCAATCGTCCGCTGAATTATCGCTTCCCGGTGCTGCCGCGAAATCACTCGTTCAATGCGCAGCGTCCGCATCACCCCGGCTGGCAGCATCGTCCACGCCGCCAGACCGGCTTCCCCATCCTGCGCGGGCCTGCGGTGATCTATCAGAACGGCGAAATCGGATTGCCGGACGAGCGCGAGGACGTAACCGCGGCGATCCCCACCGCGCAGCCGGTAGTCCACCGCGTCGGCGATACCGGCCAGTGCAACGTGCAGCAGGTGCGCGTGCCCGGTTCGCAGGGCCGCACCACGGTCAACATCTGGCGCTGCTGAGCCGGCAATAAAAAACCCGGCGCCGCGAAGGCGCCGGGTTCCGCTTCAATAGGAAAGCGGGCGCTTAGCCCATCTTGTTCTTCACTGCGCCGACGATGGCAGTCAGCACCGCGCCAGCGACACCGCCGCCGACCAGGCTGCCACCAATGGCAGCGGGATCGCCGCTCGCAACCGTGCCCTGCAGCGCCGGGATCAGCGCCTGAAGAATCTGGCCGCCGATACCGCCACCGACCGCGCCGATGATGATGTTGCCGATCGGGCCGGCAGTGAGGTTCTTCAACGTCTGACCGATGGCAGTTCCGCCGATTGCGCCTGCGATGGCCTGAACAATGATATTGATGATGGTTGGCGACATAGGCGCCTCCTGTGTTTGCCCCGCGCGAAGATGAAACCCGGCCGGCCGCCCCCACGGAGCCGGTTCGGCTGCCGGTAGACGCACCCGCCGCGGGAAGCGGCGGATGCGAAACTCCGCTACTTCTTCGTGAACACGCCGGTGATGGTGTCCCAGATGCTGCGCGCGGCTTTCGTCCCGAAATCGAGGATCGAACCTGCGATGACGTTCGGCGTCATTTCCTTCGCGAACATCTTGGTCTTCGAGAGCGTGAGCGGACCGGCGACGCCGTCGGCCGGAATGCCGTTCTTCTTCTGGAATTCCTTGACCGCATTCGCGGTCGCCGGACCATAGCGGCCGTCGGCGGTGATGCCGAGTTCGGTCTGGAGCTTCTTCACCGTCTCGCCCACCGAGCCGACGGTCAGCAGCACAAGCTGCGGCAGACCCATGTGCGTGAAGGTGTCGGGACCGGCCACGCCGTCGACTGCGATCTTTTCCTTGGCCTGATACTCGCGCAGCGCTTTCTCCGTCGCCGGACCGAACTGTCCGTCCACGGTCACGCCGAGTTTCTCCTGCAACAACTTAACCGGCTCGCCGGCCATGCCCGCTTTGAGGATAGTCATTTCCCAACTCCATGAGAATCCAAGACCGGGAACATGATACCGCGCGCCCAGTAACACAATGGCTACGGCGACGGCGTTCTACTTATGGAGCGAAAAAATTTTGCGGAAAATGCAGGCAGGTCAGCGCACGGAAGCCGTTCGCACGGGCACGATCCGCCTTGCCGCTGCGTAAACCGCAAGACCGAACGCCACGTAGAACAGCGTTACCGTAAGGTACATCGGGAAATACCGCGTCACGCGCGAGACATACTCCGCGATTCCGAGCATGTAGAATTCGCTGCCGAAGAAGTAGCCGAGATTGGAAATAATAAAAAAGACAGCCGTACCGGCGACGACGAAGCAGACGAACTTTCCGGCCGTCACCACGTCGATCTTTTCCTCGCCGCGCAACGCGCGGCCCGCGAACCACAACGCACCGTAAGCAGGCGCGAGCAGCGCATAGCCCGAACTCATGCAGGCATCCGCAACCTTGACCCAGCCGATCGCAAACGCATCGAGCGCAACCGCTTCGACGAGCAGCGCGCCGAGAAACCACACCGGCGCAACCAGCAACCCGGCGAGGAAGAACACCCCGGTCGAAGCGTCCGGCGCGATGTTGCCGATACCGAAGTGATGCACCCGCGTAACCGCCATGAGCAGTGCGAGCGCAGCGGCGGCGACAATCTGGGCTTTCGGTTTCAGAACGAACATGGCGCATTCCGGATCAGGGGAAATTTGCGGCAACCTAGGACCACCCCCACCCCGACGCAAGTGCAGCATTTCCCGGTGGAACCGGCTATCCTGCTTGACCCGGACCGGCTGCCAAGCAATCGTCCGGCCAAATAACGAAGCAGGATCGTACCCATGAAAGTCAGGCTTGCGGCAGCCATCGCGCTCCTTGGCCTTTGCCTCTCCGCGAACCCGGCCCCGGCCGCAAGCTGGCTGGAAATGAACTTCGGCCTGCTCGGCGGCCCCGGCTACGACGGCGCTGTGCCGGAGTGCGATTGGGGCCTTGGCACGATCACCTCGCGCTTCCATGCCAAGGAGCAGCACTTCTGGGCATCCGACGCGCGCATCGAAACCTTCGCCGACGTGAAACAGATCGCGTTCCGCCCGTGGAGCGACAAGCTGATTCCCCGCCGCTACTGCGAAGCGAAGGTGCTGGTCTCAAGCGCACATTATAATGCGCAGCGCTGGACCAAGGTTTACTACTCGATCGGCGAAGACACCGGCTTCGCCGGCTTCACTTGGGGCGTGACATGGTGCGTGGTCGGCCTGGACCGCAACCTCGCCTACGCGCCGCGCTGCCGCGCCGCGAGACCGTAATCATGCGCAGACTGCTGATCGCCGCTGCTTTCTTGCTCGCGGCTTCTTCGGGTCAGGCACAACAACAGCAATACGGCGAACCGGGACAGTTCGACTTCTATGTCCTCGCCCTGTCGTGGTCGCCTTCGTATTGCGAGTCGGCGGGGAATCGCGCCGATCCGCAACAATGCAGCCGCCGCGGCGCGCGGCCCTATGCCTTCGTGGTGCACGGTCTCTGGCCGCAATACGAGCGGGGCTTTCCGTCTGATTGCGTCTACAACCCGCCCTACGTTCCCAACCAGCTCGTCAACAGCATGCTCGACGTGATGCCGAGCCGGCGTCTGGTCATCTACCAGTGGCGCAAGCACGGCACCTGCTCCGGCCTGAATTCGGCGGAGTATTTCGCGCTGATGCGCAAGGCGTTCGAGAAGGTGAAGATCCCGCCGAAGTTCGCCCAGTCCACCGAGTATCAGACGGTGTCGCCGCCCGAAGTCGAGAATGCCTTCCGCGCCGCCAATCCGAAGCTGGAAGCGGAGATGATCGCGGTCACCTGCGACCGCCGCAATCTTCGCGAAGTGCGCATCTGCCTGACCAAGGATCTCGAATTCCGGAGCTGCCCGCAGGTGGACCGTCAAGCCTGCCGCAACCCGCGCATCGTGCTGCCGCCCGTGCGCGGCGGCTGACCGGCGGCCGCGCCGGATGAATTACCGGCACCGTTTCCACGCCGGCAACTTTGCCGATGTCTTCAAGCACGCGGTCTATCTGCGCGTGCTCGCGCACCTGAACAAGAAGGACGCCGTCTATCGCGTGCTCGATACCCACGCAGGCAGCGGCCGTTACACGCTCGCCGACACCGCGACGAAACCCGGCGAGTTTCGGGGCGGCATTGCACGCATTTACGAGACCCCGCCCGCGGGCGAAGCCGGCGAATTGCTGGCGGACTATCTCCGCATCGTCCGCGAAACGAACGACGGCGGCGAACTGCGCCACTATCCCGGCTCGCCTGCGATCGCGGCGGCCGTGGCCGGCAGGAACAAGCTGGTGTTCTGCGAGGCCGATGAAGACGCCTTCAGCGGCCTTGCGAAATTCGCGTCCAGGCACCGCAACGCGGCCGCGCGCCACATGGACGGCTATCAGGCGTTAAAGGCGATGCTGCCGTTTCCCGAACGCCGCGGCGTGGTCCTGATCGACCCGCCGTTCGAACACGCCAACGAATTCGCGAACATCGCCGCCGGAATTGGCGAAGCGATGCAGCGCTTCGCGACCGCGACCTATCTGGTCTGGTATCCGCTGAAGAACCGGCATGATACCGCCGCCGCGGTTCGCCGCATCGCACGCGCGGCGGAAGGGCGTGAAGCGCTGAAGCTGGAAATCGAAATCGCCCCGCCCCGCGCCGATGGCGCGCTGACGGCATGCGGCATACTGGCGATCAATCCGCCATGGACGCTGGCGCGGGAATGCCACGTGATGCTGCCCGCATTGCGGGACGCGATGGCGCAGGATCGTGCGGCGGCGCGTATTGAGCCTATGGATTAGGCAGAACTGCTTTTCAACCGGCCCCGGATGCCCTACGATTTTTGCGCAGGAAAAAGAGCCGCACCACAAGCGGCCGAGGAAACATTCAAGGGGGAAAAGGCGCATGCCTACCGGTACGGTGAAGTTCTTTAATTCCGAAAAAGGCTACGGATTCATTCAGCCCGACGGCGGCGGACGCGATGTTTTCGTCCATGTCTCCGCGGTGATGGCTTCGGGACTGGGCACGTTGAACGAAGGACAGCGCGTTTCGTTCGAGATGGAAGACGACAAGCGCGGCAAGGGACCGAAAGCGGTCAATCTCAAAGGGGCGGCCTGAGCGATCGGGCCGTCTGTTCAATCCATATGGTGACGTTACGCAGTTCGCCGCCCTCTCCGTTCGGGCGGAAAGTGAAAATCGCCGCCAATCTGCTTGGGCTGATGGGCGATATCAAAATCGAGAACACCGATACCACCGATCCTTCCGATCCGATCCGGAAGCAGAACCCGCTCGGGAAAATTCCCGCGCTGGTTCTGGAAGACGGCATGGTGCTCTACGATTCCCGCGTCATTCTCGAATACCTCGACTTCAAGGCAGGCGGCGGGAAGATCCTTCCCGCTTCCGGCATGGCGCGGATCGAGGCGTTGCGTCTGCAAGCGCTGGCTGACGGCATCATGGATGCCGGCATCCTGCGGATGTACGAAATCCGCTGGCGGCCGGAAGACCGCCGCGAGGAAAAGTGGGTGACGCATCAATCCGGCAAGATGGAGCGCGCACTCGCAACGCTGGAAGCCTCGCCGCCTCAGCTGTCGAAGCTGCCGGACGTCGGCCAGATCGCACTGGCCTGTGCGCTCGGCTATCTCGACTTCCGTTTCGAGGGAAAGTGGCGCGCGGCGTACCCGAAACTGGTGAATTGGCTCGACGATTTCGCCGCCGCGGTGCCCGCGTACGAAGCGACCAAACCGCACTGAACGCGGCGAAGGACAGGCCGAAGGCGAAACAAAAAACGGAACGAACAAGCCGCACGAAAAGAAAAAGCCCCGGACTTTCGTCCGGGGCTTTCTCGTTTCGGATCGTTACGGCTTAGCGGCCGAAGCGATAGTTCAGACCGAACTTGACGGTCGAGATGTCGGTGCCGCCGAGGGTCACGTTGTTGTCGAAGTTGTAGTACGCGTACTCAACCTTCGCGGACCAGTTCGGAGCGAACGCCCATTCGATACCGAGGCCGAGCGTGTAGCCGGTGTCGGAGTCGTGAACGCCAGCAACCGCGTTGCGGTTAAACGCAACACCGCCGGTGCCGTAGAACAGCGTGCGGTCGACCGCGTAGCCGAGACGCGCGCGGACGGTGCCGAGGTAATCGATGTGCGAGTGAACGCCAGCGATCGAGTCGTTCATGTCAGTGCCGGTGATGTCAGCCTCGAGACCGAACACCCAGTTCGGCGAGAACTGCCAGTTGTAACCAGCCTGCAGACCGCCAACGAAACCGGTCGGCTCGAGGCCGCTGTCAGTGTCCGACCAGCCGTAGCCGACGTGACCACCGAAGTAGAAACCGGTCCAGTCGAACACGCGGACGACCGGCGCCTTGTAGTAAGGCTGACGCACCGGAACGTCGGCAGCCGACACCGGCGACGCGGCAACCAGAACAGCCAGCGAAACGCCAGCGAGCAAAATCTTCTTCATCACAGACCTTCCTTCATTTCATTCTTTACGGAACGAACGACCCCCGTAAGGCGAGGCCGGCATCGAAACGTTGGGTTCTTAAACTCCAAAATCCCCCGGAAAACTATGCCTTTTCGGCAACATTGCCCGGGAAATAAGGTACCTGAATAAGGCGAAAACCGGACATTGTGACGACCGATTTCCGGCTACGGAACGCGAACGCAACGTCAACCGAAAAGTTCCCGTAAAATTTTATTCAAGCGCGAAAAAGTTCCCCGCGTTTCGAGAAAAGTTCCAACCTTAGAAGCGATAGTTCACGCCTGCGCGTAACATGCTGGCGCTGAACCCAACCCCCAACGGACCGCCGATCGTTGTGTACGTCTGCGATCCGAAGTCGGTGTAGATGTATTCGAGTCTTACGCTGACATTCGGCGAAATCATGCCTTCGATGCCTGCGCCCAGCGCAAAGCCCCAATGCGTTTGGTCATTGGAGAGCGAGGCAACGGTGACTTCGCCGTTGGCATAAGCAAGACCGCCGGTGGCGTAGAGCATCACCCGGTCGAACGCGTAGCCGAGACGTCCGCGAATCGTTCCGATGTTATTGACCGCGAAATTCCCGCCGGGAATCGCACCGTCGATGCCGGTGAACGTGATGTCGGTTTCGACGCCGAACAGCATGCCGCTGACGAGCTGATAGTTGTAACCGAGCTGACCGCCGATCAGATAACCGCTCTGGTCGTTGCCGTTCGCATCGGACCAGCCCCAGCCGCCGTTGAGGCCGCCGTAGAATCCGGTCCAGTTGAACAGGTTCCGATAGACTTGGGGATTGTTGTTGTAGCGCTGCGGGATGTCGCCCGCGCGCACCGTGCCCGTAACGGCAATCACCGCCACCAGTGCGAGCATGATTTTTTTCAAGATGGCCTCCTCCGCCGGAGCGGACTTCCAGAACCGCATTTCGGGTAACGATAAAATTTTCGGATAATCCGAGTCGTTAACCGTGGCGGCCCGCGGCGGGCTTCTTCGTTGCCGTGCCTAATGATCGGTTAATTCCGGTTCTCCCGAACCCGATTTGAGGCCGGAAGTGCTGCCGTTCTTCGCCTTCGGCGGCACGGAAGCGCACCCGCTGGCCGTAAGCCGGACAAACTCCTATTTTCCTAAAATGGAGCGCGAACGCATCAATCCCGGCCCGCAACCCGATCCGCGCGAGATCGAGGAAGAAGAAGGCCTGATCGGCGCCGAGGCGGACGACGAGGAAGAGGAAGAAGAAGTCCTCGTCGAGGAGCCGGAGGATGATGATTCCGAGCCGGACAACGCACCGTTCCGCACCGGCCGCGAAACCATCCTGCGTTTCCAGAAGAACTCTCCCGCCGGTCCCGGCGTGTACCGCATGATCGATGCACAGGGTTCGGTGCTCTACGTCGGCAAGGCCAAGAGCATCCGCAAGCGCGTGATCTCCTATACGCGCCCTACCGGACACTCGCGCCGTATCCAGCGCATGATCGCGGCGACCGCGAGCATGGAGTTCGTCACCACGAACACCGAGACGGAAGCGTTTCTGCTCGAAGCGAACCTCATCAAGCGCTTCCGCCCCTATTACAATGTGCTGCTGCGCGACGATAAATCGTTCCCGTACATTCTGCTGACCGGCGACCACCCCGCGCCCGCCATCACCAAGCATCGCGGCGGACGCAACCGCGCAGGCGATTATTTCGGCCCGTTCGCATCCGGCCTGTCGGTGAACCGCACCATCACCGCACTGGAGCGCGCGTTCTTCCTGCGCTCCTGTTCCGACTCAGTCTACGAGAGCCGCACGCGGCCATGTCTTCTGTTTCAGATCAAGCGCTGCTCCGCGCCGTGTACGGGCGAGATTGGACTCGAAGAATACAATCGCCTGGTCGGCGAAGCGCGGCAGTTTCTCTCCGGCAAGAGCAACGCCATCAAGGAACGGCTCGCGCAGGAGATGCAGCAAGCCTCCGATGGACTGGACTTCGAGCGCGCGGCAATGCTGCGCGACCGGCTCGCCGCACTCTCGGCGGTGCAGTCGCAGCAAGGCGTGCATCCGCGAAACCTCGATGAAGCGGATGTATTCGCCTGCTACCAGCAGGGCGGCCTGACCTGCGTGCAGAGCTTCTTCATCCGCAACGGCCAGAACTGGGGCAACCGCGCGAACTTCCCGCGCGCGGGACGCGACGTGAGCATCGAGGAAGTCATGGAGAGCTTCCTCGGCCAATTCTACGCGGACAAGGCGATCCCGAAACTGGTTCTGGTTTCGCATCTTCCCGTCGAGCACGAATTACTCTCGCAGGCGCTATCCGAGAAGGCGGGACATAGGGTTGAAATTTCGCTGCCCAAGCGCGGCGAGAAATACGAGCTGATCGCGAACGCGATGAAGAACGCGCGCGAAGCGCTGGAGCGTAACCTCGCCGAGTCTGCTTCCCAGCACCGGCTCCTGAACAACCTCGCCGAAACGCTCGGCCTTCCTCATGCGCCGCGCCGGATCGAGGTGTATGACAACAGCCACATCATGGGCACGAACGCGGTCGGCGCGATGATCGTCGCTGGCGCGGAAGGATTCGCGAAAAGCCAATACCGCAAGTTCAACATCAAGTGGCCTGAAACAAAGGCTGGCGACGACATCGGCATGATGCGCGAGGTGCTGCTGCGCCGCTTCAAGCGTCTCGCGGAAGAACATCCGCGCAGCCATCGCGACATGGTGCCCGAGAATGCCTCCGATACCCCGTGGCCGGACCTCGTCATCGTGGACGGCGGGCAGACGCAGTTCAGCGCTGCGCGCGAAGCGCTGGAAGAAGCGGGCGTGGAAAACATCCCGTTGCTCGCGGTGGCAAAGGGGCTGGACCGGGAGTCCGGCCGGGAAACCTTCCATATCATGGGACGCGAACCGTTCCGCCTGCCGCCGCGCGACCCCGTGCTCTATTTCGTCGAGCGTCTGCGCGACGAAGCGCATCGCTTCGCCATCGGCTCGCACCGTGCGCGGCGTGCGAAAAGCATCGGCAGTACCGGGCTACAGGAAATCCCCGGCGTCGGGCCGTCGCGAAAGCGCGCGCTGCTGCACCATTTCGGCACCCTGAAAGCCATCGAGAGCGCCTCGCTCGCCGACCTCGAAAATGTGCCGGGCATCGACGCGCGGCTGGCAAAGGCAGTCTACGACTACTTTCATGCGAATGGATGACGGCCACGTTGCGCAGTGCCGCATTGACGCCGCCAAATTGGGGTGTCTTGCTCTGCAGCAGACATGAATCAGAACCCGCAAACGGCCTCACCGGTCAGCACACCGAAGCAAGACAGTTCGCCGACCAGCCTCGCGAACATGCTGACGTATGGCCGCATCGCCGCGGTGCCCGCGGTCGCGGCCTGTCTGTTCGGAATCGCGGTTCTCGACGGCGGCCTGTGGCTGCGCTGGCTGGCGCTCGCCATCTACACTGCCGCGGCAATCACCGACTATCTCGACGGCTGGGCCGCGCGCACCTACGGCCAATTTTCGCGGCTCGGCCGGATGCTCGATCCGATCGCCGACAAACTTCTGGTTTCGTCGTGCCTGCTGATGCTCGCCGCCGACGGCACCATCCGCGGCTGGGCGCTGTGGGCCGCGATCATCATTCTCTGCCGTGAGATTCTCGTTTCCGGCCTGCGCGAGTTTCTCGCGGAATTGCGCGTGAGCGTACCGGTCACGAATCTCGCGAAATGGAAAACGATGATGCAGCTCGTCGCAATCGGTTTCCTGATCGCGGGCGATGCCGGCGACGTTATTTTGCCCTATACCTCGCTGATTGGCGTGACGTTGCTGTGGGTATCCGCGCTTCTCACCCTTTATACCGGCTATGACTATTTCCGCGCCGGCTCGAAACATCTTGTCGAGTAGCTGGACCGGGTATCGGAAATGAAGATCGTCTACTTCGCATGGCTGCGCGAACGTCTCGACAAATCCGAGGAAGACGTCGAGCTGCCTGCGTCCGTGCAGACCATCGGCGACCTGCTGGAATGGATGAAGACGCGCGGCGAAGAATACGAACTCGCGTTCGAGAACCCGAAGGTGATCCGCGCCGCCATCGACAAGACCCATGTGCGCGCGGAAGCGAAGATCGCCGGCGCGAGCGAGATCGCCTTCTTCCCGCCGATGACGGGCGGCTGACGCCATGGGCGGCGAAAGCGTTCGCATCTCGGCCGTACCCATCGACACGAATGCCGAAACGCAAGCCTTGTCGCAGGCCGGAGCCGGGATCGGCGCGGTCGTGACCTTCTCCGGCATCTGCCGCGCCGACGAAAAGGGCGCGCAGATCGCGGCACTTCACCTCGAACATTATCCCGGTATGGCGGAGAAAGAGATTTCCGCGCATGTCGCCGAAGCGAACAAGCGCTGGCCGCTGCTTGCCGCGCGAGTCGTACATCGCGTCGGCCGCATCGAACCCGGTGAAGTCATCGTCTTTGTCGCAACCGCCAGCGCGCATCGCGAGGCGGCGTTTGCGGCGGCCGAATTCATCATGGACTACCTGAAGACCAGCGCACCGTTCTGGAAAAAGAGCGAAGGCGGCGGCCGCGAAGCATGGGTGGACGCGAACGAGAAAGACGAGCGCGCCGCCGCGCGCTGGAAATAAGAGGGAATAATGCCATGCGCAAGCGGCTTACAGGCCTCGCTCTCGCTTTCCTCTTGCTCGCGGGACCGGAGAGCGCGCCGGCCTTCGCGCAGGATCAGGGCTGGCGCACCTATGCAAATCCACGTTTCGGCACCACCGCCGACTATCCGTCGCAGATATTTTCCCGGCGCGAACCTCCGCCCACGAACGGCGACGGACAGGCCTTCACCAGCACCGACGGCAGCGCGCGGCTTTCGATTTATGGCTCGTTCAACAGCACGGACGATACCCCGCGCTCTTACGTCGATAATTATGTGAGGCCGGAAGGCCCGCTCGCCTACGAGCATATTACCGGCAATTTCTTCGCCGCCTCCGGCGTCCGCGGCGACAGGATTCATTACCTGCGCTGCAACTTCGGACGCGGCAATCCCGGCATCATCCATTGTTTCGCAATCGAATATCCGGCGCGCGAAAAGCAGCGCTGGGATGCGATTGTCACGCGGATCAGCGCATCGCTTCGCGCTGGGCCGGGAATCGAGCGCTGACCGGGAAAAGCGGCGTTTTCATCCGTTAGCTACTCAACAAAAACCGTCATGGCCGGGCTTGTCCCGGCCATTCACCCCTTCCGAAATGCAACGCCTAAAACGTAGATGCCCGGCACAAGGCCGGGCATGACGAATTAATTATCCGAGATACGAGCGGAAGCTACGCCGCCGCCTGCTTCGGCTGCACGGCGGCCGTATAGTCGTCCATTAGCGTCTGCGTGATCTTGGCGGGCGTGAACTTCCAGTCCCCGATTTCACCGACCGGGGTCACCTCCGCCGCCGTGCCGGTGATGAAGCACTCGCTGAAGCCGGAAAGCTCTTCCGGCTTGATGTGGCGCTCGATCACCTCGTAGCCGCGGCGCTTGGCGAGATCGATCACCGTGCGGCGCGTGATGCCGTCGAGGAAGCAATCCGGCGTCGGCGTGTGGATCTTGCCGTCCTGAATGAAGAACATGTTGGCGCCGGTGCACTCGGCGACGAAGCCGCGATAGTCGTACATCATCGCGTCGGCATAGCCTTTGCGCTCGGCCTTATGCTTCGAGATCGTGCAGATCATGTACAGGCCCGCCGCCTTCGCCTTGCACGGGATCGTCGCCGGATCGGGACGGCGATATTCCGCGACATCGAGGCGGATGCCTTTCATCTTCTGCGCCGGGTCGAAGTAGCTCGGCCATTCCCAGGTCGCGATCGCGAGGTGAATCTTGTTCATCTGCGCCGAGACGCCCATCATCTCGGAACCGCGCCACGCCACCGGGCGCACATATGCGTCCCTCTGGCCGTTGGTCGAAAGCACCAGCTTCTTGGCTTCGTCGATCTCGGCGACCGAGAAGGGAATCTCGAAATCGAGCAGTTCGGCCGACTTCCGCAGCCGCTCGGAATGTTCAGTGCTCTTGAAGATTTCGCCGCCGTAGGCGCGCTCGCCCTCGAACACGCAGCTTGCGTAGTGGAGGCCGTGGGACAGTACGTGGAGATTGGCGCTCTCCCACGGCACCAGCTTGCCGTCGTACCAGATTTTCCCGGGACGTTTATCGAAAGGTTCACCGGCCATAACGCATTCCTCCAACACGGAAGCCCGCTTCGGGCTTGTTTTCGGGCTTTTGCCTCACCGGCCGACACCCGTTATGTTTCGGCGCAATGAGAGCGGTTCTCGTCATTCCGCGCAATGTTCGGCCTGTCTGCCTGGGGGCTGCGGGCACGATCATTTCGCAAAAGGCGGCCTCTCGGTAACAATCCAACCGAAATAAGTCAATATGGCTGACGTAAACGTCTCAACGCTATCCCATAGCCCCGGTTCAGGCCGGAAAACCGACGCCTCGGGCGAGGCGATTCCGGCGGTCGAACTGATTGAACTGCTGTTCTTCGCCTACCGGGACTTCGTCGGCGACGCCGATGAGTTGCTGTTCGACCTCGGTTTCGGCCGCGCCCACCACCGCGTCGTCCACTTCGTGAGCCGCCACCCCGGCATGCGGGTCGCCGACCTGCTGGCGGTGCTCAAGATCACCAAACAGAGCCTCGGCCGCGTGCTGCGCGAACTGGTCGACAACGGCTATGTTGAGCAGCGTGCCGGCGCGACCGACCGGCGTGAGCGGCTGCTGCATGTCACCGCCAAGGGCGAGGAACTCGCCCGCCAGCTCGTCGCCTTGCAGACCCGGCGCTTCGCCCGCGCGCTGAACGAATGCGGACCCGGGGCGCGCGAAGCGGCGCGCGTGTTCCTCGCTTCCATGATCGACCCGGAGTCGCGCGCCGAAGTCGAACGGCTGATCGCGCGCGCGAACGCCAAGCCATGACCGAATCCTCCCCCGCACTCGCCCGCCGTCCGCAACCCGTCTCGGACGAAGCCCCGCACCTGCTGGTGGTCGATGACGACCAGCGCATCCGCGAATTGCTGTCGCGCTATCTCGCCGACCACAGCTTCCGCGTCACCACCGCCGCCGACGCGGCGGATGCGCGCGCGAAGCTCGGCGGCATGGTGTTCGATATGCTGGTGCTCGACGTGATGATGCCCGGCGAGACCGGCCTCGAACTCGCGAAGTCGATCCGCGAGACTTCCGACGTACCGATCCTGATGCTGACCGCGCGCGCCGAAACCGGCGACCGCATCGCGGGCCTCGAACACGGCGCGGACGATTATTTGCCGAAGCCGTTCGATCCGCGCGAACTCCTGCTGCGCATCACCAACATTCTCCGCCGCTCGGCGCAGCCCGCGGTGCCGCCGGTGGAATCGGTGCGCTTCGGCGAATTCGAATTCCAGCTGGAGCGTGGCGACCTTACTCGGAACGGCGAGCCGGTCCGCATCACCGACCGCGAATGCGACATGCTCCGCGTGCTCTCGCTGCGCGCGGGCGAAGTGGTGCCGCGACAGGATCTCGTCGCGCCCGGCGGCGATGCCTCCGACCGCGCGGTGGACGTGCAGATCAACCGCCTGCGCCGCAAGATCGAGGAAAATCCCGCCGATCCCGCCTATCTGCGCACCGTGCGCGGCGTCGGCTACCGGCTGGTGATCTCGCCGTGACATCCATCGACGCAGGTCTGCGCGGCATCCGGTCGATCTTCGGCCGCATCTACGATGCCTATGACCGCTTCGCCTCATGGATGAACGCGCGGCTGCCGAAGGGCCTCTACGCGCGCACGCTGCTCATCGTGCTGCTGCCGATGATCATTCTGCAATCGGTGCTCGCCTTCGTATTCATGGAGCGCCACTGGAGCACGGTCACGCAGCGCCTTTCGGCGGCGGTCACGCGCGACATCGCGGCGCTGATCGACGTCTACGAAAAATATCCGCAAGACAGGGACGCGGCGTTTCTGCGCAAGATGGCCGGCGAGCGGCTCGGCCTCACCGTCGAACTCCTGAACGAAACCGACCTGCCGCCGCCGGGACCGAAACCGTTCTTCTCCCTGCTCGACAGCGCGCTCTCGCGCGAAATCAGCCGTCAGGTGAAGCGTCCGTTCTGGATCGACACGGTCGGCAACTCGTCGCTGGTCGAAATCCGTATCAAGCTGGAGAACGCGGTGATGCGCATCTACGCGCCGCGCAACCAGGCCTACGCCTCGAACTCGCACATCTTCATTCTCTGGATGGTCGGCACGTCGCTGGTGCTGCTCACCATCTCGGTGCTTTTCCTCCGCAACCAGATCAGGCCGATCCTCGCGCTCGCGGAAGCGGCGGAGGCATTCGGCAAGGGACGCGAGGTCGCGAATTTCCGCCCGCGCGGCGCGACCGAAGTGCGGCGCGCGGCAGCCGCGTTCCTCGAAATGAAACGGCGCATCGAGCGCCAGATCGAGCAGCGCACCACCATGCTGGCCGGGGTCTCGCACGACATGCGCACCGTGCTGACCCGCTTCAAGCTCGAACTGGCGCTGCTGAAAGACACGCCGGAAGCCGAGGCCATGCGCCGCGACGTCGACGAACTGAACAACATGCTCGAGGCCTATCTCGCCTTTGCCCGCGGCGAATCCGGCGAAGGCCCGGCGATGGTCGACGTTTCGGAAATGCTGAGCGAACTCGCCGCCGACGCGCAGCGGCAAGGCCGCCGCGCTACCGCGACCTTCGCAGGCCCGCCCATCGTGCAGGTGCGCGCGGAAGCATTGCGCCGCTGCGCCGCCAATCTGGTCGCGAATGCGATCCGTTACGGCAAGAGCCTGACAATCGCGGGCAAGCGCGAGCCGCGCTGGCTGGAAATTGCGGTGGATGACGACGGGCCGGGCATCCCAGCAAACCGGCGCGAGGATGTGTTCCGTCCGTTCCTGCGTCTCGATGCTTCGCGCAACCAGAACCAGGGCAACAGCGGCCTCGGGTTGTCGATTGCACGCGACATCGCCATCGCGCATGGCGGCGACATCTATCTGAGCGACAGTCCGATGGGCGGCCTGCGCGCGACGATCCGCATTCCGGTCTGACTAGAACAGGCGCGCGCCGTCCGCGACATCGTGGTCGGGCGAGAACAACACGACTGCGCCTTCCGCATCGGGGAAACCGAGCGTCAGCACTTCCGACATGAACGGCCCGATCTGCCGCGGCGGAAAATTCACCACCGCGGCCACTTTCTTTCCGGGCAATTCTTCCGGCTTGTAGTATTTCGTAATTTGCGCGGAAGACTTCTTCACGCCGATCTGCGGCCCGAAGTCGATCTTCAGCTTGATCGCGGGTTTCTTTGCTTCGGGAAAAGCGGCGGCTTCGACGATCGTACCCACGCGAATATCGACCTTCATGAAATCGCCGAACGAAATCTGCGGCGCTGGAGCGTCGTCCATCGCTTTCTCCAGTTCTCGGAAATTACAGGGCTTAATACATCTTGCCGCCGTCCGGCACTTTCAGGTCCGGCACGACCAGCGTCGCGCCATTCGTGCCGGGGAAGCACAGGACGAGCACTTCCGATTTCAGCGGGCCGATCTGGCGCGGCGGGAAATTCACCACCGCCGCGACCTGCTTGCCGACCAGCTTTTCGGCTGAATAATTCTTCGTGATCTGCGCCGAGGAATTCTTCTTTCCGATCTCGCCGCCGAAATCGATGACCAGCTTCAAAGCCGGCGTCTTCGCTTCGGGGAACGGCAAGGCTTCCACAATCGTACCGACACGAACGTCCACTTTCGCAAAATCATCGACGGTTACTTGCGACATCTTCAGCCCCTTCTTGAAATTATCAAATTGCTGCCGGCGCGTTTGGGTCGGCCGGGAATTGTTCGTCGCGGCGCGAATGCCGCGATGGCCCGCGGCCCGGCACAAAACGGCAAAGCCCGTTCATGAAGTTGGCGAGACGCTCGCCCTTCTCCAGTTGCCGGTCGAGCGCGGCCATGGTGCGCGCAAGCCCCGGATCTTCGTCATGCAGCCAGGTCATCGTGACTTGCGCGAACATCGCGGCGAGACCCTGCGCCCGCATTCCGCCAACGAGGCCCGACGAGCCGATCCCGGCCGCCGACAGCATCCATTGCTGCGAGCGCACCGCGAGTTTGTTCAGGCCAAGCGCAAGGCGCGGATTGCTGCGCGCCGAGTTCGCAAGCGAGCGCACCGCTTCGCGATAGGGCGCGAGCGCTTCGAAGCGGCGCATCAGCACCTCGAACAGGCGGTCGCGCGCAGGCTGATCCGCCAGTTCGGGATCTGGCTTCGACTGTTCGCCGCCGGACAACACCTTCTTGTCCGTCTCGCGCATGAACGCAGCGATCATGTCGAAGGTCGAACCGAACTCGCCGCGCAGGTCGGCGAGCGTGACATTCGCGAGTTTTGCGATTTCAGAAAGCTCGATGCGCTCGAAGCGCTTCTCGGCAAGCAGCGTGAGGAATGCGCCGAGGATTTTTTCGCGTGCCTGTGCGTCTGCCATTGAGGAATTCCTCCTGATGCGAAAACGCCGGAAATCCGATGCGGTTCAGTCTAGGGAGAGCCTGTGGCGATGGGAAGGCGTCCGCTATTCGGGCGCTGCACCGATCTCCGGTTTACCGAGATCGGAATATAAAACGACCAAATCGGCTAAAGCCTGCCTGGTATGCGGCGATCCGTAATGACAAGGCAGGAAAACTACCCCGCCAGTTCCTTGCCGCGCTTCGTCGCAGCCGCCACCGCTTCTTCGAGCAGCTTGTCGAAACCGCCCTCGCCCATCAGGATTTTCAGCGCGGCGGCAGTAGTCCCGTTCGGCGACGTGACGTTCTCGCGCAGCTTCGACGCCGGCAGGTCAGAGCGATACAGAAGCTCTCCTGCACCGGAGACGGTTTCGCGCGCGAGTTTGGCGGCGAGTTCTTTCGGAAGACCCGCCTTCTCGCCTGCGCGCGCCAGCGTTTCCGCGAGCAGGAACACATAAGCGGGACCGGAGCCGGACACGGCGGTCGCCGCATCCATCAACGCTTCGTCTTCGAGCCATTCCACGGGGCCGGTGGAGCGCAGCACCGCATCGGCCAGCGAGCGCGCCTCGACGCCTGCCTTCCGGTTCGGTGTCGCCGCCGTGATACCGCGGCCGATTGCGGCCGGCGTATTCGGAATGGTGCGGATCACCGGCGATGACGGGAAAATATTTTCGAGAAACGAAATCGTCCGCCCCGCCATCACCGAGACGACGACGGTGTTCTCGTCCGCGAAAGCCGCGAGCGGCGGCAGCGCCTCCGGCGCGACCTGCGGCTTCACCGCGAGGATCATCGCGGCGGCTTTGCTTTTCGGATCCTGATTGAGTTCGATTTTATGCTTCGCGAGCAGTTCGCGCATTTCCGGCGGCGGCCCCGGATCGCGCACCACGACCTGCGAAGCGGGCAGCCCGGCCTTCAGCCAGCCTTCGAGCAGCGCGCCGCCCATCTTGCCCGCGCCCGCGAGCAGTACGGTGCCCTTCAGCGCGGAGAGCGCGCTCATGACGTCACGCCTCGCCGGCGGTCTCGAACAGGGCGGCGTCCATCGCTTCGCGCGCGGTCTTGCCCGCCCAGATCACGAACTGGAACGCCGGGTAGTAGCGCTCGGCGGCGCTCACCGCATTTTCCAACAGCGCTTCGCATTGTCTTCCGCTGGCCTCCGCACCGCCGGAGAGTACCAGCCCGTCGCGATACATGACGAGGCCTTCCTCCGACCACAGGTCGAAGTGGCCGAGCCAGAGTTGCTCGTTGACCATCGCCAGCAGGCGATAGATTTCGCCGCGGCGCGCTTCCGGCACCTTGAGGTCGAACGCGCAGGCGATGTGCAGCGCCTCCAGTTCGTCCATCCACTGGAAGGAGACGTTGTAATCGGTGTTGCGGCCCTTGATGGAAAGCGTGATCTCGGACTCGTTCGAGCGCTCGAACGACCAGTCGTTGACCGCGGCCAGCCGTTCTACGAGATCGACGGGATTGATCCCCGCGCCAAACTCGAACTCAGCCAACGCCATTTCCACGTTCCTTTCCCGCAGGCCCGCCATTGAATCGCTCCGCGTTCCCCGGCCATGCCTGCCGGGGTCGCCGCTTTGCTCTCCGTGACGATTGCTGCCGCAACCTGCTGATTCGCCAAAATGAATCGCAAATCAGCGGGTTCAGAAGAATCGAATTTGCCGCCGCCATCAATGGCGGTTCGGTGACTTCCCACAGCGCCGGGCCGCAAAAACCCAAATAAGCGGTGGAGAACCCGTCAGATGGTCGGGACCTGCTTTTTCGCGAGCGCTTCAAGCTCCGCGATGCGCGCGGCGAGTTTCTCGTTCTCCTCGCGGGCATTGGCGGCCATTTCCTTGACCGCCTCGTGCTCCTCGCGGGTCACGACATTCATGCCGCGCATGATGCGCTCGGCCTGGCTGCGGACGATGGTCTCGATCTCCCGCTTCACGCCGTTGGCGACCCCGGCGGCGTCGTTCGCGAGCTTCGCGAACTCGTCGAACAGTCGGTTGCTGGTCTGCGGCATTGGCGGCTCCTGTTCGCCCGGCGGGCGCTGTCCCTTCACAATGGGGATCGAATAGGCCGCCCGCAAGGCATACGCTTGACTTGCCTTAACGCAGGGCGGATGCAGCCGCGGATGTCTCTCGCAATGCCCTTATTCGCGCTGCCCTTCCCGATGATCGACCCGGTGCTAATTTCCATCGGCCCGCTCGCGATCCGCTGGTATGCGCTCGCCTATATCGGCGGGCTGGTCGCCGGCTGGTGGCTTGCGCGGCGCGTTGCCGCGGAGAAGGAGCCGTGGGGCGGAACTTCGCCCATGAAGCCGGAAGACATCGACGACCTGATCGTCTGGGCGGCGCTCGGCGTCGTGCTCGGCGGCCGCATCGGCTACGTGCTGTTCTACAACCCCGCCTATTACTTCTCGCACCCTTCGGAGATTCTGGTGCTGTGGCGCGGCGGCATGTCGTTCCATGGCGGCATGCTCGGCACCATTCTAGCGCTCCTGCTGTTCGCACGCTCGCGCGGCATCCCGATGCTCTCGATGCTCGACGTTGCCGCCATCGTTACGCCGATCGGGCTGTTCTTGGGACGCATCGCCAACTTCATCAACAGCGAACTCTGGGGCCGCGTCACCGACGTGCCGTGGTCTTTCGTATTCCCGAACGGCGGCCCGCTGCCGCGTCATCCGAGCCAGCTTTACGAAGGCGCGCTGGAAGGCATTATCCTGTTCGCAGTCCTGCTCTACGCATGGCGGCGCGGCGCGCTGAAATATCCGGGCACGATCGGCGGATTGTTCGTCGGCGGCTACGGCCTTGCGCGCATCGTGAGCGAGTTCTTCCGCGAGCCGGATGCGCATATCGGCTACCTCACCGGCGGCCTGACCATGGGCATGCTGCTTTCGCTGCCGATGCTGCTGGTCGGCGCGGGCGCGATCTGGTTCGCAGTAAAACGCGGCGCGGTGAAATTCGTGGCACCAAAACCGCCGAAGACGAATGAACGCGCTTGAGCGCGAAATCCGTGCGCTGATCGAAGCCGAAGGCCCGATCCCGCTCTCGCGCTACATGGCGCTCTGCCTCGCTCACCCGGAATACGGCTACTACACCGCGCGCGATCCCTTCGGCGCGGGTGGCGATTTCGTCACCGCGCCGGAAATCTCGCAGATGTTCGGCGAGATGGTCGGGCTGTGGTGCGCGGAAGTCTGGCGGCTGATGGGTTCGCCCGCCCGCGTGATACTGGCCGAACTCGGACCCGGACGCGGCACGCTGATGCGCGACGCGCTGCGCGCCGCGAAAGCGATGCCAGGCTTTCCCGATGCCATCGAATTGCATCTCGTGGACATGAGTCCGGTGTTGCAGGAACGCCAGCGCGAAACGCTGCACGGCGCGGTATCCTCGATTGCATGGCACGGCAGCGTCGAGACTCTGCCTGACGGCCCGCTGATCGTCGTCGCCAACGAATTCGTGGATGCGCTGCCGGTCGGTCAGTTCGAGAAGAAAAATGGCCGCTGGTTCGAGCGCAGGATCGGTATCGGCGCGGACGGCGGTTTCGCCTTCGGCCTGCATCCTGCGACGCCGCCATCGTTCGAGCAAACCTTGCCGGAGCGGCTGCGCCCTGCACCCGACGGCGCGATCTTCGAACGCCGCGAGCAGGAGCCGGTCGCAAAAATCGTTTCGCGCATCGGCGCACAGGGCGGCGCGGCATTGCTGATCGACTACGGCCACAGCGAGAGCGGCTTCGGCGACACGCTGCAAGCGGTCGCCAAGCACGATTACGCCGAGCCGTTGGAGAATCCCGGCGAGGCGGATCTCACCACCCAGGTCGATTTCGAGTCGCTCGCCACGCTCGCATCAGAAACCGTGCGCGCGGAACGTATCGTCACGCAAGGCGCGTTCCTGAAAAACCTCGGCATCGAAATCCGCGCCGCGGCGCTCCGGCAGAAAGCCACCGAGGCGCAACGCGATGAAATCGTCTCCGCGCTCTCGCGCCTCACAGGTCCGGCGCCGGGGATGGGCGAGATGTTCAAGGCGCTCGCCTTCGCGCACGCTTCGCTTCCTTCGCTGCCGGGATTTGACGCGGCCGAGCCATCCGCGCGAATTTAAAACCATGAAAGTCGAATCCGCCGCGCTCGCGAAACTCCCCGGCATCCGCCACGCCTTCTTCACGCGCGAGGGCGGCGTATCGGAAGGCATCTATGCTTCGCTGAATGGAGGCGTCGGTTCGAACGACGAACCCGTGAAGGTCGCGGAAAACCGCCGCCGCATGGCGGAAGCGCTCGGCGCGAAACATCTTCTCACCTGCTACCAAATCCATTCCGCCGACGTGGTCGTCGTTGATCGCTCATGGGCGGGCGAGAGCGCCGCGCGCGCCGACGGCATCGTGACGCGCACCAGAGGCCTCGCGGTCGGCGCTTCTGCCGCCGATTGCGGACCGCTTCTGTTTGCCGACGCGGGAGCGGGCATCGTCGCCGCCGCCCATGCCGGATGGAAAGGCGCGCTCGGCGGCATCGCGCAAGCCACGGTTGCGAAAATGGAGAGCCTCGGCGCGGCGCGCGCCAACATCGTCGCCGCCATCGGCCCGCTGATCCGCCAGCAGAGCTACGAGGTCGGCCCCGAATTCGCGGAGCGATTCCGCGCGGCCGACGCCGCCCATGCGCGCTTTTTCGCGCCCTCGCAGAAGCCGGATCATTTCATGTTCGATCTCGGCGGTTTCATCCAGCTTCAACTGGAGGCCGCAGGCGTCGGCCGGATCGAAGACCTCGGCCTCGATACCTACGCGGACGAGAAGCGCTTCTTTTCCTATCGCCGTACCACCCACCGGCGCGAGCCGGATTACGGCCGGCAGATTGCGGCAATCGCACTCACCCCCTGAGTCCGATCTCTGGTCTGCACCGGATCGGCAATATTTAATCGTCCAGGTCGGACAAGCCCGACTTGGAGGTGGACTGCATCCCGCCCCGTATTTACACGGCTGCGCGTGGCCGCTAGTGACGTTTGTGTAAAGGGCAAAGCCCGCTACCGGGTGCCCGCGGATGATGGCGTTCATGTCGGGTCGCGCAGTCAAGAACAACGGCAGCATCAAGCTCGTCGCCGGAAATTCGAATCGCGCGCTGGCCGAGACCATCGCTTCCTATCTCGAAACGCCCATGACGAAAGCGACCGTGCGGCGCTTCGCCGACATGGAAATCTTCGTCGAGATCGAGGAGAACGTCCGCGGTCAGGACGTCTTCATCCTGCAATCCACCTCGTTCCCCGCGAACGACCACCTGATGGAATTGCTGATCCTGACCGATGCGCTGCGCCGCTCGTCCGCGCGCCGCATCACCGCGGTCGTGCCCTACTTCGGCTACGCGCGGCAGGACCGCAAACCCGGCCCGCGCACGCCGATCTCGGCGAAGCTGGTCGCGAACCTGATCACGCGCGCCGGCGCCGATCGCGTGATGACGGTCGATCTCCACGCCGGACAGATTCAGGGCTTCTTCGATATTCCGACCGACAACCTCTATGCCTCGCCGGTGATGACGCGCGACATCAAGGAACGCTTCGACCTCGGCAAGCTCACCGTGGTCTCGCCGGATGTCGGCGGCGTGGTGCGCGCCCGCGCGCTCGCGAAGCGCATCGACGCGCCGCTCGCCATCATCGACAAGCGCCGCGAGCGCCCGAACGAATCCGAAGTGATGAACGTGATCGGCGACGTCGAGGGCCGCAGTTGCATCCTGATCGACGACATCGTGGATTCCGGCGGCACGCTGGTAAATGCCGCCGACGCGCTGCTCGAAAAAGGCGCGACCAGCGTGCACGCCTACATCACCCACGGCGTACTCTCCGGCGGCGCGGTCGCGCGCATCACCGCGTCGAAGCTGAAGGAACTCGTGATCACCGACACGATCCAGCCGACCGAAGCCGTGCGCGTCGCGCGCAACATCCGCGTGCTTTCGATTGCCAGCCTGATCGGCGAAGCCATCGGCCGCACCGCGCACGAAGAGAGCGTTTCCAGCCTCTTCGACTGATTGTGGCCATCACAATATTATGACCGCATAAAATTCAGGCTGCGCGTTAACGAAATTGTGCGGCGCCGCCACATAGGCTCCTAATTTCCGGGGCAAAGAGTTCCCGCATCTTCGCGCTATCGCCGTTCAATTCCATAGGGAGGGCCCTATGAGACACGCTATCGCTGCCGCCGCAATTTTTGCCTTCGCCGCGGGAATGGCCCACGCCGAACCGGCGGGCCAGAACCAGGACGATCCGCTTCGCGCGCTGATCGAGAAGTCGCTCGCCGATTCGAAGCTCGAACAGCATCCCGCAGCGGAAACCGACTGGAGCGCGCTGAGCGACGAGGCGATCCTGAACAGCATCGCCGAGCAGGAAAAAACGCCCGACTATTTCGTGCTGAAGCCGGTGCAATCAACCAGCCGCGCATTACCCTCGAAGTTCGAGCTGAACCGCGGCCAGATTCGCGTGAACGTCGAAGGCAACGTCACCACCGCCAGCTATAACAACGTAATTCCCGTGAACGCGCTTGCCGGAACGATCCCCGGCGCGTCTTCAGGCGGCACGGGCCAGATCAGGGGCCGGGTCGAATATGTCGGCTCGTCCTGGCAGTTCTTCGGGGGCACCAACCGTAGCGTCGTGGCGAACGACGACGGCACGCTGAGCATTGCCAACGCCATTGTCGGCGGAACCTATTACAAGCTTCCGCAGAGCCTCTGGGGCGGCAAGATCGGAACCGCCTTCGAGGTGAACCCCTACGGCGACGCCAAGACCCGACTGGAGTACCGCCAGAAGTTCGGTTCGGATTTCGAGGGCTTCCTCTCGGCCGAGCGCACCACGCCCTGGCAGGTAGCGCCCTCCTCGACCCCGGTGAACCCGCTGGACGTGCTCCGGGCGGGCGTCACCCAGCGCTTCTAGGCCCCGGTTTCGGGCCCCCGCAGGGTCTTCCCGAAAGGGCTGAATCCCACGTTGATTCAGCCTTTTCCTGCCGGTATAAGCCCGCTCGACAACGCCCCCAGGACCACGGCCAGCGCGACCGCGCGAACCCGGTGCCCCCGCCGGAGCGAATAATTTTTGCTTTCGGCACAGAGACTTACGAAGGACCGACCATGGCTAAAGCGATCGCACTCACCGCCACCAAGCGCGAAAAAGCCGGCAAGGGCGCTGCCCGCGCCGAGCGCCGCGCAGGCCGCATCCCCGGCACCGTCTACGGCGAAAGCAAAGACGCGCTGTCGATCTCGCTGGATCGCACCGAACTGACCCGCCGCATCTTCGCCGGTCGCTTCCTGACCACCGTGTTCGAACTCGACCTCGGCGGCGAAAAGACCCGCGTGATCCCGCGCGACTTCCAGCTCGATCCGCTGAAGGATCAGCCGATCCATGTTGACTTCCAGCGCCTCGGCGCGGGCGCGACCATCCGCGTCGCGATCCCGGTCAACTTCACGAACCAGGAAGCCTCGCCGGGCATCAAGCGCGGCGGCACGCTGAACGTCGTGCGCCACACCGTCGAATTCTTCTGCGCGGCGGAAAACATTCCCGAGTCGATCACCGCCGACCTGAGCGGCCTTGAGATCAACGACTCGCTGCACATCTCGGCAGTAAAGCTGCCGGAAGGCGTGCGCCCGGTGATCAAGGACCGCGACTTCACGATCGCGACCATCGTGCCGTCGTCGGGCTACCTCGAAGAACTCGCCGCCGCCGCCGAGAAGGCAAAGGCGGACGCCGCTGCCGCAACGGCCGCAACCCCGGCTGCCGGCGCTGCTCCGGCGGGCGACGCTGCCGCCGCTCCGGCTGCCGACGCCAAGGCCGAAGGCGGCGACAAGAAGTAATCGCGAGGCGCGCGCGCGAATACGCGCCCGCCCGTTTCCTCGCCGGAGACCGCCCGATGCAACTCTTCGCGGGACTGGGCAATCCGGGCGAAAAATACCGCCGCAACCGCCACAACATCGGCTTCATGGCCGCGGACGCGATCCATTACCGGCATCGCTTCTCGCCGTGGCGCAAGCGCTTTCAGGCGCAGACCGCCGAAGGCGAAATCGCGGGCGAGAAAATCCTGCTGGTGAAGCCGGAAACCTACATGAACGATTCCGGCATCGCCGTTTCCGCCGCGCAGAACTTCTTCAAGGTCGCGCTAGGCGACATCGTCGTCCTCTACGACGAGATCGACCTGCCTCCCGCGAAACTGCGCGTCAAAACCGGCGGCGGCAACGCGGGCCATAACGGCCTGCGCTCCATCACCGCCCATTGCGGCAACGACTACCAGCGCGTGCGCATCGGCGTCGGTCATCCCGGCGACAAGGCGCTCGTTGCACGCCATGTGCTGAGCGACTTCGCGAAATCCGAGCAGCCGTGGGTCGAGGCGATGTGCGAAGCGATCTCCGACGCCGCCCAGTTGCTCGTCGCGAGGCAGCAAGTCGAGTTTCAAACGCGCATCCATCTGACGATGGAAAAGAGCAACACGATTCCAACCGGCGCCCCGCGCCCCTGAACGAAGAAGAAGTCCATCATGGGATTCAAATGCGGCATCGTCGGCCTGCCGAACGTCGGCAAATCGACCCTGTTCAACGCCCTCACCCAGACCGCGGCCGCGCAGGCGGCGAACTATCCGTTCTGCACCATCGAGCCGAACGTCGGCGAAGTCGCGGTGCCGGATCCGCGGCTCGACACGCTTGCGAAGATCATTCCTTCGCAAGAGATCGTGCCGACCAAACTCAACTTCGTTGACATCGCGGGGCTGGTACGCGGCGCATCGAAGGGCGAAGGCCTCGGCAACCAGTTCCTCGGCCATATCCGCGAGGTCGATGCCATCGCGCATGTGCTGCGCTGTTTCGAGGACAGCGACATCACCCACGTCGAAGGCGGTATCGATCCACTCCGCGACGCGGAGACGGTGGAAACCGAACTGATGCTGGCCGACCTCGACAGCCTTGAGAAGCGCGTCGACAACCTGAACAAGAAGGCACGCGGCGGCGACAAGGAAGCGGTTGCGCAACTCGACCTCGTGAAGCGCTCGATCGAAGCGCTCTCGAACGGCAAGCCGGCCCGCACCGTGGCCCGCAAAGACGAAGAGGAAGCCGCGTTTCAGGCGCTGCAACTCATCACCGCGAAGCCGGTGGTCTATGTCTGCAACGTCGAGGAAAGCGCCGCGGCAACCGGCAACGCCTTCTCGGAAAAGGTCGCGGCCAAGGCGAAGGCGGAGAAAGCCGTCGCGGTCGTCATCTCCGCGAAGATCGAATCCGAGATCGCGATGCTCCCGATCGGCGACCGCAAGGATTATCTCGATGCGGTCGGCTTGGTCGAGCCGGGCCTCGATCGCCTGATCCGCAGCGGCTACGAACTGCTCGGCCTGATTACGTTCTTCACGGTCGGCCCGAAGGAAGCGCGCGCATGGACGGTGGAGAAAGGCTCGAAGGCGCCGCAGGCGGCCGGCGTCATCCACACCGATTTCGAAAAGGGCTTCATCCGCGCCGAGACCATCGCATACCAGGATTACGTTTCCGGCAAGGGTGAAGCGGGCGCGCGCGAAGCAGGCAAACTACGCCTCGAAGGCAAGGAATATGTCGTGCAGGACGGCGACGTCATGCACTTCCGCTTCGCAAACTGAGCCGGTACAAACGGCCCATGGAAGCCAAGAACGCATCGAATTCGAAAATCTGCTTCGAGGATTTTGAAGTAGGCACCGTTCGCACCTTCGGCCCGCGCCTCGTCACGCGCGAGGAGATCATCGAGTTCGCCACCGAGTTCGATCCGCAGCCGATGCACCTCGACGAGGAAGCGGCGAACAAATCCATGCTGAAAGGTTTGTCGGCCTCCGGCTGGCACACCTCCGCAATCATGATGCGCATGGTCTTCGACGGGCTGCTGCAACACGCATATTCGCTCGGCGGGCCGGGCGTCGAGGAAATGCGGTGGGTGAAACCGCTGCGTCCCGGCGATCAGATCACCGCGCGCATGACCTGCCTCGAGAAGCGCGAGTCCAACAGCCGCCCGAACATGGGCTTCGTCCGGCACAGCATGGAAATCACCAATCAGAACGGCGAAGTCGTGTTGCAGGCGACCTGGCCCGGCATGTTCGGCAAGCGCAATCCGGGGACGCCGGCATGAAATTCTTTGAAGACGTCAGGATCGGCGACAGCCACCAGTACGGCTCCTACACGTTCACGCCGGAAAAGATCAAAGCCTTCGCGCGCAAATTCGATCCGCAGCCGTTTCATCTCGACGAGGAAGCCGCGAAGAACTCGCTGTTCGGCGCGTTGTGCGCCTCCGGCTGGCATACGACCGCCGCGTTCATGCGGCAGGTCGTGGACTACAGCAAGCGCGTGTACGCGGAAGCGGCGGCGCGCGGCGAGACCCCGGCGCGCTTCGGTCCCTCGCCCGGCTTCAAGAACCTGAAATGGCTGAAGCCCGTGTTCGCCAACGACACAGTTACCTATTCGAGCGAAGTGATCGAGCTGCGCGATCTTGCCAGCAGGCCGGAATGGGGCCTGATGCGCAGCCGCACCACGGGCGTCAACCAGAAGGGCGAGCGCGTACTCGAATTCGAAAGCTCGGCCTTCCTCCAGCGAAAGCCGAAGTAACGCGCCAGAGAGTGGCCTGTTAAATCAGTGCCCCTCGAATGCCACCAGCGTCCGCACCGGGACGTTCAATGCGCGCAACTTCGCGGCGCCGCCCAATTCCGGCAGATCGACGATGAAGCAGGCAGCGAGCACTTCCGCGCCGACCTGCCGCAGGAGCTTCACCGCTCCTTCCGCCGTGCCGCCGGTCGCGATCAGGTCGTCCACCAGCACGACGCGGTCGCCCTTGCTGACGGCATCGACATGCATCTCCATTTCGTCGGTGCCGTATTCGAGCGCGTAGACCATGCGCACGGTCTGGTGCGGTAGCTTGCCCTTCTTGCGGATAGGCACGAAACCCGCCGAAACCTGATGCGCCACCGCGCCGCCGAGGATGAAGCCGCGCGCCTCGATCCCCGCCACCTTGTCGATTTTCGACCCGGCCCACGGGTTCACCAGATCGTCCACCGCGCGCCGGAACGCCCGCGCGTTGCCGAGCAGCGTGGTGATGTCGCGGAACATGATCCCCTTCTTGGGATAGTCCGGAATGATGCGGATGGCATGGCGAAGGTCGAGCGCGTCGGACTGGTTCATGGATGGCCCTGAAAGCGGCATGGACGGCTGCAACCGCCTTGCCGGAATGAAGCAAGCGAGAATAGCCTAATCGCGCGATCGCGACAGATTCGCGAAAGCTCACCAGGAGCACCACCATGGCCAAGGGTCAGCAGCGCTCGACCAAGGAAAAGAAGAAGCCGAAGGCCGAGTCTTCCAAGAAGGGGCAGTCGTCCTACAAGTCGGAGTATGGCGGCGGCAGAGGTCCTTCCTCCCCGCCCGCGCCGAAAAAAGGCTGAGCGCCTGAATCGAAAAGGCCCCGCCGGAGCGGGGCCTTCTTTTTAGACGCGGTGCGCACTCGTTAGTGCGCGTCCGCCCAGATCTTCTTCTTGGTGAAGTAGGCAAGACCCGCGAACACGATCAGGAAGATCATGGCCTGGAAGCCGACGCGCTTGCGCACTTCGAGGTGCGGATCGGCGGCCCACATCAGGAACGCGCTTACATCGCGTGCGTACTGATCGACCGTCTGCGGCGAGCCGTCGGAATATTCGACGCGCTTGTCTTCGAGCGGCGGACGCATCGAGATCTTGTGGCCGGGGAAATACTTGTTCCAGAACTGCGTCGCCGGCAGCTTCTCGTTCGACGGCGGGTTCTCGTAGCCGGTGAGCAGTGCGTGCAGGTAATCGACGCCGTTCTCCTGATACTGGCGGAACACGTCGATGACGAAGCCGGGGAAACCGACCTCGAAGGTGCGCGCCTTCGCGATCACCGAAAGATCGACCGGATATGCGCCGTTATGCGTGGCGCGGGCGGCCTGCTCGTTCGGGAATACCGGCGGGAAGTAATCGGACGGGCGGCCCGGACGCTGGAACATCTCGCCGCGGTCGTTCGGACCATCGGTGACCTGATAGTCGGCGGCGAGCGCCTTGATCTGGCCTTCCGAAAAACCGAGCGCACCCGGCTGGCCGAGCGTACGGAATGCAATCAGCTTCATCGAATGGCACGCCGCGCAAACTTCGCGGTAGACCTTGAAGCCGCGCTGCAACTGCGCCTTGTCGAACTTTCCGAACGGGCCAGAGAAGGTCCACTTCAGCCGCGGCGGCTGCGGATGGCCTGCGTCCGCCGCGAACGACGGCGCCGCAAAAACGAAAGTGATTGCGGTAACGGCAGCGAGCGCGAGAAGCGATTTCTTGTTCATGGTTCGCTCCTTACGCATTCGGCTTCGTGGTGGCCTTGGAAGGCACCATAGGCTGGTTACCCAGAACGGACTCCGCGATCGAAGCAGGCAGCGGCGAAGTCTTCTCGTACCTCGTCAGCAGCGGCAGGATGATCAGGAAGTAGGCGAAGTAGTAGGCGGTCAGCAGCCGCGAGGCGATGACGTAGATGCCTTCCGCGGGCTTCGAACCGAGCCAGCCGAGACCGATGCAGGTGATGACGAAAATCCAGAAGAACTGGCGGAACAGCGGGCGATAGCGGCCCGAACGAACCTTCGAGCTGTCGAGCCAGGGCAGGAACGCAAGGACCGCGATCGAGCCGAACATGGCGATCACGCCGCCGAGCTTCGACGGGATCGCGCGCAGGATGGCGTAGAACGGCAGGAAGTACCATTCCGGCACGATGTGCGTCGGCGTCTGCAGCGGGTTAGCGGGGATGTAGTTGTCGGCGTGGCCGAGATAATCGGGAACGTAGAACACAAACCACGCGAACAGGATCATGAAGCAGACGATCGCGAAGTTATCCTTCGCCGTCGCGTAGGGCGTGAACGGCACCGTGTCGCGGTCGCTCTTCACGTCAATACCGGCCGGGTTGTTCTGGCCGACGACATGCAGCGCCCAGACGTGCAGGATCACGACGCCCGCGATCATGAACGGCAGCAGGTAGTGCAGCGAGAAGAAGCGCTGCAGCGTCGGCTGGTCGACCGAGTAACCGCCCCAGAGCAGTTCGACGATCTTCGGACCAATGCCCGGAATGGCGGAGAACAGGTTCGTGATGACCGTCGCGCCCCAGAAGCTCATCTGGCCCCACGGCAGCACGTAGCCCATGAACGCGGTTGCCATCATCAGCAGGAAAATGATGACGCCGAGGATCCAGAGGATCTCGCGCGGCTCCTTGTAGGAGCCGTAATACATACCGCGGAAAATATGGATGTAGACCGCGACGAAGAACATCGACGCGCCGTTGGCGTGGATCGGCTGGATCAGCCAGCCGAAGTTCACGTCGCGCTTGATGTGCTGCACCGAGTCGAAGGCGCCCGCCACCGTCGGCGTGTAGTGCATCGCGAGGATAACGCCGGTGATGATCTGGATGCCCAGCATCACGGAGAGGATGCCGCCGAACGTCCACCAGTAATTCAGGTTACGCGGCGTCGGGTAGGCGACGAACGAAGAGTGCATCAGCCCGAGGATGGGCAGACGGCGCTCGGTCCATTGCAGGATCGGGTTCTTCGGCTGGAAATCGGAGGGACCGCTCATTCTTCAAACTTTCGTTCGTGCGCGAAAAGGATCAGCCGATGCGGATCTGGGTGTCGGAGGTGAATTCGTACGGCGGGACTTCAAGGTTCGCCGGCGCCGGACCTTTGCGGATACGGCCGGAGGTGTCGTAGTGCGAGCCATGGCAGGGGCAGAAGAAACCCTGATAGTCGCCCTGATGACCGAGCGGCACGCAACCGAGGTGGGTGCAGACACCGATCAGCACCAGCCACTGATCCTTGCCCTTCTTCACGCGCGTATCGTCGGCCGCCGGATCCGGCAGGTCGCGCAGCGGCGTGGCACGGGCCTCTTCGATTTCTTTCTTGGTACGGTGGGCGATGAAAACCGGCTTGCCGCGCCATTTCACGGTGATGATCTGGCCTTCCGCGACGGGCGTGAGATCGACTTCCGTGGAGGCGAGCGCCTGCACCGAGGCGTCGGGGTTCATCTGGTGGATCAGCGGCCAGGCGACGGCGGCAGCACCGACTGCGCCCATGGCTCCGGTCGCGATGTAGAGGAAATCCCGGCGGGTCGGCGCGGGACCATGCATGGTGGCTGCGCCGCTGTTCTTCGTGGCCAAGGTTCGGTCCTTTCGATCCTGCGCGTGGAACGCCGTCACTCGACATGACGCCGCGGCGCGGACCGGCCTTCGAAGTGGGTCGGCGGCCCCTGCTCGCGGCGCGAACGATGCAGCGAAAAACGCTGCAAAGCCTGCAGAATTCCGTCGATTCCGGCGCCCCAATTGAACGCTTCTAATTACATTGAAGCCCCATATTGTCCAGTATCCGGCCATGCGGCACGGAGTCGTTATGGGCGGTTTTCCCTATACTTCCCGGTACAGGTCAGTCCATTGAACGGCCAATGGAAATCGCGCTTTACGAACCGGACATTCCCCAGAACACCGGGACCATCCTGCGGATGGCGGCCTGCCTCGGCGTGCCCGTCCACATCATCGAGCCGGCGGGCTTTCCGGTCAGCGACCGGGCGTTCCGGCGCGCCGGACTGGACTATCTGGATGCCGTGAAGATCGAGCGGCACATCTCGTTTGCCGCGTTCGAGGAGTGGCGGAAGGCGCAGGGCCGGCGTCTGGTCCTGCTCACAACGCGGGCGAAGACGGCGTACCCCTCTTTCGCATTCCGGGATGGCGACATCCTGCTGGTGGGCCGCGAGTCGTCGGGGGTTCCCGACCGGGTACATGCGAGCGCTGATGTTTCGCTGCGGATTCCGATGCGCGATGGCCTGCGCTCGCTCAACATCGCGGTAGCCCTTTCGATGGTTTTGGGCGAAGCACTGCGTCAAACCGGAAGGCTGAACGATGAATGAGGCATTCAAGGAGCCTGCGCGCGCATGGTTTCGTTCGCTGCGCGACAGGATTTGCGCCGCCTTCGAACAACTCGAAGAAGAAGCGCCATCCTCTTTATATGAAGGCGCGCCGGGTAAGTTCGTGCGCACGCCGTGGGAGCGGACCGATCACTCCGGCAATCCGGGGGGCGGCGGCGAGATGTCCATGCTCGCCGGGCGGCTGTTCGAGAAAGCCGGCGTTCACATCTCCACCGTGCATGGCGAATTCGCGCCGGAGTTCAGGAAAGAGATCAAGGGCGCGGAGGAAGACCCGCGCTTCTGGGCGTCCGGCATTTCGCTGATCGCGCACCCGAAAAATCCGCACTGCCCCACGGTTCACATGAACACGCGCCATGTCGTGACCGCGAAAGCATGGTTCGGCGGCGGCGCGGACCTGACGCCGGTGCTCAATGCGCGGCGCACGCAGGCCGACCCCGATACGATTGCGTTTCACGCCGCGATGAAAGAGGCGTGCGAGAAACACGCCGCTGTCGCCGATTACATGAAACTGAAAAACTGGTGCGACGAGTATTTCTTTCTCAAGCACCGCAACGAGCCGCGCGGCATCGGCGGCATCTTCTACGACTGGCTGGACAGCGGAAACCGCGATGCGGACTTCGCCTTCACGAAAGACGTCGGCAGCGCCTTTCTCGATATCTATCCGAAGATCGTCCGCGCCAACTTCATGAAACCGTGGAGTGAAGCGGAACGCGAGGAACAACTCGTGCGCCGCGGACGCTATGTCGAATTCAACCTGCTCTACGACCGCGGCACGGTGTTCGGCCTCAGGACCGGTGGCAACGTGAACTCGATCCTCTCGTCGCTGCCGCCCGTGGTGAAGTGGCCTTAAGCGCATCCTGTAGTCGCTGCCACGAAAGCGGAGGAGCGATACCGCCACCATCCTCATGGTGAGGAGCAAAGCGCAGCTTTGCGTCTCGAACCATGAAACCCAAACCTCATCCTTCGAGACGCTGGCTTCGCCCGCTCCTCAGGATGAGGACTGACTATTTCCGCTCCAGCGTCGCCGGTGAGATGAGCTGCGAGAAAGCCCAGCACCAGATCACGACGCTCTGGTACTCCTCGACATTCACGCCCGCGGGCACGGCGTAACGCTGCCCGCCCTTGAACGAACGCAGGCCGCTGATCTCGACGAACTGCTTGTTGCGGATCGCTTCCACCACTTCCGCTTTCGTCTTGATGTTCGCCTTCTTCACCAGCAGCACGCGGTAATCCGGGCCGGGACCGACTTCGAAGTTCGGCTCCAGATAGACCTGATCTTTCTGTACCGTGACGTTGCCGCGTCCCCAGTGAACGCGATCGCTCGGATCGGCATGGATGAAGGTGCCGGTCGCGAAGGTCGGCTTCGCCTTCTCCTCCTGCGTCATCACATCGGTGCCCACGGGAGGCGGAAAAAGATACGGGAAGAACCAGATGCCCGCGCCGAAACCGGCACCGGCGCCGAGCAAGCCGCCAATCGCGAAAATCAGAAAGCCACGCAGGAAACGGCGCATCACGATCTCCTATGCTTTCTGAGAGTGTAACCGAGCCGTAATCGCCCGCCAGCCACGTTTCGATGACAAATGCTTGAGCCGGATACCGGGGAAGGTGCGCCGCGAAATCAGCCGCGCGTGGAGTCTGCAATGCGTTTCAACGCATTGGCATCTTCGGGGAAACCCTCGGCAATCCATGCGGTCTCCGCTTTCCCCAGCGCCCGTCCGAGTTCCGGCCCCTTCGCAACGCCGCGCGCGAGAAAATCGTCGGCGGAAAACGGGAATTTCGGCGGCGTCCAGCGCGCGGGAAGAGACAGCAGCGCCCCCCACCCCTCGTCCGCGAGCGAGGCATCCGCATGCGCGAATGCAATCAATGCGCGGTCCAGGTAAGCCTCCGTACCGATACGGTAGAGCGTCTCGCGCGCATATGCCTCGCCGCGCTCCGGCGAAAGAAGCCACCAGCCATCGGCCACGGAAGTAAGCCGCCGGTATTCGCTGTTCGAAAGCCGCAGCCGCTCGCGCAGGCGATCCGCATCCTCGATGATGCGCACGCCCACGGCGGCAAGCCTGCGCACCGGGTCGCGCTCCATCTCCAGCGCAGCCTCGATGTCCGAGAGGCGCAGCAGCGAATGCTGCGCAGATGCATTCGAGAACACGCGGTCGAACACGCCGGTGTCCGCCATCGCAACCATCGCCTCCGGCCCGCGTTTTGCGGCGAGCAGTTTCAGAACTTCGGCGCGCAAACGCTCGCCGGATAGTGCGCCGAGGTTGTTGCGCGCCCGCGCGCAGGCATTCATCGCCTGCACATCCGGCTCGCCCTCGCCGTAGGCCGCGAAGAAGCGAAAGAAGCGCAGCACCCGCAGATAATCTTCCGCGATCCGCGTATCGGCGTCGCCGATGAAGCGCACGCGCCGCGCCGCGATGTCTTCCAGACCGCCGCAGTAATCGTACAAAGTACCATCGGGCGAAACGGAAAGGGCGTTGATGGTGAAGTCGCGCCGCTCGGCGTCTTTCTTCCAGTCGCGGCCGAAACGCACCGTCGCATGGCGTCCGTCGGTTTCGATGTCCTCGCGCAGCGTGGTCACCTCGAACGGCTGCTTGTCGAGCACCGCCGTCACCGTGCCGTGCTCGATGCCCGTAGGCACCGCGCGAAAGCCCGCAGCGGTAACGCGCGCGATGGTTTCCTTCGGCTCGGAGGTAGTGGCGACGTCGATCTCGTTGCGCGACATGCCGAGCAGGGTATTGCGCACCGCGCCGCCGACGACACGCGCCTCCTCGCCGTTTCCGTTCAGCGCGCCGAGCAGTCTTGCGAGCGGTTCTTCCCGCAGCCACCCGCCCTCTTCACCGGAAAGTTTGCGCGTAACCGCGCCGCTCATTTCGTTTCGCCCGGATGAAACTTTCCATCCTTGTCGATGTAGGCGGGAACATAGGTGCCGCCCGGCCGGTAGCCGCCGTAATGCGAGAAGAACAGCAGGCTGATCGCCATCAGGACGATGCCGACGCCGGCCAGCGACAGCACCACCTTCGCGGGCCAGTTCTCGCGGTCGCGCGGACCGCGCTTGGTCAGCCACAGCGCGATGAAATAGAGCGCGAACGGCGTGAAGAACAACGCGATTTCGGTGAGGATGGTACGGGCCATTATTCGTAAAGCCGTTCGTAAAGGTTGCGGATCATGCCGGCGGTTGCTCCCCAGATATTACGCTGTTCGAAGGGCATTGCGTAGAAGTGCCGCTCGACGCCCTTCCAGACGCCACTGCGCTTCGCATGGTTCTCCCGTGTCATCAGGAATGACAGCGGCACCTCGAACGCCTCGTCCACTTCGTCCGGGTTGATCCTGAGCGTGAAGCCCGGCTCGATCAGCGCCACCACCGGCACGATGCGGAATCCGGTGCCGGATAAATATGAATCGAGATAGCCGAGCGGGGTCGCGAACCGCGCGGGCAGCCCGATCTCCTCGTCCGCTTCGCGCAGCGCCGCAGCCAGCGGTGAAGCATCGCCCGGATCGATGCGCCCGCCGGGAAACGCGACCTGCCCCGCATGCGTGCTCAGGTGTTGCGAGCGCTGCGTGAGCAGCACGGTCGGCTCGTCGTGCGCTACGATGGGAACCAGCACGGCGGCCGGGCGCGGCGCTTTGGAAATGTGAGCCTCGTCGAATTCCGGATTGAGCTTGTGGTCCCCGCTGACGAAATCCCGCGGCTGCCACGAGTCTGCGATTTGCGGTTCGCGATAGAGTTTTTCTCGCGCCAGCGCGACGAAAGTGCGAAGCGTCGGCGAAAACTTTTCCTCCAGGACATTGGCTTCGTTCATTCAGCGCAAACCCGCGATGCTTTCGGCCGGCGCCATCGGGAAAAATTCTCCGCCGGAAAAGATGCCGAACATTTCTTTCCCTCGTTCTCTCTCTTGCGCGCCGATGGTTTCGCCCATCTCGACCAGATCGAAAAACAAGGCGCGCGTTACCCGCGCCCAGAGATTTGCTCGCACATGGAGATACGGCTTCAGCCCGCCGGTCGCATCTTCCGGCTCGAAGCGCAGCGCGTGTTCCCGGTCGCAGCGGACCAGATCGTCGACATTGGTGCGGAACGTCAGCGTCCGGCTTGCACCCTCGCCTTCCACCGCCATCTCGACCGCATGGAACGGCGCGTCCTCGACCTTGATCCCGACCTTTTCCACCGGCGTCACGAGAAAATATTTATCGCCTTCCCGCTTCAGCACCGAAGCAAAGAGTCGCACCAGCGCGGGACGGCCGATAGGCGTACCGAGGTAAAACCACGTCCCGTCCGCCGCAATCCGCATGTCCAGGTCGCCGCAAAACGGCGGATTCCAGAGATGGACCGGCGGCAGCTTGCGCTGCTTGCCGACCGCCGCGATCAGGGATTCCAGCCCCTTCGGCGCTGTTCCCGGATTGGCGCTGTCCACCGTCATAAACCTACCCGGATTGTGATCGCGAAAAAGCGTGGTTTCATCATAGCCTAAACGCCTGAAAGGCCTTTTGGGACCGCCTTGATTGCGACCCAGTCGCAGCCTTTCGTGCGCATGGAAATTGCATGAACATGCTTGGAATATGTGAGTCGGAAGGCTGCGAATACAACTCCGGTTCAGTCTTCCTGCCCCTCGCACTCCGATGGAGGAGCCGTTGAGTCCCGCGAACCCCGAAAACTTCGACCAGATGATTGTCCGTGCCGCGGAAACCACCGCGGCCAGCGTGAAGGCCGCCCGCACCGCCATCGGCGCGGTCATCTTCGGCCAGGAGAAAGTGGTCGATCACGCGATGATCACCGTGCTCGCGGGCGGTCATGCGCTGTTGCTCGGCGTGCCCGGCCTCGCGAAAACGAAGCTCGTCGATACGATGGGCACCGTGCTCGGCCTGAACGCGCGCCGCGTGCAGTTCACGCCCGACCTGATGCCCTCCGACATTCTCGGCGCGGAAGTGCTGGAAGAAAGCCAGACCGGCAAGCGCTCGTTCCGCTTCATTCAGGGGCCGGTCTTCGCGCAGTTGCTGCTCGCCGACGAAATCAACCGCGCATCCCCGCGCACGCAGTCGGCGCTGCTGCAATCCATGCAGGAATATCATGTGACGGTCGCAGGCAACCGCTACGATCTTCCCAAGCCGTTCCATGTACTCGCGACGCAGAACCCGCTGGAGCAGGAAGGCACCTATCCGCTGCCCGAAGCGCAGCTCGACCGCTTCCTCATGGAAATCGACGTCACCTACCCCGACCGCGAAGCGGAAAAGAAAATCCTGTTCGACACCACCGGCGTCGAGGAAACCAAGCCGCGCGCCGCGATGAGCGCAGAAGACCTCATGGCGGCGCAACGCCTCGTGCGCCGCATCCCGGTCGGCGAGTCCGTGGTCGAAGCGATCCTCGATCTGGTGCGCTCCGCGCGCCCGGACGGCGCGGGCGAACTCGCAAAGCAGATCGCATGGGGACCCGGCCCGCGCGCTTCGCAGGCGCTGATGCTCGCGGTTCGCGCGCGCGCATTGCTCGACGGACGTCTCGCACCTTCGGTCGATGACGTGCTCGAACTCGCCGAGCCGGTGCTGAAGCACCGCATGGCGCTCACCTTCGCAGCACGCGCCGATGGCGCGACCGTGGAAAGCGTGATTGCGAAGCTGAAAGCAAAGGTCGGATGAACGAAGGCATCGGCGCAGCCGGTATCCGCGAGGACGACGTCGCTCCGGTAAGGAGCGCGACGCAAAGCGCACAGCAAATCGTCGCGGCGATGCCGCGATTGATTCTGGAAGCGCGACGCGCCGCTGCCTCGGTGTTTCACGGCACGCACGGCAGGCGCCGCGCGGGGCCGGGCGAAAATTTCTGGCAGTACCGCCGCTTCAACGACGGCGAACCGGCAACCCGCGTCGACTGGCGGCGTTCCGCACGCGACGATCATCTTTATGTCCGCGAGCGCGAGTGGGAAGCCTCGCACACGGTCTGGATCTGGCCCGACCTGTCGCCCTCGATGGTGTTCGCCTCGCCGCTGGTGTGGGAAACGAAGCGCGACCGCGCGCTGGTACTCGCTTTCGCGCTTGGCGAATTGCTTGTGCGCGGCGGCGAGCGCGTCGCCATTCCCGGCATGATGCGTCCGACCGCGAACCGCAACGTGATCGAGCGCATGGCGGAAGCCATCATCCATCATAGCGGCGACTGGCAAAGCCTGCCGCCGCCCGTGACTCCCGGCCCGCGCGACGAAATCGTTCTGCTCAGCGACTTCTGGAATCCGTCCGCAGAGATCACCGCCTCGGTCGAATACATGTCGAAGCGCGGCTGCGGCGGCCATCTGGTGCAGGTGGTGGACCCGGCCGAGGAGACTTTCCCCTATGCCGGCCGCATCGACTTCCGCGAACCGGAAACCGGCGCGAACCTCATGGTCGGCCGCGCCGAACTCTGGGCGCGCGATTACCTGAAGCGCGTGACGCTGCATCGCTCCGCCATCGCGGCAGAAACATCGCGCCACGGCTGGAGTTTCGCGATCCACCGCACCGACCGTCCGGCGAGCGAACTCCTGATCGCGCTCCACGCGCGCATGGGCGAGTCGCGCGACGTGCTGTCGCGCAAGCGCGTCACCGCGAAACTCGGCGAGTGGGAGGCGGCATGATCGGTTTGCCGGTCGGCTTCACCGCTCCTTATCTTCTCCTCGCGCTCCTCGCGTTGCCGCTTCTGTGGTTCCTGTTGCGGCTGGTGCCGCCGCGCCCGCGCCGGATTCATTTCCCGCCGACGCGCCTGCTGCTCGAAATCGACCCGAAGGAAGAAACGCCCGCGCGCACGCCGTGGTGGCTGACCGCGCTCCGTCTGTTTCTCGCGGCGCTCGTGATCTTCGCCGCCGCCGGGCCTTTGCTCAATCCGCCCCCCGCGACCACGCAATCGAGCGGCCCGATCGTGCTGATCGTCGACTCCGGCTGGGCTTCCGCCGCGCAGTGGCAGAACCGGCTCTACACCGCGAACGCGATCATCGCGCGCGCGGAAGCCGAGAATCGCCCCATCGCGCTGCTCGCCACCGGCCGGCCGCTGAAGAACGTTTCGCTGCTGCGTCCGTTCGAGGCACGCGAAGCGCTGAAGCTGCTCGCCCCCGCGCCGCATTCGCCAAAGCGCGGCGAGGTTCTTCCGGGCCTGATCGAGCTGCTCGCGCGCCAGCCCGACGCTTCCGTGATCTGGCTGAGCGACGGCATCGACTCCGCCGACAGCGCCAACTTCATCGCGACGCTGAACGCGCGCGTGAGCGCGGATCGCCTCACCGTCGTCACCGGCGGCCAGCGCGGACCGCTCGCGCTCGGCAATGTCGATAACTCGGCGGGTGCGCTGACCGTGAAGATACTGCGTGCCGACAACACTGCGCCGGAACGCGGCGTCGTTCGCGCGCGCGACCTGCGCGGCCTGCCGCTCGGCGACGCGCCCTTCGCTTTTGAAGGCGACAAGCTCGAAGCAGAAGCGAAGTTCGACCTGCCGGTCGAAATCCGCAACGACATCGCCCGCCTCGAAATCAGCGGAGAGCGTTCGGCCGGCGCGATCCAGTTGCTCGACAAGCGCTGGCGGCGGCGCACGGTCGGCGTCGTCGCGGGCGGCACCATCGACACCAGCCAGCCGCTGCTCGCGCCGACTTATTATCTCTCCCGCGCGCTTGGACCGTTTGCCGATGTACGGCTCGCCGACGGCACCGGCACTTCGGAAGCGATCACCCGCTTCATCGAGCAGCAGTTGCCCGTGCTGGTCTTCTCCGACGTCGGCACCATTCCCGCGGAAGCACGCGATCGGTTGATCCGCTGGATCGAGAACGGCGGCGTGCTGATCCGCTTCGCGGGCCGCCGCCTCGCAGGCGCGACCGACGACGATCTCGTTCCGGTGAAGCTGCGCCGTGGCGGCCGCGTGCTTGGCGGTTCGCTCTCATGGGAACAACCGCAGAAACTCGGCACCTTCTCGAAAGACAGTCCCTTCGCCGATCTCGCAGTGCCCGGCGACATTCTGGTCACGCGGCAGGTGCTGGCGGAGCCGGATGGCCTGCTGGCCGAACGCACATGGGCTTCGCTCGCGGACGGCACGCCGCTTGTCACCGCCGAGAAGCGGGGACGCGGTATCATCATCCTGTTTCATGTGACCGCAGACACCGCATGGTCGAACCTGCCGCTGTCGGGCACGTTCGTCGAAATGCTGCACCGGACCGTCGGCCTCGGTAGTACCGCGAACCAGGCCGCGCCCGCCAATGCCAATCAGCCCGCAAATCCGAACGTGCAGACGCTCGCGCCGAGCCGCCTGCTCGACGGCTTCGGTGTTTTCACCGCGCCCGGCCCGCAAGTGAAGCCTGTTCCCGCCGACTTCGCGGGTCCCGCCGACATCGATCATCCTGCCGGTTTCTACGGTCCCGCCGACGGCATGCTGGCGGTGAATACGCTCAATCCGGGCGAACGCATCGCGCGGCTTGATCTCTCGCAGTTGAAAGCAAAGTTCGAAGTCTACCGGCGCAGCGAGCCGGTTGATCTGCGGGCAGCGCTGCTTTCCGGCGCGTTCCTGCTGCTCCTGCTCGACGCGCTGGTCGTGTTGTGGATGGCGGGCGGCATCAACAAACTCACCCGCAAGCGGGCCACGGCAGCGATCGCCCTCTTCGCCTTGCTGACACTCGCGCTCGCCAGCCCGGCCTTCGCGCAGCCGCAAAATCCGAAGAAAGACGACCCCACGCAAACCTTCGAGTTGCGCGCCAGCCTGCAAACGCGCCTTGCCTATGTGATTACCGGCGACGCCGAAACCGACATGCTGAGCCGCGCGGGACTGGAGACGCTCACCACCTTCCTCTCCACGCGCACCGCACTCGAACCCGGCACGCCGCTCGGCGTCGATATTTCGCGCGACGAACTGGCATTCTTCCCGATGCTGTATTGGCCGATCGTGCCCGGCGCGCCGAAGCCTTCACCCGAAACACTGGCGCGCATCGACGCCTACATGAAACAGGGTGGCACCATCCTGTTCGACACCCGCGACGCGCTTGCGATCTCCTCGCCGCGTGGGGACGTATCTCCCGCGATCCAGACGCTGCGCGACATTCTTTCCTCGCTCGACATCCCCGAACTCGAGCCCGTGCCGCGTGATCATGTGCTGACCAAATCGTTTTATCTGCTGCGCGATTTTCCGGGCCGTTTCACCACAGGCAGCATGTGGGTCGAAGCGTTGCAGCCCGATGACGATGACGACGGCAAACGTCCCGCGCGCGCGGGCGACGGCGTCTCGCCGCTCATCATCACGTCGAACGATCTCGCAGGCGCATGGGCGCTCGGTCCGGATGGCCAGCCGATGCTGCCGCTCACGCCCGGCGAGCCGCGCCAGCGCGAATTCGCATTCCGCACCGGCGTCAACATCGTGATGTACGTGCTGACCGGCAACTACAAGGCCGATCAGGTGCACGTACCTGCCCTGCTCGAGCGTCTGGGGCAATAGCACCATGAACCTCGGCATCGCATTCGAACCCTTGCCCCCGTTGCCGTTGCTCGCGGCAGCGATTGCATTGGGCGCGCTCGTCGCGGGAGCGTTGCTGCTTACCCGCTCGCGCGGATCGTTTTTCCGCGCACTTGCGATTGCACTGGGTGCGCTCGCACTCGCCAATCCCTCGCTGACCCGCGAAGACCGCGATCCGCTCACGTCCGTATTCGCCGTGGTCGTGGATCGCAGCGCAAGCCAGCGTTTCGGCGAGCGCACCAAGGTCTCAGATAATGCGCTCGCCGCGTTGCGCGAACGTCTTGCAACCATCGCCGGCCTCGAACTTCGCATTGTCGAGGCGGGCGGCGAAAACGACGGCGATGGCACGCGCCTGTTTGGCGCACTGAGCGCCATGCTGTCCGATGTACCGCCGGACCGCATCGCAGGCGCGGTGCTGATCACCGATGGCCGCGTGCATGACGTGCCGAACGCCGCCTATCTCGGCTTCGATGCTCCGGTCCATGCACTGATTACCGGCGTGGAAGGCGAGCGCGACCGGCGCGTGGCGCTCACTTCAACGCCGCGCTTCGGCATCGTCGGCCAGCGGCAAGCGATCGGTTTCCGTATCGAGGACGAAGGCATTGCCCGCGGCAGCCGCGTGAACATCGTGATCCGCCGCGACGGCGAGATCGTAAACCGCACGGTAGTTACTGCCGGAAACACCGAGCAGGTTTCCGTGGAGATCACGCATCCGGGTGCAAACATCGTCGAGATCGAGGCCGAGCCGCTCGATGGCGAGCTTACGCTTCTGAACAACAAGGCCGCGCTCACCGTCGAAGGCGTCCGCGAAAAGCTGCGCGTATTGCTGGTGTCGGGCGAACCCCATTCCGGCGAACGCACCTGGCGCAACCTGCTGAAATCCGACGCCAACGTCGATCTGGTTCACTTCACCATTCTCCGCCCGCCGGAGAAGCAGGACGGCACGCCGATTCAGGAGCTTTCGCTGATCGCCTTCCCGACCCGCGAACTGTTCCAGCAGAAGATCAAGGAATTCCACCTCATCATCTTCGACCGCTACGCCCAGCAGGGCGTGCTGCCGCTCATCTACTTCGACAACATCGTCGAATATGTGCGCACCGGCGGCGCGCTCCTGATCGCAGCCGGTCCCGATTATGCGGGCCGCAATTCCGTGTGGCGCACACCGCTGGAAGCGATCCTCCCCGCCGCGCCGACCGGCACGGTGACGGAGGCCGCTTATCGCGCCGGTCTCACCGATGACGGCAAGCGCCATCCGGTGACGCGCGCGCTGCCCGGTTCGGAGTCAACGCCGCCGAAATGGAGCCGCTGGTTCCGCGCCATCGACGCGAAGACCTCGCAAGGCACCGCACTCATGAACGGCCCGAACGACAGTCCATTGCTCGTGCTCTCGCGGCACGGCGAAGGGCGCGTTGCATTGCTGCTCTCCGATCACATCTGGCTATGGGCGCGCGGCTACGAAGGCGGCGGCCCGCATCTCGATCTTCTGCGCCGTCTTTCGCACTGGCTGATGAAGCAGCCCGAACTGGAAGAAGAACGTCTCGTCATGTTCGCGCGCGGCAATCAGTTGCAGATCGAGCGCCGCACGATGGGCGACAGTGCCGAACCGGTTACGGTCACCGCGCCGTCCGGCGGCACGCAGATCGTGAAGCTGGACCGCGCCGAACCCGGCATTTTCCGCGGCGTGATTCCGGCCGGCGAACTCGGCCTGTTCCGCGCAACCGACGGCAAGCTCACCGCGCTCGTCAATGTCGGCCCGCTCAACCCGCGCGAATATATGGAAGTGACCAGCACGCGCGAAGTCTTGCTGCCAGTCGCAAACGCGACCGGCGGCGGCGTGCTCCGCCTCGCCGATCTTTCCGGCAACGCGCCGCGCGTGGTCGCGATCCGCACCGGCGAGCGCTACTTCGGCCCGGACTGGATCGGCGTAAAGCAGCGCGAGGCGAGCGTCGTGCGCGGCCTCGGATTGTTTCCGGTATTCGCGGGCCTGTCTGGCTTGCTGATTCTGCTGGCGGGTATTTCCGCAGCATGGGCGCGCGAAGGCCGCTAAGCCGCGCGCTCAATCCATCAGTCTTCGTAGAACGGACGCACCGCGCCTTCGACACCATCGAACGCGCCGGGCGTCAGTTCGGCGATCAGTACGCGCTCCGGATCGACCGGCCCCGGCATCTTCACGCGGCCCTTCTCGACTTTCTTAAATCCAATGCGGCCGTAATACGGTTCGTCGCCGACAAGAAAAACCAGTTTCGCGCCGGCATCCCTGGCAGCTTTCATCGAGGCTTCCATCAGCGCTCGTCCGACACCGCGGCTGCGGAACGGCGGCTCCACGGTCAACGGGCCGAGCAAAAGCGCATTCGCCTTGCCGATGCGAATGGGCGTGAGCCGCACCGAGCCGACCAGCAGCGTGCCGATGCGCGCGGTATAGGACAGGTCGCGCCGGTGCTCCGCGCCTTCGCGCAACCGGTACGCCGAACGCGCGAAGCGCCCCGGACCGAACGTGCGCTCGGAGAGCCGTTCGATCGCAGCGTCGTCTTCGGGTTGCTCTGGAGCGATGTTGAGCGAGAGGTCTGCCACGGAAGCCTGCCGGAAAGTGCGCGCCGCATTACCACGGCAGGGCAAGGCGGTCCATGCGCGTCACCATTGCGCGGGCGCGGGCAAGCCGGAAACGATTTCGTCAATGCGCCGGCGCGTCGCCTGTGTCGTGTCAGGAGGCAATGCGGTTAACGGAAAGAAGCGCGATTCGCGGATTTCGAAATTCGGCACGGGCGGCCCGTCATATTCGAACACGCGCACTGCATAGACCGCGACATGATCCCGTAACGAAGCCTTGCGATTCTGAAATATGCCGTGAAGCACAGGCTCGCCGGTCACCCGCACGTTGCCTTCTTCCAACAGTTCTCTGCGCAGCGCATCGAGAAAGGATTCGTCCGGCTCGACGCCCCCGCCCGGCAGATGCCAGCCCTTGGTGTAGCCGTGACGTACCAGCAGCACCTCGTTGTCGCGCAGCACCACCCCGCGCACGCCGAGCGTCATGCCGCGTGCAAAGCGCCAATAGAGGTGAATCAGCCGCCGGATCATGCCGCATTATATTTGCGCGTTTGCGCTTGGCCTATTCCCGGTTACACAGGACGCCATGTTCACCCTCGCCCATCTGTCCGATCCCCATCTTTCGCCGATGCCGAGGCCGAGATTCTTCGAGTTGATGGGGAAGCGGGCGGTTGGTTATTTCAACTGGCGCGCACGCCGCGCGGTCCATCACCAGACCGGCTATCTGAACACGCTGGTTGCCGATCTCCTCACGCGCGGCTTCGATCATCTTGCCGTGACCGGCGACCTTGTGAACCTCGGCTTGCCCGGCGAATACGAAGCGGCGCGCACCTTCCTCGAAAGCCTCGGTCCCGGCGACCGCGTTTCGATGGTGCCCGGCAATCACGACGCATATGTCCGCGGTACCGCGATGCTGCATCTCGATATGTGGAAGGAATATATCGCGGGCGACGAAAACGCGTCGAAGACCGCTCTCGGCGGCGCACCGTTTCCTTATGTCCGGCGGCGCGAGCAGATCGCAGTCATCGGCCTTTCCACCGCGATCCCGACCGCACCGTTTCTCGCCACCGGCAAGCTCGGCAAGGCACAACTGCTCGAACTCGAACACCTGCTTGAGAAACTGAAAGCGGAGCATCGCTTTCGCGTGATCCTGATTCACCACCCGCCTGCTGGCGTGCAGTCGCCCCATGACAGGCTTACCGATGCGGGCGCCTTCCGCGCCGTGATTGCAAAGCACGGGGCCGAACTTGTCCTGCACGGCCACATCCACCGCGCTTCGATCAATCGAATTGACGGTCCTGATGGCGCGGTGCCGGTGATCGCCGTGCCATCCGCATCGAACCCTTCCGCCAATCCGCTGCGCGGCGGCGCCTACAATCTGTACCGGATTGATGGACGGCAGGGCGAATGGCGCTGCACCGTGGAGTCCTACGGTTTCGCGCCCGACGGTTCGGGCGTGCAGCAACGCGCAAACATCGAACTGTTCAGTTCGATACCGGCATAAGCAGGACGAAGGCGATCAGCGCGGCCGCGCCGAACAGCGCGCCGAGCAAAAATGCAGCGCCAACTCCCGACTTGCGACGCGGAGGCTGCTTCTCGTTTTTTTCGAGCGGCTCCTCGGTGGCAGCCAGCGCCTGTTCGCGCTGCACCAGCTTGCGCGCAACATAGCGGGTGATCGCTTCCTGCATCGGCGTGACTTCCGCCGACTCTTCGAGGATGCGGCGGCCGTTCGCGGTGTCGGTGAGCAGACGATAGGTGCGCTTGTCGCGTCCCATCGCGACATGGGTGACCGCGTCGAGCCACAGCCGCGGAGCCGTGCCGCCGCTGACGCCGCGGTCGAAGAACTCGGTATGTTGCGCAGGAATGTCCTTGAACACCGGCTCGATGGCCTCGTTCAGCAATTGCAGCCGCGCCATCTCGGCGTCGCGCAATTCGATGATGACCGCCGAGCGCTCGGCCGCCTCGACCCGCGCATCATGCAGTGCCTGCCGCAGGGGTGTGGCCGCAGGCATCGCCTGCTCGTTGTTCTTGGTGTCCATGTCCGTCTCCCGCCGGGGAGACTAACGGCCTGTCATGGGAGAGTCACGCGACCGCGCGGGCGAAGGGCGCGAGCCAGCCCAGCCCTGCTTCCGTCTTGCCGCGCGGCTTGTATTCGCAGCCGACATAACCGTCGTAGCCGGAAGCGGAGAGCGCATCGAGCACAATGGCAAGGTTCACTTCGCCTTCGTCGGGTTCCGCACGGAACGGAACGCCGGCCACCTGCACATGACCAATGATCGGCGAGAGCCGCTCAATCCGGCGGATGAGATCGCCCTCCGTGATCTGCACATGATAAAGGTCGAATTGCAGCTTCACGTTATCCAGCCCAACCGCACGGATAATTTCCGCCGCCTGATCGGTGTAGCGCAGGAAATATTTCGGCCGGTCGCGCGCGTTCAGCGGTTCGATAGTCAGCGTAATGCCGAGTTCTGCCGCACTCTTTCCCGCAGCACGCAGATTCTTGATGAAGGTCTCGGTATTGCGGTCGGTCGGCTTGGCATCGCCTGCCATGACATGCACGGCGGGCACTTCCAGCGCGCGGGCATAGCTCAGCGCGAGATCGATGCGCGAAGCGAAGTCGTCTTCCTTGCCCGTAACGGCCCCAGTGCCGAAATCGTTGCTTTGCGGCGCGAACGGATTGTTGATGAGCACGCAATGGACACGGCTTGCCGTGAGCCAGTCCTTCATCGTCTCGATCGGCTCGGCATAAGGGTGCAGCAACTCGACCGCGGAGAAGCCCGCGCGCCGTGCCGCGCCGAAACGGTCGCGAAACGCGTATTCCCCGAACAGCGTGTTCAGGTTCGCCGCAAACCGAAACATCGTTACCCCCTGTAACGCGCCTATCGAAGCGGCTGGGCATGAAAAGCGCAAGACAGGTTGGCGCATGGCCCCAAAGCCCGCTATTCCTTTAGAAAATCTTCAATTTGAGCCTTCCCCTTGAGCACTTTCCTGGTTTTTTCCGTCCTTTTCGGCGCGTTGCTGCATGCGAGCTGGAATGCCCTCATCAAATGGGAGCCGGACAAGGTAGTCGCTTCCGGGGCGATCGCGACTGGCGCCGGAATCGCGGCGCTGCCAATTCTCTTTTTCGTGCCGTTGCCGCTCGCGCCCGCATGGCCTCTGATCGTCTTCTCCTCGATCATCCACGTGCTTTATTTCGTGCTGGTCGGCTACGCGCTGCGCCACGCCGATCTCGGCGTCGCCTACCCGCTGACGCGTGGGTCCGCGCCGGCCTTCACTGCGATCCTCGCCGCGGTATGGCTCGGCGAAAATCTCGCGCTGAACGGATGGCTTGCGGTCGGCGCCATCGCGGCCGGCGTGGTGACGCTCTCGGCGGATGCGCTTTTGCGCGGCGGCCTGACGAAGCGCGCGGCGATCCTCGCATTCACAAATGCCGCGGTCGTCGTCGCCTATACGCTGGTCGACGGCTACGGCGGACGGGTCGCAGGAAACGCTGTGTCTTACGTGACATGGATGATGGCCGGAACCGCCGCGCTGATGGCCATCATCGCAGTCGTATTCTATCGCGGGGTTTTGCGGGCGCAGGAAAGCGGCTTCTGGATCCGCACCATGATCGGCGGCGGACTTGCGCTGGCCTCTTACGGCATCGCGATCTGGGTAATGACGCAGGCGCCGATCGGTCTCGTCGCCGCGCTGCGCGAAACCTCGGTGCTGTTCGCAGCAATCCTCGGCGCGGCGCTATTCGGCGAGAGCTTCGGCCCGAAACGCTGGGCCGCGCTGGCGCTTATTGTCTTGGGGATTGGATTGTTACGCTGGCCTTTCTAGAAGGCCTGCGGATTACATCCGGTATTGCTGAATGCGCGTGGTACGCAGGCCGGCGAGACCGTGTTTATCGATGGACGCCTGCCAGTTGAGGAATTCTTCGACGGTGAGCGTATAGCGGGTGCACGCTTCTTCCAGCGAAAGCAGACCGCCGCGCACGGCCGCAACTACTTCGGCCTTGCGGCGAATGACCCAGCGCCGCATCGAGGGCGGCGGAAGATCAGCAATCGTCAAAGGACTGCCGTCGGGTCCGATTACATACTTCACCCGCGGGCGATGCGCTTCCGTCATTACAAAAACTCACAACACACACAACTCGATGGGTTGGAGCCTAGCCATTAGCCATAAAGATTTCCCTAAGAGGTTGTTTCCAAAAGGTTATTGCCCCCGCTCACATTCGAGGGAACGGGAACAGCGCGAAAAGCCCTGTAAAATAAGGGTTTTTAGTTGCCGGTGGTGGTCGTGGTGGTGGGCCGCTGTACCGATTTGATCTTGTCGAGCGACAGCAGCGCCGTGCCGATCATCAGGAGCGGCTGGTCGCCGGAGAGGTCGACCGCATCCACCACGCCGGAGAACTGGGTGGAGACGGTGACGCCCTGGCCGTTCGCATCCTTGGCGTTGATCTTGATCGTGTACTGGCCTTCCGGCGCGGTCGAGCCGTCCGATTTCTTGCCGTCCCAGTTGAAGCTGGAGGTGCCGGCCTCCATCGTCGTCTCTTGCGTGAAGATCACGTTGCCGGTCGAGTCGGAGATATTGATGGTCGCCGAAGCCGCGCGCGGCGCGGTGACATACCAGGTCGCAACGCCGGACTTGAGCGCGCTGGTCGCGCCGTCGGCCGTCACCGTCGCGCCGACATAACTCATCGCGGTCGAAAGCTGGCTGGTCTTGTTCAGGTTCACCAGCGCTTCGAGCGACTCGTTCGTGCGGATCTGCTGTTCCACGCCCGCGAACTGCACGAGTTGCTGCGTGAACTGGTTGGTATCCAGCGGATCGAGCGGATTCTGGTTCTTGAGCTGCGTGGTCAGCAGCAGCAGGAACGTATCGAAATTATTCGCAATCGTCGCGCGGCTGGTGGCCGTCGTTGAGGTGGTTGCGCTAGTGGCGGAGGTGACGGCCATCGTGATCGCCTAGATTCGAATATCCACGCCGCCGCGAATCTGCGCGGCCAGCGAGGCGTTGTTGATCTGCACTTCCGTCATGACCTCGGCGTTGGCCTGTACGGCGTCCGGCCGGTCGCGGAAGCCTGTCGGGTGATTGTGCTGCCCCTGCTGCGCCTGCGTGTCCTGCCGCAGCGAGAATTCGAGACCGCCGGCGTCGGTTTTCAGGCCGGCATTCTGCAAGGCTTTTTCCAGCCCGCGCGCATCGCGCTGAAGCATGTCGAGCGTTTCCGAACGCTCCACGATCAGCTTGGTCGAGGTGTTGCCCTTGGAGTCGATCTCAAGACGCACGTCGATACGGCCGAGTTCCGGCGGATCGAGCCGAATGTCGAAGCGCCGCTCGCCGTTCTTGGCGCGGGTCGCTATCTCGACGGCGAGATTTTCCAGCGGCACCGGCCGCGCCGTTTCGGCCTGCGCCTGCACGCGCACATCGGCCATCGGCGTCGCAGGCGTAAGCACGGCGAAGGCCGGCACACCCGTATTTGCTTGCGCAACGGACTTCGCCGCGCCGTCGGCGGGCTGACTGCCCGTATCCACGCCAAGCGAAAGCTGGACATGTTTCGCCATGGCGGCCTGCAATGCCTCCAGTTGCGAAGGCAGGGCGTGCGCCAAGGGCGTCGCCGCCGTGACGTTCACGCTACCCGGCTGAAGCTGCTGCACCTGCAAGTGCGCATTCACGTTTGTATTCGACGAAACCGGCTTCGCCTGTTTGTCTGTGTTGTTTGCGACGCCTTGCGCAATCGGAGCTTCGGGCTTCGCGATAGCTTCGACTTCTGCGGCGAACGCAGCGCTGCCAATCGCCTGCGAAGGCTTGGCAGCCTTACCGTCTGTCTGCGCTTGCAAGTTTTGCGCGGCCTGAAGCTCCACGGAGAGATCGCCCGCGGCCTCTGCAACTGCGGGCACCATGGTCTGTGCCATGACTGCGGCTTCAACATTGACCGTCAGTTTAACGGTAGCCACCGCGTCACCAACGGAGGGAGCCGCCTGCGGCTGCTCGCCCTGTGTCGCGTTCAACGCGGCGAGCAGCGCGGCGTCGATGGCGGCAGTGGCCGTGTCGTCATGCTCGTCATCGCCGTTGTCGTCTTCGGCAGCGGCATCCGCTTCGGGTTTTACCGGCCGCGTGTCCTTCGCGCTCGCCTCCGGCTTGTCGGCCTTCTCGGAATTCTGTTTCGCCGGACGATCGGAATTGTCACGCCGGTTCTGCTGAACCGGCACGTCGTCTCGCGCGGCCTGCCTGGATTGCGGCGGCGTGGTTTCGCCTGCCGAGACATTCCCGTCCGTCACGGCATTCAGCAGCAGCGAAAAAGGATCGCTGTCGGTCTGGTTTTGCGCGCTTCCGGCCTGCGTCGAAAAGCGGACATCGGAAGACGAAGAAGAGACGGGATTTACGCTCGGCACAGCACCCTCGGGTCAGGATCGGTCTCCAAGTAGTGCAGCAAGCGGCGGGCCAGTTCGGGAACCGCAGAAATGCCTAAAATTGCTGGCTTTTCTTCGAAGACGGCCAAACACGGGACCGGGAAAAATCCTCCCTCCCGGCAGCTTTTGCCGCCTGTTCCCCTGCCGTTATTGCCAAGCGCCCGCACCATCCTATAACCGCCGCCATGAACCCGCATTTCGAGATCGAAGGCCGCCCGGAGAACACCCGCATCGTCGTGGCGATGTCGGGCGGCGTGGATTCTTCGGTCGCCGCCGCGCTGGCCAAGCGCGCGGGCTATGACGTGGTGGGCGTCACGCTCCAGCTCTACAACCACGCCGAAGCGACGAAGCGGAAGGGCGCGTGCTGCGCCGGTTCCGACATCCATGACGCGCGCACGGTGGCCGCGAAGATCGGCATTCCGCATTTCGTGCTCGACTACGAGACGCGCTTCCGCGAGCAGGTGATCCAGCCCTTCGCGGACTCTTATGCGCGCGGCGAAACACCCGTGCCGTGCATCTCTTGCAACCAGACCGTCAAGTTCACCGACCTGCTTGCGACCGCGCGCGACCTCGGCGGCGCGGCGCTGGTCACCGGCCATTACATTGCGAGCCGCAAGCGCGCCGATGGCCGACGCGCCATGTTTCGCGCGCACGACGCCGACCGCGACCAGAGCTATTTCCTCTATGCCACCACGCAGGAGCAGCTCGACTATCTGCGTTTTCCGCTCGGCAGTCTCGCGAAGCCACAGGTGCGCGCAATCGCGGAAGAACTCGGCCTGATCGTCGCGCACAAGCCGGACAGCCAGGACATCTGTTTCGTGCCGTCCGGCCGTTACACCACGATCATCGACCGGTTGAAGCCGGACGCCGCCGAACCCGGCGAGATCGTACACATCGACGGCCGCGTTCTCGGAACGCATAAGGGCATCGTGAACTACACCGTCGGCCAGCGCCGCGGCCTCAATATCGCCGAAGGCGAGCCGTTGTTCGTCGTGAAGATCGACGCGCCTGCGCGGCGCATCGTCGTCGGACCGCGCAGCGCGCTCTTCGCGCGCGGTGCGAAACTGCGCGCGGTCAACTGGCTGCATGAGCGGACGGCCGAGGAATTCGCGAAAGACCACGTTGAGATTTTCGCGCGGGTGCGCTCCACGCGCACGCCGGTTGCAGCCATGCTTCGCAACGATACCGATGGGTACGCAATCGAATTTCGCAATGGCGAAGAAGGCGTCGCACCCGGTCAGGCTTGCGTTTTCTATGACAGCGGCGACGCACAAGGGCGCGTGCTTGGCGGCGGCGTGATCGCCACGGCCTTGCCGATGCAGGCCAGTCCGGTGAATATATCGGCCGGTAAGGCCGCCCCTGCGATGGCAGTTTGAAGGCTGGGCAATGACAAAAGAGAAATCCGAAACCGCAATCCCGGTCATGGATCGCGCGACCATCGAGAAGGCCTACGCGCGCTGGGCGCCGGTCTACGATCTCGTATTCGGTCCGCTACTCGACATGGGCCGCCGCACCGCGACCAACGCGGCGACGCGCATCGGCGGCCGCATCCTGAATGTCGGCGTCGGCACCGGACTTGAACTGCCGTACTTCGACAAATCGCATGACGTGATCGGCGTCGATATTTCCGAACCGATGCTGCGCAAGGCGAAAGAGCGCGTGGTCCGTGAGAAGTTGACCAACGTGAAGGGTTTGACCGTCATGGACGGCGCCAATCTGGCTTTCGCCGACGCATCCTTCGATTGCGTGGTCGCGCAGTTCGTTATCACCACGGTCCCACAGCCGGAAAAGACCCTCGACGAATTCGCCCGCGTGCTGAAGCCGGGCGGAGAAATCGTGCTGGTCAATCACATCGGGGCCGAGCGCGGCCTGCGCGCGAGTTTCGAACGCTGGTTCTCGCGTCACGCCCGCAAGCTGGGCTGGACGCCGGAGTTCCCCTTCGCGCGGCTCTCCGACTGGGCCGCGAAACATGGCGGCGTGCGCCTCGTCGAGCGCCGTACCGTGCCGCCGTTCGGCGTATTCACGCTGCTTCGTTTCACGCGCGACACCGCGGCAGCTCCGCAGAACGCCGCGGTCAACGCCTGAACACCGCTCATCCTTGACAGATCGGGGCGAGGGTTTCATATCCCGCGCTCCCAAACGGTAGCTTGTCGCTGGGAAATACAGGCGGCGGGGTAGCTCAGCTGGTTAGAGCACGGGAATCATAATCCTGGGGTCGGGGGTTCGAGTCCCTCCCCCGCTACCAATTTCCTCATAAACGCAGGCACGGACCGCCGATAATCTTCCGGAAAATTACGCGTGCGGGCTTTGCGCGGCGAACGCCGCTTTCGCATACTCGCCGGAATGCTCAATCGTACCGCACGGAACAACGAGACCGGCTCGAAAGCACTTCACGCCGGTGAACCCGGCGGAGCGCTCTTTCCTGTTCACCCTTTGCTACTTGCGGCGATCTGCACAGGCGCCTTCGCGGTCTACTGGGCTTCTTCCTTCCTGCTCGATGCACGGCAAGGCACGATTCATTTTGGTGCCGACACGCTCGACTACTGGCCGCTGGCCGAAGGCGGGGTCAATCCGCGCAATGTGCGCCTACATCTGCTGACAATCATACTGTCATTGACGTGGATGGCGTTGACCAAGCCGCTCGCGTTGTGGCTGGAACTGGAATATCTGCACCGCGCGCTGTACGCGCTGATCGGAGCACTCGGTGTCTGGGCAGCACTTTCCGCTTTCGCCGCGCTCGCGCCGCGCAAGCATGTCGCCATCCTCGGCATCGTCTACGCCGCCAGTCTGGGCATCTGGTATTTCGCGAGCATTGAGGAATCCAAGATTCTTTCCGCGACGCTCGCATCGCTCTATATCGCGATCTACCTTCACCAGCGCGATCGCTGGACCCGGCGCGGAATCCTCCTGCTGACCGCCGCACTGCTGGCCGCATGTCTCAACGAAATTGTTGCCGGATTTCTGGTCATCATACCGGCCGCTGATTTTCTGATGCGGAACGGTTTCGACCTGCGAAAGGGGCGCTGGATTTTCCTCCACGCGCTGACCGTTCCCGCAACGCTGTTTTTTCTGGAAGTGGTCGTCAACGGAATTATCGCTGCGCCGACCGAGAATCCGGAGAACGCATCGCACTTCAGCATGTTCTTTTATTATCTCATCCACGAATACAGCATCGCGAACCTGCACATCTATTTGATCAATTTCTTCTTCTTCAATATCGCCGCGCCCGCGCCGGTGGCCGACTACATGTTCAATAAGTGGCCGATGCACCCGTTCTACTTCGAACCGGCGCTCGGCAATTATCTTCGATTCCCTGCGCAAACAGCGGTTGTCGTTCTTTTTCTCTTCATTCTTGCTGGAACGCTTTGGGCACTGTGGCGGCGCATGTTGCCGAAGGATGTGGCCATCTGCCTGATCGCGGTCGCGGCCTATGTTTTGCTTCGTTGTTCTTTCTTTTATTTCATTCACCCGCTGGAAGGCATGTTGTTCAGCAATTCGGCAAGCCTCGCGAACCTTTTGCTGTTGTGTATTCCGTTCGCCCTATCCCAACTGCCACGAAAACAGCTTTTGCTAGGTGCCTTCGCGCTGGCGCTGATTTTGTGCAACGGGATATTCATTGCCGGAAAATTGATTCAGTGAGAATAAAATGAAGCAAACCGAAATTGCCGATAGCCATACTGGCGCAAGGGCGGCGATTCACCCGCTCCTGCTTCTGCTGATATGTGGCGGCGCGTTTGCGCTCTACTGGTACACGTCTTTCGTCGTGGTCGAGCGCAAGATCAGCGCGCTGTTCGGCGCCGATACATGGTTCTATACCGAGTTCGCGAAGGGCGACATCTTCGGGCGCCTCGCCAGCGACTACCACATCGACCGCGTGTTTCGCTTCCATCCGGTGACGGTCGCGCTGGCCGCCGGCTGGATGAAGATTACCGAGCCCCTGACGGCATGGATCGCACCCTTGCATTTGCTCCGGGCGATGTTCGCGCTGGTCGGCGCAGCAGGTGTCTGGATTGCGATAACCGCCTTCGCATCCGTTCTTCCGCGTGCACAGGCGTTGCTCTGGGGGTTGATCTACGCCTTCTCGCTGAACATCTGGTATTTTTCGAGCATCGAGGAATCGAAGATCATCTCTGCGACGCTCGCGGTCCTCTACATCGCTTATTATCTGCGCATGCGTGACCGCTGGACGCCACGCGGCGCGCTGACTCTCACCGCGATCCTGCTGGTTGCCTGCCTCAACGAGATCGTCGCCGCGTTCATCGTTGCAATTCCGGCTGTGGATACGCTGTTACGGCGTGGTTTCAATTTCCGTGAACTGCGCTGGATTTTTGCGCATGCGCTGGCCGCGCCAACAGCATACCTGCTGATCGAATTACTGACTCATCTGTTCACGCAGCCGACCACGCCCCACCCTGAGGGCACCAACCACCTGCGCACCCTGATCTGGTACGTGCAGCAGAACAGTTACAACTTCGCGGTGATTTACGCTTATCTGGTTCGCTGGATATTTTTTAGCATCGCCGCCCCGGTGCCGAACGTTTACTTCGCCAACCCGGAATTCAAGTATGGCGGCGATTTCCATCCGGCACTGCTGAGTTATTTCTACGAACCCGTTTCCGGCGCGATCGCAATTCTTGCAATCGCAATCTTCATTGCATGTTTCTGGCGGCGCGCGGGAAGCGAAGTAAGGGCGCAGACCTCGTTGCTACTTAGCCTTGCGGCATACGCGATTGTACGCGCAATTTTCTTTCTGCTTTTCATTCCAAAGGAATACTTCCTCTATGGTCCAAGCGTGACCTTGACCCATCTCTTGTTGCTCGCGATTCCCTTCTCACAGTCGCGCATACCGGGAAAAGTCTATATTCTCGCGGTTTTGGCCACGTTACTCCTGATCAACAACGGCATGTTCTGGCTAACCGTGAAGGTGCACGAATGAGGCGCGCGTTCGGGCGCGCAGTCGCGGCGCTTTGCGAAGTATTTGTTCGCGCGCGATACCACGTAACCGACCGCACAGACCCGACGCTCGCGCATACGGTTCAGTTCGTGATCGCGCAGCATGCGAGGATGCCGGATTACCTGCGCGCTCCGTTCATGCTCGCAACGCTGACGTTCAACTACGCCTCGCTGCTGACGAGCGGAAAACCTTTTCACCGGTTGTCTTTTGAAAGCCAGCGCCGGCATATTGAGCGCGCACGAAAACTCGGCCCGTTTCGCGATCTGATGCGCTTTTACGAAGGCCTGAGCGTCTTTGCCTTCGGCGACGAAAAAGATAGCGGCGTCTCCGCGAGTGCGCCCGTCGCCGCGCCCGCGGTTGCTCCCACGAAGAACCGCCACGATATTGTCGTTATCGGCTCCGGTCCCGGCGGCGCAATCACCGCCTGCCTGCTCGCGGAAGCGGGCCGCGACGTGCTGTTGCTCGAAGCCGGCGCGAACATTCCACTTGGCGACAAGACCGAGTTTAGCCGCGAGGAGATGGAACAGCGCTACCGCAATGGTGGCATTACCGCTGCTTTCGGCCGCACCAAGATTTCCTATGTCGAAGGCCGCTGCGTAGGCGGTGGCAGCGAGATCAACGCGGGTCTCTATCACCGTACGCCGGACGACATTCTGGAACGCTGGCGGCAGGAGTTCGATCTGCAAGCCGCGTCACCCGCTGAAATGCTTCCGCATTTCGAAGCCTGCGAACGCGATGTCAGCGTTTCGCCGCTGCCCTGCCCGCAGCCGGAAACCTCGCTTAAGATGCAACTCGGCGCGGAACGGCTGGGCTGGAAATCCTTCGAAGTGCCGCGCTGGTACAAATACAGCGCCGACGGTAGCGCGCAGAAGCAATCCATGTCGCGCACTTATATTCCGCGCGCCTTGCAGGCCGGATGTACGCTGAAAAGCGATACCACCGTGCTTCGCCTGCGCCGCGACGGCAACCGCTGGAATATCGAGTGCGAAAGCAACGGCATTCGCGAAACGATCTCCTGCAACACTGCCTTCGTCTGCGCCGGCGCGATCCAGAGCGCGGCGCTGTTGCTTCGTAGCGGGATCGGCACGAACATCGGAAAATCGTTTCGCGTCCACCCGACGGTGAAGGTGATTGCCGAATTTCCTGAAGCCATTAACACCCGCGACTTCATCACCGTGCATCAGGTGAAGGAGTTCTCGCCCCGGCTTGGCTTCGGTGTCTCGGTGAGCCGCGCACCTTATCTCTCGCTCGCCATGCTCGACCATCCCGCGCACCAGAACATCGACGAGCGCTGGCAGCACATGGCGATCTATTATGCCATGATAACCGGCGGCAACGGGCGCATCCGCACGCTGCCCGGTTTTCGCGACGCCGTGGTCAGTTATGCGCTGGACGAAACCGATATGCGCAATCTCGCGGACGGCGCGAAAAAATTATCGGAACTGTTGTTCGCGGCTGGCGCGCAGACGTTGTATCCGAGCGTTGCCGGAAGCGCCCCGTTCAGGAGCATGGAGGATGTGCAAAACTTCCCCGGCATCCTTCCCGCCGGCCGTTCGAACCTGATGTCCGTGCATTTGTTCTCAAGCTGCCCGATGGGCGAAAACCGCGAGAAATGCGCAACCGATTCCTTCGGCAAGGTTCATGGAGCGGACAATCTCTATATCAACGATGCGAGCCTGCTCTGCACCGCGCCGGGCGTGAACCCGCAAGGTTCGATCATGGCCTTCGCGCGACGCAACGCGCTGCATTTCCTGCAAGCCGGAAAATCCTGAAATGCGCGCGCTCGTCACCGGAGGATCGGGCTTCCTCGGCTGCGTGCTGATCGAGCAGCTTGCGGCAGGCAACGCCCGTATCCGGAATTTCGATCTTGCTTCCGCCGAAGATCATCCGTCCAGTGTCGAGTATTTCGCAGGCGACATCCGCGATGCCGCCGCGGTAGACGCCGCATGCAAGGATGTGGACGTAATCTTTCACGCGGTCGCGCAGCAGCCACTCTCCAAAGATCCCGCGCTGATGCGGAGCGTGAATATCGACGGCACGCGTAACTTGCTCGCGGCCGCGCTGAAGAACAAGGTGGGGAAAGCAATCTTCTTCTCATCCACGTCCATCTTCGGCGTGCCGGATGAATTGCCGATCCGCCGCGCAACACCAGCGACCCCGGTCGAAGCTTATGGCCGCACGAAAGTTGCCGCGGAAGAAGTATGCCGCGAGTTCATTGCAAAAGGACTAGACGTAACGCTGATCCGCCCGCGCACCATCCTCGGCCACGGCCGCCTCGGCATTTTCCAGATGCTGTTCGAGTGGATTCGCGAAGGCAGCAATGTTCCGGTGCTTGGTTCGGGTAACGCCGAATTCCAGTTCATCCACGCGCGCGATCTTGCGGATGCCGCGATCCTCGCCGCGCGCCGCGCAGGACCCGCAATCTACAATATCGGCACCGACCGTTTCGCTTCGGTGCGCGCCACGCTCGAAGCCCTTTGCGCCCATGCCGGCACCGGCGCGAAGGTAAAATCCGTACCCGACGCACCGACAAGGCTATTGATGGCTGTGCTCACGAAGCTCGGCGTTTCTCCACTGGGCAATTATCATTACCTCGCCTACAGCAAGCCGAGCTGGTTCGATATTTCCGACGCGCAACGCGAACTCGGATGGCAGCCGAAATACTCCAACGACGAAATGCTGATCGAAAGCTACGACTGGTATCTCGCCCACCGCGAAGAAGTGGCCCGCTCGAAATGGGCGAGTCCGCACAAATCAGGCGTGAAACAAGGCGTGCTGAAGCTGCTGATCAAGCTGCTGCGTTAAACGCAAAGCCTTCTCACGAAGAAAATCCAGAACCCGGCGAAGTTCAGTTCGCGTTGCGAGCGCGGCGAAGCCGGTTGACCAGCTCTTCGGTGGGATAACCATCGGCGGGCAAATTAAACTTCTGCTGCGCTTTCTGAATCGCCTTACGCGAGGCTGCGCCCAGCTTTCCGTCAACGCCGCCGACGTCATAACCCGCACGCACCAGTAATTGCTGCAATTCTCGCGCCTGCTCCATCGAGAATGCTTCCGGCTTGCCATTGCCCTTGCGCAGCGGCGGCGCGCCCGCGATGCGCGTCGCGAGATAAGCGGCCGTGGTCGAATAGATCAGCGAATGATTCCATTCGAGATAGACGCGGAAGTTCGGATAAACGAGGAACGCTGGCCCCAGACGTCCCATCGGAAGCAAAAGCGAAGCATTCGGTGCGTTATCAGGAAGCGCCTTGCCATCAGGCAACGTCACGCCCCATTCGGCCCACTTCGCATGCGGATGCATGATGTCGAGATCGGCCTGGCTCCAGTCCATTTTGTTCGGTACCCGCACTTCACGCATCCAAGGCTCGCCCGGCCGCCAGCCGATTGACTTGATGTAGGCGGCGGTGCTCGCGAGCACGTCCGGTACAGAGCGCAGCAGATCGACGCGGCCATCGCCGTCGAAATCGACGCCGTGATTGAAATAATGCGAAGGCAGGAACTGCGTCTGCCCCAGTTCGCCAGCCCATGAACCGATCATGTTGTCCGGCGTAAGATCGCCACGCTGGATAATCTTCAACGCTGCGATCAGTTCGCCGCGAAAGCGCTCACTGCGGCGGCAATCGTAAGCCAGCGTTGCAAGCGAACGCAGCACCTCGAATTTGCCGATACCCGCGCCGAAATCGCTCTCCAGTCCCCAGAATGCGACGATCACCGGAGCGGGAACGCCGAATTGTTGTTCGATCTTCTGAAACAGCTTGGCGTGCTTCTTGATGAGTTCCTGCCCGCGCGGCGCGCGGCCGCCGCCGGTCATACGATTGGAGAACTCGAGAAACGCTTGGCTGAAAACGCGTTGCCCGCGGTCGATGCCGATGATCTTCTGGTCCAGCGTGAGCAGATGCTCTGTGCGCGCAAGCGTGCGCGGCGTGATGCCTTGCGCCAGCGCATCTTTCTTGAACTCGGCGAGCCAGCGGTCGAAGCTGCCGGTGTTGCGGCACGCGGGTGCGGTCTGCGCGAAAGAAGGTTCGGCAACAACGAGAACCAGCGCCGCAGCCAGCAATCCGCACTTGAGGAATTTCATCCCGCCCCCTCCGTCCGCAACGGAAGGCAACCTACGGTCGCGGCAGCGGCCGGGCAACCGTGACGCTACGAATAAGCGAAGATGTTACTCGGCGGCTTGCGGCGCGCGGGCATATTGCAGGCCCAGCTTCTGCCAGACCTTGAGCAACGCCTCGACCAGTTCGCCGATCAGCGCGTCGGTATGGAACGGCGTCGGCGTGACCCGCAGCCGCTCGGAACCGCGCGGCACGGTGGGATAGTTGATCGGCTGGATATAAATGCCATGTTCGGCGAGCAGCATATCGCTTGCCGCCTTGCACAGCGCGGCATCGCCGACCATCAGCGGGATGATGTGGGTGTTGCCCGGCATCACCGGCAGTCCCGCCTTGAACAGTTCGGATTTTGCGCGCGCTACCTGCGCGCGGTGTCCGACGCGTTCGGCCTGCGATGTTTTCAGGTGGCGGATCGAAGCCGTCGCCGCCGCGGCAACCGCAGGCGGCAATGCTGTCGTGAAGATAAAGCCCGGCGCGAAAGAGCGGATCGCGTCGCAAACATTCTTGCTGCCCGCGACATAACCACCGACAACGCCAAACGCCTTGCCGAGCGTGCCCTCGATCACGTCGACCTGATCCATCACGCCGTCGCGTTCGGCGACACCCGCGCCGCGCGGACCGTACATGCCGACCGCGTGTACTTCATCGAGATAAGTGAGCGCGCCGTAGCGCTTCGCCAGTTCGCAGATCGCCCCGATCGGCGAAACATCGCCGTCCATCGAATAAATGCTCTCGAACACGATCAGCTTGGGCCGGTCGCCGGCCGCGCGCAGCAGTTCTTCGAGATGAGCAAGATCGTTGTGACGGAAGATGACCTTGTCGCGGCCGGACTGGCGCACGCCCTCGATCATCGAATTATGGTTGAGCGCGTCGGAAAGAATGAGGCAGTTGGGCAGCAGCTTCGCGAGCGTTGCGATTCCGGTTTCGTTGGAAACGTAGCCGGAGGTGAAGACCAGCGCCGATTCTTTCTTATGGAGATCAGCCAGCTCGGCTTCGAGTTCGCAGATCGCCTGGCTGTTTCCCGCGATATTGCGCGTGCCGCCAGCGCCCGTGCCGCAACGCTGCGCCGTCTCGGCCATCGCGTTGATGACGGCGGGGTGGCGGCCCATGCCGAGGTAGTCGTTGGAACACCAGATGACGATGTCGCGCGGCCCTTCCGCCGAATGCCAGACGGCACGGGGAAAACGCGCGGTTTCGCGCTCGATTGCGGTGAACACGCGATAGCGCCGCTCGGAACGCAGCCCTTCCAGCGCCTGATCGAACAGTTTTTCGTAGTCGGAGGACTTCAACGCGAGCCTTCTTGCTTGGCGATTCTGCTACTGCCTCGGCACATTCGTCCTTAGAACAGTATCAAGAAAGTGCCAGAACGTCGCGGCGACACCTTGTGCCGGATCAATTAGGGTGCCGAATGGTAATTAGATACAGTTTCACCGTCCTGCCAATGTTGCGACGCAACATATCTTGCCGGCACAAATTCATCATTGGTTTACCGGCGTTAACCCTTTGGAAACTATGAACAGGGAAATTTCTGCCTAGTGACCCCTGAGTCCCGGGGGTGGCTGGGGGAATTTTCGTGAACGGAATTATCGAATTCGTACGCACCCTGGGCGCGGCCCGGATCGCAGCCATGGGCGCGGTCGCGGCCGCCCTGATCGTGTTTTTCGCCTTCGTGATCTCGAAGGTATCGGCCCCGGCGATGGCCCCCCTGTTCACGGAACTGGCGGTCGAAGATTCCGGCCGCATCGTGAAGGAACTGGAAGCCCAGGGCATCGTCTACGAACTGCGCAACGAAGGCAGCATCATCCTGATTCCGAAAAATCAGGTAACCCGCGTCCGCATGCGCCTCGCCGAAAACGGCCTGCCGCGCGGCGGCTCGGTCGGTTACGAAATCTTCGACCGCAGCGACACCCTCGGCACCACGTCTTTCGTCCAGAACGTGAACCACGTCCGCGCGCTGGAAGGCGAATTGTCGCGCACCATCCGCTCCATCGACCGCATCGCCGCCGCACGCGTGCACCTCGTGATCCCGGAGCGCCAGTTGTTCGCGCGCGACCGGCAGGAACCCTCGGCCTCGATCGTGTTGCAGGTCCGCGGCACGCTCGAACTCTCGCAGGTCCGTGCGATCCGGCATTTGGTCGCAAGCGCCGTACGCGGGCTGAAGGTCGAGCGCATTTCCATCGTCGACGAACGCGGCCAATTGCTTGCCGACGGCTCTTCGGACCCGGCGGGCGCCGGCATCACCGGATTCGACGAACGCAACGCCGCCTATGAACGCCGCCTGCGCGAGCAGGTCGAAGCGATCGTGACCAGCGTGGTCGGTGCGCAGCGCGCCCGCGTCACTGTCGCCGCCGAACTCGATTACACCCGCGTGCAACAGACGTCCGACAGCTTCGACCCGGAAAATAAGGTGGTCCGCTCGACGCAGACCCGCGAGGAGCAGGCCCTCACCGCGAGCACGAACAACAACGACGGCGTCACCGTCTCGAACGATCTGCCGGGGCAACAGCAACGCAACCAGAACCCGCAGCAGGCGCAGCCGCGCGATTCGACCAAGAAGACCGAAGAAGTCATCAACTACGAGATCACGCGCACCACCCGCACCGAGGTGCTGGAGCCGGGCCGCATCAAGCGCCTCTCGGTCGCGGTGCTGGTGGATGGCACCTATACGAAGAACGGCAACGATATCGCCTACACCCCGCGTTCGAAGGAAGACCTCGACCGCATCACCGCGCTGGTGCGCTCCGCCATCGGCTTCAACGACAAACGCGGCGATCAGGTGGAAGTCGTGAACCTGCGTTTTGCCGAGCCGGTCGCGGTCGTGCCGCCCGCGGCGGAAGGCGGCATGTTCGGGTTCCTGCGCTTCACCACCGACGACATCATGCGCGTGGTCGAAATCGGCGTGATGCTGATTCTCACCGTACTGGTTCTGCTGTTCGTGGTGCGCCCGCTGGTTCGCCGCATCATCACGCCCGACGAGAATGCGCGGCCTTCGCTTCCCATGACACCCGCGCCCGCACTGGCGCCGCCAGCACCTGAAGGCGGCCACGCTTCGCCCGCTCCCGCGGCGGCGACGGCCTCACAAGCATCCGACCATCCCGCCGCGCGCCTTATCGAGTCGGCGCAGATCATGGGCGAGTCGCATCAGAAGTCGATGCAGAAGGTCGGTGAACTGGTCCAGAACAACCCGCTCGAAACCGTGTCAGTTATTCGCCAATGGATGAACGAGAAAGTCGCCTGAAACTAATGAACCTGGATCAGGCAGGAAAAAACAAGCGGCCGCCGATCCCGATGCACAAGGGCCGGCCGCTGACCGGCGTCGAGCGCGCCGGCATCCTGCTGCTTGCGCTGGGCGAGAACCACAGTTCCGAAATCTGGAAGATGCTGGACGAAGACGAAGTGCGCGAGCTTTCCGTTTCGATGGCGCGGCTGGGCGTCGTCGATTCCGGCGTGGTCGATACGCTGCTGGTCGATTTCGTCGGCCAGGTTTCCGGCAACGGTGGCCTGCTCGGCAATACTTCCGCGACCGAGCGCCTGCTCACGCAATATCTGCCGAAAGATCGCGTGAACGCGATCATGGAGGAAATTCGCGGACCCGCCGGTCGCAATATGTGGGAAAAGCTCTCCAACGTGCCGGAGGAAGTGCTCGCGAATTACCTGAAGAACGAATATCCGCAGACCATCGCGGTGGTGCTTTCGAAAATCCGCACCGAGCACGCCGCGCGCGTGATTTCGATTCTGCCGGAAACGCTGGCGCTCGACGTCATCAACCGCCTCATCAAGATGGAAGCCGTACAGAAAGACGTGCTGGAGCGCGTCGAACAAACGCTTCGCACCGAGTTCATGTCCACGCTGTCCTCGACCAGCAAGCGCGACCCGTATGCGCAGATCGCGGAAATCTTCAACTATTTCGACCGCAGCACCGAGACCCGCTTCTTCGGCGCGATGGAAACGGATAACAAGGAAGCCGCCGACCGCATCAAGATGCTGATGTTCACCTTCGACGATCTGTCGAAGCTCGATACCGGCGCCGCGCAGACGTTGTTGCGTCATGTGGACAAGGGCAAGCTCGCCATCGCGCTGAAAGGCGCGAACGAGAACATCCGCGAATACTTCATGAAGAACATGTCGCAGCGCGCGGCCAAGATGATGGCCGACGAGCTTGCGAACATGGGTCCGGTGCGCCTGCGCGAAGTGGACGAAGCGCAGGCCCTGATGATCGCGACCGCGAAAGACCTCGCCGACAAAGGCGAGATCGTGATCGCGAAGGGCGCGAATGCCGACGAGGAGCTGGTGTACTGACATGACTGCTCCCGCCCGCCCCGCCAAATACATGTTCGATATCGCCTTCGACGGCGGGCCGCTCGCCGTGCTCGGCAGCGGCGCGAAAGCAGCGCTCGATGCCGCCGAGAAGGAAGCCTATCGCCGCGGCTACGAAGCCGCGAAGAAGGAAGCGGAACAGCGCTGCGCCGATCAGCTAAGCCGCATTGCCGCTGACATTCATCTTGTGGTGGGCCGTCTCGCCGCGACCGAAACGCGGCTGGAACGCGAAGCCATCGACGTCGCCTGCGCGGTCGCGAACCAGCTTTCCAGCGCGCTGATCGCGCGGCAGCCACTCGCGGAAATCGAGGCGCTGGTGCTCGACGTGCTTTCGCATGTACGCGCGGCGCCCCATGTCGCGGTGCGCGTCGCGCCGGAAATGAGCGAAGGCGCGGCCGCGCGGCTGCGCAAACTCGCGGAAGAACGCGGCTTTGCCAGCCGTCTCGTGATTCTGCCGGACCCGAACCTGAAGGGCGATGATTGCCTGATCGAATGGGCGGACGGCGGCGTTGCGCGCGAAGCGCAAGCGATCCAGCAGCGGATCGCGGAAGCCATCCAGAATTTTCTCGGCGCGGGAAACACCGCGCCCAAAGTGCCGGAGAAGTAACCGATGAGCGACGATAAAAAGCCGCCGCTGCCGAACCTCGAATCCGACGTCGACCTGGTCAATCCGGCGGCGCCGCCGACGGTGCCCGACGACAATGGCGGCGAGCGCAACGCGCACGATCTCGAAGCGGTGTTCGACGTTCCGGTGCATGTCTCGGCCGTACTGGGCCGCACGCGCATGGATGTCGGTCAACTGCTCAAGCTCGGACCCGGCACCATGCTCGAACTGGATCGCAAGGTCGGCGAGGCCATCGATATTTTCGTGAACAACCGTCTCGTCGCGCGCGGCGAAGTCGTACTGGTGGAAGACCGGCTCGGCGTGACCATGACGGAAATCATTAAAGCCGACCGGACCTGAACCGGCGGGCGGAGAGAACCATGCGGCTGCTCATCATCGGAACCCTCAACGGCCAGCTCAGCGCGGCCACCAAGATCGCCATCGAGCGCGGCGCCACCGTGACGCACGCGGTCGATAACGAACAGGGCTTGAAGGTGCTGCGTGCCCGCGGCGCTGATCTCATCATGGCCGATGTCGGCCTCGACATCCGCGAACTGGTGACGAAAATCTCCGACGAGCGGATGCACGCGCCGGTCGTCGCCTGCGGCGTCGAGAATGATGCGCGCGCCGCGGTCGATGCCATTCATGCCGGCGCGAAGGAATACATCCCGCTGCCGCCCGATCCCGAACTGATCGCAGCCGTGCTGGCCGCCGTCGCCGACGACGGACGCGACTTCGTGTTCCGCGACGAAGCGATGGCGAAGGTGGTGCGCCTCGCCGCGCAGGTCGCAGGTTCGGAAGCCTCGATCCTGATCACCGGAGAAAGCGGCACCGGCAAGGAGATGCTCGCGCGCTACGTGCATGTGAAAAGCCCGCGCGCCGGGAAAGTTTTTGTCTCGGTCAACTGCGCCGCGATCCCGGAGAACCTCCTTGAGTCCGAACTGTTCGGCCACGAAAAGGGCGCGTTCACCGGCGCCATCGCGCGCCGCATCGGCAAGTTCGAGGAAGCGAACGGCGGCACGCTGCTGCTCGACGAAATCTCGGAAATGGACGTGCGGCTGCAGGCGAAGCTGCTCCGCGCGATTCAGGAACGCGTGATCGACCGCGTCGGCGGCACGCGCCCGGTGCCGGTGGACATCCGCATCGTCGCAACCTCGAACCGCAACTTGACGGAAGAAGTCCGCGCCGGCCGCTTCCGCGAAGATTTGCTCTACCGTCTCAACGTCGTGAACCTGCAAATCCCGCCGCTGCGCGAGCGGCCGCAGGACATTCTCGAACTCGCCGAACACTTCATCAAACACTATGCCGATGTGAACGGCGTCGAAGCGAAACCGCTTTCACAGGACGCCAAGCGCGAACTGCTTCGCAACCGCTGGCCCGGCAACGTGCGCGAGATGGAAAACACCATCCACCGCGCGGTGCTGCTCGCTTCCGGCGACGAGATCGGCGTCGAGGCGATCCGCCTGCCCGACGGCACCCGCATCGACGACGCCTCGCGCGGTCCGGTCGCCCATGCCACGGAAGTCGCGGGGCAACTTGCAGCCACCCTCGTCGGCCGCACCGTCGCCGATGTCGAGCGTCACCTGATTCTGGAAACGCTGAAGCACTGCCTCGGCAACCGCACCCACGCCGCGAACGTGCTCGGCATCTCGATCCGCACGCTTCGGAACAAGCTCAACGAATATTCGGCGGAAGGTCACGCTATCCCGGCGCCCGCCAGCGGCGTCGCCGCCGCATAGCTTCAAGACCCTGAAGACCCCAAGGCCCAACGGAAAAGGCCGGACAGAAGTCCGGCCTTTTCTTTTGATTCGGGTCCCCCGATACGGCGGCGGGGAGCCTTCCAAACGCTCCCGTTAACCATTCGCTAACCATAAGGGAGGCAATTTTTGCCGGGGGAGCGCGCCTGTACGGGCGCGGAGAATCATTATGAGCGACGCGACCGCCGGCAACGTCAGTTACAAGCCGAAAATGCCGACTGCGGGCGAGATCGGCGCCATGATGCGCCGTGGCGACCTGATGCTGGCCGCCGCCGTCATCGGCATTCTCGTCGTCCTCATCATGCCGCTGCCGCCGATGGTCCTCGACCTGCTGCTGGCGCTGTCGATCATCCTCTCGGTCCTGATTCTCATGACCGCCCTGTTCATCCAGGGTCCGCTGGAATTCTCCGCCTTCCCGACCGTGCTGCTGATGGCGACCATGTTCCGCCTCGCGCTGAACCTCGCCTCGACACGGCTGATTCTCACCCATGGCCATCAGGGCACGTCGGCCGCCGGTCACGTTATCGAGGCGTTCGGCAACTTCGTGATGGGCGGCAACTTCGTCATCGGCATCATCGTGTTCGCGATCCTGATCATCGTGAACTTCGTGGTGATCACCAAAGGTTCGGGCCGCATCGCGGAAGTCGCGGCGCGCTTCACGTTGGACGCCATGCCCGGCAAGCAGATGGCGATCGACGCCGATCTTTCCGCAGGCCTGATCGACGAGGACACCGCCCGCCAGCGCCGCAAGAACCTGGAAGACGAAAGCTCCTTCTACGGCGCGATGGACGGTGCGTCGAAGTTCGTGCGCGGCGACGCCATCGCGGGCCTGCTGATCGTCTTCATCAACATCATCGGCGGCATCGTGATCGGCATGGCGCAGCAGGGCCTGACGTTTGCCAAAGCCGGTCAGGTCTACACGCTGCTGACGGTCGGCGACGGCCTCGTCACGCAGATCCCGGCGCTGATCGTCTCGACCGCGGCGGGCCTTCTCGTCTCGAAGGCCGGCGTTTCCGGCGCGGCCGACAAGGCGCTCATCAAGCAGCTCTCGCATTACCCGAAGGCGCTCGGCATGGCCGCGGGCGTCATGATCGTGCTGGCGATGCTGCCCGGCATCCCCTCGCTGCCGTTCCTCGCGCTCGGCGGCGGCGCTGCCGCGCTCGCCTTCGTCGCGACCCGCAAGAATAAAGCGGCCGCGCAAATGCAGGCCGCCAAGGTCGCGAGCAAGGAGCCGAGCCTCCCGCAGGAAGAACCGATTTCCAGCGCGCTCAAGATCGACGACCTGAAAATCGAAATCGGCTACGCGCTGCTGCCGCTTGTCAACGGCCCGGACGGTTCGGATCGCCTCACCGAGCAGATCAAGGCGCTGCGCCGCTCGATCGCGAGCGAGATGGGCTTCGTGATGCCCGCCGTTCGCATCCTCGACAACGTGCAGCTCGAATCGAACACATACATCGTCAAGCTGAAGGAAGTGGATGCCGGCACCGGCAAGGTGCATCCGGGCAGCCACATGGTCATGGACCCGGCGGGCGGTCAGGTGAACCTCGCGGGCATCCACACCACCGAGCCGACCTTCGGCCTGCCCGCGACATGGGTGGACGATTCGCTACGCGAGGAAGCAAGCCTGCGCGGCTACACCGTGGTCGATGCGGCCACCGTGGTCTCGACGCATCTCGCGGAAATCCTCAAAGCCAACATGGCCGACCTGCTTTCCTACGCGGAAGTGCAGAAGCTCCTGAAAGAACTCCCCAAGGAACAGGCGGAGTTGCTGAAAGACATCGTGCCGAGCCAGATCACCGCGTCCGGCATCCAGCGCGTCCTGCAACTCCTGCTCTCCGAACGCGTTTCGATCCGCGACCTCGGCACCATCCTCGAAGGCATCGCCGAAGCGGTGCCGGGTTCGCGCCATGCCTCGCAGATCGTCGAGATGGTGCGCGTGCGTCTCGCCCGCCAGCTTTGCGCGCAACACACTTCGCCCGCCGGTTATCTCCCGCTCATTTCCCTTTCGCCAAAATGGGAAACGGCCTTCGCCGAGTCCATCGTCGGACAGGGCGAGGAGCGCGCACTCGCAATGCAGCCCTCGAAGCTCACCGAATTCGTGAACGCGGTACGCGAACGCTTCGAAGACGCTGCGCGCCAGAACGAAGCGCCGGTCCTGCTGAGCAGCGCCAGCGCGCGGCCGTTCGTGCGCCAGATCGTGGAGCGCTTCCGGCCGCAGACCGCCGTCATGTCACAGGCCGAGATTCACCCGCGCGTGCGGCTGAAAACGGTCGGCAGTGTCTAGCCGTCCTTCTTCGCGGGCGGCAGTTCGATGCCCTTCACAACGCCGATGGTGCGCTGGGTCAGCGTATATTTCCCCTGCGGATGATCGACGTACTGGAAGAACTGGTTCGTGAACGTGCCCTGGAAACAGGTGATGCGATACGATACGAACGGCAGCGGTAATGGCCGCAGGATTTTCTCGAACACGCCCGGCCCGGTGATTTCGTGGACGCGGATCGTCTGCGGATTTTCAACATTCTGCGCGATGCGCTCGATCAGCGTTTGCAGGTTCGGATTACCCGCCACGCTCGCAAAGAAACAGTTAGTGAGCCGGTTGTTGCGGTCGATCATGTAAAGCTCGGCTACATCCTTCGGAATGATGTAGCCGAGCGGCCAGACCGTGTGCGCGTCGATATCCATGTACGCGCCGCCGAATTTATGGATCGCGAGCAGCCGCCACAAATCCGCGCGCGCCGCGCCAAGCTGGATCTTCTCGTAGGTCGCCAGATATTGCGGATAGTTTTCCTTGATGAAGGCCACCCGCCCGTCGTCGAGCATGAAGCGGTATTCGTAGGTCGGCGACATCATCCGGTTGAACAGGTAGTTCACATAGACCGCGAGCGTGACGCGGTCGGTGTAGTTCGTCTGCCAGATGATCTTCGGAATCTTGTGGCCGGAGCGGCCTCGCACCAGCGGCGCAGCGCGATGTGGAATGGAGAAGCGCAGGTTCGGGGCAATCCAGTGGAGGACGTAGAACGGACCCTTCAGCAGATTGCCAAGCTTGATGATGCGGCCTGCGAGGTACCTGAAAACAACCGTCATCGGAGCGACGCCCTGAGCGAGTTTCTGCGCGGACGTTCTATTGGCCGGATTTCAGCGGCTGCTCAATAGGCTGCTCGATGGCATGGGCGGCTTTCGGACCGGTCAGACTTGCAATCACGGGACCGCCCACCAGCGAAAAACCGATATAGACGAGCAAAATGGCGGTCGCAGCCACGCCTGCGAAGGCGGTGTAGCGCCAGCGCCGGACATCGGCCAGCAGTTCGGCCGCGACATCGGTGCCGCGTTCGCGCGAAAGCCTGTGCACCATATCGGCGAAGCTGTCGCGCCGCGCGCGCTGCAGCTGCGGTGTGTCGCGCCGCCTTCCAACGATAGCAGTCCAGATTTCTGCGGGAGGCTTGCGCGGCGCAATCAGTTCGTTCAACGGCCCTAGCCGGCGCTCCCACACCACGATGGAAGCGGCATAGGCCATATCCTCGGCCGCGCGCGCCTCGACCGCCTCGCGTTCTTCCAGCGACAACGTGCCGAGCACATACTCACCCGCGATCAGGTCGGTGTCGTGCAGCACGCTCATGCAGGCACCCGCGAACGGATATGTTCGAGGCTGCGCAACAGCCAGGTCCGGATCGTGCTTTGCGGCGCGTCGAATTCGAGCGAGAGCGCCTCGCGGCTCCAGCCGTCGTAGTAGGCGAGCAGGCTCATCCTGCGCAGGTCGCCGGACAGTTCGGCGAAGGCCGCGAGCAGACGCTTCAGTTCGGGACTGTCGGCGCTGATTTCGCTGTCGCTTTCCGCTTCCGGCATCGGCTGGCGATAGGCGTCGAGCGGAAGGCTGGCCTTGCCGCGCGCAGCATCGAACGCCGTCGCGCGTGCAATCGTCAGCAACCAGCTAAGCGGCTTATGGACCGACGGATCGTAGAGGGCAGCACCTCTCCATATCCGCAAATAGGATTCTTCGGCCGCGCCCGCCGCCGCATCCTGCTCGCGCAGGATCCGAAGCACGGTCCCGTAAACGTGCGGCGATGTGAGTTGATAGAGCCGTTCGAACGCAGGCGCGTCGCCGTTTGCAACGGCATAAATCAAGTCTTGCAATCGGTCCGATCGCGCAGCCAAGCCGACTCCCCCGCCGCACAATCTAGCCAAACACGGCAAGACTGTCCGCAGAAAGGGAAGCGCTCCCCGGAATTAAGAGGCTACGTCGGCTCGACGACGGAAGATGGTATCGGACTGCCTAGACGCGGACGCGCTGAGCGCCGACGCGATCCATTTCGGCCTGTTCGCGGGCGGCTTCCAGACCGCGTTCGCGGACCTGATCGCGCTCCTCGAGGATCTCGACTTTCTTCAATTCCTCGAAGGCGTCGGCCAGTTGCGCGCGGGCATCCTCGAGCTGGCCGTGCAGTTCGGAGGCCGAGCGCTTGAGGTTGTCGCGGCGGGTCATGGCCGCCTTGGCATAGGTCGGATAGGCGAAGTGGCCGGGGTCATTGATGCCGGCACGGTCCTGTTCGACGGCGATTTCGCGGTCGAGGTCGGAGGCCATGCGCTCAAACTCGGCGACCATCGCCTCGATCTGGGCGACCTGACGCCGCTTTTCGTCGACCTGAAAGCGCTTCAGGCGGATAAGGGTTTCACGCGATTTCATCCCGGCGATACTCCACGCGACCGGTTAAGACTCGGATACTGCACTAGCGACAATTTGAGCGAGTGCGCGGTAACCATCGCCCAGATTGGTTTTTTCTTCCTTACCTTGGGAAAGAAAAGTCTCCAGTGCCGGATTGAGCCGGATCGCCTCGTCCACCTCCGGGGAAGACCCCTGCCGGTAGGCGCCAAGGCGGATTAACTCCTCCATGTCGCCATAGGTCGCCAGCACCTGCCGGGCTTTCAGCACCGAAGGATAGAACTCCGGGTCGCTGGACTTCGGCATAGTGCGCGAGATCGACTTCAATACGTTGATCGCGGGATAGCGCCCGCGCTCCGCGATGGCGCGCTCCATCACGATATGCCCGTCGAGGATGCCGCGCACCGCGTCGGCGACCGGCTCGTTGTGATCGTCGCCATCCACCAGCACGGTGAAGATGCCGGTGATGGTGCCCTGATCGGCCGCACCCGGCCCTGCCCGTTCCAGCAGCCGCGGCAATTCGGAGAACACCGTCGGCGTATAGCCTTTCGCGGTCGGCGGCTCGCCCGCGGAGAGGCCGATTTCGCGCTGGGCCATCGCGAAGCGCGTGACCGAATCCATCAGCACCAGCACGTCTTTCTGCTCGTCGCGGAAATACTCGGCGATGGAGAGCGTCAAGAGTGCCGCCTGCCGCCGCATCAGGGCGGGTTCGTCCGAGGTCGCGACCACGACCACCGAGCGCTTCAATCCTTCCTCGCCGAGATCGTCCTGCAAAAACTCCTGCACCTCGCGGCCGCGTTCGCCGATCAGTCCGATCACCGCAACATCGCAGGCGGTGTAGCGCGCGAGCATGGACAGCAGCACCGATTTGCCGACGCCGGAGCCGGCGAAGATGCCCATGCGCTGTCCCTTGCAGACGGTCGTAAACGTATTCAGCGCGCGCACGCCGAGATCGAGCGGGCTGCCGACGCGCTTGCGCGCATGGGCGGAAGGCGGCGGCGTGCGAAAAGAATAAGGAGACGGTCCGGGCAGGATCGGCCCCTTGCCGTCCACCGGCTGGCCGTGGGCGTTAACGACCCGGCCCAGCCAGGAGGCCGAGGGCCGGACTACGTTGCCTGCACGGGAAACGATGGCCCGTGCGCCTCTACGGACTCCCTCGACCGCCGCAAAGGGCATGGCGAGGGCATTGTCGCCGGCAAAGCCAATTACTTCGCAGGGAACGCCCTCTCCCGTGCCGGTTTCCAGCACCAGACGGGCACCGACCGGCATGGCGTGAACCGGTCCCGCGACCTCGATCATGAGGCCTTTCACGGCGGCCACGCGGCCATAAATGACCGTGCCGTCCAGTTCGGAAATCTGTTCCGCCAGCGCCTTCATGGAGAATCACCGCTTAACGGGCCAAGTGTCTGTTTACCCGATCTTTACCGGCTTCGTTAATGATCGGGTCATGCCTTGGATCGAAGGAGCCGCAGGACGCGGGTCTTATTCAAGGGTGTCGCTTGGCCTGGCTTCTTGAAGTCGGACTTTAACCGGGCGATCTGGGAAATATCGCGTTTTGCCAGCAGGTTACGGCGATTCGCGAAGAAAATCACAGATCGCTCTTGTGGGACAGAATCAGATTCTGTTAACCATTGCTGGTTAGCGTCGCGAGTCGAGAAAAGAGTCAGTCCGGGCACGCAGGCGGGGCGGGTCCTGGAATTGGTTTCGTCCCCCAAAGAGGCCTGGATAGGGGATTGGCATGCGCGTTCTGCTGATCGAAGACGATAGCGCGACGGCGAAAAGCATCGAACTGATGCTGAAGTCGGAGAGCTTTAACGTTTGGAAGACCGACCTCGGCGGCGATGGCGTCGATCTCGGAAAAATCTACGATTACGACATCATTCTCCTCGATCTGAACCTGCCCGATATGTCCGGGTACGAAGTTCTGAAGTCGTTGAGAGTCGCGAAGATCAAGACTCCGATCTTGATCCTCTCGGGTCTCGCCGGCATCGAGGACAAGGTGAAGGGTCTCGGCTTCGGCGCCGACGACTATCTCACCAAGCCATTCCACAAGGACGAGCTGATTGCGCGGATCCATGCGGTCGTGCGCCGCTCCAAGGGTCATGCGCAGTCGGTCATCAATACCGGCGACCTCGTCGTGAACCTCGACCAGAAGACGGTCGAAGTAGACGGTGCCCGCGTGCACCTCACCGGCAAGGAATATCAGATGCTGGAGCTGCTCTCGCTCCGCAAAGGCACCACGCTCACCAAGGAGATGTTCCTCAATCATCTCTACGGCGGCATGGACGAGCCGGAACTGAAAATCATCGACGTGTTCATCTGCAAGCTGCGCAAGAAGCTCGCGAATGCCTCGAAGGCGCCGGACTGGCCGGAAGGCAAGAACTACATCGAGACTGTATGGGGCCGTGGCTACGTGCTGCGCGAACCCACCGCCGCGGACGCACGCATCTCCGCGTAACGTCAACGGCATACAAGATTCAAAACCCCGGCCTGAGGCCGGGGTTTTTGTTTGAGTTACCTCGTCGATAAGTAAACTAATCGTCGTCGCCTACCGATCCGGTACCGTCGCACACATTACATCGAAGGTCGCCGGTACCGTCGCAGCGGCTGCATTCATCCTTTTCGTTTGCCATTGTCGGAATACCTGGCCACACCGAGCCTGTTCCGTCACATCGACTGCACGAGATATATTCATCTCCGCCACAACGTTTGCAATTCGGCATTTGCGAATCTCCATTGGCAATAAGGTTGAGTGGCAATAATTCTTAAACGCTAGCATTTGAAGATTTACACTTTCAACGATTTATCAAAATACGCGAGCGCGCTTATATTTTTACCCCAAATCTGCATCGCCTCCGCGAACGAGTAACCGAACTCGCGCGAGACGAGCAGATCGACGACGAATTCGCGCGCCTCCGCGGAACGCACTCCGAATACAGTGAGAGGCATCGCGCCGCATTTCCCCTGCACTGCTTCGCGCGCCGACATGCCGCGCGATCGCAAAGATGCGGGATCGAGAGAATGTCGCTGACGAGACGAAGCGATTTGGCCAATACCAATCCTTTCCGCGGCGCGTTCCAGCCCGGATTGTTGAAAGAAGGGGACGGAGCGCCGCAAGGCGCAAACATCGTCCTTTGTGGCGTTTCGCTCTCGCGAACGAAACGCGGGCGCCATGCAGCACTCCGTATCGGCGTTTTTCCGGCTTCGGGCCGCGCTTTTCGTGAAGCGCAAACAAGAACGCGCTTCTCCGTCAGCCGTGCTCCCGGCAGGCGAGTCTAGTCTCGCCGGGCGGTGCCCCGAAGCCGCTCCTGAACCCGCGCTGCGAACGCGAGGCGCAGAAGCGCCGCCTCCCGCTCCGCTCATGCGACGCCTCGCGAAGCGCCCTTCGTCGAGCAGGATTGACTAGGAATATATTCTTTGACTGTGGCAGGAGAATGGCTGACGATGAAAATATTCCGGTAAGGATGTCTTGGCGGTTCAAGACGGCTAAAAAATTAGCCGACCCTACAGGATTTCTCAGACGATTCGACAATCGTCGGCAACCCAGATTCTATTTGTCTTACCCGCATAAGAGCCATCGACAGCACATAAGCCAGAACTGTAAGTCCGGACTTGTGGGCCATCGCCTGCAGCTCCGAAGTCATATCGCCGATATAGGAAGCGACTTCGAGTTGGGAAGCGGTATATGCCTGCGAATCGTCTCGCACCGCTTCGTTATTTTGCGCCTTTCCTTCCAGAAACATGAGCCCTCCGAATCATTTGCCCTATGGCAGCGTAGGGAATCGTCCGGCAAAGGGGGTAAATCCGGTTTGCGCCGAAGATTACGGGAAACGGGAAATCGCCGCGAAAATTTGCGGGCACGTTCGGTCGAAAAAATCGAACAGAGCAAAATTTATCGGCCTGCTCACGATAAGTCCGCCTCGCGACACAAATTTTATCAAATTCGGATTGCCTTTGCGACGCGGTAAAAAATCGCGAAAATCAGGCTAAACGAACCGCTGGTTTGCCGGTCCGCGGAAAGATGAACTCGACATTCGCTTTCGCAAAAGCATCGCAAATCGAGGAGAGAGTATCCGCAATTCCCTCGGTTACGCCGTCATAGTCTTCAATTCTTCGGATCACGGAAGGTGAAATGCAGGCTGTATCCGCCAATTGCTGCACCGACCAGCGTGCTATGCCCCGCGCCGCCCTGATCTGTGCGCCGGTTATTCTGCAATTTTTCCCGCTGCATTTCGGAACGACTTTTTCGCCTTCAATATCTTCAGATACCGAGACGAACTCTTTCAAGTTGCTTTGATCGTCCAGAACCGGCGTCCAGATCGACCTGCGCCATCTGTATTCCCCATCTCGTTGCTTAATCCTGTGCTCTCTTATTACGAGTTGCCTGTTGTCGACTGCCTGCTTGAACGAAGCGAGCGTCGCTTGCACGTCCTCCGGATGAATCAGGTCTTTCCAGAGATACCCCAGCCGCCGATTCAATTCGTCATCGTGCTCTGGGCCGCTGCCGACGATGCCCGTAACGGCGCCGTCTGGACGAAGAATATTCACGATCAGTCCGGTGTAGCGTGTAATCGCCTCGAAACGCTTTTCCAGCAATTTTGTTTGCGCTTCCAGGCCAGCCTGCTCGGTGACATCGCATATCACACCGATCGAGCGGTCGGGCTTTCCGGCCGAATCGAATAGCATTTCGATATACTCCGCGATCACCCGCATAGTGCCGTCGTGGCGAATTACACGATAGCGCCGGGTGAGCGGCTTCGCAGCCTCGATATTAGCGTTTGCACGCTCGATACTCACGCGATCATCTGGGTGTTGCAGGCTTTGCAGGAGCGAGAAAGAAGGCTTATCGACCGCTGGATCAAGATCAAGAATTGTGAACATCCCACGAGACCAATACATCTCGTCGGAGCCGAGCCTGCGCTGCATCAGCCCGCAATGAAGTCGTGATTCGAGAAACCGCACGAGCCAAATCTCACTCGTGCTCACGTTCGCGAAAAATTCCAACACGATCTGCCTCCACATCCCTGCGGCAGTCAAAGCGGAACTCTGCTCTCGAATACTGTGATTATTCGAGAGTGAGTCAAGCATTTCAGGAGAGAGCGAGTGTCACAGCGCCGTGAGGTGGCGGCCTCCAGCACGCGGATCAAGCCCGCGATGCTTTGCAAAAATCACTGTTCTCATTTGCCGCATTTCTTCGCCATCGAACAAAGATTTAGTTTCGTCAGATAACGAACAGCGGCGGGAATAAATTGATTGAATGCAAAAAGCTAGTAGGCAGTTATGCATACCGCGATGCACCTTAATGAAATTTGCTGGGATCGGAGGTATCTGGCTCCGACGTTTAGTTCTTCAACCGGTATCCGGTCCTGAAAATCCACCAGATGATGGCAAGGCATGCGAGAAGGAACACCAGCGTCATCGCAATGCTTACGCTTACGTTCACGTCGGCGACTTCATAGAAGCTCCACCGGAACCCGCTGATCAGATAGACGATGGGATTAAAAAAGGTCACGACCTGCCAGAACGGCGGCAGCACATTCACCGAATAGAATGCACCGCCGAGGAAGGTGAGCGGCGTGATGATGAGCAGCGGCACCACCTGCAATTTCTCGAAGCCGTCGGCCCAGATGCCGATGATGAAGCCGAGCAGGCTGAAAGTCACCGCCGTGAGCACCAGGAACGACAGCATCCAGAACGGATGCGCGATCTTCACCGGCACAAACAGATAGGAAGTCGCGAGAATGATGAGGCCGAGTACGATCGACTTCGTTGCCGCCGCGCCGACATAGCCGATCACGATTTCGATGAACGAGATCGGCGCGGATAGAAGTTCGTAGATCGTGCCGGTGAACTTCGGAAAGTAGATGCCGAAGCTCGCGTTCATCACGCTCTGCATCAGCAGCGTCAGCATGATGAGGCCCGGCACGATGAAGGAGCCGTAATCGACGCCTTCCATCGTGGTAATGCGCGAGCCGATGGCTGCACCGAACACCACAAAATAAAGCGAGGTCGAAATCACCGGCGCGAGAATGCTCTGCATCAGCGTGCGCGCGGTGCGTGCCATCTCGAAACGATAAATCGCGTGGACTGCGCGCCAGTTCATTTCGCGCCTCCATTACGATCGCCGTGTACAAGACCGACAAAGATTTCCTCAAGCGAACTTTGCTTGGTGGAAAGATCGCGGAACCGGATGCCAGCTTCGTTGAGAGACGCAAGCAGCCGGGTAATGCCAGTACGCTCTGCCTGCGTGTCATACGTATAAGTGAGTTCGTCGCCGGCCTGCGAAAGCGAAAGCTGCGCGCGGCCAAACAGATTTTCCGGCAGTGCGGAGAGCTTTTCCTGAAGCTGGAGCGTGAGGCGTTTCTGGCCGAGCTTACGCATCAGTTCCTTCTTCTCCTCGACGAGGATGATCTCGCCCTTGGAGATGACGCCGATGCGGTCGGCCATATCTTCGGCTTCTTCGATGTAATGCGTGGTGAGAATGATGGTGACGCCCGACGCGCGCAGATCGCGCACCACTTGCCACATATCCTTGCGCAACTCGACATCGACACCCGCAGTTGGTTCGTCGAGGAACAAAATCTTCGGCTCGTGCGAGAGCGCCTTCGCAATCAGCACGCGCCGCTTCATGCCGCCGGAAAGCGTCATGATCTTGTTGTCTTTCTTGTCCCAGAGCGACAGGTCTTTGAGAATCTTCTCGATATAGGCCGGATTCTTCGGCTTGCCGAACAGCCCGCGGCTGAACGAGACCGTCGCCCACACGGATTCGAAGGCGTCGGTCGTAAGTTCCTGCGGCACCAGTCCGATCATTTCGCGCGCGGCGCGAAAGTCCGTGACGTTGTCGTGTCCGTCGACCCGCACCGTGCCTTTGCTCGGATTGATCGTACCGCAGACGATCCCGATCAGCGTGGTCTTGCCCGCGCCGTTGGGGCCGAGCAGCGCGAAGATTTCGCCGCGGCGAATTTCGAGATTGATGTTCCGGAGCGCATCGAAGCCGGTGGCGTAGGTCTTCGATAGCCCGGAGATTTGAATGATCGGCTGCATGAAAAACTATGTATCTGTACGGATGCGAGAGCAGATGGCATGTGTACCGCCGTTTCGCAATGCATCGGCGGGACGGAATGCAGCAACGCACGCGGGCGACGGCCATGCGTAAATTTCATGCGAATTCTCCGGAAGATTCGTCCGGTCCAAGATTGGCCGCAATGCGGCCCCTCACTCCCGCCGCGATTCACTTTTCATTCCCCAGAGGAAACTTCCCATGCTCAAGATTTTCCGCGCGGCCGCCCTCGCGCTGACCGCGCTGGCTTTCGCCGCGGCGCCCGCTGCCGCGCAGGACGGCCCGAAAGAGATCAAGCTGACCGAGAAGCAGGTACAGAGCTACATCGCAGCGCAGAGCGACATCAACGCGGTGACGTCGCAGATCAAGGGCGACAAACCCGACCCGAAACTGCTCGCGCAGCTTGAAGCCGCTGCCAAGAAGCACGGCTTCGCCAACCTTGATGAACTGGACGCCGTTTCCGTCAGCATCAACCTGATTTTCGCAGGCCTCGATCCGAAGACGAAGACGTTCATCCAGCCGGCCGAGCAGATCAAGCGCGAGATCGCAGAAATCGAAGCGGACAAATCGATCCCGGCCCCTGAGAAGAAGCAGGCGCTGGAAGAACTCAACAGCGCGTTGAAGAACGTGAAGCCGGTCCAGTATCCGGAAAACATCGAGCTGGTGAAAAAGTACTACGACAAAATCGAAGCATCTATGCCGAAGGGCTAGACCCGCATATCGCACATTTCGCGAAACGAAAAACCCGCCGTAGACGGCGGGTTTTTTGTTGATTTCGCGACGATCAGGCGACGCGCGCAGGTGCCTTCAACGCGGCCGCCGCCGCGGCATGAATGTAAAGCCCGCGTTTCTCCGGCATCGGCACGAACAGTTTGGTCAGGCCTACCACCGTTTCGGCCGCGCCGAGCAGCAAATGGCCGTCCGGCGCGAGACTGCGCGCGATCCGCGTCAGCACGCTTTCTTTCGTCGTCGCATCGAAATAGATCAGCACATTCCGGCAGAATACAGCGTCGAACACGCCAAGGCTGGAGAAGTTATCCAGCAGGTTCAGCTTGCGGAACTGCACCATGTCGCGCAATTCCTGCGCAATGCGCCACTGATCGCCGTCCTGCTTAAAATATTTCAGAAGTAACTGGATCGGCAATCCACGTTGCACCTCGAATTGCGTGTAGAGGCCGCTTCGCGCCTTTTCCAGCACATCATTGGAAATGTCGGTCGCGATAATGTCGATCTTCCAGCCCGCGAATTGCGCCGGCCGCTGCTTGATCATCATGGCAAGCGAATACGGCTCCTGTCCCGTCGCCGCTGCAGCACACCAGATGCGCATGCGCTTCGCCTCGGCGCGGTTTTTCAGCAGCGCGGGGATGACAGTGTCCTCGAAACGCTCGAACGGCGTTTTGTCGCGGAAGAAGAACGACTCGTTGATCGTCATCGCTTCGGTAACGCGTGCGCGCAGTTGCTCTTCCGTGGCCTGTTTCAGTTTCGCAACCAGTTCGCCGATGGAGCCGCAATTGCGTTCGCGCGCGATCGGCTGCAGGCGGCTCTCCAGCAGATACTGCTTGTCGCCCGCGAGCTGGAGACCGGAGCGCTCCTTCAGGAGCTTGCTCAGATAAGCGTAATCCTGCGGCGTCACGAGCGTTCTCCTGAAATAATCCTGAGCGTGCGCGCGGCGATCTCACCGAGCGGCAGTACGGCGCAGCACGCACCGGAATTCGCTACCGCGCCCGGCATTCCCCAGATAACGCTGGTGGCTTCGTCCTGCGCGATGATGTTGCCGCCATTATCGGCGATCGATAGCGCGCCCTTCTTGCCGTCGGTGCCCATGCCCGTCAGCACGATGCCGACAGCGCGTCCGTCAAGCGCGTGCGAAGCCGACATGAACAAGGCGTCCACCGCCGGCTTGCAGAAATGAATCGGCGCGCCGTCGTCGATCAGGACTTCCGGTCCGGTATCGCGGCGGATCAGCGCAAGGTGTTTGCCGCCAGGGGCGACGTAGATCATGCCGGGTTTTAGCGGCTCGCCGTTGATTGCTTCGCGCGCAGGCTTGCCAGCGGCACGGCCAAGATGTTCGGCGAGCGTAGCGGTGAAAATCGGCGGCATGTGCTGCACGATCAGCACCGGCACGCGGTCCACGGCCGGCGCCAATCCCTTGAGCAAAGTGTGCAACGCTTGCGGCCCGCCGGTGGACGAACCAATCAGAATGGCGCGCGGCGCAATTCTCGAAACCGCGCGCAGCTTGATTTCGTTCGCTGCCGCCTGCTGCGCGAAGGCTTGCGGCAATCGCGGCTCGCGGCGCACGAGCGGTTGAACCTGCGCGATGCGCTTGCCGAGATGACGGATTTTATCGATCAACTCGCGGCGAAAATCTTCGGAAGCGGTGATGACACGATTGATGTCGGGCTTCGGCACGCAATCGGCGGCGCCTAGCGACAGTGCTTTCAGCGTGATTTCCGCGCCGCGCCGCGTCAGTGTCGACGCCATGATCACCGGCAAGCCCGGCTTGCGCGCGAGCAGCTCCTTCAGGGTGGCGATGCCGTCGAGTTCCGGCATCTCGATGTCGAGCAGCACGACATCCGGCCGCGCCGCCTCCGCCTGTTCCAGCGCCTCGCGCCCGTTCTTGCAGACGCGTACAACTTCCATGTCGGATTCCACGCCGATCCAGCGCGAAATCAGCCCGCGCACGACCACCGCGTCGTCGACGATCATCACCCGGATCGGAGACGCGGTTCTGGCAGCAGGCAGCGGACGCGGTATGGGCATGAAACGGAAATTCCGGGGTTACGGACGTGAAGCGGCGGCGATGACGCGCGCCGCCTCAGATCAGCCCGACTTCCTGGAATTTCGCTTCGACGATTTCCTTGTCGAACGGCTTCATGATGTATTCGTCCGCGCCGGCATGCATCGCACGCGCGATGTGCGCGAGGTCGTTTTCCGTCGTGCAGAAAACCACCTTCGGCTTGTCGCCGCCCGGCATGGCACGAAGCGCCCGCAGGAAGTCGAAGCCGTCCATAACCGGCATGTTCCAGTCGAGCAGGATCGCATCGGGCATCTGCTTGGTGCAGGTGTCGAGCGCCTGACGTCCGTCGGCGGCCTCCATCACGGTGAAGCCGAAATTTTCCAGGATGCGCCGCGCTACTTTGCGGATCACGCTGGAGTCGTCGACAATAAGACAGTGTTTCATTTCGAATATCCTTCTCGTCTTTCGTTCACGCCGCGAGCGTGCCGGTTTGCAGATCGAATACGCGGTCGATGTCGAGCACGACCATCAAGCGGTCTTCGAGCCGGTGCAGTCCCGTGGAGACCTGCGCCCAACCGGCCGGCATGTTGATGGGATTGGCGTCGAGCGACGCCGCGGGCAGTCTCAGCACTTCGCCCATCGAGTCGACCAGCAACCCGTAGGCTTCTCCTCCGTAATCGATGCCAATGGCGATGCGCGCCGCCTTCTCGCCGGCTGCAATGCCGAGGCGGCGACGCATGTCGATCGCCGTCACCACGCGGCCGCGCAGATTGAGTACGCCCGCAACTTCGGGCTGCGCCAGCGGCACGGCGGTGATCTTGCCGATTTCGAATACGTCGTGGACCTGATGGATCGGAATGCCAAACAACTGCCCGGCGATCCACGCGGTCACATATTCCGTTTCGTTCGTGCTCGCGGTCATGCGGCCTCCTGCATGTCCACGGAAAGCGTTTTCAGCGCCTGCAACAACCCGCGGCGATCGAACTTCGCGACATAACCGGCCATACCCGCGCGCTCGCTGCGCACGACTGCATTGTTATTGATGGTCGAGGAAAGACCAATCACCGGAATTTGCGCGAGCCGCGCGTTCCCACGCAGCGCTTCCGAGAAGGCATAGCCGTCCATGTCCGGCATCTCGATATCGGTCACGATAACATCGGCGTTGCCTGAGCGATCCAGCGCGGAAAGTGCATCCTTTGCATTGGCATAGACCGCGACTTCATATCCCGCGGCCTGCAAGACCGGCGCGAGCATGTTGCGGAAGAACGCGGAGTCATCCACCAGCACGAGGCGCTTGCGCAGTTGCGCACCGCCCTGCTTGCGGTGGAACCAGTCGGCGAAGCCGAGCGGCAGGAAGTGCGCAATATCGACGATCTCGGTCGCCTGCCCGCGCACGATGGCGGAACCAATCATGCCATCGCTCTCGCTTCCCACGCGGATTTCGAGGCGGTCCTCGACGATGTCGACGATCTCGTCGACAATCAGCGCGACCGAGCGTCCGCCATCGGTGAATACGAGTAGCGGCTGCTTGCCTTCGCTGACCAGCTTGCAAGCCGGATCGACCGGAACCAGCGGCATCAACCCGCCGCGATATTGCACCATCGTGCGATTGCCGGAGCGCTCGATCTTCGTAGCGTCGATTACTTCGAGGCGCGTCACCAGCGAGAGCGGCACGGCTTTCAGCGAGTCGCTGCCCGCCCTGAACATCAGGAGCGAAACCGGACGCGAAGCCTCGTCTTCGTCCTGCACTTTCTCTTTCGCGAAGTCGTCGATGATGCGCTCCTCGCGCGTCGCACCGATCGTCTCCGCGATCCCGTTCGGGTCGAGAATCATGATGACGGAGCCGTCGCCGAGAATCGTGTTGCCGCCGAGCACCTTGATATGGCGCAGCTTGGAAGCCATCGGCTTCACGACGATTTCTTCGGTTTGCAGCACGTCGTCCACGATGACGCCGAACACGCTGGCACCGACCTGCATCACGACCACGAAGGATTCTTCCTGCACCTTCATCGCGCCGGGCAGCTTCAACATCTTGCCAAGCGAAAGCAGCGGAAGGAGCTTGTCGCGCAGGCGCAGCACCGGCGCATCGTTGATGGTTTCGACCGTGTTCGCGCTGCCAGCGCCACGATGCACGAGTTCGACCACCGCAACCTGCGGAATCGCAAAACGCTCGCCATGCGCTTCGACGACCAGCGCCGGAACGATGGCGAGGGTCAGCGGAATCTTGATCGTGAACGTGGAACCGCGGCCCGGCGTCGAGCGCAGGTCGATGGTGCCGCCGATCTGGTCGATGTTCGTCTTCACAACATCCATGCCGACACCGCGGCCGGAAACGCTCGTCACTTTCTCGGCGGTGGAGAAGCCAGGCGCGAAGATCAGCTTCTGCAACTGCGCTTCCGTCGGCCGGTCGTTCTCGCCGATCAGGCCCGACGCGATGGCGCGCTTGCGGATTTTCTCGGTATTCAGCCCGCGGCCGTCGTCGGCGATTTCGATGACGATCTGCCCGCTCGCCTGATAGGCGGAGAGCCGGATCGTGCCGTGCACGGGCTTGCCGGCGGCGCGGCGATCTTCCGTGCTTTCCAGTCCGTGGTCCGCGGAATTGCGGACCATGTGGGTCAGCGGGTCGCGGATGATGTCGAGCACCTGCCGATCGAGTTCGGTCTCGGCACCGTGCATCTCCAGTTCGATTTCCTTGCCGAGTTCGTGGCCGAGATCGCGCACGATGCGCGGCAGCTTGGCCCATGCATTGCCGATCGGCTGCATGCGCGTTTTCATGACGCCTTCCTGCAACTCGGCGGTCACGTTCGAGAGCCGCTGCAGCGGCACCTTGAATTCGCTCTCCGAATGACGGCGGACGATTTCAAGCAACTGGTTGCGCGTCAGCACCAGCTCCGAAACCATCGTCATCAGCTTTTCGACCGTGTCGACCGAGACGCGCAACGTCTGCACACCGCCCGGCGCGGTGTCGGGATGACGGCGCTCGCCCATGCGGCGGTCAGAACCGTCGCGCTTTTCCTTTTCCTCGCCCGGACCCGGCGTTTCGCGGAACGCGCGCTCCAGTTCGTCGAGCGAGACTTCGCCGGGCTTCAGTGGACGCTCCAGCACCTGCGGGCTGAGCGAGCCGACCGTGATTTCTTCCGCGGGCGGCGGCGCATCCACGCCGGCAATCGCCATCTGTTCGAGCTGCACGATGAGATCGCCGTCCGAACCGGCCGGTTCGCTCTGAGTCTTTTCCAGTTCGGCGAGAATTTCTTTCAGGCGGTCGATGGTCGCCAGCACCAGCGACACCGCTTCCGGCGTGACCTGCGCGCCGTCGCGGAATTTGCCCATCACCGTTTCAGCGGCGTGCGCCAGCGCTTCGAGTCGCGGCAGTCCGATGAAGCCGCAGGTACCCTTGATGGTGTGAACCAGCCGGAAAATGCGGCCCAGCATCTCGGCGTTGTTCGGCTCCTGCTCGAACCGGACCAACTCGACGTCAACGACGTCGAGGCTTTCGCTGGTTTCGGCGAGAAACTCCTGAAGCAGGTCGTTCATGGCGGCCGCGCATATCCAAAAAGCGGACCTGCGCGCGTTTCCCGCACAGTCCGCGAAGCTGCGGCCAGTATGGGTAGCGGGGGGTTAACATTGCTTAAAACAGGGGCGCCTTAGCGGTAGCCCTGAACCGTCGAAACCCTTGAATCGAAGGGCTTATTGAGCGCTCAGCGTCGCCCCTGCGCTGTCGGCGGCAAGCACCGCCTTCATGCCCTCGGCGCGGGCCAGCACCCCCGTATAGAAGGGCTGGATCGACTGGGCGTTGACCGTCTCGGCGGGCGTGCCGGAGAGCAGCGCCTCAACCGCCGGATGGACCACGACCCGCGAGCCTTCGACCCGCACCGTGAAGCCCATACTCTCACCGGAGCCGATCGGGTCGATGGTCATGGTACCGCCGCGCGGGATCATCGCGCCCGCGATGACGATGAGGTTGAGGAGCAGCTTCACGCGGTTTTTCGGAAGCAGCGTCTTGGGGATGTTGAAGGCGACCTTGGTCCCCGGCTCGAACACGCCGCGGGCCAGGTCGGCCACGTCGCCGACATCGATCTGCGCGCCTGCCGAACCGGCGGCGCCAAAGGCGATCCGCGCGAATTCCAGCTTCGCGGTCGCGCTCTCCGCGCTTTGCCGGATCAGCTTGTAGGCTTCCTCGCGGGACTCCGGCTTCTGGTCCATGTCGACCAGTTGAAAGCCGTTCTTGATCGCCGCGACCGGATTGATGAGGTCGTGGCAGACCTTGGAGCAAAGCAGGGCCGCAAGATCGAGGGAGGAAAGTTCGACGGGAGCGCTCATGCTCCAAGCCCTATGCGATTCGGCGCGCTTTGGTCGAGCGGGCCGTGCAGTGCCATGATAAGGCACGGCATCACCCCGGAGCGGAAATGAATCGAACCGAGCGAGCGCGCGTATTGGCCGGCATGGTGGAAGCCGCGGCGCGCGCCGGCACCCGTATCCGCGAGATGGCTGCAGCCGGGGTGGTCGCGCGCTCCAAGCCGGACTCCAGTCCCGTCACCGAAGCCGACGAGGCGGCGGAAGCGATCATCGAGGAATACCTCGCGAAGCTGCTGCCGGGCGTGCCGGTGGTCGGCGAAGAATCCTATGCACGCGGCGTGAAGGTGAAGCCGGGCAGCAGTTTCTTTCTCGTCGATCCCATCGACGGTACGCGCGAGTTCATGGCAAAGCGCGACGAATACACCGTCAACATCGCGCTCCTGATCGACCACTCGCCCGCGCTCGGCGTGATCTATGCGCCCGCGCTGGCCGAACTGTTCGCCGGCGGCGCGAACGGCGCGTTCCGCCTCGCGCTTGCGCCGGGCATGGAAGTTTCGCGGGCGGAACAGACAGAGATACGGGTTCGCCCAAAACCGAAAGAGCCGGTCGCAGTCGTCAGCCGTTCGCATCCCGACAGCGCGACGCAGGCATGGCTGAAGCAGCGCGGCATCACGCAGACGATCAAGGTCGGCTCGTCTTTGAAGTTCGCGCGCGTCGCCGAAGGCAAGGCCGACGTCTATGCGCGGCTCGCTTCCATCAGCGAATGGGACATCGCCGCCGGTCACGCGCTGGTGCAGGCGGCAGGCGGCATCATGCGAACGCCGCAAGGCAAGCCGCTGCATTACGGCAAACGCAGCGAAGGCTATGAGGCGGAAAGTTTCGTCGCTTCCGCCGTCGCGTTCTAGGGCACCAGCTTCTTCTTCACTTCTTCCCACTGCGCGCGCGCCGCCTTGGTGCGGGCAGGCACGTTTGCGAGGAAGCGTTCGCGATGCTCGACGCTGGAGAACAGGAACAGTTTGTCGCCCGCGATCGCGAACAGCGCGGGGTTGCCGGGCACCGGATAGCCTTCCTCGATCGCGAGCGGATCGTAGCCGCCGAATTCCGGGACATAGAGTGCGGGCGAAGCCTCGAAGGCGGCGCGGTTGGCCGCGCTGGCGAAGCGCCAGACCAGTCCGCCGAAACGCAGCTCGTAGTCGTCTCGCCCTTCCTGCGGCTTGCCTTCGATGAAGTAGGAGACCGGGTCGATGCCGTAGAGCGCCGCGCCCGACCTGGGATCGCTGACAATCATTTCGGTGGTCGAGGCCCTGAGCGCGCCCATGCCGAACAGCAGGCTCAACAGCAACGCCAGTCCGCCCGATCCCAGCTTCCGCGCCATGTCCGCGATTCCCTTCCCGGCCCAAAGGCGCGAGACTCCGCGCCGTGGGCTTTGATTCGGCGAATGTAGGTGGCGTGGGTATGCGGCCCGTTAAGGCCCCGCTCCGGGCCTGAAAAGGGCGCATTTCCTGCCGAGGCATAGGCCCGACCGATCTGCCGGAGAGACAACATGCTGTTACGGGCTATCCCCCTCGTGCTTGCCGCGCTGTTCGCTGCCGCTCCCGCGTCCGCGCAACAACCCCAGCCCAACAACTATCGCCAGACCTATTCCAACAACGAGGTAGTCGACGCGGGTCACCGCTTCTTCGGCACCACCTCGCGCGAGCTTGCCCTGCTGGTGGAGCGCGCGACCCGGCAATGGGGCCAGCCCAACGGCTACATCCTCGGCGAGGAAGGCGGCGGCGCGATCACCGTCGGCCTGCGCTACGGCGAAGGCACGCTCTACACCCGCAATGCCGGCGACCGCCGGGTATTCTGGCAGGGTCCGTCCATCGGTTTCGACGTGGGCGGCGAAGGCGCGCGCGTCATGATGCTGGTCTACAACCTGCCCGCCATCGATGCGCTCTGGAACCGTTACGTCGGTATTTCCGGCTCGGCCTATTTCGTGGGCGGCCTCGGCATGACGGCGGTAACGTGGGACCGCGTCGTGATCGTCCCGATCCGCTCCGGCGTTGGACTGCGGCTGGGGGCCAATGTCGGCTACCTGAAATTCACCCCGACTTCGACGTGGAATCCGCTTTGACGCGATTACGGCATTAACGCCGCCGTTCAATTTCGCGTTTCCGTAAGCCGCCCGCTGCCGCAGACCGTGGCGGCGGGCGTTTCCTTGTTCTATGGTGCGCGCCACGGGGCAGGTGTTGCGTGATCCGAGCGTATAAAACCGTCATACAAATGGAGCCGGGCGCATGATCGAAGCGATCATGTATTTCGCGCTGGGCTTTCTCGGCGCTTCTCTCATCGCGCTTGTGGTGTTGTCCGCGGTCTGGCATCGCGCGGTCCGCCTCACGACCAAGCGCATCGAGGGTGCGATTCCCGTTTCCATGTCGGAGATCCAGGCCGACAAGGATCAGCTCCGCGCCGAATTCGCGATGAGCACGCGCCGCCTCGAGAACAGCGTCGAACAGCTCAAGTTCAAGACCACCGAACAGTTCGCCGAGATCGGCCGCAAGAGCGAAAGCATCCGCCTGCTCAAGAACGAGGTCGAGGAAAAGACCGCGAAGATCATGGCGCTCGACGCGCAGGAACGCACGCTGCGCGACAAGCTCCACTCGACCGAAGAAGAACTCGCCGCGAAATCGCGGATGCTGAGCGAGGCGGAAGCGGCCCTCGCCGCCAAGAACACCGAACTCGCCAATATCGAACGCACGCTCGCGGGCGTGAATGCCGAGTCCGACAGCCGTCAGGTCGAGATCGTCGCGCTCACCACCCAGCGCGACACGCTGAAAGAGCGCATCGAAACGCTCGAACTCGAAATCGCGGCGACCGAGCACCGGCTCGCGGAAGAACGCGACGCCGCGCAGGCTGCGGCCGACGCGCTCTCGCATGAAAAGAACAACGTCGAGGACCTCTCAACGCGCCTGCGCGAAATGGAAGGAATGTTCGCCGCCAGCAAGCGCGAGGCGGAAGCGCTCGCCGAAAACATCGAGGCGCTGAAGAACGAGGCGCACAAGGCAGCCGGACTGGCCGAGCAGCGCGAGCAGGAATTGCAGCACCGTCTGGCCGAGCGCGAAGCCGAACTGAACGGCGAGCTTCGCAACGCCGTCGAACTCGCGGAACAACGCGAAGCCGAAATGGAATTACGCTTCACGCAACGCCTCGCCGAACTGAATGAGGAAGCGCGCAAGGCCTCCGACGTTTCCGAAAAGCGCGAGCGCGAACTCGCCGTACGTCTCGCGGAGCGCGAAGCGGAACTGCATGCACATCTGGCGAAGCGCGAGGCCGATCTCCTCGCGCAGAGCAAGAGCCGCGAAGCGGATCTGGAGCGCATGCTCGAGAAATCCGAAATTCAGGCGATGGCCCAGATCGCGGAGCGCGAAAGCAAGCTGTCGTCTGCGCTGGATGAAATCGAGCGCAACCGCGCGGAAGCGCGCGTGATGCACGACAAGATCGAGCAGGCCAGCGCCTCCTTCCACGCGACCATCGAAACGCTGCGCGCCGAGAAGGCGCAGCTCGAAGGCGCGATGAACCAGATGCGCGAGGAGCGCGGCAAGCTGGACGCGGAACTCGCGCACCTGCGCAGCGAAGCGGAAAAAAGCTGGGCCGAGGAGCGGGTCGAGAACGCGCTGCTGCGCGAGCGCATCAACGATGTCGCGGCGGAAGTCGCGCGCCTCGTCGCCAACATGGAGGGCGTGGATTCGCCGATCGAGCGGATTCTGGCCGCCGACGCCGCACAGACCAACGGCCACCATAATGGCGACACCAACGGCGACAGCCGCGTTTCGCTGGCCCAGCGCATCCGCAACCTGCAAAGCCGCCCGCGCTAAACCGCCGCCCGTGCAGCGCTTGGCGGCAGCCTCCCTTTCCGCGTAAGGTCATACCGCCGCTGCGCGCGGCCCGCCGGAGAAGGCGGTTTTTCGCCCGCCTGCCGCTCGATGGAGCGAAAGCCGCGGCGCTCTCAGAAGAAAACAACCAGGCGCGGAAGCGCCGCTGGAGGATTTTGTCATGAAGCGTCGGCTTCTGCTTCGCGTTGCGTTGTGCGCGCTCGCGTTCGTTGTTGCATTTCCCCTCACCACGCCCGTCAAGGCGCAGGATAATCCGCCGATCGTCGTGTTCGCCGCGGCGAGCCTCAAGAATGCGCTCGATGAGATCGCGGCCGAATGGTCGAAGGCGAACAAGGTTGAAGTGAAGATCAGCTATGCGGCCAGCTCCGCGCTCGCAAAGCAGATCGAGAACGGCGCCCCCGCCGATCTCTTCATCTCGGCCGACCTCGACTGGATGGACTACGTCGAGAAGAAGAACCTCGTACGCAAGGGCACGCGCATCAGCCTGCTCGGCAACACGCTGGTCCTGATCGCGAGCAAGGACGCTCCGGTCAAGGAAGTGAAAATCGCCCCCAACTTCGATCTCGCGAAGCTGCTCGGCAACGGCCGCCTCTCGATGGCCGCGACCGCGACCGTCCCCGCAGGAAAATACGGCAAGGCCGCGCTGGAAAAGCTCGGCGTATGGAAGTCGGTGGAAGGCAAGATCGCCGAAGCCGAGAACGTCCGCGCGGCGCTGGCCTTCGTCTCGCGCGGTGAGGCACCTTACGGCATCGTCTATCGCACCGACGCTGTCTCGGAAAAGGGCGTCACCATCGCCGGCACTTTCCCGGCCGGGACGCACGAGCCGATCATTTATCCGTTCGCCATCCTGGAAAGCTCGAAGAACCCGAAGGCGGCGGATTTCCTGAAGGCGCTCAACTCGGCATCGGCGCGCGCGATTTTCACGAAGCACGGCTTCGCGACGCTCGTCACCGCACCGACCAACTAAACTTGCGGAGGGAAACCATGAAAATCAGTGCCCGTAACCAGATCGCAGGCAAGGTTACTGCCGTGACCAAAGGTGCAACCACCGCCCACGTCAAAATCGACATCGGCGGCACCACCATCACCGCGTCGATTACGAACGAAGCCGTGGATGAACTCGGCCTGAAGACCGGCAGCTCGGTCAAGGCCATCATCAAGGCTTCCGACGTCATGGTCGGCGTGGACTGATTTTCGCGGACGTACCTGTGTTCGAATTTACCGCAGAAGAAATCGACGCGATCCGCCTGAGCCTGTGGGTCGCGTCGATCGGTATTCTGGCGAGCCTGCCGCTCGGCATGTTCGTGGCTTATGCGCTCGCGCGCTGGCGTTTTCCGGGGAAGATCATCCTCGACGCGCTGGTGCACATGCCGCTCGTCCTGCCGCCGGTCGTCACCGGCTACATCCTGCTGATCCTGTTCGGACGCAAAGGTCCGATCGGCGCATGGCTGGAGCAGACCTTCGGCCTCGTATTCTCGTTCCGCTGGACCGGCGCGGCGCTCGCGGCCGCGGTGATGGGCTTCCCGCTGATGGTGCGCGCGATCAGGCTTTCGCTAGAGAGCACCGACCGCCGCCTGGAAGACGCCTCGCGCACGCTGGGCGCGAATGGCCTCGTGACCTTCTTTCTCGTGACGCTGCCCCTCGCCCTGCCCGGCATCCTCGCCGGCCTCGTGCTTTCCTTCGCGAAAGCACTCGGCGAATTCGGCGCGACCATCACCTTCGTCTCGAACATCCCCGGCGAGACGCGCACGCTGCCCTCTGCGATCTATACCTTCACGCAAATACCGGGCGGCGACGCGGGCGCATTCCGGCTCGCAGCCGTCGCCATGGTCATCGCGCTCGGCGCGCTGGTGATTTCGGAAATACTGGCACGCAAGACCGCTGCGCGGATCGAAGGCTGACGCATGTTCGATGTTTCCGTCGCCGCCACGCTCGGCGAATTCGATCTCGACGTTTCGTTCAAAAGCGAAACGATGGTGACCGCGCTGTCCGGCCCCTCCGGTTCGGGCAAGTCCAGCATCGTCGCGGCGATTGCAGGCTTGTTTCGTCCGGCGCGCGGAAAGATCGTCGTCAACGGCCGTACGTTGTTCGACAGCGAGGCACGCATCGACCTGCCCGCACACAAACGTGGCGTGCGCATCGTGTTTCAGGAAAGCCGCCTGTTCCCGCATTTCACGGTGGCGCAGAACCTGATGTTCGGACGTTGGCTCGCAGGCAGGAAGCGCGACGCGCAGTTCGACGAGATCGTCACGCTCCTCGGCATAGAGCCGCTGCTCGCCCGCCGCCCGCGCAAACTCTCCGGCGGCGAGCGCCAGCGCGTCGCCATCGGCCGCGCGCTGCTGGCCGAACCGCAGGCGCTGCTCCTCGACGAACCGCTCGCTTCCCTCGACGCGGGACGCAAGGACGAGATCATCCCCTACCTGACGCGGCTGGTGACGGCGGCGAAAATCCCGATCCTTTATGTCAGCCACGCCCGCGACGAGATCGAGCGTCTGGCGCAGACCATCGTGAAGATCGACGGTGGGCGGGTGACGGGGGTGGAGCGGCGTTGAATATTTTTAACCCTCCCCCTTGCGGGGAGGGTCGGCGAGCAAAGCTCGCCGGGGTGGGGGAGCGCGTAGCTCGAGCAGTATGGATTCGACTACGCCGTCCAGGTTTGCGTTCACGTCGTTATTCCAGAAGCGCAGCACACGAAATCCATGGCGCTTCAGGTAACCGTCGCGAGACATATCCTTTAGAATATTTGTATCAGCCGCGTGCTGACCGCCATCTATTTCGATCACCAATCGTTTCTCAAAGCATACGAAATCAACAACGAAACGATCGATGGGAGCTTGCCTTCGAAAATGAAAGCCATGCGAATGCCTGAGCATTCGCAAGCGTCGCCACACGGCAAGCTCCTGCGGAGTCAGATTATTGCGAAGTTTTCGCGCAACTTCGTTTGCCACACCCCACCCGGCTTCTCGCTACGCTCGAAGCCACCCTCCCCGTCCAGGGGAGGGTGCGCATAATACATAAGCATCAAGCGATCTTCACCAGCAACTTCCCGAAGTTCTTGCCCTTGAGAAGACCCATGAACGCCTCCGGTGCGTTCTCCAGACCGTTCACCACGTCCTCGCGATACTTGATGCGCCCTTCGCGCAGCCACTGGCCCGCCTCGCGATAGAAGTCGCCGGCCTGTTCCGCGAAGTCCCATACGATAAAGCCGCGGAAGGTCAGCCGCTTCGTCAGGATGGCGCGGATCAGCAAAGGCGTACGATCAGGTCCTTCGGGGAGCGCCGTCATGCTGTAGTTCGCGATCACACCGCAAACCGGCACGCGGGCGAAATCGTTCAGCAGCGGGAAGACCGCATCGAATACCTTGCCCCCGACATTCTCGAAGTAAACGTCGATACCCTTCGGGCAGGCCTCGACCAGCTTCTTCGCCATGTCCGGATCGCGATGATCGACTGCCGCGTCGAAGCCCAGTTCGTCGATGAGGTATTTGCATTTGTCGGCACCACCCGCGATGCCGACCGCCCGGCAGCCTTTCAGCTTGGCGTACTGGCCGACAAAGGAGCCGACCGCCCCGGAGGCGGCAGCGACTACAACGGTCTCGCCTTGCTTCGGCATGCCGATGTTGCGCATACCGAGATAGGCGGTCATGCCCGGCATTCCGAGCACGCCCAGCGCGGTCTGCACCGGCGCGGCCTTCGGATCTAGCTTGCGCAGATCGGAACCGTTCGAAAGCGCGTAGTCCATCCAGCCCGTGTAAGAGAGCACGATGTCTCCGGGCACGAATTCGGGGCGGTTGGATTTGACCACTTCGCTGACGGTGCCTGCCACCATAGGCTCCCCGACCTCGACCGGACTGGCATAGGACTTCGCCGCGCTCATGCGCCCGCGCATGTAAGGGTCGAGCGACATCCAGAGATTCCGTAACAACACCTGCCCTTCCTTCGGTTCGGGAATGGGCGCGGTCTCGAGCCGGAAGTGTTCGGGCTTCGGCTCGCCTTCGGGGCGCGAGGCAAGGACGATACGGCGGTTCTGTTGTGCGGACATGGCGATACGCTTCCAACTCCCTTTGGCTTCGTTCTGTTTTTGTGAGGCGGCGAGTATGCGTCAGAGCTTTCGCATTGCCAAATACGTCGCCATCGAATTGGGGAAGGCCGTGAAATGCAGTTGACGGCGAATCGGACGCAAGGGCTAATGTACGAATTCCGAATTTCGCGGCAGACCATAAAGGGGAATCCAGATGGCAAAGCGTGCAAAGAAGAAAAAGGCGAAGAAGGCCAAAAAGAAAAAGGCAAAAAAGGTAAAGGCCAAGAAGGCTGCGCCCAAAGCCAAGAAGAAGAAAGCCAAGCGCAAGAAGGGCCGCCGCACGGTCCTCTACAGCTCGAAGGGCAAGAAGCTCTACGCAGTCCGCGACGCAGGCGGAAAGTTCAAGGACATCCAGTCCTACAAGCGCGCGCATGGCATGGACATCAAGCGCAACGCCAAGGCCGAAGACGCGCCCGCAAGCTGAGCGGCGGAATTCAAAAGGAAAACGCCGGCCCTAGAGGCCGGCGTTTTTGTTTTCGCTTCGCAGTAGCCGGGCCTGTGCCGGCTGCTCTCTCAGGTCAAATCGCCGACAGCTTGTACGCCGTGCCGTAGCGCCCGAAGTCGTGGCTGGTAATGCCGTGCATGTTGCTACCCTGATATTTGGGGAGCGGTTGCACCACGGTCGCCTTCACCACAACAACCTCGCCCGCCTTCACGAGACCCGCATGGATCGCGGCGGTCGCGACATTGGAGTCGCCGGTATAAGTGCCGGTACCCCAGACCTGCCCTTCGGGATTGCCCTTCACGCGGAAGTAATAGCTCGCGCCGATCTGGTCGCCGAGTTCAAGCATCGTGTTCGGCGCTTCTCCCGCGAGAAAGCCCTGCTCCAGCAGCGCGTGGATCTGCTTGCGCGTGAGTTGCCCGCGCCGGTCGAAATATTGAACGAGTTCCTGCACGACTTTCACGAGCGGCCTCCCTGCATCGTAATCATATGTCCGTAGGACGGACGAAACGAAGGATTGCCCTGCGCGGTGAGCACCCACAGGACGCCGTAGGGCATCTCGTCCTGCGGATAGAGGATGTCGCCGTCGGTGATGACCACGACGGCGGTGATGCGCGGATCTTCGGCCAGCGCGCGCATGGCGGGGGTAAGATCGCTGCCACCATAGCCGCTGACCTGATACTGCGAGAGTTCCTGCGGCGAGAGCACCTCGTCGCTGGTGACTTCGGCATCGCATTGCACGAGGCGGATTTCATCGACCGAAACCGCGTCGCAGAAGTCCGCGATCGCGCCGAGCGCATAGGGGATCGCCTCGGTCATCGAGCCGCTGGAATCGAGCACGACGTTCAGCATCCACGACTCGCGCTTGCGGCCGGGCAGCACGATGTCGCCGCGCACCGCCTCCCGTCGCGAAGGCCGCGAGAACGTGCGCTCGCCCGGGGCAACCGACTCCATCCATTTCTGCAACGCCATTTCCCATGGCGTGCGGTAGACACCGCGCAGCGCGGTGACCGCCTGCACGGTGCCGCCGCTCGCGGAACCCCGCCCCTGCGCCGCGCCCATGGCCTTGCCGAGCGCATTCGAACGCGCGGCGGCAGCCCGCACCTTCTTGATGGCGTCCTGCTGGTCGCCCTTGCAGTCCGGAAACATCTCGCGCTCGCGCTCGGCACTGAGCACGTCGCCCGGCTCCTCGCCTTCCTGCTCGCTGCTGCGGTCCGGCGAAGCGGGATCGAGGGCATTGCGGGCCGATGTCTCCTTCCCGTTCCAGACCTGCGTGCGCGACTGGATTTCGTTGCCGCGCTTGCGCATCTCCAGCACGATCTGCTCGGCGGATTTTTCCTTCGCGCCGGGCATGTCGAGGCCGCCCGCCGGGACATAGGTGAAGCCGAGTTCGGCGCGCAGGATGTCGTTGATGATGTAATCGTGCGCGTAGTTGAACTCGAGCCGCCCCGAACCGCGGGCGCGGTCGTGGGTCAGCAGCGCAAGATGCATCAGTTCGTGCGCGAGCACGAAGATCAGCTCGTTCTCCTTCAGCTTGGCGGTGAACTGCCGGTTCGCGATCATCCGGCCAGAGGCGAAGATGCCCATGGTCGGAATCCGGTCGTCGATCTCCGGGCGCACCGCCGCGGCCAGCCCGGCCAGGTGCGGCATCGGCACCGTGACCAGCTTCAGTCCGCGCCGGATACGCGCAAGCGTCTGCTCGATGGAAGGGACGTCGCTCATATCGAGGTGACTTCCTTCAAGAGCTTCAGCATCGCCTTGTCCGCGCCGAGCGCGCCCCACGGCTCCACCAGTTCGCTGATGACGGTGAGCCGTGCTTCCGCCGGCAGGCTTTCGAGGAACTTGTTCACCGCGCGCGGCTTCAGGTTCGCGAGCTTGCCGTCGCGCAGGTTCTGCCGGATGCAATTCAGGACGAACCAGCGCGCCGCATCGGTTTTCGGCAACAGGTCCGGCTTGTTGATGTAGTCCTCGATCGGCTGCATCTGGCCGATGGATTCTTCCGCCAGCGCGCAGAACACGGCTGCGTCTTCCGCCGACAGCCGCCCGAAGGCGAGCGCGCGGCGCGACTCGTCGTTGAGCACGCCGGCCTGCTCCGCCATGTCGAGCGCGCGGGAGAACTGCGCCCATGCACGCGGTGTCGAGAACGGCACCGGATCGGCCGGGACCTCGCGCATCAGCGCGTCGGGCATGTAGGAGATGAACGCGCGCACGTCGGCACGCACGCCGTTCTTCGCGGCCCACGCCTGCCATTCGGAGACGTCGGCGCGCAGGTGCAGGATGGTGACGCGGTTGACCAGCGCCGAACTCATGGCGCGCACAAGCGCGCGGTCCTGCGCGCGGTTACCGGCGGCAACGACCCAGGTGCCCTTCGGCAACTGGTGCTCGCCGAGGCGGCGCTCCAGCAGCAGCGAATAGAACGCCTTCTGCACGTCCGGCGCGCAGGCGGGCAGTTCGTCGAGGAACAGGCAGAACGGCTCCGGGTTTTCGGGCAGCAGGATGCGCGGCGGGCAGAACACCGAGCGCTCGCCCACAATGCGCGGGATGCCGCTGACGTCTTCCGGGGCGATCTGGGTGCCGAGCAGCGAGCGGCACGGCAGCCCGGCCTCGGCGGCCGCCTGATAGACGATGTCCGATTTGCCGATGCCCGGGGGCGAGAGCAGAAGAAAGCTCTGCTCGTGGGCCATGCATTGCACCAGCTTCTTGGCTTGATGCAGCGTGATGCTTTCGTCGCGAACCCGGACCGGTGCGTTCATGATGCTTCCCTCTATCCACCCGGAACGGGCGGTCGGCGGCATCTAGGAAGGCGTTTCGGGCAGCGCTATAGCGGCGCGCGAAATTTCTTTTGGATTCGCGTGTGGGTTGCGGCCTATAAGTAGAAAAAAATCGGGTGCAATCGGGGGTCGTTGCCGGTTGCGGGCGGCGGCACAGTTAGGCGCGGCGAAGCCTTCTTCTTCTGCGCGGCACAGTCAGTAGTTCTGCTGTACGAACACGGCGAGACTGCTGAGAAACTCGGCCGAGCGCCGGTCCCTCGCGCATATCCTCGCCAGCAACTGCTCGTCGATCTTCGGCGCGTAGGATGAAGGCTGGCAAAGAATACCGAGCGTTTCAGGATTGTTGAAATTGACGGAAGACAGGCGGTTACGCTTTTCCTTGACCTGCTGCACGATTCCTTTTCCGAAAGGAAACATCGCAGCATCAAGCTCCATCCGTCCTATGAGATTGGCAAATTCTGGATTTCGCAATTCGGATAATATTTTCCGCGTCGCTTCCTCCGTCGGCCTGATCTTCAGCATCTGATAGTGAAACTGAAGCATGTACTGCTGATCGGCATAGGCTTTCACCACGCCTTCGGCATCCAGTGAGTATCCGGCGGCAAGAATAGTGTCCCGGTGCTCCTTGAGCGTGGCCTGCTCGGTGGCAGTCGCTTGCTCTTCCGCTTTTTGTTTTTCTTCGAGCTGCCGTTTCTCCTGCCGCTCAAGAATGTCCGCCGTACGCTGCGATTGTGCTTCGATGCGTCCCAGCGCGGCAAGCAGCGCGTTCTGCACGGCCCCGGCACCCGGTACGATCTCGGCTATCGCGCCGTTGGTCTTGGCGTTAGGTACGGCATTCTGCAAACCGAACAGCGCTGCGCTGCATACGAAAAGGACGCCGCAAAACTGCGCGCCATTCGTGACCTGCGCTTTCATTCCGCCAGCGAAACGCCTGAGTATCAGCAACAGCCCGCCGAACAACACCGACCCGATCAATACCGGCTGCGTCAGTTCGACAATGGGTTTCAGAAGGTCGCCGAGAAACGTAAGCGCACCTGCGAATGCGCCGTAGCGCAATTTCAGGAGTTTGAAGCCCCTCGTAGTAGCACCGACGGCTCGCTCCACCCTGCCTTTGGGCGCGGCATGGAAATAATCTTCCACTTCGGCGATGGCGTCATCGAGATCGAGCGAAGCTTCCAAGTAGGCCGGATCGGCGGAACCTTGAGACCCGCCGGCATAACCGCGAACAAGGGCACGATGCATACGGTCATAGACCGCTTGCCGCTGGGAGGCGTCGTTCTCGTCGATCTTGTCGAGTTCGCGCCAGATCAGTTGGAGAAAGCGGTCGCGCATAGAAGCGCAAAATTGCTACAGGCACGGAGGCAAGACAAGTGGCTCGATAGAACCAGTTACGATTCTTGCAAAAGCCGGCGCTGTAAGCAGACCCCAGCGCTCAATTTTTGATCAGGAGCACATCGTCGAGCAAAAGCGCATCGAGGTCTACCTTGAGGAAGCATCGGACAGTATCGGCAGGCGTCTCCACAATCGGTTCGCCATTGTCGTTAAACGAGGTGTTGAGCAAAACGGGGACGCCGGTGCGCTGCCCGAACAATTCGATCAGCTTGCGGAAGCGCGGGTTGTCGTTCTCGCTTACCGTCTGCAGCCGTCCCGTGCCATCGACATGCGTGACCGCGGGAATGACGGCGCGCTTCTCTTCTCGCACCATCGGCACAAGAAGCATGTACGGGCTAGGGCAGTCGATCTCGAAAAATTCTGCCGCACGTTCCTCCAGACAAGCTGGCGCAAATGGCCGGAACGCTTCGCGATGCTTTACCCGCGCGTTGAGCGTGTCCTTGTTCTCGGCTTTCATCGGACTCATCAGCATGCTGCGGTTGCCGAGTGCGCGCGGACCCATTTCAGAACGGCCGTGGAAATGACCGACGATTTTGTTGGCCGCAAGCATGTCAGCGGTTTGCTCCAGCACATTTTCCCGCACGATCTTGCATCGGCCTTCAGCGAGTTTCACCGCCGCTTCCACGTCGTCCTTGCCATACAGCGGCCCGATATAGGGCGAAACTTCCTTTGTCATGCGCGGACGGTTGGCGATGACATGATAACCATACAGCGCCGCGCCGAGCGGGATGCCGGTGTCGGACGACGCGGGATTGATAAAAACTTCTTCGAAAATGCCGCTCTTGCGGATGATGTCGTTGGCAACCGAATTCAGCGCCACGCCACCGGACAGACACAACCGTTTCTTGCCGGTCATTTCCTTTGCATAGGCCGCGAGGTGCAGTAGCGCCTCTTCGCACTCCTTCTGCGCATCAAAAGAAGCGCGCGCCTTCTCGTCGAAGGTTTCGATTTTCACTGGATTGCGCAGTGCATACTCACCTTCGACGCAGAAATCCGAGTAATCCGTGACGATACCGTCGTAATGCTTATTGATGTGCAGAAGCGGTCCTGGCAGATCGCGGCCATATGGGGCGAGACCCATCGTCTTGCCTTCCTGCAACAGTCCGAAACCGACCGCATGCGTCACCGCGGCGTACATCAGACCGATGCCGATGGTATCGGTATGCGCTACGCGGCGAATTCCGCGGTCGTTCCCCTCAAATAGACTTTGCGTCTCGTTGTCCGAACCGCGGCCATCGACAATCAGAATCGCGGAATCTTCGAACGTCGAGGAGAAAAATGTCGAACAGGCATGCGCAAGGTGATGGTTGATGACATGGATACGCGCGGGATCGATTTTCTCCAGCAGCGTCCCCGCAATCGATGATTTCTCGAATACGTCGCGCCGCCAGTCGGGAACGCGAATGTAATCGAGCACCACCATGTCGATTTCATCGAGCGAATTCACGCCCGCATCGCGCATGCAGGCTTCAATGCCGCGCTTCGGAAACGCGCGCGAATCCTTCACGCGATCGAGGCGCTCCTCGGACACCATGACGACATGGGGACCCTTGCCGTCATCGCGGATCAGAGCCGCGCCGGTATTGTGCCAAGGGTCGCGATGCAGGCCGAGAATAATCACCATGCGTACTTTTCTGGAAAACTAACGGACGAAATAGGAAATGCGCGAGCAGAACGGCACGCGCTTGATTTCCACCGACCCGACATCGAGCACGTCCAGCAGCGCTGCGGTCTCGCCCGGGAATGCGCGGTGATTGAGTTCGTCGAACGCAACAATCCCGCCCTTGGGAACGCGCTTGAGGCAGTTCTCAAGCACGAATTTCGTCGGCTCATAGATATCGAGATCGAGGTAGAGCAACGCGATCAGGAGATGACGGCTTTCGTCAAGAAATTTGGGCAGCGTCTCCAGCACATCACCCTTCACCAAGCGGGTTTTAGGCATATGGCCGAGAAAACGATTGCGGTCGGAGAGCGCGATTGCGCGCTGCAAGCGCTCGTACGAATCCGCGCGCAAGCCGCCCTTTTTCACAAGCGCCGAATCGCCCCGCTTGTCGTTGTCGGAGATGTCGGGAAAACCCTCGAAGGTGTCGAACCCTACGATTTCACGCGTCAGGTTGTTCGGCTCCAGAATGGAGCTGAAATGCGCGTAGGACATCAACCCTTGTCCGTTGAACACGCCGAATTCCAGAACAGATCCCTGCACGTCCTTGATCTGCCGGAACAGTTCATAGCGCGCGAGAAAATCGCTGATCGCCTGCCGCGGCGTATAGACCGAAAACGACCGCAGCTTCATCAGGTCGCCGGTGTCGTCCTCGCGGAAGAACGCAACGAGATCGTCGTAATAGGAAAGGGTGTCGGCCGTGTTGCGGTCGCGCGACATGCCGACTTCGGCGAGCACGTTGTCCTTCATTTTAGGCGCGCTTCGGCGAGATAATTAGTGTGATAGATATTTGTCACATCGCCCCACGGATAGCCTGCGGCAACGAATTCCGGTTCGGCCAGATCGGCGTGACGCACCTGCGCTGTCCAGCGAACCTTGTCGCTACGATTGGGAACGCTCCGGTGCAGGATGAATTGAGAGAACACGACGAGATCGCCGCGATCCGCCTCTACCACTTCACCGTTCTCGGTCGGCTCGTTCACGAGCACCAGATCGGTCGGCGACATCGACTTGTTAGAGGGCGGCGTTCCATCGCGCGTGTAACGTACCGGCAGCATACCCTCCTTGTGACTTCCGGATACGACCTCGACGCTGCCATGCATGGCACCGACCGGACCGAATGGAATCCAGTAGGTGAGCGAATTCAGCGAACCCAAAAGGTAAGTGATGTCCTGATGCCAATGAAACAGACGATTGTCTTCCGAAGGCATGTCCATACGGATGTTGTAGGACTTCATCACAGCAGGCAGTTGCAGGCCGAGTTGCCTGGAAACGCCGGTAAGAGCCTCTGCTGAAGCCAGCTGGTTGAGCGTCACGAGATAACGCAACGCGTCGTAGAATTTTCCGCGAATGGGACCGGCCATCTTTTCCAGCCGTCCGGTTGCCTCCGGCATACTGAAGCTCGCGTCGAATACCTTGCCGAGCGTTTCGATTTCCGCCGAAGTCTGGTCGAGAAATGAGGTGCCGTCGAAGAAACCACGCGCAACGACGTAGCCATGCTCTTCAAAACGGGCCAGTTCCTGATCGGTTAATTTTCGCATGCGGGGTTGTTACACCATCCCCATAGGCTGTTCAAACGCCCAAAAAGACAGAGGATTCAAGGCTTATGCACTGCCTCCACTGATGGCATTTCCCAACGAATATCCCATCTGCCTGCGTCAGTTGGTCCGCAGGGCAAAAAAGAGTTGGCTGGGCAAAGCTGCCTCTTCCTGCGAAAAGTCCGGCACAGTGGTTCGCAAGCGCCCTTCTCGCAGCCCGGCGCCCAAAGAACCGACCTCGGACGAACCGATCGATGCCTTCTCCCGAATCCCGCCTGACCATTGCACTACCGACATTCAATCGCAGTGAATATCTTCAAAGTTGTCTCGATAACATTGCAGCACAGACGCATCGCGACTACCACGTTTTGATCCTCGACAATGCCTCGACTGATGCGACCGCCGATATCGCCTCGAAGTTTTGCGCCAAGGATCCCCGTTTTCGTCACCTAAGACAGCCCGAACATATACCCGGCCTGATCAATTTCGCAGACGGGTTACGGCGCGCCGGTTCGCCGCTATTCATGTGGCGGGCCGATGACGACCTGTGGGCGCCAGATTATCTCGAGAAGCTGATTGCGACACGCGATGCCAGCCCTCACTGCAGACTGGTTGCCGCCAGAACTATTCAGCAACGCATCGATGGCGCCGAGCGCGAAATTCGCGGCGAAATACCTTTCCCGCAAGTCGGCACCGGCGATATCGCGAGAATGCGTCTGCTGCTCAAATCAACGCCAAGCTGGGTATACGGAATCTATGACCACGACGTTCTGTTGCCCGTTCTGGAACAGGCGCTGGCTGAATACGTCGAACCATGGGCTTGCGACCAGCTCGTGCTCTTTTACTTCGGCTTAAACGGGCTGATCGCAGGCACAAACGACACCACGTTCACGATGCAGCGCTTCGAAAAAAAGGACGCGCCAGTAAGCGCCACGCATCAGTATAAAAAAGGCGACACGATCACGGAGAAGCTAGATTTCGAAGTTATGCTTCGCGAGCGCTTTTATCGCATTGGCTCGCAGTGGATCGACAAAGCAATTTCAAACCCTGTCCGTGCCGCGACTTGGCGGCTGTTTCTGCTGCATTTCATGGCCAGAAAAATCATGCCGGCACGAACGATCTGGCGCAGGCGCGTCCGCCACGCGATACGAACGGCATTCGGCAAGTCATAAAAACCAGGCGGACGAGCCTCAGAATCGAACTGTGTTCTTGTCGAGAAATCGCGCGAGTGGAGATTTCTCCAGCACGCTATCCGGCAATCCTCTCGACCTACCCTCCATCGCCGCTCGTGTGGCATCGGCATAAGGCGCCAACGAAGCTGGCAGCCGGTCATCCATGACGCCAAGCCTGAAGCCTGCGTTCGCCAGAAAAGTATAATCCTCGATGACGCAAGCGCTCGCCGCAGGGTTCGCATGCAGCGTAGCGAAGTGCGTGTTGCACAACCCAATCGCAAGCTTGCGCTTCTGGTCCTTATCCGCCGCTGCAAAAACTTGCTCGGCAAGCGCAGTAAGGATCGGGAAATCTGCTGCATCCGGGCGATCCGGTTCGCGCAGCGAAACCGGCTGACCTGAACCAAGCCCACAAAGAAAATGATGCGGGGAAAACTCGCCGTCCTGTTTAGCGCCGCCGAATTCGGAAAAGCTGCGGCACTGCTGCCGGATCGCGAACCCGGCTTTCTTCAGAATTTCCCCCAGCCCCTCCGCTGTATGCCATTGCACAACCGGCGCGGTCAGATCGTCCCTCGCCCGGAGGCGCGCAGCAGGAGAATAAAGAAAAGAGTCCGAAAAAAACTCCTGCGCGTTCTCGTATACAAATCCGCTTCTTGCACTCTCGACCACGGCTTCGCGAAGGCTTCCACGATCATAGGAATAGAATAGCGCGAGCGCGTTGTCGTCACTGCGCAATCCGGCGATGTTCTTCGCGAATATCACCGGCTCGGCGATATGATGGAGAATGCCGTAAATCCAAAGAATATCGGCACGCACAGATAACGGTTCCAGCATGGCGTTGCCGTGGACGATCTCGATGCCGGAGACGCTCTCTTCGCGGCAGAATTCACTGAAGCGGCGCACATTACTTGCGGAAGCATCGACCGCGATCACCTTCCCCGCACCCGCTTTCCGCGCAGCTAGCGACCAGTTACCTCGGCCGAAAGCATAATCGAGGAAAACTTTTCCTTCGATCGCACCGCCAAAAACATCACGCAGATAGGCGGCGCAGGCATCGATCCATCGCACATGTGGGCGTTCGTAACGGAACATGCTTTCCGCGTATTCGTCGATGCGCTTGTTGCTGATCAAGTGAGCGACCGTTTTACTTCACACGCTTGATAAACGCATCCGGCCAGTAGCTGACACGATCCTTCGCCGTGCCTTCGTTGAAGGGCCATTTCGGTTCTTCGATCACGAAATCCCGATTCTCCTGCACGAAGGCAAGCGCTGCCTGCCGGGGGTTGTTCTCCGGCCAGTCCGGCTTCGTCCGCGGCCCGCCGGCCACGATCTCCATCACGCCGTCGGTTGCAACGATATAAGAGTCCTTTGAAACGAGCTGACCATACAAGCGCAACTCGGCAAGGACGTGGTCTTTCAGATGGTTCGAGTCGAGCATCACCATCACCCGTTCGCCCGGACGCACCATCGCTTTCACCTGGTCGAAAGTGGACTGCGCAATCGAACTGCCCTCGACCAGCGTAATCAGCGGCTTCATTTCGTGCGCCTCGATAGCAGCGCGGTTATGAGGCCGGATTTCTATATCGATGCCGATCACACGGCCCTTACCCATCGCCTTGAACAGGCTGGCGTAAAAAACCAGCGAACCACCATGCGCAACGCCGGTTTCAATCAGCACGTCCGGCTTCACAGCGTAAATCACTTCCTGAATACGCATCATGTCGTCCGGTAGCTGGATCACCGGACGCCCGAACCAGCTAAAGCTGTAGATGTATTTCGAATCCCAGGTTGCACGCACCCATGCGCGCGACACGGCCGCAAACCCCTCCGCACTGTCGAGCGAATAACGGGTCTCCTTGCCGCCAGCTCGGACGACGACCTCGCCCTTTTCCTCGTCGATACTCGTAATCATGTTGCAACCTCGGACGGCTCCGGTTCGAGCGAGCGCACATAGGTTTGCTCGAATGTCCGGGGCGAAAACTGAAACTCTTCACGAATGCGCGCGATATCGATAGCGGGGAAACGCGTCGCCGGGGCATCTGGGGCAAAAACGGTTTCCGCCGCAAGATATTTCCGCACCAGCACGGCGATTTCATCGTTGGTCGTGTTGGCGCCCGACGCCACGTTATAAAGACGCTGTCCGCCGCGCAGCGCAATCTGCTCCATAACCGCAACCGCATCTTCCACGGCGATATAGTCCTTCGCGGAGTCGGGCGCGGTGCGAAACACGATCCGGCCAGTCCTGCGCGCCTCCTCCACCACGCTCGGCAGAAAAGCCACCGGCTTTGCACCGGGCCCTATTGCGTTCGACAACCGCACGGCGCGGAACGCAGCGTTGTCGTGCGCCAGCACCAGCGCTTCTCCGGTCAGCTTGGTCAGATTGTAGAGATGATCCAACCCCGGCCTTACGGACAAGACCGCGTTCTCGCCGGTCCTTACCGCTCCGTCATAGACTCGCGCAGAAGAAAGATAGAGAAATGATTCCGCCCGATATCTTTTCAGGATATCGGTCAGCACGAACACCTGAGACTCAACCGTCGCCTCTGGTTCGTTCCTGAAATTGGCGGTGATCCCGATGCAGAAAATCGCGTGTCCGATCATGGTATCGGGCTTCGGCATCGTGGAGCGCGTCGCCGCTATGACTTCGTGCCCCTGCCGGCGTAAATGCCGCGTGAGATGACGCCCGACGAATCCGTTCGATCCGAATACGGTGAAACGTGCCATTCGCTACCCGCCTCTCCCGAACATCGCTCGCAGCGAAGGGTGCGAGCGGTCCGCGTCCGAGATCACCGGGTTCGCCACCGGCCATGGAATATTGAGTTCGGGATCGTTCCACGCAATGCCGCGCGCACTGGCCGGAACGTAGAACGCCGACATCAGATAGAGCACGGTGGAGTCGTCCTCCAGCGTTTGGAAGCCATGCGCGATGCCGTCCGGCACATACAGCGCGCGGTGATTTGCGGCAGAGAGTTCAAAACCCTCCCACTTGCCAAACGTCGGCGAATTCTCGCGCACGTCCACCAGTACGTCGAAGATCGCGCCCGACGCGCAGCGGATCAGCTTGATCTCGCCATGCGGCGGCACCTGATAATGCAGACCGCGCATCGTACCCCGTTTCGTATTGCGGGAGAAATTATGCTGCGGCCAGTTCGTGTTCAGTCCGGCAGCGGAAAACTCGCGCTCGCAGAACGCGCGCGCAAAACTGCCGCGCATATCTTCCGAGACATCGGTCTCGACGATGAAAACGCCTGCGATGATTGCCGGGACGAAACGCATGGACACCGTCAGAAAATCCGCAGGTGCGGAACGGCGGTGACGAAGCGCCCTCCCCATTCGCGGACCTGTTCGAGCTGCGAAGAAACCTCGTCCGTCAGGTTCCAGGGCAGGATCAGAACATAGTCGGGCCGCTCAGCAAAGATGCGCGAAGGCGCCGCGACCGGGATATGGCTGCCGGGCAGAAACAGGTTCTGCTTGTGCGGATTCGCGTCCGCTACAAAAGAAATGAGATCGCCGCCGATTGCGCAATAATTCAGGAGCGTGTTGCCCTTCGCCGCCGCGCCGTAGCCCGCGACCTTCTTCCCCTGCGCCTTCGCGGCGCGAAGAAAACGCAGCAGATCGTCGCGAATCCGGTCCACTTTCGCGGCGAAGCCTTCGTAGGCGGCCGCACTCTCGTAGCCTTTCGCGCGCTCGGTCTCGAGCAACTTCGTCACGTTCGCGGAAGGCGATGCGAATGCCGCCGGGTGTCCGGCATGGATGCGCAGCGAACCGCCGTGGGTCGGAATCTCCTCGACGTCGTAGATCGTGAGGCCGTGCGCTGCGAACACGCGCTGCACCGTCACCAACGAAAGATAAGAGTAGTGTTCGTGATAGATGGTGTCGAACTGCGTGTTCTCGATCATCTGCATCAGATGGGGGAATTCCATCGTGATGGTGCCGCGCGGCTTTAACGCCAGCGCAAGGCCCGCGACGAAGTCGTTCAGGTCGGGCACATGCGCGAGCACATTGTTGCCGATCAGTAGATCGGCCTGCTTTCCTTCCGCCGTCAGTTTCTTCGCCGTTTCCACGCCGAAGAAGCGCTGCCACGTCGGAATACCCTTCGCTTCCGCGGCCTCCGCCACCGTATGCGCCGGCTCGACGCCGAGCACCGGGATGTCGAGCGCGCGGAAATATTGCAGCAGGTAGCCGTCGTTGCTTGCGATCTCGACCACGAGGCTTTTCGCGCCGAGCGAGAGCTTCTTCGCGATCGTCTCCGCATACTGCTTCGCATGCGCGAGCCAGGATTGCGAATAGGAGGAGAAATAAACGTAATCGTCGAAGATTTCCTCCGGCTTCCCGAACGGCTCGATCTGCACCAGGAAACATTCGTCGCAAACGAAGGTTTTCAGCGGGAAGCGCGGCTCCGCGCCGCCGAGTTGCTCTTTCTTCAGAAACGAATTGGAGACCGGGCTAAGGCCCAAATCGACCAGCACGCGCGAGAGCGGCGCCGAACAGAACCTGCAACGAGCCTGCGCCATGACGATCAGGCCGCGCCGGAAGCGAACCGCTCGATCTGCGAAAGCGAGAACGCGCGCATGTCGTTCTTGCCTTCGTAGAAGGCGCGATACCAGTCGGTAGTCCACTCCAGGCTTTGCTCGAACGAAAGCCGCGGCTTCCAGCCGAGAAATTCGTTCGCGCGCGCGCTGTCGAGGAGCAGCAAGCCTGCTTCGTGCGGCGCGGCGGCGTTCTTTTCGATTTCAAAACCCGCGCCGCTTCCCCAGCGCTTCGCGAACAGGCGCGTCACGGTTTCGACGTCGTGGATTTCTTCCGGCGGCGGACCGAAGTTCCAGCCGCCGGCAAACTTCGCACCGTCATTTTCCCAAAGCCGCTCCGCCAGCATCAGGTAGCCGCGCACCGGATCGAGTACGTGCTGCCACGCACGCACCGCTTTCGGATGGCGCAGATGCACCTTCTCACCGCGCGCGAAGGCGCGGAAAATGTCCGGCACCAGCCGCGCTTCCGACCAGTCGCCGCCGCCGATCACATTGCCCGCCCGAACGCTCGCCACCCGCACGCTCGCCTTCGCAAAAAAGGAATTGCGATAGGCGGAAGTGACGAGTTCGGCCGCTCCCTTGCTCGCGGAATACGGATCGTGTCCGCCCATCGGATCATCTTCGCGATAGCCGCGCGTCGTCTCTTTATTCTCGTAGCACTTGTCGCTGGTCACGTTGACGATGACGCGCACCTTGCCGCCATGCTTCTCGTTGAGAACCCGCACGGCGTCCAGCACATGCACCGTGCCCATCACGTTGGTCGCGAACGTCTCGACCGGCTCTTTATATGAGGGCAGCACCAGCGCCTGCGCGGCGGCGTGGATAACGATGTCGGGACCATGCGCGCGGATCGAGTTTGCAAGCGCATCACGATCGGCAAGATCGGCGAACCGTCCGTTTGCGCGCGATAGCCGCGCTGCTTCAAAGAAACTCGCCTCTGTCGCGGGCGGCAGTGAATAGCCGGACAACTCGGCGCCCATCTGTTCCAGCCAGAGCGCCATCCATCCGCCCTTGAAGCCGGTGTGCCCCGTGAGAAAAACCCGTTTTCCCCGCCAGAAGTCCGCGTTCATCACCAGACTTTCCAGCCCGCCCCGGATTTCTGCCACATCTCGTTCAGCACATCCTTGTCGCGCTGCGAATCCATCGCATGCCAGAAGCCGGGATGACGATAGGCGTGCAGTTCGCCCTCGCCCGCGAGGCGCTCCAACGGCTTGCGCTCCCAGATCGTGGCGTCGCCGTCGATGTAGTCGAACACTTTCGGCGAGAGCACGAAGAAGCCGCCATTGATCCAGCCGCCGTCGCCCAGCGGTTTTTCCTGAAACGCGCTGACGCGATCCTGCTCCAGCCGCAATCCGCCGAAGCGCCCGGCGGGCTGCACTGCGGTCAACGTCGCGATCTTGCCGTGCGCGGCATGGAATTTCTCCAGCGCGCGAATATCGACATTGCCGACGCCGTCGCCGTAGGTGACGTGGAAAGCCGCATCATTCTCGACGAAACGCTTCGCGCGTTTGATGCGGCCGCCGGTCTGCGTGTTGTCGCCGGTGTCGATCAGCGTCACCCGCCACGGTTCGCCGGCTGCGTTGTGTACTTCCATCTTGTTCTTCGCGATGTCGAAGGTGACGTCGGCGTTGTGCAGAAAGTAGTTCGCGAAGAATTCCTTGATCATGTAACCGCGATAGCCGCACAGCACGACGAAGTCGTTCACGCCGCCCGCGGAATAAATCTTCATGATGTGCCAAAGGATCGGCATGCCGCCGATCTCGACCATCGGCTTCGGACGCGTCTGGGTTTCTTCGCCGAGCCGGGTGCCGAGACCGCCGGCCAGAATTACCGCTTTCATGAGAACCCTACGCACGACCCGCGAAAAAATTGGCGCTCCCTAGGGGAATCGAACCCCTGCTTCAGCCTTGAGAGGGCCGCGTCCTAACCGCTAGACGAAGGGAGCGTGAGCGGGTTCTAGCAGCGCGCCGCAGGGCGGAGCAAGCGAGCGGCGGGCCTCCTTATTAACTACAGCCGGATCAACACGATGCCCGCGAGGATCAGCGCCGCAGCCAGCCAGCGCTGCGCGCCCGCCTTCTCGCCGAGCAGGAACACTGCGATCAGCATGGCGAACAGCACCGAAGTTTCGCGGAGCGCCGCCACCAGCGCGACCGGCGCCAGCGTGAAGGCCCAGATCGCAATCCAGTAGGAACCGAGTGACAGCACGCCGGCCACGATTCCGCTTCCTACATTGCCTCGCACGGCAGCGGCCAACCCGCGCCCACGGACAAGAAGCGCGTAGAGCGTCATCAGGATGCCGTCGCCCGCGAACATCCACAGCGTGAAACCCGATGCCGTTCCCGAAAGCTGCGCGCCGACCGCATCGACCAGCGTATAGCTTGCGGTGAACAGCGCCGTGCCAAGCGCGAAGAGGAGCGCCTTCCTCGGCATCGCCTCGCCTGCCCCGAACTTCGCCGACATCAGCATCACGCCCAGCCCGATCGCGCACACGGCTGCGAACTTCATCGCGGTCAGGCTCTCGTTCAGCAGGAAGATGCCGGCGATGGCGACAATCAGCGGCGCACTGCCCCGCGCCAGTGGATAGACCTGACTGAAATCGCCGTGCTCATAGGCGCGAATCAGAAAAATCTTGTAGCCGCTGTGCAGCAGCGCTGACACAGCGATCCACGGCCAGCTCAGTGCGGCGGGAAGCACAAAGAGGGGAATCAGAGCGAGCGAGATGATTCCCTGAAACGCCGCGAGCAGAAAAATCGAGGTGGTGCGGTCGAGGCCGGTTTTGACCAGCGCATTCCAGCCCGCGTGCATCACGGCGCCCGCGAGCACGGCGAGGAATACGATCAGGTCCATGCGCTATCGTGGCGTATTATTGCGGCTCAAGCCGCAGCGTGCCGCGCAGTTGCAGGGTCGCGAGATCGAACACGCGCATTTCCGTCACGCCGTCGCGCTCGATGGTGACGACGATACGGCCGTCGCTCACCGCCGTGTTCACGACGCGGGAGCCTTTCGGCAGTGCGTTGGTGATCGCCGGGATCGTGGCGGCTTGCGGCGCGGGCGCATTCGAGAGCCGGTAGGCGATCACGCCGAAGATCGCGAGGAAACCCGCGATCATCAGCACGGAGGAAAACACCGCCATCCGCTTCAGTTTGCGCACCATCGCTTCCTGCTGCGGATCGAGCGCGACTTCTGTATCTTGCGGATCGGGATTCTTTTTTCTGGCGGCCATAGAACTAAATCATGTCCAATTCGGACGAAAAGCGTTTCGGGATTTCCGCTGGCGCGGAAGATAAAGGCGCGCGCCTCGACCGCTTTCTTGCGGAACGCATCAAGGAGTTGAGCCGCACGCGGCTGAAAAACCTGATCCTCGAAGGCGAAGTCGAAGTGAGCGGCCGGACAGTAAGAGACCCGGAATACAGGGTCAACGCGGGCGACGAGATCGCGCTTGTCTTGCCCGAGGCAGAACCGGCGAAACCCGCCGCCGAAAAAATCCCGCTCGCCATCGTCTACGAAGACAAGGACGTGATCGTGATCGACAAGCCCGCGGGGCTGGTCGTGCATCCAGCCGCGGGAAACCGCACCGGCACGCTGGTCAACGCGCTGATCGCACATTGCGGAGATTCGCTCTCCGGCATCGGCGGTGAGAAACGCCCAGGCATCGTGCATCGTCTCGACAAGGATACCAGCGGCCTGCTGGTGGTGGCGAAGAACGACGCTGCGCACCGCTCCCTCTCCGCGCAATTCGCCGATCACGGCCGCACCGGCGATCTCGCGCGCGGCTACCTCGCCTTCGTCTGGGGCGAGCCGAAGCCGCGGCAAGGCACTATCGACGCGCCTATCGACCGCGATCCGCGCTCGCGCGTGAAGATGGCCGTGCGCGCAAAAGGGCGCGAGGCGATCACCCATTACGAAGTACTGGAAAGCTACGCGGGCATGGACGGCAAGAGCGCGCTCGCATCTATGATCTCCTGCGAACTGGAAACCGGCCGTACGCACCAGATCCGCGTGCATCTCGCGCATGGCGGTCATCCGCTGCTCGGCGACGAGGTCTACGGGCCGGGCTATCGCACCAAGGCGGCGCTGCTGCCCGAAGCGCCGCGCGCCGCGCTCGACGCGCTGGGGCGGCAGGCGCTGCATGCCTGGCGTCTCGCTTTTTCACACCCGCGAACGGGCAAATTGCTCTCCTTTGAAAGCAAATTGCCGCTGGAACTTCGGAAATTGCGGGATTCGCTGCGAAAACCGGCGAAACGCGCAGGTTAAAAATATTTCATCTGCGGCACCTTAAAGCCGCCAAGTGCGTTCCTATATGTGTCCGTTGCCACTGGCTTAGCCAAGCAGCGGCGTTCGATCCGCCTACGGGGATCGGGAAAGAGGGGACAAACATGGCCCGCGTATCTACCGGCAATCTTCCGGCCGTCTCCGAAGGCGGCCTGTCGCACTACCTCGCGGAAATCCGCAAGTTTCCGATGCTGGAGCCGCAGCAGGAATACATGCTCGCGAAGCGTTGGCGCGAGCATGACGACCGCGACGCCGCACACCAGCTCGTCACGTCCCATTTGCGCCTCGTCGCGAAAATCGCGATGGGCTATCGCGGCTATGGCCTTCCGATCGGCGAGGTCATTTCCGAAGGCAACGTCGGCCTGATGCAGGCCGTGAAGCGCTTCGAGCCGGAGAAGGGCTTCCGCCTCGCGACCTACGCGATGTGGTGGATCCGCGCCTCCATACAGGAATACATCCTGCGTTCGTGGTCGCTCGTGAAGATGGGCACCACCGCCGCGCAGAAACGGCTGTTCTTCAACCTGCGCAAAACGAAGAGCAAAATCTCGGCGCTGGAAGAAGGCGAACTGAAGCCGGAACACGTGAAGCAGATCGCGACCAAGCTCGGCGTCAGCGAAGAAGAAGTGATCTCGATGAACCGCCGTCTCGGCGGCGACGCCTCGCTGAACGCGCCGATCCGCACCGACTCCGAATCCGGCGAGTGGCAAGACTGGCTGGTGGACGAAAGCGACAACCAGGAGCAAGTCCTCGCCAATCAGGAGGAGCGCTCGAACCGCCACAAGGCGCTGGAAGGTGCCCTCGGCGTACTGAACGATCGCGAGCGCCGCATCTTCGAGGCGCGCCGCCTTGCCGACGATCCGGTCACGCTCGAAGAGCTGGCCGAGGAGTTTGGCGTGTCGCGCGAGCGTGTACGCCAAATCGAGGTCCGCGCCTTCGAGAAGGTGCAGAAGGCCGTGGTTGAGCGCATCCAGAAGGACGAACGGCCGCTGGCGCTCGCCGCGCACTGACGGCGACAAACCGAAAAGAAAAAGCCGGGACATCTGTCCCGGCTTTTTTGTTACTGCTGCTGGATGTGCGGCGGCGCCTGCTGCTTGACATAGCCCCACGCAGCGAACACTTCGTCCATAGCCTTCACACCGGCAGCGCCCTTCTCGAACGCCAGCACCGCGCGGCGGCCGTTGCCGTAGACGAACGGCACGTCGAACCACGGCTGCGAACCGAGCAGAACGAGATTGCGGTCGCGGTCGGTTTCGACCGAGGAAAGACCGATCAGGTAATAGCCTTGCATGACGCGAACGCTGAGGCCCGCGAGCGGAATGCCCTGCGCGGACTCGTTGTTCTTCATGCGCACCACCGGCACCTGCGCGATGCCCCCATTGGCATCGTCGGGCGCGTTGAACTGCACTTCGACGTAGTGGCTGGCCGGCAGCGCGGGGTCGGGATTGCGGCGGATGGTGATCACTGCCGTCATCTTCCGCTCCGGAATCGAGACATCGACACGCGCGCCGATATCAGCCGGCCGGCCCGGACCCGGATTGATGGTCTCGATGCGCCAGGTGGCGGTGCCGTTGAAGTTCACGAACTGCTGTCCGCCTGGGCTTTCCTCGAACAGGATCGCGCGGATCGCACCTGCGGTCTGCTGCGTGGACGGCGGCAGCGGCTGCGGTGACTGCTGGTTCTGCTGCGTCTGTTCGTTCTGCTGGATGCGGTCGGCAGGCTTGTTCTGGTTCGGATCGGTCTGCGTCTGCGTCACCGCCGTCTTGGCGCGGCCGAGCAGGCGGAACACCTTGTCGCGATGCAGATAGCCGAGCGTGCCCGCAAGAATAAGAAGAATACAGAAGATTGTTCCAACCACGAGCTTGGTACGGCCGGCGCGGCGCGCGTCTTCGCGCGCGTAATCCGCGGGGCTTTTGCCGCGTCCATGACGCGGACGCAGCGAACCTTGATCATTTTGCGGACGCTGACCGCGCGGACCGGCACCGCGGCCGTTGAAGCCACGCTGATCACGAGGATCGCGTGTGTCGCGCGGATCGCGCTCGCGAGGATATTCGTCTTCGCGCGGGCCTCTTGGCGGCGGAGCGCCACGGCCCGCCTGCGGCGCATCGGCGAACGGGTCGCGCTCGCGCGGCGGACGCGGCGCTTCGCGGTTTCCATTGTCATAGGCATCGCGCGGTGGCGGCGCGCCACGGGAGGGCGCATCGGCGCGGGGCGGCATCGGCGCACGCGGGGCACGATCGTCGAAAGACGGCGGAGCCGCAGGTTGCTGCGGAGGCGGAGGCGCAGCCTGCGCGCTCGCAGCCTCGCCTTCGATCTTGCGGATCGCCTCTTCCAGCGCGAGGCGCTGGCGCGTGATGTCGGCTTCCGCGAGCGGCGGATTCATGCCGCGTAACTGGTTCACCAGCGCCGTCCGCGCGCGGTCGTACACGGCACGGCGCGCCTCGCCCGTATTCGGGTCGAGGTTCGCAATCGCGCGAGAAAGAAGCGGACGATAGTCGGTCATTGGCCCCGATTGGTTGAACGCAGAACGGCCGAAACGGTTGCCTCAGGATTCAAACGGATTTTGCACCAGAATTGTGTCCTCCCGCTCGGGGCTCGTGGATACGAGCGCCACGGGGCAGTCGATCAATTCCTCGATTCGCCTGACATACTTGACCGCCGCCGCCGGTAGCTGCGCCCAGGAGCGCGCCCCGCGGGTGGAAGTTTGCCAGCCTTCGATCTCTTCGTACACAGGTTCCACCTGCGCCTGCGCGCCCTGCGAGGCAGGGAGGTAATCGATGGCGTGACCCTTGAGCTTGTAGCCAACGCAGACCTTTAGCGGATTGAGGCCGTCCAGCACGTCCAGCTTGGTCAGCGCGATGCCTTGAATACCTCCGGTACGCACCGCCTGCCGTACAAGTACGGCGTCGAACCAGCCGCAACGGCGCGGGCGGCCCGTGACGGTGCCGAATTCATGCCCGCGCTCGCCGAGCTGCTTGCCGGTGGCGTCGTTGAGTTCAGTCGGGAACGGACCTTCGCCGACGCGCGTGGTGTAGGCCTTGGTGATACCGAGCACATAGCCGACTGCGTTCGGGCCAAGCCCCGCACCGGTCGCTGCCTGTGCTGCCACCGTGTTCGACGACGTGACGAACGGGTAAGTACCGTGATCGACGTCGAGCAGCGCGCCCTGCGCGCCTTCGAACAGAATCCTGTCGCCGCGGCGGCGCGCCTCGTCGAGCAGGTGCCAGACGCGATCCATGTAAGGCAACACGCGCGGCGCCACCGAAAGCAATTCCTCGCGCAGGCCGTCGCGCCTGATCTCGTCCAGCTTCAGACCGCGCCGGATGGCGTTGTGGTGGTCCAGCAGCCGGTCGAGCTTCGCATCGAGTTGCGCGGGTTCGGCGAGATCCATGAGACGGATCGCGCGGCGGCCAACCTTGTCCTCGTAGGCGGGGCCGATGCCGCGCTTGGTGGTGCCGATCTTCAGCCCCGGACCGGCGCCTTCTCGCAACCCGTCGAGTTCGCGGTGAAGCGAGAGAATGAGCGAGGCGTTTTCCGCGATGCGCAACGTACTGGGCGAGACTTCGACGCCCTGCCCCGCGAGCCGGTCGATCTCGTTCACCAGTGCATGCGGATCGAGCACGACGCCGTTGCCAATGATTCCTAGCTTGCCGGGGCGCACCACGCCGGATGGCAACAGCGACAGCTTGTAGGTATTGCCGCCGATAACGAGAGTATGGCCGGCGTTATGGCCGCCTTGAAAGCGGACCACGACATCCGCCTGCTCGGAGAGCCAGTCGACAATCTTGCCTTTTCCCTCGTCGCCCCACTGGGAGCCGACGACGACCACGTTCGTCAAAGCGATGCCTCGAAATCAGCCGCACACAACAGAAACCCCGGCACTGGGAAGCGCCGGGGCGGTTCCGAAAGTTGGTAGCCAATCGCTGGCGTCGAGGCAAGATTGGCCCAGCGAAGATGCGTAGTTGCAAGCACTTAACCGCTTGCGGGAACCGCCCGGAGTGACGATCTGCCGCCCTGTGAGAGGCAACATGAGCAATCCCCTTCCCGCCCGCCTGCAACTAGGCCCTGCGACGCTACGCGTCCCCGATGCAGGGCGCGCAGCAGCCTTTTACGTGGACAAGGTGGGCTTGCAGCGCCTCGAACAGACGCCCTCGCGCCTGACGCTCGGCGCGGGCGGCGAGGCAGTGCTGATTCTCGAAATCCAACCCGGCCTAGCGCCGCGCCGGAAAGATGAAACCGGCCTTTATCACGTTGCGATTCTCCTGCCCGACCGGCCCGCGCTTGGCGGCACGATTGCGCGGCTCGCTGCGAACGACGTGCGCCTCGGTGCAGCCGATCATCTCGTCTCGGAAGCAATCTATCTCTGGGACGACGACAACAACGGCATCGAGATCTACCGCGACCGTCCGCGCGGCGAATGGAACTGGCGCGAAGGCACCGTGCAGATGGCGAACCGGCCGCTGGATTTTCCCGGCCTGCTTTCCCAACCGGATGTAGCGGCGCTTGCGGCGAACCCCATGCCGCACGGCACGCGCATCGGCCACGTTCACTTACAGGTGGACGACCTCGCCAAGGCTTCCGCGTTCTATTGCGATCTCGTCGGCTTCGAGAAAACCGCGACGATGCCGGGCGCGCTGTTCGTCTCGGCAGGCGGCTATCACCATCATCTCGCATTCAATGTGTGGGACAGCCGCAAGGGCAGCCTGCCTTCGCCGGACACCGCGGGCCTCGTTTCGCTGGAACTGGATTTGCCGGAGGAGCGGGACGTTGCGGCACTCGCCGCACGGCTCGAAGCCGCGAATGTCGCGGTCGCAAAAACCGGCGCGCGCGAACTCCGCTTCACCGATCCGTGGCGCGCGGACGTGATCGTGCGCGTAACCGGCTAAGGCGGGTCGAGCCGCAGCGTCGTTTCGCCGATCACGATCAGGTCGCCGAATTTCAGCGCGTGTTCGCCCGGCGCTTCCTGGCCGTTCAGCAGCACCACGTTGGTGCCACCACCGTCGATAAGCACGACCTTGCCACCCTTCGTTTCGAAGATCGCGTTCTCGTGTTCCGAGATCGTGTAGTCGTCGTCCAGCCGGATCACGTTGTTCGGGCCGCGCCCCACCGTGACGCGCGTATAGTCCAGCATGAAAACCTTTCCCGCAGCGGGACCGTTCATCGCGGTCAGCTTGCCGGCCGGATTTTTCAGGCGCATCGCGGTTGCGCCCTCGCCGGGCTTTTCCCCGCGCTTCGCGCCCGCCTTGCGGATTCGGGTCTGGTCGTTCGCCATTGCATGTCCCCTTGCAGGAAACGCATGTCCCTCGCGTTGAGCACACGGGCAGGACAGGCTAAGAGCAACCGCCATTTTGAAAGGCGCGGCGGCAAAAGCAAATGCAGAATCTGGGCACGCGCCTCTTTGCATCCCCATACCTCCTGCTGACCCTGACTTCCCTGTTCTGGGCAGGGAACATCGTGCTTGGCCGCTACGCGGCAGGCCATGTGCCGCCAGTGGCGCTGGCCTTCGTGCGCTGGACCGGCGCGTTCCTGATCGTGATCGTCTTCGCCTGGCCGTTCCTGAAGCGCGACTGGCAGACGATCCGGACCAACATCGGCATCATGTTGCTGCTGACGCTTGCCGGCATCACCATCTACAACAGCCTCGCCTACTGGGGCCTGCAATATACGCAGGCGCTAAACGGACTGCTGATCGCATCCTGCCAGCCGCTGTTGGTCGCGGCGTGGAGCATGATCCTCTATCGCGACCGCCTGACGCTATGGCAGACAATCGGCATCGCGCTCTCACTTTGCGGCGTGTTGGTGGTACTGACGCGCGGCGATTTCACGGTATTGAAGGACGTGCGCTTCAACAGCGGCGACCTCGCCTTCTTCATCGCGCAGATCATCTACGCTTTCTATACGACACTGCTGAAAAGCCGCCCGAAGATCAGCCCGATTTCGTTTCTCGCCTTCACGATGGGCGCCGGCGCGCTGATGCTCTCGCCGGTCTATGCGCTGGAACTCGCTTCCGGCCGCACCTTCCCGCTCGACCTGAAATCGTTCCTGATCCTCGGCTACATCACGATCTTTCCGTCGCTGCTTGCCTATCTGTTCTTCAACCGCGGCGTGGAACTGATTGGCCCGAACCGCTCGGCGCCGTTCTATCACCTGATCCCGGTGTTCGGCTCGGCGATGGCGATCGCATTCCTTGGCGAGCGTCCGGAAATTTTCCACGCCATCGGCTACTCCCTCGTGCTGATCGGAATTTTCATCGGCACGCGCTCATCCCGCCTTCGCCCGAAATGAGAATTGAATAAGCCTGCGCACAAAAGAAGCCCGGCGTAGAAGCCGGGTTTACCCGACTTCTAAATTTAAAATGCCCAAGATTTAAAATGCCCAAGTCGGCCATAGCCGACTTGGGACAGCCGGGCTTTTTCGATTCGTCTGAAGCGATCAGAAGCGCAGCGGCTTCACGCGCTGTACCAGCGGCAGCTTGGTGATCTTCGTGAGCACGTCGTCCGGCGCGGCGCTGTCGATATGCACCAGCGCAATGGCGTCGCCGCCCGGCGCGGTGCGGCCGAAATGCATGGTCGCGATGTTGATGCCCGCGTCGCCCAACGTGGACGCGAAGCGGCCGATGAAGCCTGGCTTGTCCTGGTTGGTGACGTAGATCATCTGCTCTCCGAACTCGGCATCCATGCGGATGCCCTTGATGTTCACGATGCGCGGGCGGCCATCGGCATAGACCGTGCCGGAAATGTCGCGGGTCTGCTTTTCAGTGGTGACCGAGACGGTGATCAGGCTGTCGTAGTCGCCGACCGCTTCGCGCGTGGTCTCTTCGACGATGATGCCCCGCTCTTTCGCAATTGCCGGAGCCGACACGACATTGATGTCGCGCAGGTTCGGGCGCAACAGGCCCGCAATCGCGGCCGAGGTCATGGCCTTGATCTTCATGCCCGCGACCGAGCCGGCATACGTGATCTGCACCTTCTTGATGCCGGTCTCGGTAAGCTGGCCCGCGAACGAACCGAGCTTTTCGGCAAGCTCGATATAGGGCTTCAGCTTCGGCGCTTCTTCCGCCGTGATCGACGGGAAGTTCACCGCGTTCGAGATCGCGCCGCGAATGAGGTAGTCCGACATCTGCTCCGCGACTTGCAGCGCGACGTTCTCCTGCGCTTCGGAAGTCGAAGCGCCGAGATGCGGCGTGCAGACCACGTTCGGATGGCCAAACAGCGGATTTTCCGTCGCCGGCTCCACCGAATAGACGTCGAAGCCCGCACCCGCGACATGGCCGCTGTCGAGCGCCGCAGCGAGCGCTTTCTCGTCGACGAGGCCGCCGCGTGCGCAGTTGATGATGCGCACGCCCTTCTTGGTCTTCGCGAGCGCCGCCGCGTCGAGAATGTTGCGGGTCTTGTCGGTCAGCGGCGTGTGGAAAGTGATGAAGTCGGCGCGGGCGAGCAGCTCGTCGTACTCGACCTTCTCGACGCCGAGGTCGAGTGCGCGTTCCGGGGAGAGGAACGGATCGAACGCGACCACCTTCATGCGCAGGCCGAGGGCGCGGTCGGCGACGATGGAGCCGATGTTGCCGCAGCCGATGATGCCGAGCGTCTTCGCCGTGATTTCGACGCCGTTGAAGCGGTTCTTTTCCCACTTGCCCGCCTGCGTGGAAGCGTCGGCGGCCGGAATCTGCCGCGCGACCGCGAACATCAGCGCAATCGCGTGCTCGGCGGTGGTGATCGAGTTGCCGAACGGCGTGTTCATCACGATCACGCCCTTGGCGGTCGCGGCCGGGATTTCGACGTTATCGACGCCGATGCCCGCGCGGCCCACGACTTTGAGCTTCTTCGCGGCTTCCAGCACCTTCGAAGTCACCTTGGTCGCGGAGCGGATGGCGATGCCGTCATAGTCGCCGATGATCTTGATGAGTTCGTCGCGCTCGAGGCCGGTCTTCACGTCGGTCTCGACGCCGCGATCCTTGAAGATCTGCACGGCGGTCGGGGAAAGCTTGTCTGCAATGAGAACGCGGGGTGCCATCACGGGCCTCCAGCTATGTGAGAAGGAAAATTGGGGAAGGAATAGCGAGGCGGCTTACGCCGCCTTCGCCTGAGCAGCCTTAGCCTGCGCGAAGGCCCAGTCGAGCCATGGCGTCAGCGCCTCGAGGTCGGAAGCCTCGATGGTCGCGCCGGTCCAGATGCGAAGGCCCGGAGGGGCGTCGCGATAGTGGCCGATGTCGAGCGCGACGTTTTCCTTCTCAAGCAGAGAAGCGAGCGATTTCGCGAACGCATTCTGTGCGTCGGCAGGCAGCGCCTTGATCGCGGGATCGACCACTTCGAAACACACGGAAGTGTTCGAGCGCTCGGCTTCGTTCTTGGCGAGAAAAGCGACCCACGGGGTCTTCGCGACCCAGTTCGCGAGCACCGCGAAGTTCTTGTCGGCGCGCGCCTGCAAGCCTTTCAGCGAGCCGACCGACTTCGCCCATTCCAGCGCATCGACGTAGTCCTCGACCGCAAGCATCGACGGCGTGTTGATGGTCTCGCCCTCGAAGATGCCGCCGATCAGCTTGCCGCCTTTGGTCATGCGGAAGATCTTCGGCATCGGCCATGCGGGGGTGTGGCTTTCTAGCCGTTCGACCGCGCGCGGGCTGAGGATCAGCATGCCGTGCGCGGCTTCGCCGCCGAGCACTTTCTGCCAGCTATAGGTGACGACATCGAGCTTCGCGAAGTCGAGGTTCTGCGCGAACGCGGCGGAAGTCGCGTCGCAAATGGTCAGGCCTTCGCGATTCGCAGGAATCCAGTCGGCATTCGGGACGCGCACGCCGGAAGTGGTGCCGTTCCACGTGAAGATCACGTCGTTCTTGAAATCGACTTTCGCGAGATCGGGCAGCTCGCCATAGGGCGCCTTGGTGACCTTCGCGTCTTTGAGTTTGAGCTGCTTCACGACGTCGGTCGCCCAGCCTTCGCCGAACGATTCCCAGGTCAGCACTTCGACGCCGCGTGCACCGAGCAGCGACCACAGCACCATTTCGACGGCGCCAGTGTCGGAAGCCGGCACGATGCCGATCTTGTAGTCAGCGGGCACGCCAAGCACTTCGCGCGTGAGTTCGATCGCGTATTTCAAACGCGCCTTACCCGGCTTCGAACGGTGCGAGCGGCCGACTAGAGCTTTTTCGAGGTTTTGAAGTTTCCACCCCGGGCGCTTGGCGCAGGGGCCGGACGAAAAATGGTTTACGCGCGGGCGCGCGGTAGGCTGTGTCGTCATGACCTATCCTTCCAGATAGAAGCCCCTCGTTGGGGAGGGGTGTCCCGCCGCCGCAGATACCAGAGTTTGCTGGCCGGTCAAGTGCGCTGCAGCAAAGCAGCTATCAACTTTTTGCCGCAGCCCGCGCGCCAGCAGAAACCGGCACGGAAAAGAAAAAGGCCGCGATCCCCTTACGGATCGCGGCCAGTTGCGCGAGAGCCTAATCGCGCCGGGGGTAACTCAGTCGATCAGGTAGCGAAAGCCAACCCGGAATTCGTGCGCGGTGATGTTGTCGCTGGAATACGGGTTGGCCTGAAAGCCGCCGAGATCGAGATAGCGATAGTTGAAATCGAACGAGAGGTTCGGCGAGACGTGATAGGCCGCGCCCGCGGTCGCGTTCCACGCGAAGTTCCAGACGCTGCCGCCCGGAAACGCGGTGACCACGTTGAGCGGCGTCGTCGTCTGATAGCCGCCGGTCGAGAGATACGCCGCGCCGACGCCGGCGCCGACATAGGGCGTAATTCCCCACCAGGTGCCCATATCGACATAGCCGTTCACGAGCAGCGTCATGCTGCGCAGGTTGGTCGTATCGTTCGTAATGCCGCCGAGACCCGGACCACCGCACGGATCGGCGCAAGTGTTGTTGCCGCGGAACGTGCTCTTGAAAGCGTAGTCGTAGGTGATGTCGCCGCGCAGCCAGTCGTTGAACTTGTAACCGACGCCAAGGCCGAACGCCGCCGCGTCTTTCAGCGAAGTATTGGTGAGCGCCTGCGTGCCATCGGTGACCGACGGGCTGTCGTACTGGCGATAGGAGAAGTCCCCGCGCAGATACCAGTTCGAACCGAACTCGACCCACGGCATCTGCGGCGCGCGGATGATCTGCGGCAGCTCCGGCATGTCGGCAGCGTGCGCACCGGGCGCGAACGCGGCGAAGAAAAGAGCGGCGGCGATCAGAAATTTTTTCATGGCGTACTCACTGGGCTTGCCGCGGCGGACGCCCCGCCGCGATTACTGGAACGTGAGCAGGATTATGAAATTGTTAGGGTTAACATTCGGATAAGCGCCGCCTTCCGCGCGAATAAAAAAATGACCGGCAAAAAGAAAAACGGCGCGGCGGTTTCCCGTCGCGCCGTTTTGTTTTCTTCGCTCCGCGATCAGAAGCGGCGGATCAGCGGCTGCACGATCTCCTGCGGCTGGTAGCCGGTGGCGAAGGTGTAGCGGATGCCGAGCTTCAGATCGTGCGAGTCGATGCCCTTGAAGTGCATCGGGTTGTAGATCGTATTGGTGCCGTCGAAGGCGATGATGTCGCCGCTCTGGCCGTCGCCGAGATAGGTGTAGCGATAGGCCAGTTCCACGGTGAAGTTCTTGGTCACTTCATAGGCAAGGCCCGCGTGCAGCGCCCAGGCGAAATTCCACGTGTAGCCGGAGTCCGCGTAGGCGAGCGTCGGCGCAATGCCGTTGGTGCCCATATCGCGGAAGCTGTGGATGCCGATGCGGCTGAAGCCGAGACCCGCGCCGACGAATGGGGTTACGCCATACCAGGTCCCCATGTCGGCGTAGATGTTGGCGAGGAACAGCCACTCGGATTTCTTCGCCGTGTAATTGTTGAAGCGCGGACCCGGGTTTGGGTCTGGCGCAATCGCGGTCCAGAGATCCAGACCGTGGAAGCCGGTTTCGCCGCGATATTCACCGGTGATGTCGAAACGCAGCCAGCTATTCCACTTGTAGCCGACGCCGATGCCGAACACCGAACCGGCCTCGAAATTGCGGTCAATGACGCGCAGGTCGTTCGTGGTTGCAAACAGCGCGTTATCGAGGCGGCTGACCGCCTGGTTGGTCATGCCGATATCGCCGCGAATGTACCAGCCGCCGAACTCTTCGATCACGGGCGGCGGAGGCGGCGGCGGCATCACGCAATGCGGCGGCGGGGGCGGACCATAGGGGTTATGCGGCGGGCACGGCTGCGGCACGTCGGCCGCGAGCGCGCCGCTCATGCCGAAGGCGCTTGCGCTGATTACTGCGAGCGCGAGTTTCTTTACGCTGCCCATCTCACTCAATCCTTTTTCATGGCGTGAGCGGAATCGAACGCGCGCTCTCGCCTACAACTACTGACGAGGATGAGTTTCGCAGCGACTGTTTAAAGACGGCTTAACCTTAACTCTTAACCGCGAATTTTAATCGCACACTCGCGCGCTACCCGACACACGAATGAAATCAACGCTTCGCGGTCGATTGCGTTAACGCGCGTTAGGAAAGAGATTGAGAACGGTTAAGGAAGAGATTTCCGGCAAGTTAACGCGCGAAAAAATCGCCATAAAAAACTGCGCCGCCCGGAGGCGGCGCGGAAACTTCGCGAAGGAAATAATTCTTACGCGGCCGCCTTGCTCAGCGCGGCGACGATCACGTCGACGACTTCCTCGACCAGCGCGCGGTCGTCGCCCTCCGCCATTACGCGGATCACGGGCTCGGTGCCGGACGGGCGGATGACGAGGCGGCCCGCCTTGCCGAGGCGGCGCTTGGCGGCATCGATCACGTTGCTCACCGACGCATTCTCCAGCGGCTTGCCGGAGGCATAACGCACGTTCTTCATGACCTGCGGCAGCGGCTCGAAGCGATGGCAGACTTCCGAAACCGGGCGGCCCGATTTCTTCACCATCGCCAGCACCTGTAGCGCCGCAACCAGCCCGTCGCCGGTGGTCGCATAGTCGGACAGGATGATGTGACCGGAAGGCTCGCCGCCGACATTGTAGCCAGTCTCGCGCATCTTCTCGAGCACGTAACGGTCGCCGACCGGTGTGCGCACGAAACCGATGCCGAGTTCCTCGAAATAGCGCTCCAGACCGAGGTTCGACATCACGGTTGCAACCACGCCGTCCTTCGCGAGCAGACCCTCGGCGCGGAAACGCTCCGCGATCAGCGCCAGCAACTGGTCGCCGTCTACGACATGACCCTTCTCGTCGATGATGACCACGCGGTCGGCGTCGCCATCGAGCGCAATGCCGATGTCGGCGCGCATCTCGCGCACCTTCTGCGCCAGCGTTTCCGGCGCGGTGGAGCCGACGTCGCGGTTGATGTTGAAGCCATCCGGCTCGACGCCGATGGAAATGACTTCCGCACCCAGTTCCCACAGGCCCGCGGGCGCGACCTTGTAGGCTGCTCCGTTGGCGCAGTCGATCACAACGCGCATGCCTTCGAGCGAGAGATTGCGCGGCAGCGTGCGCTTGGCGAATTCGATGTAGCGGTCCTGCACGCCGTCGATGCGCTTGGCACGGCCGAGCTTGGCCGGGTCCGAAAGCCGCTTCGAGATATCGGAGGCCATCAGCGCCTCGATCTCGTCCTCGATCGCGTCGGAGAGCTTGTAGCCGTCCGGCCCGAACAGCTTGATGCCATTATCGTCGAATGGATTATGCGAGGCCGAGATCATCACGCCGAGGTCGGCGCGCATGGAGCGCGTCAGCATGGCGACCGCGGGCGTCGGCATCGGGCCGAGCAGGAATACATCCATGCCGACCGAAGTGAAGCCCGCGACAAGCGCATTCTCGATCATGTAGCCGGAAAGGCGTGTGTCCTTGCCGATCACGACGCGGTTGCGGTGATCGCCGTTCTGGAACATCAGCCCGGCAGACTGGCCGACCTTGAGCGCCAGTTCGGGCGTGATCACCTTGTTCGCACGGCCGCGAATGCCGTCGGTGCCGAAATGCTTTCGTGCCATGAACCCTGACCGTTACGGGTCTCCGCCCGCGGCGACGGCATACCGCCATGCCGCCCCGGACGCCAGCCGCAGCCTTTTCCCTTGTCTTCAAAATTTGTGAGGGATGTTAACGCGCGACCATGGAAAGGCGCGTTAACGGGCGAAAGCAGCCCTAGCCGCCTCTTTGCCATGCCGGTGGCGTCCCGATGAGAATCGGGCCGTATGCCAGCGCAAAACCGCCGAATGCCGAGATCCATGCCAGGGCGGAGAGATGCAAGAGCGCAACCTCGCCATTGAAGGTCACGGCGATTCGGGACAAGGCGGCGATCGCAGCAAGCACATAGATCGCCTGCGTCGCTCTCGAAGCGGCAAGCGCCCGTCCGGTATGGCCAAGACTCGCGCGCGTCATCACCGCAAGCGTCATCATCCCCGCCGCGCCGGCGGTCCATGCATGAATTCCCGCGCTAGGCGGCACCGCGAAAGAAAGCGCGGTGAGTCCGTTCAGCAGAAAACCGAGCGGGACGAAAAAATAAGCCGCATGCAGCACCAGAACCAACGGATTGGAAAACGTGCGGTCACCCGCCCAGCGCGCGAGGCGAACAAAGTGCAACACGGCGGCGGCAACCATCAGCCAGCCAGCAACGGCCTGGGTGGGAGCCGCAATCCATCCGCCGAGCGCAAGCGCTGCACACGCAATGGCCAGCGCATCGAAGCGCGAGAACGGGCGCGGCAGGCGGCCGGGATTGTTCTGTGTAAGCCAGTTGTGCGTGAAGCTCGGCACGATGCGGCCACCGATCAGGATAATCAACAAGATCACGGCCGCGATTGCGATACGCACGCCGTAATACGCATTGCCTGCCGTGAGCACCTCGAAATGGAAGACCGCGTTTCCGGTAATGAACACAGCGACGACCAACAGCACGCGGAGATTGCGCCAATTGCTTCCGGCAATGATCTCGCGCGCCGCCACGACGAACAACGCGAGGAGAAAACCCATATCGATCACCGCCGCGGCAAACGTACCGGCAACCGGAGGCGCGATCATCGCAACCCTTCCGGCAAGCCATACCAGCGCCAATGCAGCCAGCGGCTTGCCGTTGACCGGAAGCCTGCCCGTCCAGTTCGGAATCGCCGTGAGCAGGAAACCCGCTATGGAGGCCGCGACATAGCCGTAGAGCATTTCGTGGATGTGCCAGTCGAGCGGACTCACTCGCTCCGGCAATGCGACGATCCCGGCATGAACCGGAATCCAGATCGCGACCGAAATCGCCGCCCAAACCCCGGCGGCAAGAAAGAACGGACGAAACCCGGCCGACAGCAGGGCGGGACCGGCATAATCGCGGCGGCGGGACAACGCGGCGGGAATGGACATGAAAGCACTCCGGCAACACGCCTTTGTGCCTCCGCGTGCAGTCACGCGCTTTGATCGAGATCATGTCCGCGGACACCGCTCAAAAGAAAACGCCCGCCGTTGCATAACGGCGGGCGCTTTGTGTTCGTCAGAGCATAATCACGCTTGCGGCTGTGGCTCCATGCCACCCGTGCCAGCGGCCCCGCCCGGCCGCGGACGCTTGCCGGTCGGCACGGCGTTCGAGCGCGGCGCAGGCGCTTCCGGCTCGCCGCGCACCGGCGGATTGCCCTTGAGCAGATCCTTGATCTCGTCGCCGGAGAGCGTCTCGTATTCGATGAGACCCTTGGCCAGCGTTTCGAGATCGGCGCGCTTCGTGCTGAGAATCTCCTGTGCCTCGACATAACCAGCCTCGACCAGACGCCGCACTTCCGAGTCGATCTTCTGCGCGGTCGACTCCGAGATGTTCTGCGTGCGCGATACCGAGTGACCGAGGAACACTTCTTCCTGGTTCTCGCCATACGCAACGGTGCCGAGTTCCTTCGAGAAGCCCCAGCGCGTGACCATCATGCGCGCAAGCCGGGTGGCCTGCTCGATGTCGGACTGCGCGCCGGACGTGACCTTGTCGTGGCCGAAGATCATTTCCTCGGCGACGCGGCCGCCCATCATGATGGCGAGGCGCGAGGTCATCTGCTCGTAGCTCATAGAAAGCTTATCGCGTTCGGGAAGCTGCATGACCATGCCGAGCGCACGGCCGCGCGGGATCACGGTCGCCTTGTGGACCGGATCGGTAGCCTTCACATTCAGCGCGACGATGGCGTGGCCGCCTTCGTGATAGGCGGTGAGCAGTTTCTCGTCCTCGGTCATGACGAGCGAGCGGCGTTCCGCGCCCATCATCACCTTGTCCTTCGCGTCTTCGAATTCGTGCTGCGTGACCATGCGCTTGTTGCGGCGCGCGGCCATGAGCGCCGCTTCGTTGACGAGGTTCGCGAGATCGGCACCCGAAAATCCCGGGGTGCCGCGCGCAACCGTTTTCAGGTTCACGTCGGGTGCGACCGGCACCTTGCGGACATGCACCTTCAAAATCTGCTCGCGGCCGGTGACATCCGGGTTCGGCACCACGACCTGACGGTCGAAGCGGCCCGGACGCAGAAGCGCCGGATCGAGCACGTCGGGACGGTTGGTGGCGGCGATCAGGATGATGCCTTCGTTCGCCTCGAAGCCGTCCATCTCGACCAGCAACTGGTTCAGCGTCTGTTCGCGCTCGTCGTTACCGCCGCCGAGGCCTGCACCGCGATGACGGCCGACCGCGTCGATTTCGTCGATGAAGATGATGCACGGCGCGTTTTTCTTCGCCTGCTCGAACATGTCGCGCACGCGCGACGCGCCGACGCCGACGAACATTTCGACGAAGTCGGAGCCGGAGATCGTGAAGAACGGCACATTGGCTTCACCCGCGACCGCGCGTGCGATCAGCGTCTTGCCGGTACCCGGAGGGCCGACCAGCAACACGCCGCGCGGGATGCGCCCGCCGAGTCGCTGGAACTTGCCGGGGTCGCGCAGGAACTCGACGATCTCTTCGAGATCGGATTTCGCTTCGTCCACGCCGGCAACGTCTTCGAAGGTTACGCGGCCATGTGCTTCGGTGAGCATCTTCGCGCGCGACTTACCGAAACCCATCGCCTTGCCGCCCGCGCCCTGCATCTGGCGAGAGAGGAAAATCCACACGCCGATCAGCGCGATGAAAGGCAGCCACGAAATCAGGAGCGAAATAAACCAAGGCACCTGCTCGCCCTGCGGCTTCGCGGTGATCGCGACGTTCTTGCCGTAGAGGCGCTGGATCAGCGACGGGTCGTTCGGTGCATAAGTCTGGAACTGGCGGCCGTCGGTAAAGGTGCCGGTGATCTCGTGGCCCTGAATGACCACGTCGCGCACCTTGCCCGCGTCCACCTCGGTCAGCAGTTGCGAGAACGAGATGTCGTTCGTGACCTGACGCTGGTTGGGGCTTTGGAACAGCGAGAACAACGCGAGCAGCAAAAGAACAATGATCACCCAGAGGGCGAAATTCCGCAGATTCGCGTTCATCGCTGACCTTTCGCGAGGCCCGGAGGGCCTGAAACCGTGACGTAAATAGCTTCCGGACCGGATTAGAGCCGGTTTACGTTCGAATGTAGGCGCGACCCCCCGCCTTGCCAAGGGAACGGGCGCCGAAAACCGCCGGATACTAAACGCCTAAATCCTTCGCAGCCTTCACTTTTCTGGCAGGTGCGGCGGTGATGCGCAGCTCCGTGTCGGAAAGCTCGACAAGCGCCCCGGCCAGCGTGCGCTTCACCCCCTCGCGCGCGCCATGCGCAAGCACCAGCGCGGGATGGAGATTTTCGACCTTCGCGAGTTCCGACGGACCCTCGGTGCCGCGGCGGTCGATCTCGCCGCGCAGAACGCGCACCGCGATTTCATCCGGAAGCGCGAAGAACCCGGCCGCATCAAACGTGCCGTCCCCCTGCCCGCGCGAAAGATCCGCAACTGCCGCATCGGCCGCGCTGCGCAGCGCCTTCTCCGCGCGCAGCATTCGCTTCGCGAGCAATGCGAGCTTTGCGGAGTCGATGCCCTCCCGCGCCAGTACCGGCGCAATCTTGCGTAACCGCGCGCGGAGATACTTGTCGTCGCGGTTGGTCGGGTCGCTCGCGAATGGGATGCGCGCCTTTTTCAGTGTCGCCACCAGCCGCGATTTCGGCAGATCGAGAAACGGGCGCACCAGCAGAAGATTTTTTCCGCGCGTGCGCTTGCGCCGGATCCCCGCAAGGCCACCGATGCCGGAGCCGCGCGCAATCCGGTGCAGCACCGTCTCCGCCTGATCGTCGCGGGTATGCGCAGTCGTGAGCGCGTCCGCGCCGATGGCTTCAGCATGCGTCACGAACAACGCGTAGCGCGCCTCACGCGCCGCTTCCTGCAAGCCAGTGATCGGTTTCTTCCCGGTCCAGCGCAGCGTGGCGTGCGGGATGTTCAGTTTTGCTGCGAGTTTCGCGACCGCTTTCGCTTCCCTCGCCGAAGCGGCGCGCAAACCATGGTCGATGGTGGCGGCGCAGAGTTCAGGGCCACGCTTCAGTTTCGCGCGCCAGCGCGCGGCGAGCAGCAGGAGCGCGGTGGAATCCGGCCCGCCGGATACGGCGAGCAGGAGTTTTTTCACACCGGAAAAGTCATCGAAGATCGCGGACAGTTCACTGTCCGCGATGGGTGTCTTGTCAGCAACCGAGCCGCTTCTGCTCATCCTCGACGTTCTTCTTCACCTGGGCCGAAGCCTTCGGATACTTGGAAGACACGGCGCCGAGCGAAGCGCAAGCCGCTTCCTTCTTGTTCAGCAGCGCGAGCGACTGACCGAGGCGCAGCAGCGCATCCGGCGCGCGCTGGCTATTCGGATACTTGTTGTAGATGTCGAGGAAGACTTCCGCCGCATCGTTGTATTTCTTCTGCGCGAACAGGCTCTCGCCGAGCCAGTAGGTCGCCTGCGGCACGTTGCGGTCGCCCTGATGGCGGTCGAGGAAGCCGCGGAACGACTGCTCCGCCAGCGCGTAATCGCGGCGCAGGATGTAGCCGTAGGCAAGATCGTATTCGTCCTTCGGGCTTCCCGACGGCGGTAACACCGCCTGCGGTCCCACATTCGGCTGGTTCGGATTGCCACCCGGCGGCGGCAGATCCTGCGGATCGTTGCGGTCGTTCGGCGACAACACCATCGGACCTTGCGGACCCTGCTGCCGCTGTTGCTGCTGCTTCACCTGACCGAGATTGCGCGGCGCTCCCGGCGCATTCGGATTCGCATCGGGATCGAATACATCGTTGCGCCCGCGCGGACCTTGTGGCGGCGGAACGTCCTGCTGCACCTGCGGCGGCGGTGCCTGCTGGGTGAGCGGCGGGATGTTGCGTTGCTGCTGCTGTTTCTGGAGCTGCGTGCGCGGCGGCTGGTTATCGCCCTGCGACAATCCTTCGAGCGCACGGCGCAATTGATCGTTCTGGTACTGTAACTGCTCGACCTGCCCAGTGAGCTGACGCAGCGAATTTTCGAGGCGCTGGATGCGGCCGAGGAGTTCGCTATCGTCGCCGTTCTCACCCCGTTCGCGGTCGCCACGCATGCCGCCCGGCGGCACCGGCTGCTCGTCCCTGCGCCAGAACTGCGCAAGCTGAATCGGATTGATGCCCGGCGCGTTCTGCGCGGACGCGGGCATGACGAACGTGACTGCGGCGAGCGCCGTAAGACCCCAGCGGAGATAACTCATGATGGAACCTGTGCGTCCGGTTTTTGCCTAAAGTTGGGCCGGGCTGAAACGCGAAACGGCGCCTCCAGGGAGGCGCCGCTTCCGATTTCAATTATGAGCCTTACGATCCCGGCGCGCTGTTGAGCACCGTCACCGCACGGCGGTTCTGAGACCAGCAGGAAATATCGTTACAGACCGCGACCGGGCGCTCCTTACCATAGGAAATGGTCCGCATCCGCTGGGCGGAAATCCCGCGCGAGATCAGGTAGTCGCGCACCGTCTGCGCGCGGCGTGCACCGAGCGCGATGTTGTATTCGCGCGTGCCGCGTTCGTCGGCGTGCCCTTCGACCGTGAAGGAATACTGCGAATATTGCTGCAGCCACTGCACCTGCTTGTCGAGCGTCGCGCGCGCCTGCACGGTCAGGTCGGACTGATCGCTTTCGAAGAATACGCGATCACCCACGTTGACCACGAAATCCTGCACGCTACCCGGAGGTGCGTTCGTCTGATTCTGGTTATTCGGATCGGTGACCTGGTTGGTCGAACAAGCCGCCGCCGCCAACGCTACTGCGATCAAAGCCGCAAAACGCGCGCCGCGCACGAGCTGCATCGCACCCGTCATGCCGGTTACTCCCTTATGGTCCCTAACGACCGGAAAATGCCCCCGGTCAAATTCACCCTCACCTCGCGAATATTCCATCAACCTTGACGAAATCTTTGCGGCGCGGTGTGGGCGGGCGTTCCGTGAAAATACGAGTCGAATACCGCGGAACGTGGTTAGCCGGGGGTTAACGCGGAACTTTCACCGCGTCAGCAAGCGCCCTCACGAAAGCGGCGGCGACCAGGCCGGATCGGAGGCATAGGCCGGGGTCGGAACTTTCAGCTCGTTGTAGCCGGTGAGATCGACCGTGAAGAGCGACGGGCCGGCATTGCCGCCCGGATCGCGGAAGAACATCAGCACGCGGCCGTTCGGCGCCCAGGTCGGGCCTTCGTTGTGGAAGCCTTCGGTGAGGATGCGCTCGCCGGTGCCGTCGGTGCGCATGACGCCGATGGAGAACGAGCCGCTGCCCTGCTTGGTGAAAGCGATCACGTCGCCGCGTGGCGACCATACCGGCGTCGAGAAGCGCCCGCCGTCGGCGGGAGAAATGCGCCGCTGGTTCGAGCCGTCGGCGTTCATCACGTAGAGCTGCTGCGAACCGCCGCGGTCGGATTCGAACACGATCTGCTTTCCGTCCGGCGAGAACGACGGCGCGGTGTCGATGGCCGCCGTATCGGTGAGCCGCTGCGTGCGGCGGGTGCGCAGGTCCATCAGGAAGATGCTCGACGCAGCGCCCTGTTGCAGGCTCATCACCACGCGCTGGCCGTCCGGCGAGAAACGCGGCGCGAACGACATGTTGGGGAAGTTGCCGACCACTTCGCGCTGCCCGGTTTCGATGTTGAACAACACGACGCGCGGATTCTCGCGGCCATAGGCCATGTAGACGATTTCCTGCGAAGTCGGGCTGAAGCGCGGCGTCAGCACCAGTTCCTCGCCACGCGTGAGATAACGCACGTTCGCGCCGTCTTGATCCATGATCGCGAGGCGCTTCACGCGGCGATCCTTCGGGCCGGTCTCGTCCACGTAAACGATACGCGTATCGAAATATCCCCTCTCGCCGGTGAGGCGTTGATAGATCAGGTCGGAGATGATGTGCGCGATGCGCCGCCAGTTTTCCGGCTGCGTGATGAACTGCTTGCCGTCGAGATACTTGCTGCCGGTCACGTCCCACAGCCGGAACGCGGTCTCGTAGCGGCCGTCGCCGGAGCGGCGCACGCGGCCCGTGACCAGCGTTTGCGCGTTGATCACGCGCCAGTCTTGAAAGCGCGGCTGCTGATCGATGTCGGCGATGCGCTCGATGAAGGCCGCTGGATCGACCGGCGCGAACAGACCGGAACGGCGCAGGTTGTTGGTGATGACGCCACTGATGTTGCGCGCCATGTCGTTGTCGCCGCCACCGACGAACTCGGTGATCGCAATCGGCAGCGGCTGGATCGTGCCCTTGGTGATTTCGATGCGTGTCTGCGCAAGCGCGCCCGCGCCGGTGAGCGAAGCCGCAGCGGCGCCACCGGCGGAGAGCAACAGGTTTCGGCGGGAAATCTCGAAGGTCATGCGAGGCAAGTCCTGTCTATTCCGAAAGTCGTTAAACCGTTATCAGCCGCGGGTGGTTTCCGGCGGCACGAAATCGATGATCATGTCGCGCCAGACATTATACTTCTCCGGGCGCAACATTTTATAGGGCGCGCAGGCATTCACGGCGCGCAGCGCGGTTTCCGCCGTGGTGGCGAAGGCCGGACCCACGCCGCGGTTCAGCACCTGCGGCTGCGCCGACAGCGAGCCGTCCAGCTTCAGCTGCACGCGCAACTGCACCACCGCGCGCTCCATGTTGCCGACACCGGGCAACAGGTTCCAGCACTTCTCCAGATGCCGCGTGAAGGCGATCAGCTCGTCCATCGAAAGCTGGTTCGAGTCGCCGGTCTTGGTGCCGAGCGTCGCGTTGGTCTTCTTCTCGCCGGTGATCTGCTTGCGCGTCGGATCGCGCCGGTCGATCAAGTTTGCGATCTCGTCGGGATCGAACTTGCGCTTCGTCTTGATGTCGAGCGGCTTTGTCTTCGCGACCTTCTTCTCTTCCTTCTTCGGCTCTTCTTTCTTTTTGACTTCTTCCTTCTTCGGTTGCGGCTTCGCATCCGGAGACGGCGCCGGGTCGGGCTTCTTTTCTTCCTGCTTTTCGGGAGTCTTCTCGGCCTGTTCCTGCGCCTTCGGAGGCGGCGGAGTTGCCTTCAGATCTTTTTTGTCGACGGGAGCGTCGATCAACTGCTTGATCGGATCGCTCGGCTGAACCTTGTCCACCTTGGTCACCGGTTCCAGCATCTTTTCAGGTGCCTTCTTCACGCCGACCTTGGTCTTGGTGACGTCGGAGACGAGATCGATGGGTAGCGACTCGACCGGCTGCGCTTCGCGCGGCTTCACGCTGGAAAACTGGATCAATCCCCACGCCAGCAGAAGGGCGTGAAAGGCGGTGGAGATCGTCAGACCGGGACGCACGGGAGGCTTAGTTTCCCTCGACTTCGGTGACGAGCGCGACCTTGCGGTAGCCCGCCGCCTGCAAGCGCCCCATCACCTTCATCACCGTCCCGTAATCCACCTTCTTGTCGCCGCGCACGAAGATGCGTTCGTCCTGCCCCTGCTTGGCGATGACCTTCAGCTTCTCGACCAGTTCCTCGATCTTCACTTCCGTGTTCTGGAGGAAGACTTGGCCCTTGTCGTTGACCGAAAGCGTCAGCGGCTCGCGATCCTGCTCGACCGAGCGCGCCTGCGTCTGCGGCAGGTCGATCGGCACGCCGACGGTGAGCAGCGGCGCCGCGATCATGAAGATGATCAGCAACACCAGCATCACGTCGACCAGCGGGGTCACGTTGATTTCGGCCATCACGCCGCGGCCGCGCACGCGCGACGAACGCCGGCTGATTCCGCCTGAAGAACTTCCTGCGCCCATATTGGTGCCCGTACCCTATTGGCCTATGACTGCTCGTCGACCTGACGCGAAAGGATTGCCGAGAATTCGTCGGCGAAGCCTTCCATGCGCTGCGCCTGACGGTTCACCTCGGAAATGAACTTGTTATAGAAAATCGTCGCCGGTATGGCGGCGACAAGGCCGATGGCGGTGGCGAACAGCGCCTCCGCGATACCCGGCGCAACCACGGCGAGGCTGGTGTTTTTCGAGGCGGCGATCGACTGGAAGCTGGTCATGATGCCCCAGACCGTGCCGAACAGGCCGATGAAGGGACCGGCCGAGCCGACGGTCGCCAGCACCAGCAGCCGGCGCTCAAGGCGGTCCACTTCCCGTGTGATCGTGACGTTCATCACCTTGTCGATGCGCTGAGTCAGGCTCGCGACCGCGCGCCCGCCGCCCTCGTAGGTGCGCTTCCACTCGCGCATCGCGGCGACGAACAGCGCGGGCATTGCGTGCACCGGCTTGGCGGAGAGATTGCGGTAGAGGTCCTCGAGGCTGTTGCCCGACCAGAACGCTTCCTCGAAGCGGTCCATCTGCTTGCGCGTGCGCGCGTAGAGGATCGTCTTGTCGATGACGATAGCCCAGACCCAGATCGAGGAAACCAGCAGGCCGATCATCACGAACTTGACGACCAGATGCGCCTGCCAGAACAGCGCCCACAGCGAGAGATCGGCGGCCGGCGGCGGCGCGTTCTGCTGGATCACTTCCGGCGCGGGCACCGCCGTTTGCGCGAACATATCCGGCTGAAAATGGGAAACCCAAAGCCAGAGATCGTTGATCGTCCCTTGCAGCACGTCGAACATTGCAATTCCTTTTGCGTTCCGGTCCTAACGCCAGCCGGCGCCGCGAAAGCGGGAGGCAGAAATCGGGAGCGTCGGAAGTTTCGCGAACCTCAGGACCGGCAATTCGGCTCGCCCTGAACCCGTCCCCGGATAAGCCCGTCAATACGGCGTCGAATCTGTCCAAACTGGGGCACCCCCAGCCGGGGCATTCCTATAACAGAATGGCTTATGGGGTTAACGAAACGTTAGCGGCGGCAAAGCGGCGCGGCAGTCAGCGCTGGTGCGCGCTCATGTGCGTTCCCATGGCCTTCCGGAGCGCCTCCGGTATCCGCCGGGCGCGTCCGCCCGACACGAAAGCAGCCTTCACCATCGCTTCCAGCAGCAATTCTTCGCCGCGGAAGACTTCCTGCTTCATGGTCAGCGACGCACCCGCAACCTCCGCGGGCGAGGTCTTGATGGTCAGCACGTCGTCCATGTGGGCAGGCTTGAGATATTCGATGTTCATCGAGCGCACGACGAAGGCGAAGCCCGGCACTTCCTGATTCGCTTCCTCGAACAACGCGCGGTGATCGACGCCGAGCAGGCGCAGAAAATCCGTGCGCCCGCGTTCCATGAAGCGCAGGTAGCTTGCGTGATAGACCACGCCGGAGAAATCCGTGTCCTCGTAATAGACGCGCACCGCCATCATGTGCGCGCCGTCCACGATACGCCCGGCCAGATCGGGCCAGCTTTTCGGAGTTTTCATTCATCGCCCTGATCGAACAGCGGCATCTGCGAAGCATCCCGCTTTGGCTCCGTCAACCCAAGATGCTTGTAGGCATGCGCGGTCATCATGCGCCCGCGCGGCGTGCGCTGCACGAAGCCACGCTGGATGAGAAACGGCTCGATGATGTCTTCGAGCGCGTCGCGCGGCTCAGACAACGCGGCGGAGAGCGTCTCGATCCCGACCGGACCGCCACCATAGTGATCCGAGATGATGCGCAGGTAACGCCGGTCCATCGCGTCGAGACCGGCGGCATCGACTTCAAGTTGCACGAGCGCCTTGTCGGCGGCCTTCGCGTCTATCTTCGTCACCTTATCCACGGACGCGAAATCGCGGACGCGCTTGAGCAGCCGCCCCGCGATGCGCGGCGTACCGCGCGCGCGCTGCGCGATCTCGCGCGCACCGTCCGCGTTCATGCCGATGCCGAGCACCCGCGCGCCGCGCTCGACGATGGTCTGCAATTCGTCCACTTCGTAGAAACCGAGCCGCACCGGAATCCCGAAGCGGTCGCGCAGCGGCGTGGTGAGCAGGCCGGAGCGCGTGGTCGCGCCGACCAGCGTGAACTTCGCCAGTTCGATCTTCACCGAGCGCGCGGCCGGCCCTTCGCCGATGATGAGGTCGAGCTGGAAATCCTCCATCGCGGGATAAAGCACTTCCTCGATCGCCGGATTGAGCCGGTGGATTTCGTCGATGAACAAGACGTCGCGATCTTCGAGATTGGTGAGCAACGCGGCGAGATCGCCCGCCTTGGCGATCACAGGCCCGGAGGTTGCGCGGAAGTTCACGCCGAGTTCGCGCGCGACGATCTGCGCAAGCGTGGTCTTGCCGAGGCCCGGCGGACCGACGAGCAGCACATGGTCGAGCGCTTCCTTCCGCGTCTTCGCCGCTTCGATGAATACGGAAAGATTGGAGCGCGCCTGTTGCTGCCCGATGAAATCGGCAAGCCGCTGCGGACGCAGATGTGCGTCTGCGGAATCGTTGTCGCGTTGTTCTGCGGAGACGAGACGCGAGTTCATGACGATTTCAAGCCCCGGCCAATGATGCGGCTGCAAAGCAGGATGCTCAGCACCGAACCCGCGACAATCGCGAATGGCAGGATTCTCGCGTTCGACAGCAGAAGCCCCCGCACCGGGATTTCCGAAACTTCAGGCCACAGCGGCGTGTAGGCGATCAGAAAGGTGAAGGCCGCGGCAGTGAGAACGCCAACCGCGACGCCCACCGCAATGTTGAACGCAAGCGAATGGGGGCCGCTTTTGCGCTCCTTCAACCCGACGATCACGCCGCTGAGCAATGCAGGCAGCAAACCGAAGGCGTAAAAATAAAACACCGCGAAAGGAATGCCGATCAACGCGAAAAGAGGGAACGACAGGGCGGTGCCATACCACGTCGAGCGCGAACCGGACGCGGACCCGAGCACATCCGCGAGCACGACAAGATAAGGCAGCAGGCCGCCGAAGAATGGTCCGAGCAGCACGAAAACCACGAGCGTCCGAAAAATACCCAGCTTGCGGGCTGGCGTAGCCGTTTCGCCGTTCATGGTGTCACCGGATTCTTTTTGCGGAATCTCCGCCACGACATCGTGGAGGCGAACACCATCGCAAGGACATCCGCGGTAGCGGCATCCCAGCCCGTACGCGGGAAAAATTCCAGCCCCCGCGACTCAATCCAGCTTTTAAGCAGGTAGCCGAGCGCACCGAATACCGCGCCAAGAATTACAGGACCGACGAAGCTGACCCGGTCGTTATTCCGATTCCACGCTGCGACCGCAAAGCCGCAGGCAATCAGGAGCGGCAATGCAACCACGGTCGACAACACCCACGCCGGCGAGAAGATCAAGATGGCGTAGATGCCGCCGAAGAATGCGCCGACCGTGTAGCCGAAGAACCCGAGATCGCTCCGCCCAACCAGCACTCCCGCATAAAAAATTACAAGAATTGCAAGGATCTGAACGAGCGCGAAGAATAAAGTGCCCCACAACAAATAAGTCAGCACCGTTTTTCGCGTCAGATTCACCGGCGGTGTAGTGATGGGAGCGCTCATCGCGCCAGCTCCTTCAAGCCCAGACGAATGAGTGTCTCCACCGGCGCGTTTTCTTCGGATGCGCGCACCGCCGCAGCGACCGCCGCACTCGCCTGGATTTCCCCGTAGCCGAGATGAACCAGCGCGGAGACGGCATCCGCTACCGGCTGCGGCGCGCGGCGCTCGTTCAGGTCGCCCTGCAACTGCACGACCGAAGGATCGACCGTCGCAAACGCGGGCGCTTTATCTTTCAGTTCGGCAACGATGCGCGCGGCCAGCTTCGGCCCGACGCCTTGCGTACGCGACACCGCGGTCTTGTCGCCGAGCGCAATTGCATTCGCGAGTTCGGAAGGCTTCAGCGTCGAGAGCACGGCCAGCGCCACCTTCGCGCCGACGCCCTGCACGCTCTGTAAAATGCGAAACCACTCGCGCTCCATATCGTTCGTGAAGCCGAACAGCTTGATTTCCTGCTCGCGCACATGCGTCTCGATGGAAATGCTCGCAGCCTCGCCCTGTGGCGGAAGCGATTGCAGCGTGCGCGCCGAGCAATGCACGACATAGCCAACGCCCTGCACGTCGATCAGCACATGGTCTTCGCCGTAGCTGTCGATGATGCCCTTGAGCTTGCCGATCATCACACGCCTCCCGCGATGCGGCTCATCAGGTCGGCGGAGGTTCGATGATGCGCGTGGCAAATGGCGATGGCGAGTGCGTCCGCCGCGTCGTCGGTTTTAGGATCGGCTTTCGGCATCAGCACGCGCAGCATCATGCGGATCTGCGATTTTTCCGCGCGCCCCGCGCCGACGATAGTTTTCTTGATCAGGTTCGGCGCGTATTCCGCGACCGTCAGCCCCGCCTGCGCGGGCGCGAGCATCGCGATGCCGCGCGCCTGTCCGAGTTTCAGCGCCGCGCGCGGATCGGCGTTGACGAACGTCTCTTCCACCGCCGCCTCGTCGGGGCGGTGCTGCGCGATCACTTCGCAAAGCCCGCAATGAATCGCGGCGAGCCGTTCGGCAAGCGTCTGGCGCTCGTCGGAGTTCACCGAGCCGCAGGCGACGTAACCGAGCTTGTTGCCTTCGCAAACGATCACGCCCCAGCCGGTACGCCGCAGGCCGGGGTCGATGCCGAGTATGCGATTCGCGCGCGTCATCTCCGCTTTGGATAGCCTTGCCGCCTGAATCTGCCTAGGCAAATGCTACTCCCGCGCCCTCCGGAAAGGCACTCCCCGCTTGTCCCTGCTCTCCTTTATCCCCGCCAGTATCGCGGTTCACGCCGACACGCTCGCGCTCGCGGCGCTGATCGCCTTCGGCTCCGGCTTCGTGCGCGGCTTTTCCGGCTTCGGCGCGGGCATGATTTACGTGCCGCTGATCGGCGCGCTCTACGGCCCGCGCTTCGCGGTGACGTCGATCCTGATCGTGGATTTCATCTGCACGGTGCCGTTCCTGATCGCAGCGCTCCCGCATGTGCGCTGGCGCGAACTGAACCCGATGATTCTCGCGGCCACCCTCACCATCCCGCTCGGCACCGCCGCGCTGATCTACGTCGATCCCACGCCGTTGCGCTGGGCGATTGCGGCGCTGATCGTCATCTTCGTCGTGCTGCTGGCGAGCGGCTGGCGCTACAAGGGCCAGCCCTCGCTGCCCGTGACGCTCGGTGTCGGCGCAACTTCCGGCCTGCTTGGCGGCGCGACGCAAATCCCCGGCCCGCCGGTCATCATCTTCTGGCTCGGCGGCGTCCTGAGCGCGGTCGCAGTGCGCGCCAACCTGATCACATATTTTGCGCTGTTCGACGTGGTGTCGCTCGCCGCCTATGGCTTCGGCGGCCTGCTGACCAACGAACCGGTGTTTTTCGGGCTGGCGATGATCCTGCCGTTCCTTGCGGGCGCGAGCATAGGCTCGCTTGTATTCGCCTTCGTGCCGGACGCGAGCTACCGCAAAGCGGCCTACTTCATCATCCTGATCGCGGCGATCACCAGCGTGCCGCTATTCGACCGGCTTCTTCGGTAGTGGGTAGATTTAGAGTCCGCCGAAAAGATTTGCGAATGTCAGGATCGGCTCGCTCGTAACTCGTTCAGCACGCCGCTCGCGAGCAGCACGCCAAGGCCGGTCGTGACCACGCCGAAAATCGAAGCGGCATCGGGGATTTCTTTCAGCAACGGAATCGCGATCACCGTCGCGAGTGCGGGGACCAGCGCGACGAATGCCGCCGCGCGCGATGCACCGAGCCGCGCAAGGCCGATGTTGTAGAGCACCAGCGCGACCAGCCCGGAGCCGAGGCCCTGAATGATCGCCTGCACGATGAGGTCGTTGTAGGCCCCCTTGTTGAAGGCTTCCAGCAGCGGCGGCAGGCCGAACGGCACCATCACAATCGCCGACCAGAAGCTCACCAGCGCCGCCATCTCGATTGCGGTCACGCCGACGAAGCGGAACGCGACCGTGTAACAGGCCCAGCAGAACGCAGCCGTGATCAGCAGGAGATGCCCGAACGAAGTATTGCCGCTCGACGTCAGGATGCTGCGGCCCGCAATCGTCAGCACGCCCGCGGCGCATAGCGCGAAGCCGAGCGCGCGCGACCAGCCAAGTTTTTCCTTGAGCAATACGACCGAGAGCAGCGCCACGATCAGCGGCATCGTGCCCGGCACCAGCGGCCCGACATCGGCCGTCGGCGCATAGCGCATCCCGTTGCCGATGATGAGAAGAAACGGCGCGCCCGCGCCGAGAATGCAGAACAGGAACGGAAGCGACTTCCCCTTCGGCCAAACTCCGGTGCGAAACAGAACCGGCGCCAGCAAGATGACGGGGATGCCGACGCGAAGCAACGTGACGGCGGCAGGCGTCAGCGTGCCGATCACTGCGTAGCGCGTGAGCGCGACCCAAGCGCCCCAGATCGTCACCGCGGAGATGACCGCGAGATAACCTGTCGCGCGAGAATTGTTCACGCGGAAAGTTTCGCCATCAGCGCTTCGGAGATTTCGAAGTTGCCGTAGACGTTCTGCACGTCGTCGTTCTCTTCGAGGTTCTCGACCAGCTTCATCAGCTTTTCGCCGGTCTCGTCGTCGACCGCAACGGTGTTCTGCGGACGCCAGACCAGGCCGCTCTTTTTCGGCTCGCCGAACTTGGCTTCCATCGCCTTCTGCACTTCGTTCAGGTTGTCCGCTGCGGTGATGATCTCGTGGCCGGTTTCGGAAGAGAGCACGTCGTCCGCGCCGGCGTCGATGCCGGCTTCCAGCATTGCGTCGTCGCTCGCCTTGGAGACGTCGTACTCGATCACGCCGACATGGCTGAACATGAACGACACCGCGCCGGTTTCCGCGAGCGCGCCGCCGCTTTTCGTGAAGAAGGAGCGGATTTCGCCGACCGTGCGCGTGCGGTTATCCGTCAGCGCCTCGATGATGAGCGCGACGCCGCCGGGGCCGTAACCCTCGTAGCGGATGTTCTCGTAGTTGTCGCCTTCGCCGCCCGCGGCCTTCTTGATCGCGCGCTCGATGTTGTCTTTCGGCATGTTCTCTGCGCGCGCGGCGATGATCGCCGCCCGCAGGCGCGGATTCATGTTGGGATCGGGCAGCCCCATCTTGGCGGAGACGGTAATTTCGCGCGCGAGCTTGCCGAACAGCTTGGAACGGGCGGCGTCCTGCCGTCCCTTCCGGTGCATGATGTTCTTGAATTGCGAATGGCCGGCCATGTGGTGAGTCCCGATCGGAATGCGCGGGGTTATAGCAAGCGGTCTTACGAAAGAAAGCTAGCCTTGCCAGAAACCCGGACGCGCCTGTTCCAGCACGCCGCCGATACGCACCGGCGCGATTTTTACCGCCAGTCCGGTGGCGTCGTCGGTCTCCACCGCGATCCCGCATACCGTCGCGGGGCCGGTTGCAGGCTCGAAGCGCCCGGAAGGAATCTTGGTCTGGAAGCGGCGGACCGGCTCGTCGCGGTTCATGCCGAGCACGCTCTCGTAATCCCCGCACATGCCGATGTCGGAGATATAGGCGGTGCCGGAAGGCAGGATGCGGTAGTCGGAAGTCGGAGCATGGGTATGCGTGCCGAGCAGGAGCGATGCGCGGCCATCGACGACATAACCAATGGATTGCTTCTCGCTGGTCGCTTCCGCGTGGAAGTCGATGATGATGGCGTCGGCCTGCTCGCGCAATTTGCACGCTTCGAGTTCGCGCTCGATCGCGGCGAACGGATCGTCGAGCGCCTCCATGAAGATGCGGCCCATCGCATTGATGACCAGTACGCGCTTGCCGTTCTTCGCTTCGAGTAAAGCCGCGCCGCGTCCTGGCGTGCCTTGCGGATAATTCACCGGGCGGATCAGCTTCGGGGCGCGCTCGATGAAAACCAGCGCCTCGCGCTGGTCCCACGAATGATTGCCGAGCGTGACCGCGTCGGCGCCGACTTCCAACAGTTCTTCATAGATCGCTTCGGTGATCCCGAAGCCGCCGGCTGAGTTCTCGCCGTTGATGCCGACGAAATCGAGTTTCCATTCCTTGACCAGCTTCGGCAGCACGTCCACCACCGCGATGCGGCCCGAACGCCCGACAATGTCGCCAAGAAAAAGAATTCGCATCAGTCCGTACCGGCAGAGAAACGCACGCCCGCTTCCGTTATCACATAATCGAGCTTTTGGTCGTGCGGTTCCACCGGAACATGCTCGACGCATTGCGCGTCAAAGGCGAGACCCGCCGCGGTAATCTTTTTTGCAGCGCGCAACCGGGTAATCCCGCCATCGTAGTAAGCCTTGCCGTAGCCGATGCGATAGCCGCGCAGATCGAAGGCGAGCATCGGGACGAACAGAATATCCGGCTCCACTTCCTTCGCCTCTGGTCCCGGCTCGGATAGCCCGAAGCCGACACGCTGTAACTGCATACCCGGTACCCACGCGCGGAATATCAGCTTGCCGTCCGCAATCGCGGGCAGCGCGAGCGTCGCGCCGTATTCTTTCGCGAGGCGCTTCATCAGCGGATAGGGGTTGAGTTCGTTGCCGATTGCAAACCAGCCCGAAACGACCGCGCCTTCCGCGACATCGAACGGCACATCTGTCTTTGCAATCTTCTCCGCCATCTGCGTGCGAAAGATCGGCGAAAGCGCATCGCGCTTCGCGATCATTTCTTTGCGCAGGGCGCGTTTCTGTTCGGGAATGGATAAGGCCATAAGAATTAAGTGCGGGCCGCAGAGACCGTCAGAGCTTCGATCCCGGGAAACCTACGAAGTAGGTGGGCGCCATATGACTAGGACCACGGTCCAGATCAGGGACAGCTCCCGTTGGGATCGATAAGGCCCCGGGAATACTACTCCGTCGCATCCCGCAGCACCGCCCGTCAAACCTAGGGAGAACAAACGAGAAGCGCCAGTCTTGACTTTTAGCCGAGCGCCACGCCGCCGTTGACGCCGCCGTTCAACCCCTGCGCGATGCGCTCGATACGCTCGGCGGTGGTTTCCAGAATATCGGCGACTGCACGCTCGTTCGCTTCCGAGCGTTGCGCCGCGTGCTCGCGGGCATCCTGCAGGCTCTGGATTTCCTGATCGGCGATGCGGAGCCTGCGCTTGGTCTCCGCGAGTTCGTCGGCCACCATGATCGCGGCCATCACGGCGAGGCGCGTGTCGCCGATCTCGCCGAAGGATTCGCGAAGCTGCGAGATGCGCTGGTCGAGTTCGCGCCCCAGCCGCGCAAGGTGATCTTCCTGCCCCGGATCACACGCCATGCGATACACGCGGCCGTTGATGGTGACGGAAACCTCGGCCATCGCTCAGCGCTCCTGCGCTTCCAGAACGGCGCGGATGGTATCGACCGCCTGATCCAGCCGCTGCGCCACTTCGCGGTTGGTTGCGTCCAAGGTCGCGGCCTGCGCGCGGGCGTGGTCGAGTTCGCCGGCGAGGCGCGAGCGGTCGGCGCCGAACGCCTGAATCTGGGCTTCCAGTTCGGCGCGCTGGCGGTCGCTTTCGCGGCGGCGATTGACCGCAGCCTCCAACAGGTCGAGCGCGTTCGCGAGGCGCCTGCGCGCCTTCTCGATCACGACCGGTTCGTCTGTCTTTTGCCGCATGGATCGGTCCGCCGCCGAAGTCCGATTTTGCAGTAAAGGGGCGGCTTTATCCCCACGTCAACCGCGCGTCGCGACTTTGACACAAGGGGTTGGGGTGCTATGGCAACGCCACCTTCTTAGCCCCCGGAACCAAGGGTGAAAACGCGATGAGCCGCGAGCAGCATGACCGTTTGGCAAACGCCATTCGCGCGCTCGCGATGGACGCGGTGGAAGCGGCGAAATCCGGCCATCCGGGCCTGCCGATGGGCGCGGCCGACATCGCGACCGTCCTGTTCACCAAAATCCTCAAATTCGATCCGAAAGCGACCGACTGGCCCGACCGCGACCGCTTCGTGCTGTCCGCTGGCCACGGCTCGATGCTGCTCTACGCCCTCCTGTACCTCACCGGCCACGAGGACGTGACGCTCGACGAAATCAAGCGGTTCCGTCAGCTCGATTCGAAAACACCGGGCCACCCCGAGAACTTCGTGACCCGTGGCATCGAAACCACGACCGGCCCGCTCGGCCAGGGCATCGCGAACGCGACCGGCATGGCGCTCGCCGAGCGGCTGCTCAACGCCGAGTTCGGCAACGATCTGGTCGATCACTTTACTTATGTAATCGCCTCCGACGGCGACCTGATGGAAGGCATCAGCCAGGAAGCGCTCGCCTTTGCCGGGCACCTGAAGCTGAACAAGCTGATCGTGCTGTTCGACGACAACGGCATCTCCATCGACGGCAAGATTTCGCTCTCCGACTCCACCGATCAGGTCGCGCGTTTCAAGGCTTCCGGCTGGAATGCACTTCGCATCGACGGCCACGATCCGGTCGCCATCGAGAAAGCTATCCTCGACGCGCAGAAGTCCGACCGCCCGACGCTGATCGCCTGCAAGACGCATATCGGCTACGGCGCGCCGACCAAGGTCGATACCGCAGGCGCGCACGGCTCGCCGCTCGGCGAGAAGGAAATCGAGGGCGCGCGCAAGAACCTCAACTGGAATTACGGCCCGTTTGAAATCCCGGCCGACATTCTGGAAGCATGGCGCAAGGCCGGCACCCGCGCGGCCGATGCCCGCGCCAGCTGGCGCAAGCGTCTCGACGCTTCTCCGAAGAAGGCCGAGTTCGAGCGCCGCCTGCACGGCAAGCTGCCCGCCGGTCTCGGCGCGGCGATTGATGCGCTGAAGGAAAAGGCGGTTGCCGAGAAGCCGGAGATTGCGACCCGCAAGGCTTCCGAGAATGCACTGGAAGCGATCTGCGCGGTTGCGCCGGAAATGATCGGCGGCTCCGCCGACCTCACCGGCTCCAACAACACGCGCACCAAGGCGATGAAGGCGGTCTCCGCCGACAACTTCGCCGGTCACTTTATTCACTGGGGCATCCGCGAGCACGGCATGGCCGCCGCGATGAACGGCATGACCCTGCATGGCGGCGTGATCCCCTTCTCCGGCACTTTCCTCGTATTCGCGGATTACTGCCGCCCATCGCTGCGCCTTGCGGCACTGATGGGCATTCGCGTGATCCACGTCATGACGCACGACTCCATCGGCGTCGGCGAAGACGGTCCGACGCATCAACCGGTCGAACACCTCGCCGCGCTGCGCGCGATCCCGAACCTCTACCTGTTTCGCCCTGCCGATCAGGTCGAAACCGCCGAGTGCTGGGACGCCGCCCTTCGCCTCGAGGAAGCGCCGAGCGTGCTGGCCCTCACCCGCCAGAACCTGCCTGCACTTCGCCTCAAAAACGAGAAGGGCAACCTTTGCAAGCAGGGCGCTTACGAGCTTTCGCCCGCGAGCGGCGAAGCGCTAGTCTCGCTGTTCGCTTCCGGTTCGGAAGTTTCGCTCTGCATCGCCGCACAGGCGGCGCTTGAGAAGAACGGCATCCCCACGCGCGTCGTCTCCGTGCCCTGCATGGACCTGTTCTTCGACCAGCCGGAAAGCTACCGCGCGAAGGTGATCGGCAATGCGCCGGTGAAGCTCGCGAGCGAAGCCGCGATCCGCATGGGCTGGGATTCGATCATCGGCGCGGACGGCCTGTTCGTCGGCATGAACGGCTTCGGCGCGAGCGCGCCCTACAAGGAACTCTACAAGCGCTTCGGCATCACTGCGGAAGCGATCGTGGAAGCGGCAACGAAGGCGTTGCCCACGCAAGCCGCGGCGAAGAAGTCCGCCGCGCAATAACGACTACCAGCGAGGAAGAGAAATGGCTGTTCGGGTTGCAATCAATGGGTTCGGCCGCATCGGCCGCAATGTTCTCCGCGCCATCGCGGAGAACGGCCGCAAGGATATTCAGGTCGTCGCGATCAACGATCTCGGCCCGGTCGAGACCAACGCGCACCTGTTCCGCTTCGACTCCGTGCATGGCCGCTTCAACGGCAACGTGAAAGTCGCGGGCGACACCATCGACGTCGGCTTCGGCCCGATCAAGGTCACCGCGGAAAAGGACCCGTCGAAGCTCCCGCACAAGGATCTCGGCGTCGACATCGCGCTGGAATGCACCGGTATCTTCACGTCGAAGGACAAGGCTTCCGCTCATCTCGCCGCTGGCGCGAAGCGCGTGCTGGTCTCCGCTCCCGCCGATGGCGCCGACCTCACGGTCGTCTACGGCGTGAACCACGACAAGCTCTCGCCGGACCACAAGGTCGTCTCGAACGCCTCCTGCACCACCAACTGCCTCGCGCCGGTTGCGAAGGTGCTGAACGATGCCATCGGCATCGAAAAAGGCTTCATGACCACGATCCACGCCTATACCGGCGACCAGCCGACGCTCGACACCATGCACAAGGATCTCTATCGCGCGCGCGCTGCCGCTCTCTCGATGATCCCGACCTCGACCGGCGCTGCGAAGGCGGTCGGCCTCGTGCTGCCCGAACTGAACGGCAAGCTCGACGGCGTCTCGATCCGCGTACCCACGCCGAACGTCTCGGTGGTCGATTTCAAGTTCGTCGCGAAGAAAGCGACCAGCAAGGAAGAGATCAACGAAGCCGTGAAGCGCGCGGCCGCCCAGCAGCTCAAGGGCATCCTCGGCACCACCGACCAGCCCAACGTCTCGATCGACTTCAACCACGATCCGCACTCGTCGATCTTCCACCTCGACCAGACCAAGGTGATGGATGGAACGCTGGTGCGCGTGCTGTCCTGGTACGACAACGAGTGGGGCTTCTCGAACCGCATGGCCGACACGGCAATTGCGATGGGCAAGCTCGGCTGACCATGACCATCGACCAGATCGTAGGCTATGCCGGTCTCGCTTTCTTCAGCGTGATGCTCGTCATCTCGCTCTATCTCTGGTCCAAGCGGGACTCACAATAGTGAGTCCCGTTTTTTCTTGTCTCAATCTTTTGTAGCGTTATGTCCTCTTTCAAAACTCTCGACCAGGCCGACGTAAAGAATAAGCGCGTCCTCGTGCGCGTTGACCTCAACGTGCCGATGGAAAATGGCCGCGTCACCGACATGACGCGGATTGCGCGCGTGCTGCCCACCATTCGCGAACTCGCGGACAAGGGCGCGAAGGTGATCCTGCTTTCGCACTTCGGACGACCGAAGGGCGTGGACAAATCCCAGTCGCTGGAGCCGCTCGTGAACGTGCTCGCGACCGCACTCGACAGGATGGTGCTGTTCGCACCCGACTGCATCGGGCCGGACGCCGAGAAAGCGGTTTCGATCCTGCAGCCGGGGCAAACCCTCGTTCTCGAAAACACCCGCTTCCATAAGGGCGAGGAAAAGAACGAACCGGATTTCGTGGCGGCGCTCGCAAGGCACGGCGACGTCTACGTGAACGACGCCTTCTCCGCCGCGCACCGCGCGCACGCCTCGACCGAAGGCCTCGCGCACAAGATGCCGGCCTTCGCAGGCCGCGCCCTGCAAGCCGAACTCGAAGCGCTCGCGAGCGCGCTCGAAAAGCCGGAGCGTCCGGTAATAGCGGTCGCGGGCGGCGCGAAGATTTCGACCAAGCTCGAACTGCTCGGCAACCTGCTCGCGAAGGTGGACAAGCTCGCCATCGGCGGCGCGATGGCCAACACCTTCCTTGCCGCACAGGGCAAGCCGGTCGGCAAGTCGCTCTTTGAGAAAGACCTGCTCGATACCGCCCGCGCCATCATGGAAAAGGCGAAGGCGAACGACTGCGAGATCATCCTGCCGAGCGACGTGGTAGTCGCGGGCGAGTTCAAGGCGCATGCTCCGTCGAAGGCGATCAGTGCGGACAAGGTCGGGGACGGCGACATGATCCTCGACATCGGCCGCGAGAGCATCGGCCATATCATTGCCGCGCTCGCGTCCTCCAAGACGCTGGTATGGAACGGCCCGTTCGGCGCGTTCGAGATGGAACCGTTCGACATGGGCACCAACGAAGTGGCGGAAGCGGCTGCCGAACTGACGCAGGCCGGAAAGCTGCGCTCGGTCGCGGGCGGCGGAGATACGGTCGCCGCACTCGAACACGCCGGCGCGGCGGACCGCTTCACCTACATTTCCACCGCGGGCGGCGCATTCCTCGAATGGCTGGAAGGCAAGACGCTTCCCGGCGTCGCCGCGCTTGCGGTAAAGTAATCGCAAAAGAAGAGATCGTGAGGGAGAGAACGATGAATCTCGCAGAACTGAACAAGGTCGCGGAAGCGATGGTCGCGCCGGGCAGAGGCATCCTCGCCGCCGACGAATCCTCCGGCACCATCAAGAAGCGTTTCGACGCCATCGGCGTGGAAAGCACGGAAGACAATCGCCGCGACTATCGCGAGCTGATGTTCCGCTCCACCGAAGGCATGAAGCACATCTCCGGCGTCATCCTCTATGACGAGACCATCTGGCAGAAGGCGAAGGACGGCACGCCGTTGGTCGACATCATCAAGAAGGCCGGCTCGATTCCCGGCATCAAGGTAGACGAAGGCACCAAGCCCTTGCCGAATTGCCCCGGCGAACTCATCACCATCGGCCTCGACAAGCTCGCCGACCGCCTGCCGAAATATTACGAGCAGGGCGCGCGCTTCGCGAAGTGGCGCGCGGTCATCGACATCGCGCCGGGCATCCCCTCGCACACGGCGATCATGACGAACGCGCACGCGCTCGCGCGCTATGCCGCGCTTTGTCAGGCCGCCCAGATCGTGCCGATCGTCGAGCCGGAAGTCCTGATGGACGGCGACCACTCCATCGACCGCTGCTTCGAAGTCACCGAGTGGGTGCTGAAGGAAACCTTCCAGCAGCTCTATTTCCAGCGCGTCCCGCTCGAAGGCATCGTGCTGAAGCCAAACATGGCGATCTCCGGCAAGAAAGCCGCGAAGCGTGCAGGCGTGCAGGAAGTCGCGGAAAAAACCGTGAAGCTGCTGAAGGCCTGCGTGCCGGGCGCGGTGCCGGGCATTGCCTTCCTCTCCGGCGGCCAGTCGGACGAAGAAGCGACCGCGCATCTCGACGCCATGAACAAGATCGGCAACCTGCCCTGGAAGCTGACCTTCTCCTATGGCCGCGCGTTGCAGGCCGCGCCGCAGAAGGCATGGGGCGGCAAGAGCGCGAACGTCGCGTCCGCGCAAGCCGCGTTCGCGCACCGCGCGAAGATGAACGGCCTCGCCTCCACGGGCGAATGGAAGAACGATCTGGAGAAGCGCGCGGCCTGATCGCCGCGCGTCACTTCCGGTAATAGATCTGCTGGATGGTGTCGTAGCCGAGCCACGCCGTCTCGCAGGCCATCCGCTTCTCGTCCATCACCTGACAGCGCATCGTGCCCGGCACCGACCCGGTGCGGCGCCCGTGATGGTCCGTGCAGTTGTCGGTTCCCGGCGGTACCGTGAAAACGTAGATGACGCCTTCGCGCACTCCGCGCACCACGGGGTAATAGTCGCAGCTTCCCGAGTCGCCCCGGCTGTGGAACGTCACCTGATCGAGGTCGAGGTCGCGGTTGATGCAGATTTTCCGCGCCTCGTCGGCGTTGCGGTCGGTTTCCCAGCAGCCGAAGATTTCCTGCGCATTCCCGGCGGACGGCCAGAGCACGACTCCCGTGGCAATGGCGAGGATGAACGCCGGGACCGGCAACCGAACCGTTTTCATTTTTGCATGCGCTCCAGTGCTTTCGCGGGCGGCATCATAGAAACGCAAATGTTGCACGCAACAGGTACCGCGGAACCTTCCGCCGGAACCCGAAGCGGATAAGCTGGACGCCGCCGATTCGGAGAAGCCCCTTTTTCGCCCCGCTTCTCCGGCAAACCTCCGGGACAGGAGATCGCGTGTCGGAAGCGGCAGAAAACGCAGCCAAACGGCTGATCCTCATTACGCCTCTGCTCGAGGATGCGGCGGCATTCGCGCCCGTGCTCGGCGAAGCCTGCCGCGCGGCGCCAATCGCAGCCGTCATCGCGCGCTCGAATGCAACCGGCGAAGCCGCGCTCACGCAATTCCGCGCGTTGGCGACGCCGGTGCAGTCTTCCGGCGCAGCACTGCTGCTTTCGGAACAGAACGATCTGGTCAGCGTCGCGGGCGCCGACGGCGCATTCTTTCCTTCGCTGCCGCTGCTGCAAGCTGCGATGCCTTCGCTCGCGCCGGGCCGCATCGCCGGTGTCGGCGGACTGGTCACGCGCCACGACTCGATGGTCGCAGCCGAAGCGGGCGTCGATTTCGTGCTGTTCGGCGAACCCGATGCAGAAGGCAAGCGTCCCGGCTTTTCCGCACTGGTCGAGCGTGTGTCGTGGTGGGCCGAGATTTTCCAGACGTCTTGCTGCGCCTATGCAGGAAATCTCGACGAGGCCTCCCTGCTCTTGAACGCGCGCGCGGATTTCATCGCGTTCGGCGAGATGCTCTGGACCGCGCCGGAAGGTCCGGCCGCAATTATCGCGCGCGCTGCCGGACTGGCGAGGGTTCGGGAACACGCCTGATGAACAAGTTCGCGTTGCCATTCTGCCTCGCGCTTGCGCTTGGCGTCTCTTCAGCCTTCGCTGCGGACGAGAACATTCTCCCGCCCGCGGCGAATACCAAAAAACTTTCCCCAACCGGCCGCGTGCTGGTGCACACGATCACCGTTCCGCTTGCGCGCAACCAGCCCTTCGTCGTGGCAGACGCCGCGAAAGACCCGAACTTCGCCTTCGCTGCATTTCAGGGTCACCGCTATCTCGAAGCCGTACAGGCGGCGGAATATCGCGCCGAGAAGCTGAACGACGCAAAAGCGATGACGTTGCTCGGCGAAATCTACGGCGAAGGCCTCGGCGTAAAACGCGACCTGAAAAAATCCTTCGACTGGTATCAGCGCGCCGTGAAGGCAGGCGACGTCTCCGCGCTGTTCGCGGTCGGCATGCAATACATGCAGGGTATTGGTGTGAAGCGCGACCGCGACGAAGGCGCAAAGTGGCTGCGCCGCGCCGCCGACAAGGGTCACGCCGCCGCCGCCTACAACCTCGCGCTGCTTTATCTCGAAGGTCAGGTGTTCCGGCAGGATTTTGCCGAGGCCGCGAAACTGATGCGCGTGGCCGCGGAAAAAGACATCCCCGACGCGCAGCACGCGATGGCGATTTTCCATCAGGAAGGTCAGGGCGTGAAGCAGGACCTATCCGAGTCGGTGCGCTGGCTTCGCCGCGCCGCGCAGAACGACCACATCCCCGCGACCGTCGAACTGGCGATTGCCATTTTCAACGGCAAGGGCACCGATAAGGATGAGCAACTCGGCGCACAGACCATGCGCCGCGCTGCCCTCAAGGGAAATCCCGTGGCCCAGAACCGCCTCGCCCGGATGCTGCTGCTCGGCCGTGGTGTCGAAAAGAACCAGATCGAGGCGATGGCCTGGCACCTCCTCGCCCGCTCGCAGAACGTCTCCGACCCCATGCTGGACGATGCCTTCGGTGACATGAAAGCCGAGGACAAGAAGAAGGCGGAGGACATCCTGCGGGAGTGGCTGCGCTCGCGGGTAGCCTCGAATACCTGATTATTCACTTCCGGCTTGACGGCACTCGCGATGCGCGGCACGAAGCCCCGCGCTTCGAGGAACATCCATGAAAATCAACGGCAACGAAATCCGCCCCGGCTACGTGATCGAGTACCAGAACAGCCTTTGGGTCGCGGTGAAGACCATGGCGGTGAAGCCGGGCAAAGGCCCCGCTTACAATCAGGTCGAACTCAAAAACCTGATCGACGGCCGCAAGCTCAACAACCGCTTCGGCTCCGACGAGCGCGTCGAGCGCGGCAGGCTGGAGCAGAAGGATTTCCAGTACCTCTATAAAGAGGGCGAGAACCTCGTATTCATGGACTCCGACACCTACGAACAGATCAGCCTCGCGGAAGAATTCGTCGGCGAGCGAGCGCTCTTTCTCCAGGACGGCATGACCGTCACGCTGGAAATGCACGACGAGCGTCCCATCGGCATCAAGCTGCCCGACTACGTCACGCTGGAGATCGTCGAAGCCGATCCGGTCGTGAAGGGCCAGACTGCGGCGTCCTCGTACAAGCCGGCCAAGCTCGAGAACGGCCTGCGCGTGATGGTGCCGCCGTTCATCGGCACCGGCGAGAAGGTCGTGGTCGATACCAACGAAATCACCTACGTCCGCCGCGCCGAGTAAGCGGCTTGCTCCGTTCCGCAAATTACACCGTGATGGCGGCGGCCGCGCGCAAGGCGGGCCGCGCGCTGGTGCGCGACTTCAACGAGGTCGAGCATCTGCAAGTTTCGGTGAAGGGGCCGGGCAACTTCGTCTCCGCCGCCGACAAGCGCGCCGAGCAGATCATCTTCAACGAACTCTCCAAGGCGCGGCCCGACTTCGGCTTCGTCATGGAAGAGAGCGGCGAAGTGAAGGGCAAGGACGCCTCGCACACCTTCATCGTCGATCCGCTCGACGGCACCACGAACTTCCTGCACGGCATTCCGCTGTTCGCGGTATCCATCGGTCTCGTGAAGGACGGCGTGCCGGTCGCGGGCGTGATCTACAATCCGATCATGGACGAACTCTACGCCGCCGAGCGCGGCAAGGGCGCGTTCTTCAACGACCGCCGCATCCGCGTCGCCGCGCGCCGCACCCTCGCCGACTCCGTCATCACTTGCGGCATCCCGCATCAGGGCCGCGGGGATCTCGCGCGCTTCCGCCGCGAGATCGAGCGCATGCAGCCGGAAGTCGCCGGCCTGCGCCGCACGGGTGCGGCCTCGATTGATCTCGCGTGGGTTGCAAGCGGACGCTTTGACGGATTCTGGGAACGCGATCTTTCGCCATGGGACATGGCCGCTGGTATCGTGATCTTGCAGGAGGCCGGCGGCTTCGTCACCGATCTCGATGGCGGCCCCGACATGCTGACCAAGGGTCACATCGTCATCGCCAATCCCGATTTGCAGCCGCAAATCCTGAAGCTGCTCAAAAGCGCGTAACGGGTCGCATCGCACCCGCCGTCATTCTGCCGTCACCGGACTTTATTTGGCTGTTTCCCGTGCGATACTCGTCACGGGTGGCGGTAAACCGTGGAGTGGCGGCAGGAGATGGCGCGCAAGGCGAAAGCGACGGACGGTATCGACGGATACGCGAAGATTTCTTCGCCGCGGATTTTTCTGCTCCGCATGACGGTATTTCTGGTGCTCGCGGCGCTGATCGCGACCCTGCTCTACAAACAGATTTACAACGCCTTCCTCGCGAACCCGCTGCTGAACGGATTGATCCTCGGCGTCTTGCTGATCGGCATTATCCTCTCGGTGCGGCAGGTGGCGCGGCTGTTTCCGGAAGTGCGCTGGGTGAACGAATTCCGCGTCGCCGATCCGGGCCTTGCGGTGGATCGCGCGCCGGTGCTGCTCGCGCCGATGGCGATGCTGCTGCGCGACCGCGTGGGCCGCATGACCATCTCGCAACTCACCATGCGCGGCATTCTCGAATCCATCGGCACGCGGCTGGATGAGTCGCGCGACGTCGGCCGCTATCTCGCGGGCCTGCTCGTGTTCCTCGGCCTGCTTGGCACCTTCTGGGGCCTGCTGGAAACCGTCGGCTCAATCGGCCGGGTGATTTCCTCGCTGGATGCGAGCGGCGACTCCGCGCGCATCTTCGACGATCTGAAATCCGGCCTTGCCGCGCCGCTCGGCGGCATGGGCATTGCGTTCTCGTCGTCGCTGTTCGGCCTTGCCGGATCGCTGGTGCTCGGCTTCCTCGATCTGCAAGCGAGCCAGGCGCAGAACCGCTTCTATACCGATCTCGAAGACTGGCTTTCGACCACGGTCGAGGATCTCGGCGTGGCGCAGACGGATGTTTCCGGCGCGGGCGCCGCTTCGGCCGCGCCACTGGCCGCTGCGATCCAGCGTCTCGAAAAAACCATCGAGGCTTCCGGTGGAGAACGCGGCACGAAAGCGATGGCGAACCTTGCCGGCAGCTTGCAGGAACTCGTCCAGCACATGCGCACCGAACAGCAGATGCTCCGCGACTGGGTGGAGGCGCAGGCCGACCGGCAGGGTGAAATCCGCGAACTGCTGGAGCGCATCGCACGCGCGGAAACCGGCGAACGGAGGCGGTGATCCGGTTCTGACATTCGTACGGCGCTACTCGCGAACTCATTTGCGAATGTCAGAACCAAAGGATCACCGCAGTTATAAATGGCTAGTGTCCTTCGTATCCGGCGTTCGCTCGGAGGCCACCGAACCCCTAAGCGAACGCCGGATACGGGACACTAGCTAATGGCGCTGGGCCGCTCGCGCGCCGACCGCAGGATCGACTACTGGCCGGGCTTCGTCGACGCGCTCTCGACGCTGCTGCTCGTCTTCATCTTCCTGATCTCGGTCTTCATGATCGCGCAGTATTTTCTTGGACGCGAGATCGCGGGCAAGCAGGACCAGCTCACGCGCCTGAACGTGCAGCTCAAGCAGCTTGCCGACCTGCTGTCGCTGGAGCGCGCGACTTCCGCTTCGCTCGAAGACCAGCTTTCCGGATTGCGCGCGAGCCTGCGCGCCACCGAAGCCGAGCGCGATAAGCTGCGCGGCGACGGCGTCGGCCTTGGCGACGCGAAAACGCGGATCGATTCAATCGCCGCCGACCTCGAAGCGGAGAAAAAACTCAGCTCGCAACAGGTGTCGCAGATCACGCTCCTGAACCAGCAACTCGTCGCGCTGCGCCGCCAGATCGCGGCACTCGAAGCGGCGCTGGAGGCCTCCGAAAAGCGCGAGAAGGAAAGCCAGACCAAGATTTCTGATCTCGGCTCCCGCCTCAACGTCGCGCTCGCGCAGCGCGTGCAGGAACTAAACCGCTACCGCTCCGATTTCTTCGGCAGGCTGCGCGAAGTGCTCGGCAACCGCCCGGAAATCCGCATCGTCGGCGACCGCTTCGTGTTCCAGTCGGAAGTGTTCTTCGATCCCGGCTCCGCCGACCTGAAGGACAGCGCCGCGCCCGAACTCGACAAGCTGGCGGCCGCGCTGCTCGAACTGGTCGACAAAATCCCGAAGGATATTCCGTGGGTGCTGCGGGTGGACGGCCACACCGACGTACGGCCGATCTCGAACGCGCGCTTTCCCTCGAACTGGGAGCTTTCCTCGTCGCGCGCGATCTCGGTCGTGAAATACCTGATGACGAAGGGCCTCTCACCCGACCGCCTCGTCGCCGCGGGCTTCGGCGAATTCCAGCCCATCGACCCCGCGAACAACGACGATGCCTACCGCCGCAACCGCCGCATCGAACTGAAGATCACCGAGCGTTGACTTCTCTCATGGTGAGGAGCGATGCACCGATGCCGGGTTTACCGGACATCGGATTTAAAAAATGCACACGTCGGCTAAAGCCGACTTGTGTGCATCGCGTCTCGAGCCATGAACCTCATCCTTCGTGACGCCGTGCTTCGCGCGGCTCCTCAGGATGAGGCCTCAATGATTGCCGAACTGCAACGCCGCGAGGCGCGAATAAAGCCCGCCACTCGCGGAGAGTTTCGCGTGCGTACCTTCTTCCGCCACGCGACCCTTCTGCAACACGACGATGCGGTCCGCGCCGAGCACGGTGGCGAGCCTGTGCGCGATCACCAGCGACGTACGCCCTTCCATCGTGCGCTCCAGCGCCTGCTGCACCAGCGCTTCGCTCTCAGCGTCCAGCGCGGAGGTGGCCTCGTCGAGGAGCAGCACCGGCGCATCGCGCAGCACAGCACGCGCAATCGCGAGCCGCTGCCGCTGCCCACCCGATAACGTGACGCCACGCTCTCCGACCGGCGTATCGAAACCTTGCGAAAGCGCGGCCACGAACTCCGACACCAGCGCTGTGTCCGCGGCGCGCTTTACTTCGTCGTCGCTCGCATCGGGCCTGCCGTAGCGGATGTTCTCGGCGATGGAAGCCGCAAAGATCACCGGATCCTGCGGCACCAGCGCGATGTTCCTGCGAACGCCAAGCGGATCGGCCTTCGCAATGTCGATGCCGTCGAGCAGCACCCTTCCCGCCTGCGGATCGTCGAAGCGAAGCAGCAGATGAAACAGCGTGCTCTTGCCCGAACCGGAAGGACCGACAATCGCAATGCGTTCGCCGGGCGCAGCCGTGAACGTCACGTCCGTCAGCACGTTGGTATCGCGGCGCGACGGATAGGCGTAGGTCACGCCCTCGAAGCGCACTTCCCCGCGCAGCTTCGCAGGCAAAGCCAGCGGCGCGGCGGGCGCGACGATCGCGGGCTGCACGTTCAGCAATTCGATGATGCGCTCCGCCGCGCCCGCGGTCTGCGAGATTTCGCCCCAGACTTCCGAGAGCGCGCCGAGCGCCCCCGCCGCGAATACCGCATAGAGCACGAACTGGCCGAGCGTACCCGGCGACATTTCCTTTGCGAGCACCGACTGCGCACCGGACCACAAAATCAGCACGACGGAAGCGAAGGCGAGGAAAATCGCAATGGCTGTGAGCAGCGCGCGCGATTTCGTCGCCGCCTGTGCGGCTTCATATGCGCGCTCAACGGCGCCGGAGAAGCGCAAACGCGCGGCGTCTTCGGCGGTCATCGCCTGCACGGTCTTCGCCGCGCCTATCGCTTCGGATGCGAACGCGGTCGCATCCGCCAGCATGTCCTGTGCCATGCGCGAGCGCTTGCGTACCGCGCGCCCGAAGCCGAACAGCGGCAGCATCACCGCGGGAATCGCGATCAGCACAAGCAGCGACAGCCTCGGCGACGTCACCACCATCATCGCGATAGCGCCGATCAGCAGGAGCGCGTTACGCAGCGCGACCGAAGCAGAAGAACCAACCGCGGATTTGATCTGCGTGGTGTCGGCGGTAAGGCGCGAGGTGATCTCGCCCGCACGCGCGCTGTCGTAAAAACCGGCATCAAGCGCGATCACTTGGCCGAACACCGCATTCCGCAGGTCCGCGACCACGCGCTCGCCGATTGTCGTCACGAGGTAGTAGCGGGCGGCACTCGCCAGCGCGAGCACGGCCACCACGCCGAGGATCGCACCGAAATACTGGTTGACGGTCCCGCCCGCATCCTGCGCGAAGCCGAGGTCGATCATCCGGCGTACCGCCAGCGGGATCGCCAGCGTCGCCACCGCCGCCACGAACAGGGCCGCGACAGCCGCGGCAAAACGCCCCCGGTAGCGCAGGACATAGGGCATAAGGGCCAAAAGCGGGCGGATCGGGCCTGCGGAAGCCCGCGAGGGGGCAGCCCCGGAGGGTGGAACAGGCTCGGCTTGAGTCACAGGACGCCCTCGGCTATATCGCCCGCCAATCAGCGAGGCTTATGGATTGACCTGGCGCGGCCCCTTTCGCGCCTGAGTGAAGAGGATTGGCGATGAAAGAAGGCATTCACCCCGACTACCACACCATCAAGGTCGTGATGACGGACGGCTCGGAATACACGACGCGCTCGACCTGGGGCAAGGAGGGCGACAAGCTGAACCTCGACATCGACCCGAAGACGCACCCGGCATGGACCGGCGGCTCGGCACAACTGCTCGACCGCGGCGGCCGCCTGTCGCGTTTCAAGAACAAGTTCGGTTCGATCGGCGCAGCCGGTACTCCGGCTGGCGACAAGGCTCCGGCCGCGCCCGCGAAAGACGCGAAGAAGAAGTAATTCTTCGGGCAACCGGAAATACAAAACCCCGCGGGCGACCGCGGGGTTTTTTGTTTCAGCGCGTGGAAGCGCTCAGCCCTTGGCCGTACTGAAGGCGGCGCGGAGCAATCCCAGTTGATGCTCGACCGGATTGACCGCCGCTTTCGGCGCATCGGTTTCCGGATTGTAGATGAGCTGGTCGAGCCGCGTGACCTGCTCGTGAACATTGCGGGAAGATTCGATCAGGCTGCGCAGGCGCACGGGCAGCGACGCCATGGATTCTTCGTGGGGCGTCTGCCAGTTCGAGAGCTTCACCTTGCTCTTTTCGGTTTTCGCCTGGTCGAAGGTGAGTTCGCCTTCGTTCACCGCGCGCTGGAGCAGAAGCCACGACGCGATCTGCATGAGCCGCGTGGTGAGGCGCATGGATTCGGTTGCATAGGCCAGCGCGCCGGCGCGGTTCAGCGCTTTCGCTTCCGCGCGGCCCGGCCCGTCGAGATAGGCAGCCGTGGTTTCGACCAGCGCCATGCCTTCGCGGAACAGCGCGGCGAATTGTTCGCCCGAAACCATCCGCTCGGCGAGGTGAACGGGAAAACCGGATTTCTTAATTGCGTCGGACATGTCCTTCCCCGGCAGTCTTGTACCGCCGCTCGCGTTCCCGCCCAAGCGGGAAGAAGCGGCACATGCGGCATCGTCGGCGATTGCCGCCGATTTTTCAGTGCACGTTGCATGCCGCGCACACTGTGCGGGAACGGCACAAAAAAAGAGCCGCCCAAAAGAGCGGCTCGAAGTCTGTTCACAGGGAGGCGTCAAACAGAGTGGACAGGAGCCACTCGACGTCCAGAAACTGGACAATTCGAATAGTGATCTCGAAACCTTAATGAGTGGTTAATTCGTAAAATTGCGATGAATTTCAACGCTTGAAAAAGCTGTCGGCGGCCGATTTCGAGGCTTCCTTCTTCGCAATGTCGGCTTCCAGCCGTGCGATCTCCTCTTTCAGCAGCGCGATGCGCTCGCGCAGTTCGCCGGCGGAAATCATCGAGAGGTCGGCGCCGATTTCGTGCACGACTTTCTTCTTCGGACGATCGTCTTCCATTTTTTCCTCCCGGCATCCGTTGCCCAGTGTATCGCGCAAGGCCGGTGATTTGTCATGGCTGCGCGGGCGCTCTAAGGACAGGCCATAAATTGCCGGAGCGAATATCATGTCCTTGCCCGAACAGATGACCGTTATCGCCGTTTCCACTCCCGGCGCGCCGGAAGTGCTGAAGCCGGAACAGCGTCCCGTGCCGAAACCCGAAGGCACGCAGATTCTGGTTCGCGTGCTGGCGGCGGGCGTGAACCGCCCCGACGTGATGCAGCGGCAGGGCAAGTATCCGCCGCCGCCGGGCGCGCCGGATTATCCGGGACTCGAAATCGCGGGCGAAGTCGCGGCACTCGGCGCGAACGCGAAGCGCTGGAAGCTTGGCGACAAGGTTTGCGCGCTGGTCGCGGGCGGCGGCTACGCCGAATATGCGATCGTCGACGAGAGCAATGCGCTGCCCGTGCCGAAAGGCTTCTCTTTCACCGAAGCGGCCGCACTCCCAGAAACCTTCTTCACCGTCTGGCACAACGTGTTCGAGCGCGGACGCCTGCGCGCGGGCGAGACCTTGCTGCTGCACGGCGGCTCCAGCGGCATCGGCACCACGGCGATCATGCTGGCGAAAGCCTTCGGCGCGAAGGTGATCGTCACCGCAGGCTCGAAGGAAAAATGCGATGCCTGCGTGAAGCTCGGTGCCGATGTGGCGGTCGACTACAAGACACAGGATTTCGTCGCACTGACCAAGGAGCATACCGGCGGCAAGGGCGCCGATCTCATCGTCGACATGGTCGGCGGCCCCTACGTGGACCGCAATCTCGACGCCGCGGCGGTCGAAGGCCGCATCGTGCAGATCGCGACCCAGCAGGGCTTCAAGGTCGAGATGAACCTCATCAAGATCATGTCGAAGCGCCTCACCTACACCGGCTCCACACTCCGCCCGCGCCCGGTCGCGGACAAGGCCGCGATAGCCGCAGCACTCCTCGAAAAGGCGTGGCCGCTGCTCGATCAGGGCAAGATCAGGCCGGTGATCGACTCCACCTTTCCGCTCGCAGAGGCCGCGAAGGCCCACGCGCGCATGGAGTCGAGCGGGCACGTCGGGAAAATCGTGCTGACGGCGGGCTGAGACGTCGTCGAGGAGCGCCGATCAAGCCAATTAACCTCGATATTTCCTTGCCTTGCCGCCGCCGCATGGGGCGGCTACTTCTCGCCTCTGGTCCGGAGGGGGAATTCGGGCCTCTCCCCGGAGGGCGGGATTTTGCGGTTCGGAAGGCTGTTGCTTGCGTCGATGGCCCTGCTGGCACTTGCCGCGGGACATGAGCCTGCGCGCGCGGTCGAAGCCATCACCGTCCGCGCCGGCGTCCCTGCCCTCGATCTCCTGCCCGCCGTAGAGCGTCATCAGACCGACGGCGACCGCCTGCAGGTCTCCACCGCACCGGGCACCGACGGCATCGTGCGCCGCATCGAAGTCCGCGCCCGCGCATCCAGCGGCACCACAAACTGGATCGTCTTCGCGCTCACCAATAATTCCGACGAACAGCTCGATCGCCTCTTGGTCGCGCCGAACTACCTGATGTCGGGATCGGGTGTGTTCTGGCCAGATCTCGGCGCGGCGCGAATCGTCAACCTCACGCCGAGCCAGGGCTTCCGCCCGGAACGCCAGAACCATTCCGACGCCGAAGTCTACCTGATCACGATGGACCCTGGCTCGACCGTGACCTTCGTGGTCGAACTTGCCTCGGAGCAGATTCCGCAACTTCGTTTGTGGGATCCGCGCGCCTACGAGGCCAAGGTCAATTCATTCACGCTCTATAACGGCATCGTCATCGGCGTCGCCGGTTTGCTCGCATTGTTTCTCACCATTCTCTTCGTGGTGAAGGGCAGCGTGATGTTCCCCGCCGCTGCGGCGTTGGCATGGGCCGTGCTCGGTTACATCGGCATCGACTTCAACTTCTGGGCCAAGGTGTTTTCGCTCTCGCCCGCCGCGGAGCAATTCTGGCGCGCTTCCGGCGAAGCCATACTCGCGGCGACGCTGGTGGTCTTCCTGTTCGCGTACCTCAATCTCAGCCGTTGGCATGTGCGCTATGCGCAGCTTGCCGCAGGCTGGCTGATCTTCCTTTCCGCGCTGGTGGCGCTCGCGCTGTTCGATCCGGCGATTGCCGCCGGCATCGCGCGCCTGTCGCTCCTGATCGTGTCGGTGTTCGGCTTCGCGCTGGTCGTCTATCTCGCGACCCACGGCTTCGACCGCGCGGTGCTGCTGATCCCGACCTGGTTCCTGCTGACCGTCTGGGTGCTCGCGGCGGGCTTCGCCGTCGGCGGCCTGATTACCAACGACCTCGCTCCGCCCGCTCTGCTCGGCGGCCTCGAACTGATCGTGATGCTGATCGGCTTCACGGTGATGCAGCATGCCTTCGCCGGCGTCACCGCCGAAGGCATGATGAGCGACATCGAGCGCCGCGCGCTGGCGCTGACCGGCGCCGCTGAAATTGTCTGGGACTGGGACGTGATCCGCGACCGCGTATATGTCGGCCCGGAAGCCGAGCAGTTGCTCGGCCTTGCGCGCGGCACGCTCGATACCGAAGCCGCGGGCTGGCTGGAATTCGTACATCAGGCCGACCGCGACCGTTTCCGCATGGCGCTCGACGGCATCCTCGACCAGCGCCGCGGCCGCATCATGCAGCAGCTTCGCCTGCGCGCGGAGGACGGCCATTACTTCTGGTTCGCGCTGCGTGCGCGGCCGGTGGTCGGTACCGACGGCGAGGTGCTGCGCGTGGTCGGCACCATGAACGACATCACCGAATGGAAGACCGCCGAGGAGCGGCTTCTGCAGGACGCCGTGAACGACAACCTCACCGGCCTGCCGAACCGCGAACTGTTCCTCGACCGCCTTGATGCCGCGCTCGGCTTCGCCCGCGCCGACGACAAGGTGCGCCCCACCCTCGTCATCGTCGATCTCGACAAGTTCAAGCAGGTGAACACCTCGGTCGGCACCGCGGCCGGGGATTCGATCCTGCTCACCGTCGCGCGCCGCCTGAAACGCCTGCTCAAGCCGCAGGACACGCTGGCCCGCATCTCCGGCGACCAGTTCGCGATCATCCTGCTCTCGGAGCGCGAAGCCGACCGCATCACCGCCTTTGCCGACACCATCCGCCGCACCGTGCGAGCGCCCATCGGCTTCGGCGAGCGCCAGATTTTCCTGACCGCCTCAATCGGCATCGCGCTGGTCGACGGCCAGACCAAGGACCGCGACGAGGTGTTGAAGAACGCCGAACTCGCGATGCACGCCGCGCAGCAGGCGGGCAACGACCGTATCGAAGTCTTCAAGCCCTCCATGCGCAACGAGCGCATCGACCGCGTCACGCTGGAATCCGACCTGCGCAAGGCGCTGGAGCGCGAGGAGATCATCATTCTCTACCAGCCGGTGATGCGCCTCGAAGACCGCACCATCGCGGGGTTCGAAGCCTTGATGCGCTGGAACCACCCGAAACTCGGCCGCCTCGGCCCCGCCGAATTCATCCCGCTTGCGGAAGAGACCGGCATCATCATCGAACTCGGCCGCTTCGCGATGGAGCGCGCCGCGCGCCGGCTTGCGATCTGGCAGCGCGCGCTGCCGAACCTGAACCCGCTGTTCGTCGCGGTGAATGTCTCCTCGCGCCAGCTTCTGCGCCACGATCTCATTCAGGACGTGAAGGGCATCCTCTCGCGCCACGCGGTATCGCCGGGCACGCTGAAACTCGAACTCACCGAGTCGCTGGTGATGGAGAACCCGGAACTGGCGGCGCAGATGCTGACGAAGATCCGCGAACTCGGCGCGGGACTGTCGCTCGACGATTTCGGCACCGGCTATTCATCGCTTGCCTATCTGCAACGCTTTCCATTCGACACGCTGAAGATCGACCAGCAATTCGTGAAAGGCACCGGCAAGGGGCGCAATGCGCGTCCGGTGATTTTGCGAGCCATCGTCCAGCTTGCCCACGATCTCGGCATGGAAGTGGTCGCGGAAGGGGCGGAGTCGGATTCGGATGCGATCGAACTGTATCAGCTCGGATGCGAATTCGCGCAGGGCTATGCCTTCGGCGAGCCGATGACCGCGGATGAGGCGCGCAAGCTCATCGTTCCCGACGCCATCGGCGCGCGCCCGAAAGCGCGTGCGCAGGCAGCGGTCTAGATTTCACGCACGTCCGGCTTCGGAAGAAAGTTTCGCGGGATCGACGCCGATCTTGCGCAGCGCGTGTTCGTATTTCTGGTCCGCGTGCAGGCCGAAGATCAATTCAGGGTCGGCATCGCAGTTGAGCCAGCCGTTCGCCTGGATTTCGTTTTCCAGTTGCCCCGGCGCCCAGCCGGCGTAGCCGAGCGCCAGCACCGCGCTCGCGGGGCCTTTGCCGGTGGCGATGGCTTTGAGGATGTCGAGCGAGGCAGTCAGGCAAACGCTATCGTCGATCGGCAGCGTGGAGTTCTCGACGAAATAATCGGCACTGTGCAGAACGAAGCCGCGCTGCGTTTCCACCGGGCCGCCGCGCAGCACGCGCACGGCCTCGCAATGGGCTGGCAGTTCGATATCGCCCTCGCCGCCGGGTACCACGCTCAACTGGACCAGCAGATCGGAAAAGCGGATGTTCTGCGCGGGCTGGTTGACGATGATGCCCATCGCGCCCTCGGAGGAATGGGCGCAGAGATAGATCACGCTGCGGGTGAAACGGTCGTCGCGAATGGTCGGCATCGCGACCAGAACCTGGCCGTCGAGATAGCCTTCGTTCGGAAGTTCGGAAGAATCGCGGCCGATCTTCATGGTTTGAATCCTATCCGAAGACAGGTGCCGGGAAAATGCGGCGAATCGCGGGTCTGGTTCACGCATTCGTGCTTGGGATCCTTCCGGTCCGGTGCTTTAGAAACATTCTCGCCGTGGTGAAAAAATGCGTCTGCGCAACTTTCGTTCCTTCATCCGTTTTTCGGCTGTCGCCATGACATTCCTTGCCGCAAGCACAGGCTACGGCAACGCCGTGAGTTCGCTGCCCGTTGCCGCCGGGCAGGCAACCGTGCGCCTGCTTGCATCGGGTTTGAACAATACAAATTCCGCGCCAGTTTTTTCCGGCGGTGTCGAAGTCGTGCTGAACGAAGGCTGGAAGACTTATTGGCGCTATCCCGGCGACGCGGGGATTCCGCCGCGTTTCGACTGGAACGGTTCCGAGAATGTGGCGAGCGTCGAGGTGCTTTATCCCGCGCCGAAGCGTATCGAGGACGGCAGCGGACAGGCCTCCATCGGCTATGAGAAGCGCGTAATTTTTCCGTTACGCATCGTGCCGAAGGACGCAACGAAGCCGGTGTCGCTGAAACTGAAACTCGATTTCGCGACCTGCGAGAAAATCTGCATCCCCGCCGAAGCCCTGCTCGCACTCGACGTAACAACCACCGCGCCGCAGGACGCTGACCTAGCGGACGCAGAGAAATTCGTGCCGCAAAAGGCAAAACTTGCCGAGCCGCGCCCATTCGCGATTCTATCCGCTACCGTCGAGCGCGGAAAAAATCCCGATGGCTCCGACGGCCGGATCATCGTGAAAGCGCTTGCGCGAAGCGTTGGCCCGCTCGATCTCTTCGCCGAAGGCCCGACCGAAGAATGGACGCTGGCGCTGCCCGAACTGCTGCGCAACGACGCCGGGAACGTTACCTTCGCCATCCCGCTTTCCGGCTCGCGTATGGGCATGAACGACATCCCGCCGAAGCTGCGCCTCACGCTCGTCGCGGACGAGCAGGCGGTCGAGTACGAAATCCCGCTCGACTAATTCGCTCGCCTGACTAGGATGCGCCCGCGCCGCGTTTCCTGCGCGCAAACACCCCGCGAGGATCGAGAATGACCATCAAGGTGGGCGAAAAACTGCCCGACGCCACGTTCCAGATCATGACCGCCGACGGCGTGAAGCCGAAGACCGGCGCCGAAATCTTTGCGGGCAAGAAGGTCGTGCTGTTCGGCGTGCCGGGCGCGTTCACGCCGACCTGCTCGCGCAACCACCTGCCCGGCTTCATCGCGCGGGCCGACGAGTTTTTCGCGAAGGGCGTGGACACCATCGCCGTCACCGCCGTCAACGACGTGCACGTCATGGGTGCGTGGGCGAAGGCCAATCCCGGCAAGATCGATTTCCTTGCCGACGGCAATGGCGATTTCTGCAAGGCCATCGGCCTCGATTTCGATGCCGCTGAGCGCATGCTCGGTCCGGTACGCTCCCGGCGCTACGCACTCTATGCCGTAGACGGCGTGGTGAAGGTCCTGAACGTCGAGGAAGTGACCTCGAAGGCCGAAGTCTCCGGCGCGGATAACCTGCTGAAGGCGATCTAGCCCTCAGGCAATAATATCCGGAAACAACTGGTCCTCGATCGCATACATGCGGTCGCGGAGCTGGAGCTTGCGCTTCTTCAGGCGCTGCACCTGGATGCGGTCGTGCCCGCTGGTCGAAAGCAGGGCGTCGATCGCGGAATCCAGATCGCGATGCTCCTGTTTCAGCCGCTCCAGTTCCAGCGTTAACTCGCGCTCTTCTTCCCGCGTCATCGCCCCGCCGCATATGCGAAACGCGCGGATTGCCGCGCGCGAAAAAGTATTGCGCCGCGGCGGAACTCCCGCAAGTGCCCGCCGCTGCGGGATTTTCCCGCAGGGGTTCCACAGGCGGCGTTTTTTCGGCTCCTTCCGTGCGGGTTTCTGTCGACTTGCCATAAAGCCGATGGCAGACTCGATCGTCTCGAACTGCAAACAGGGAGAGACCACCCCCATGTCGATTCAGTCGCATTTGACCGAACTTCAGCGGAAGCATCAGGCGTTGGAGCGTGAGATCGAGTCCGAACGTACCCATCCTTCGAGCGATAGTTTGCGGCTCGCCGAGTTGAAGCGGCGCAAGCTCGTGCTGAAAGAAGAAATCGAACGGATACGCGCCGGCGCGACGGTGCATTAAAGCGAACCGGTTCCCGAATGCGTCATGCCGCCGGCGATCAGCCGGCGGTTTTGTTTTGGAACGGATTTTTACGGCGCAGTGATTTACCTTGCTTATTATACTTAACCGCAGGTTAAGAAAGACTCTAATCGAATTTTATCTATCGTCGCGCGCATCGGTCGTTATGCGTTGCGTCGCTGCGTAATTGAAGACCGCGATTTTCTTCGCGGCACCCTGCGGCAGAGATAAGCCGCCACAGCCTCTCGATCCATTCCGGCCTTCACAGGAAGCGCCGCGCGCCCTTCGGGTCTCCGGCGCAGGAGAGGCAAAAAATGAAACGTATTGTGTTGGCATTGATTGCCGCGGTTGCCGTTGTCGCTTCCGCCAATTTCGCTTCGGCGCGCGTTGCCACGCCGGAAATGCTGGTCACCGGGAATAACGTCGAGCGCGTGCTGTTCGGCGGCAAGAAATACAAGGCGCCCAAGTTCAAGCAGACGAAATTCAAGGCGCCGAAGTTCAAGTACACGAAATTCAAGGCGCCGAAATTCAAGTACAGCAAGTTCAAGCACAAGAAGTTCGGCCACCATAAGGTGAAGAAGCCGAAGGGTCCGAGCTACGGCCCGAAGGGTCACAGCGCGACCGGTCTTTATGTCGTCGGCGGCGTGGTTTGCTCCGCGGCGTTCCCGATCATCAATGCCGCGCTCGATGGCCCGGTGCCGACTTCGGAAGAAGCACTCTGGAACATGGCCGGCTGCTTCATCCCGCCGCTCGGCATCTACCAGTTCATTCAGAGCATCTCGAACCCCTGATCGAACGTCATAAGGTAACAAAAAAAAGCCCGGCGCGAGCGCCGGGCTTTTCTCTTGATTGGTCCGAAGCGATTCAGCCGGCCTGCAGATTGGCGGCTGCGGCCTTGCCACGCTCGGTCGTGATGTCGAACGAAACCTTCTGACCTTCGTTCAACGTCGTCAAACCCGCGCGCTGCACGGCGGAAATATGGACGAAAACGTCCTTGCCGCCGTCATCCGGCTGGATGAATCCGTAGCCCTTCTGCGTATTGAACCACTTCACGGTACCAGTAGCCATTCACGGCCTCCTTAGAAACGCACGCTCATGTGCGGTCGTAGCGGCACCCCCGACCATCGCGGGTGCCATAACAATCCGAGTTTTGGGAAGTGTCTTGAAAGCGCAGCCCAAAACGGGAGCGTGGTAGCAAGGCCAGCCAAAACCAAGTTGCGGGCCGCTAAAGACTCGATTTTTGCGGCAAGGTCAAGGCGCAAGCAGTCCCCCGTCATCGTCGTCCGATACGCTCGGATGTAGCTAAACCTGTTGAACCTGCTTTCGTTCCGGGGGTTTTCAGGGATTTTTTCGATCAAACGATTGGCTCGCGTGTGTGGCAGAAAGGTCATCAACCATGACACATGTGCTGCCACAATTTTCGGCAAGTTTTACCCGTCTCCCGCGACACAGGATTACGTCTGGCCGCTAATTTTCCGCTGCACGCGTTTGTCGAAACGCTCCACATTAACGACAACACGCTCGTGCGTGCCGCCGCCGATGGTTTCCTTTTCGTCCTCGGCGGTGACGTCGAAAAAGATATTTCGGCCTTCTACCCCGGTAACCGTCGCGGTGGCCCTGATCTTCATGCCCACCGGGGTCGCCGCGATGTGTTTCACGTTCAAAAGCGTGCCGAGGCTTTGATGACCGGCCGGGAGCAGATGTTCCGCGGCCTTCAATGCCGCCGCTTCGATCAGGTTGATCATCACCGGCGTCGCGAGGACGCGGATTTTTCCAGAACCTACGCGCGGCGCGGTGTGTTCTTCGCCGACTACGAGTTCGGCTGCGCCAGTCATGCCGGCTTTGATGTTCGCGGTGGTGTCGGTCATTCACGATCCTAAATTCGTCATGGCCGGAGTTATCACCCAAATCGGATCCGCCCGACTCAGGCCTTATTTATTCAGAAGTCGCGCAAGCGGAATTTTGCTGCCATCCAAGTCTTGCAACGCTCATTACAGTAAAGGTGTGAATGCGCACGACAAGCGCGGGCATGACGCAGGATAACAGCAATCGCATGATTGCTTGATTCAATCACCCCGCCAATTTCGCCGCTTCCCGGCCCGCGATGCGACCGGAGAAAATGCAGCCACCGAGGAACGTGCCTTCCAGCGCGCGATAGCCATGCACGCCGCCGCCCCCGAAGCCCGCGACCTCGCCCGCTGCAAACACATTGCCGAGCGGCATCTTGCCGTCCTTCAGCACGCGCGAGGTCAAATCCGTCTCCAGTCCGCCGAGCGTCTTGCGCGTCAGCACCCACAGCCGCACCGCGATCAGCGGACCCGCCGCCGGATCGAGCAATTTATGCGGCTTCACGGTGCGGATCAGCTTGTCGCCGAGATAGACGCGCGCGGCGCGGATCGCCGCGATCTGTAAATCCTTGCCATATTTATTGTTCAGGTCGCGGTCGCGCGACTCCACTTCGCGCGTGACGGTTTCCAGATCGACCAGGTTTTTCTGGGTCAGCGCATTCATCTTGGAAACGAGTTCGGGCAGCGAATTCGCGGTGACGAAATCTTTTCCGGCGTTGATGAACTTCTGCACGGGCGTCAGCGTACCACGCCCGCGCTTGAGCACGCCCATAATGCTCTTGCCCGTGAGATCGGGATTCTGCTCCTGCCCGGAAAGCGCGAATTCTTTTCCGATGATGCGCTGGTTGAGCAGGAACCACGAATGGTCATCGCCATGCTTCGTGATGTGCGCGAGCGCGCCGAGGCCGTCATAGCCGGGGAACAGCGGCACCGGAAAACGTTTTCCCCGTGCATCGAGCCATAACGGTGTCGGACCGGAGAGAATGCGAATGCCGTGGTGCGACCAGATCGGCGCGTAATTGTCGATGCCTTCCGGGTAATGCCACATGCGGTCGGCATTGATGAGCCGCCCGCCCGCGCGCTCCACCACGCCCTGCATCAGACCGTCGACATGGTCGGGCACGCCGGAAAGCATTTGCGCGGGCGCCTTGCCCATGTTCGCGGGCCAGTTCTTGCGCACCAGGTCGTGATTGCCGCCAATGCCGCCGCTCGTCACGATGATCGCCTGCGCTTTCAGCGCAAACTCGCCGATCACCTTGCGCGATGATTTCGCCGCGCGCTCCACGTTCGAGGCTTCGAGAATCTCGCCCTCGACGCCGTCATTCGCGCCACCGCTCGCGGTCAGCTTCGTCACGCGATGGCGGAAGCGGAATGAAACAAGTCCCTTCTTCTCCGCTTCGCGCAGACGGCGCACGAACGGTTCGACCAGCGCCGGACCCGTGCCCCATGTGATGTGAAAGCGCGGCACCGAATTGCCGTGACCCGTCGCGGTATAGCCGCCGCGCTCCGCCCAACCCGGCACCGGAAACCAGCGCACGCCCTGCGCGTGCAGCCATGCACGCTTCTCGCCGGAAGCGAAATCGACATAGGCCTCGGCCCATTTGCGCGGCCAGTAATCCTCCTCGCGGTCGAACGCGGCGGAGCCTTGCCAGTCCTGCCACGCAAGCTCGCGCGAGTCCTTGATGCCGAGACGGCGCTGTTCGGGACTGTCCACCAGCATCAGGCCGCCGAACGACCAGAACGCCTGTCCGCCGAGCGACTGCTCCGGCTCCTGATCGAGCAGGATGACTTTCTTTCCGGCATCGGCGACTTCCGCCGCCGCGACCAGCCCCGCCAGTCCGCCGCCGACGACGATGACGTCCGCGTCCATGCATGTCTCCCGCATTCCTCATGCGCAATGCGCACGCGGCTTCGCTTGCCGCTGTTGTTTCCCGTCAGTATAGCCTAGCGAAACTTTCCGTCCCGCGCGACTGCGCGCTCACATTTCCGCAACATCCGCTTTGTCCTCTTATGCAAAAGCTCCACCCCCGCTATGGCCGCATAATCGTTCCAGCGCTGCTGACATTCTTCATGACCGCTATCGTGTCCGGCATTTCAACGCTGGTCGCGGTTGGCCCAAGCCTGCTGGCGCTGAAGATTTGGTCCAGTGCATGGCCCGCATCGTGGTTCGTTGCCTTCCCCGCAGCCTCATTCATGCTGCCATTTTCACAATGGCTCGCGAGCTTCGTGGTCCAGCAGCCGAAGTAGCGCTCAGGACTTCTTGAAGGTCCGCGCGACATAGGCGCGGATATTCTCCGCCGTCTCCGGCGCAGACCATACCTTCATGATCTTGCCGTCGAGACCGGAGCGGTCGTTCTTGAGGAATTGCCGCGCGGGTGCGCGGACGTGGAGCTTGTTGACCGCGAAGGCATCCGCCCGGATTGCGGCCAGTTGCGCGGCTATTTCAAGCGAGCGATCCATCAGGCGCTCGGCGCTTACCGCCTGATCGGCAAAACCACAACGGAGAGCGCCTTCGGTATCGAAGGTTTCTCCGGACGCGGTGAACTTCGGGAAGTGTAGCGGCGAAGTCGTCGCGCGCAGCACTTCAAAGGCAAACGGCGGAAACGGCACGCCGACCAGCAATTCGGTCACGCCCATACGCCCGGCATCCTTCGCCAGCACGCGATAATCGGCGCAACAGGCAAGTACGCAGCCGCCGGCAATGGCATGACCGTTGATGGCGGCAATCACCGGCTTCGGGAAATAGAAAATCTCCCCGTACATCTCATCGAGCGCACCCACGAGCGCGCGCAGATATTTCCGCCCGCCCTCTGCGGCACGTGGAAGATCGACGCCCGCCGAGAAAATCTTTCCTTCGCTGGCGAGGATAACAGCCCGCGCATCCGATTTCGCGAGCCGGCGAAACTCTTTCTTCAACGCCTTGCAGAACTCGACGTCGAGCGCGTTGGCCTTTCCATGACGCAGCGTGAGGACAGCGATATCGCCTTCGTTGCGAAGCTCGAACACTTCTTACTTCTCGCTCTGCTTCTTGTGATGCTGCATGAACATGAACACCGTCAGCGCAAGGATGACCGCGCCGATCCCACCGCCCATTAAAAGCAGGTTTTGCGAGGCTTCGCCGATGATGGTGCGGCCGAGGAAAAACACCGCAAGCACCAGGATCACCACGCCGGACAACGTAGTCTTGAGATCGTCGATGGTTTCGACCTTCACCCACTTCGGCACAGGGATCTCATCCTGAATGTAGAGCTGATACAGGCCGATCGCGACGATGTGCAGCACCGTCACGAGGAGGAAGGTATCGACCGCTTCGATGGCAGCGAGTGTCAGCTTTTTGCCGTCCGACTTCGTGGTGAGCAGTAGCTTCACCGCTTCATACACTTCAAACAGCGCATAGATCAGCAGCGCGGTGGCGATCACGAAGGTCGCGACGATGGCGATCAGCATCGTGCCGCGCGCGAACAGCACGAACGTGCCGAGAAACGGCCGTTCTTTCAGCGCCAGCCGCCAGTCGATGTCGTTTTGAAGTGGGAGCTTTTGTTTGCGGGGAGCGGCCATTTTAAGTTCCTTCTCCGCATCCTTCGGGACAACCGCTTCGCGGCATCCTAAGCATGAGGATTAAAAAAGTAACATGCCTCATGGTGAGGAGCGAGCAACCGATGTCGGGTTCACCCGACATCGGAATTCTAAGAATTCATAAGCCGGCCGAGGCCGACTTGTGTACTCGCGTCTCGAAACATGAGGAGAAAATCAAACTTCCTTTGTCATCTCGCGCAGCTTGAACTTCTGAATCTTTCCGGTCGAGGTCTTCGGCAATTCGACGAAAGCGATGTGCCGCGGCACCTTGAAGCCCGCGAGGTTCGCCTTGCAGTGGGCGATCAGTTCTTCCCGAGTCGCTTCCTTGCCGGGCTTCAGTTCGATGAACGCGCAGGGCGTCTCTCCCCACTTGTCGTCGGCTTTCGCGACCACCGCCGCCGCCTGCACCGCAGGGTGCTTGTAGAGCGCGTCTTCCACTTCAATCGACGAAATATTCTCACCACCGGAAATGATGATGTCCTTGGAGCGGTCTTTCAGCTGAATGTAGCCATCCGCATGCATCACGCCGAGATCGCCGGAGTGAAACCAGCCACCCGCGAACGCCTTCTGCGTGGCGGACGGGTTCTTCAGATAACCCTTCATCACCACGTTGCCACGAAACATCACCTCGCCCATCGTCTCGCCGTCGCGCGGCACCGGCTGCATGGTCTCCGGGTCCATGACGTCAAGGCCTTCGAGCGGATTGATGGTGACGCCCTGCCGCGCCTTCTTCGCGGCCTGCGCCGCCGGATCGAGCAGATCCCATTCCTGATGCCAGTCGTTCACCGCGGCCGGGCCGTAGGTTTCGGTTAGGCCGTAAAGGTGCGTGACGTTGAAGCCAGCACCCTTCATGCCGGCCAGCACCGCTTCCGGCGGCGGCGCAGCCGCGGTGAAGAACTCCACCACATGCGGCAGCGGTTTCTTTTCTTCTTCCGGCGCGTTGAGCAACGTCGCCATGACAATCGGCGCGCCGCAGAGATGCGTGACTTTATGCTCCGCGATCAGATCGAACATCAGCTTCGCGCGCACCTGCCTGAGACAGACATGCGTGCCGGAGCAGACCGAAATCGACCACGGGAAGCACCAGCCGTTGCAGTGAAACATCGGCAGGGTCCAGAGATAGACCGCGTGCTTCTTCATGCTGCCGGTCAGCACGTTGCCGGTCGCGAGCAACGCCGCGCCGCGATGATGGTAGACCACGCCCTTCGGGTCGCCGGTGGTGCCGGAAGTATAATTGAGCGAGATCGCGTCCCACTCGTCGCCCGGCGCGGCGCGCTGATAGTCTTCGCCGCCCTCCGCGACCAGCGCCTCATAATCGAGCGTACCGATCCTCTCGCCGTCGCCCTTGTATTCGGGATCGTCGTAATCGACGACCAGCGGCTTCGCCTTGCAAAGTTTCAACGCTTCCTTCGCGACCTTGGAAAATTCCTTGTCGACGATGAAAATCTTCGCCTCGCCGTGATCGAGCGAGAACGCGACGATCGCGGCGTCGAGGCGCGTGTTCAGCGTGTTCAGCACGCCGCCGGTCATCGGCACGCCGTAATGGCATTCCAGCATCGCAGGCGTATTGGCGAGCAGCACCGCGACCGTATCGCCACGCGCGATCCCGCGCTTAGCAAGCGCGGATGCCAGCTTCTTCGAGCGCGCATGGAATTCGCGATAGGTCCGGCGCATCGGCCCGTGGATGATCGCGACATGATCCGGGAACACCGCGGCCGAGCGTTCCAGAAACGCAATCGGCGTCAGCGGCTGATAGTTGGCCGGGTTCTTGTCGAGATCGGTGTCGTAGGCGGTCTTTTTCATACGGTAACCCCTTGCTGGCGCGACCCTAGCGAACGACAAGGGTTTCGATCAATCTGGCTTTTGACAAACGGGAGCGGCCACGGATGCGCTGGATTGCCGGAATACTGGCGGCGCTCGGCGCCTTCGCGCTGGTCCTGCAATTCCGGCTGGTGCTCGGCGTGAATGCCGTGGCCGGCATCGGGATTGGCGAAACCGTGGTCCGCTTCTTCTCCTACTTCACGATCCTCTCGAACACGATGGCCGCCCTAGCCTTGCTCGGCATCGCGCTTGGCCATCGCAATACGTTCTTTTCGCATGCAGGCGTGCAGACCGCGATTGCCGCCTACATCACAGTGGTCTGCATCGTTTATTTCTTCATCCTGAGCGCGCTCTGGACGCCCACCGGCCCGCAATGGCTGGCAGACGTGCTGCTACATTATGCAATGCCGGTATTGTATGTGCTGTTCTGGCTTGCCTTCGTGCCGAAGGATTCGCTTCGCTGGCGCGACGTGCCGTACTGGCTGATCTTCCCGTTACTTTATGTGATCGTAGTATTGGCGCGTGGCAGCTTCGCGAATTTCTGGCCTTATCCGTTTCTGGAAACCGGCAGGCTTGGCTGGGGCGCGGTGCTCTTGAATTGCGCGGCGATGCTCGCGTTCTTCACCGTAGTGGCGCTGGCATACACCGCCATTGCGCGGCTGCTGGCGAAGCGAGCGAAAAATATCTAGCGGAAGAACAGCGTGCCCGCGCCCTGCCGGATCAATTCGAGCGAGACGAGGAACATCAGCGCATAAGCGATGCGGTAGAACAGTTTTTCCGGCACGCGCTTCACCAGCCATATACCGGAAAGATTGGTGAAGATCGCAAGCGGCATCAGCACCAGCGCAGTGAGTAGCGTGCTTTTCGTGAACTCCCCGAGAAAGAAGAACGGGATCACCTTCACTGCGTTCACGCAGGCAAAGAAGATCGTGAAGGTGCCGACGAAAACCATTTTCGGCAATTTCTGCGGCAACACATGAATGTTGACCGGCGGCGAGCCAGCATGCGCCAGCGTGCTGGTGAAGCCGGACAGTGCGCCCCAGAATACGCCGCTTGCGGCATTCGGCTTTTTCGCTTCCGCCGCCTTCCCCAACCCGAACCACTGGTTCAGCACGAACACGCATGCGATCACGCCGATGATGAGCTTGACCCACGCATCCGACACATAGGCGGCGAGCGCCCACGCAATTCCAATTCCCGCAACCGCGCCCGGCAGCAGCACCTTCAGGTTCCACGCATCCCATTCGCGCCGGAACGCCCAGAGCGAAATCGCATCCTGCATGAGCAGGATCGGCAGCAGGATCGCGGCCGCCTGCAACGGCGGCACGATCAACGCGAGTAGTGGCGTCGCCGCCATGCCGATGCCGCCGAACCCGCCCTTGGCGAAGCCAAAGCAGGTCACGGCTATCGCCGCGACAATCCAGAAGACGGGATCGGTGGAAAGCATGCGGCGCGGGTTATAGAGAGCAACTGCCTTCGTTGCTACGCAGGTTCGAGCATAGCTTTTCACCTCGTCATGCCCGGCATAAGCCCCGCCATGACAAATGAATCCTGCGACCAAGGCTGCTCTTGCCAAGCCGCCCGTGGCGTCCAGAATCCCGCAAAACGACAAAACGCACCGGGGAAGAACATGACCACGCCGAAGGCGAGCCGCTATCCGCAAGCCTATGCGCACTGGCAGCGCGAACCCTTCGGGTTCTGGGGCCAAGCCGCCGAGGCAATCGACTGGTTCGAGAAGCCGAAAACCGTGTTCGACCGGAAGCAGGGCGTCTATGGCCGCTGGTTTCCCGATGGCGTGCTGAACACTTGCTACAACGCGGTGGACCGCCATGTAGAGCGCGGCCGCGCCGAGCAGATCGCCTTCGCCTATGACAGCCCGGTCTCGCAATCGAAGCGCAACATCACGTACCGCGAACTGCAAACCGAAGTGAGCGCCTTCGGCGCGGTGCTTCGCGATTTCGGCGTGCAGAAAGGCGACCGCGTCGTCATCTATATGCCGATGATCCCCGAAGCGCTGGTGGCGATGCTCGCCTGCGCGCGCATCGGCGCGGTTCATTCGGTGGTGTTCGGCGGTTTCGCGCCGAAGGAACTGGCGACGCGCCTCAACGACGCGAAACCGAAACTGCTGCTCACCGCGAGCTGCGGCATCGAAGTGACGCGCGTGGTCGAATATAAACCGCTGCTCGATGCCGCGATCGAACTGGCGGAGTCGAAACCCGAAACGGTGATCCTGTTCCAGCGCCCGCAGGCAAAGGCGGAGATGAAGGCGGGCCGCGACCACGACTGGGCGTCGCTTCGCGAAGCCGCGCTGGCCGCGAAGAAGACTTCCGAATGCGTGCCGGTGAAGGCCACCGACCCGCTCTACATTCTCTATACATCCGGCACCACCGGCATCCCGAAAGGCGTCGTGCGCGACAACGGCGGCCACGCCGTCGCGCTGAAATGGTCGATGGAGTTCATGTACGGCATTAGGGAAGGCGAAGTCTGGTGGACTTCGTCCGACATCGGCTGGGTCGTCGGCCACTCGTACATCGTCTACGGCCCGCTGTTTCACGGCTGCACGTCGGTTGTGTACGAGGGCAAGCCGGTCGGCACGCCAGACGCAGGCGCGTTCTGGCGGGTCGCGTCCGAACACAAGGCGGTCGCGCTGTTCACCGCGCCCACCGCCTTCCGCGCGATCAAGAAGGAAGACCCCGAAGGCAAGCGCGTGAAGGACTACGACCTTTCCTCCTTCCGCACGCTGTTCCTCGCCGGCGAGCGCGCCGACCCGGACACGATCAAGTGGGCGGAGAAAATCCTGAACGTGCCGGTGATCGACCACTGGTGGCAGACCGAAACCGGCTGGACAATCGTCGGCAACCCGATGGGCTACGGCATGTTGCCGGTGAAGCACGGCTCGCCAACGGTGCCGATGCCTGGCTACGACGTGCAGATCGTCGATGACGGTGGCAAGCCGGTCGATGCCGGCAAGATGGGCAACATCGTCGTGAAGCTGCCACTGCCGCCGGGATGTTTCCCGACGCTGTGGCAGCAGGACGAACGGTTCAGGGAATCGTACCTCGCCGAATTCCCCGGCTACTACAAAACCGCCGATGCCGGATACAAGGACGAGGACGGCTATCTCTATGTGCTGGGCCGCACCGACGACATCATCAACGTCGCGGGCCATCGCCTCTCCACCGGCGGCATGGAAGAAGTGCTCGCTTCCCACAACGACGTCGCGGAATGCGCAGTGATCGGCGTCGCGGATTCGATGAAGGGCGAGGTGCCAGTCGGTTTCGTCGTCCTGAAATCCGGCGTGAACAAGCCTGACGAAACCATCGAGAAGGAACTGATCGCACTGGTGCGCGAGAAGATCGGCCCGGTCGCGGCGTTCAAGAGCGCCATGGTGATCAAGCGCCTGCCGAAAACCCGCTCCGGCAAGATCGTGCGCGGTACCATGAAGAAGATCGCCGACAAGGAGCCGTGGAACATGCCGGCCACCATCGACGATCCGGTGACGCTCGACGAGATCAAGGCCGCGCTCCAGAGCAAGGGAATGGCGCAATAAGGATGGCAAACCTCAAAGACCGCGTCGCCCTTGTCACTGGCGCTGCGCGTGGCATCGGCCTCGCCATTGCAAAGCGCTTCGTCGAGGACGGCGCGCAAATCGTTCTCTCCGACATCGACGGAAAGGTCGGCGGGGAAGCGACGAAAGCGCTCGGCGCGAACGCGCATTTCATCGCCTGCGATGTAGGCAACGCGAACGCGGTCGCAGCGCTGGTGAAGGATACGGTCGCAAAACTCGGCGCGCTCGACATCCTCGTCAACAATGCCGGCATCATCCACACCGCCGACTTCCTCGACATTTCCGAATCCGATTTCGACCGCGTGCTGCGCGTGAACCTGAAAGGCTCGTTCCTCGCCGGTCAGGCCGCCGCGAAGCAAATGGTCGCGCAGGCGAAGGCGGGCCGGAAACCGGGCGCAATCATCAATATGTCTTCGGTGAACTCGGTCGTCGCGATTCCGAACCAGGTTCCCTACTCGGTGTCGAAGGGCGGCATCCAGCAACTCACCAAGGTCATGGCGCTCTCGCTCGCGCCTTACGGCATCCGCGTGAACGCCATCGGCCCCGGCTCGATTGCGACCGAGATCCTCGCGGGTGTCGCGAAGGACAAGGCCGCGAAGAAGCGGCTGCTCTCGCGCACGCCGTTGCAGCGTATCGGCGGCCCGGAAGAAATCGCAAGCGTTGCTTCGTTCCTTGCTTCCGACGACGCCAGCTATGTCACCGGCGAAACCATTTTCCCCGACGGCGGACGGCTCGCACTTAATTACATCGTCGATGTGAAGGACGAGGCGCTGGAGTAGGCGCCAAACAAAAAGGCCGGGCAAAACCCGGCCTTTTCAATTCCATAAAAGCGAAGACTACTCGCTGCGCTTCATGCCGCCGAGCTTCGCGAACACGTTCTCCGCGTCGATCGACTGCTTGCGGTCGTCGACCGGAGGCTGATCCGCGTCGGCCTGCGGCTGCGCAGTGGTCTGTTCGGCGGGCAGCAGCGTGCGCGACGGCTCGGCCGGTTCGGCCACGCGGTTCTTGGAAGCGCGGCGCACCTCGTTGTCGAGGTCGATCTGCGAGCAGAGGCCGAGCGTAACCGGGTCCATCGGCGCGAGGTTCGGCGAATTCCAGTGCGAACGGTCGCGCACCGACTGGATCGTCGATTTCGTGGTGCCGACGAGGCGCATGATCTGCGCGTCCTTGAGTTCGGCATGGTTGCGTACCAGCCACAGGATCGCGTTCGGGCGGTCGTGCCGCTTCGAGACCGGCGTGTAGCGCGGGCCTTTCTTCGGCTTGGCTTCCGGCAGGCGCACCTTCGATTCCGACATCACCAGCTTGTGGTTCGGGTCGGCGATGGCGGCATCGAGTTCCTCGCGGCTGATCTGGCCGGAGGCCACCGGGTCGAGGCCCTTGATGCCCTGCGCGACTTCGCCGTCGGCGATCCCCTTCACTTCGAGGGGGTGCAGCTTGCAGAAGTCGGCGATCTGCTCGAACGAAAGCGAGGTATTATCGACCAGCCAGACGGCGGTCGCCTTGGGCATTAACGGCATGTGAGACATGGTGTTCGCGCCTCTAACGCGGTCAACGTTCGTCAGCCATGTACGGTTTCGCGAGTGCCGCCGCTATTTTTCGTAGCGGGAGCCTCGGTAACGTCACGGATGACCGGGGTCGGCGCCTATATAGGGGGAGGCCCGGTCCAAAGCAACGCAGAATGGGCTAGATGGTTGACTTACCCGGTTCCCGGCGCCGAATAGCGCCCTAAAGGCTAGAAATTTATGGCTGTTTCGCCCCAACCCGCCCTGCCCCGCCTGCGCGTGCTGCTATGCGCCCCGCGCGGCTTCTGCGCGGGCGTGGTGCGGGCCATCGACGCGGTGGAACAGGCGCTCCGGAAATACGGCCCCCCGGTCTATGTCCGCCACGAGATCGTGCACAACAAATACGTGGTCGAAGGACTGCGCCGGAAGGGCGCGATCTTCGTGGAGGAACTGGCGCAGGTGCCGGACGGCGACCGGCCGGTGATTTTCTCCGCCCACGGCGTTCCGAAATCCGTCCCCGACGAGGCCGGGCAGCGCAAGCTGTTCGCCATCGACGCGACCTGCCCGCTCGTCACCAAGGTCCATCGCGAGGCAATGGTGCACGCGAAGCGCGGCCGCGAGATTTTGCTGATCGGCCACGCCGGGCACCCGGAAACCATCGGCACCATGGGCCAGCTTACGCCGGGCGCGGTGACGCTGATCGAAACCGCGGAAGACGCGCGCGCGATCCAGCCGAAGAATCCCGATGCGCTCGCCTATGTCACGCAGACCACGCTCTCGGTGGACGACACCGCGGAGATGGTCGCGATCCTGAAGGAGCGCTTCCCGAACATCACCGGCCCGCACAAGGAAGACATCTGCTACGCGACCACCAACCGCCAGGAAGCGGTGAAGAACGTCGCGCCGCAGGTACAGGCCATGATCGTGGTCGGCGCGCCGAACTCGTCGAATTCGCAGCGCCTGCGCGAAGTGGCGGAGCGTTCGGGCTGCCGCGCAACCGCGCTGGTGCAGCGTGCGGACGATATTGACTGGAACGTATTCGGAAACATCGAGAGCCTCGGCATCACCGCGGGCGCGTCCGCGCCGGAAGTGCTGGTCGAGGAAATCATCGACGCCTTCGCGAAACGATATTCGGTCGAAGTCGAGACCTATGCCGGCCCGCAGGAAGACGTGTTCTTCCCGCTGCCGCGCGAATTGCGCGACACCGCGGCGGAGTAAACATTTGTTTTTTTATTTCCGCGATTTTCGTATGTCATCTTCTCCCTGCCTGAGCGGATAGAACGATGGCCGTCTACACCGAAGTTTCCGACGACCAACTCGCCGCCTTCCTCGCCGGATACGACATCGGCGAGTTGATGGCATTCAAGGGAATCGCCGAGGGCGTCGAGAACACGAATTACATGCTGCACACCAAGCGCGGCTATTATTTCCTGACCCTCTACGAGAAGCGCGTCGATCCGCGCGACCTGCCGTTCTTCATCGGCCTGATGGAGCACCTGGCCGCGCGCGGGCTGAATTGCCCGCAACCGGTGAAAAACAAAAAAGGCGAAGCGCTCGGCGAACTCGCGGGCCGCCCGGCCGCGATTATCACCTTCCTCGAAGGCATTTCGGTGCGCCGTCCGAGCAACGCGCATTGCGCGGCACTCGGCAGCGCGCTCGCCAGCTTCCATAAGGCAGGCGAAGGCTTCGCGATCAAGCGCGCCAATGCGCTTGGCCCGGACGGCTGGATGAAACTCGCCGACCAGAGCATTCCGCGCGCCGACGAAGTGTCGCCCGGACTTTCCGATCTCATCGCCGACGAGGTCGCCTATCTCACGGCGCGCTGGCCGAAAGACCTGCCCGCAGGCGTGATCCATGCCGACCTGTTTCCGGACAACGTGTTCTTCCTCGGCGACAAGCTCTCCGGCCTGATCGACTTCTATTTCGCCTGCAACGACTTCTACGCCTACGACATCGCGATCTGCCTGAACGCATGGTGTTTCGAGATCGACGGCTCGTTCAACGTCACCAAGGGCAAGGCGTTGCTCTCGAACTACAACGCGGGGCGCGCGCTCTCGAACCCGGAAGTCGAGGCGCTGCCGCTGCTCGCGCGCGGCGCGGCGTTGCGCTTCCTGCTCACGCGTACGGTGGACTGGCTGAACGTGCCCGCGGGGGCGCTGGTGCGTCCGAAGGACCCGAAGGAATACATGAAGAAGCTGCAATTCCACCGCCGCATCGAGCGCGCGCAGGACTATGGTCTCGCGGCATGAGCCGTGTGAAAATTCATTCCGACGGCGCGTGCTCAGGCAATCCCGGCCCCGGCGGCTGGGGCGCGATCATTGAGCGTGACGGCAAGCGCACGGAGCTGAAGGGCGGCGAGCAGCTCACCACCAACAACCGCATGGAATTGACGGCGGCGATCATGGCGCTGGAGTCGCTGCCCGCGAACTGCGACGCAGACCTCTACACCGACTCGCAATACGTGAAGGGCGGCATTACCGGCTGGATCAAGAAATGGAAGAAGAACGGCTGGAAGACCGCCGACAAAAAGCCCGTGAAGAACATCGAACTCTGGCAACGGCTGGAGAAAGCGGCCCTCGCACACAAGGTCGAGTGGCACTGGCTGAAAGGCCACGCCGGACACGCGGAGAACGAGCGCGCCGACGAACTCGCGCGCGAGGGCATGGCGCCGTTTCTTCGCTAACCCGTCACTGCATGACGAGGGGCGCTAACCCTTACGTTCCCGCTTCCGCGCATACATCGCCGCATCCGCGCGCTGCATGACGTCGTCCAGCGCCTCGCCGCCTCCGATCGTAGCCGCACCGATGGAAGCGCCGATGCCGGGCCTTTCGTTTGCGAATTCGAACGAAGCGCTCTTAATCAATTCCTCCAGCGCACGCGCTTTCTTCTCTGCCTGCGCGGCGTCGATGTGCAGGAGCAACAGCGCGAATTCGTCGCCGCCGAGCCGTGCCGCCATGTCGGAACCGCGCACGCTGCCCCGCAGCAGCCGCGCGATCTCCTGCAACACAACGTCGCCTGCCGCATGGCCGAGGCGGTCGTTCACCGGCTTGAAACCGTCGAGATCGAGATAAAGCAGCGCGGCATCGCCGCCATAGCGAGCGAGATAGGAAGCGGTGCGCGCGAACGCCGCCTCGAAACCGCGCCGGTTCAAAAGCCCGGTCAGCGCATCTTCATGCGCGGACTTCTCCAGTTGTTGGATTCGCACTGCGGATTTTCGTAGTTCGTGCCGGAGCCGTTCGATCTCGGCGGCAAGGCCGGGCGTGCTGTCCGGCGATACCCGCTCCGGCACGGATTTGCGCGGCGCAACGTTGCCGCGCTGCGCGTTCCCGGCCCTTTTATTCTGCGGCTTTTCTCGCGGCATTAACGATTGTTCTCGCGATGCAAGCGACTCTTCTTGCAAGCAAGGCACCCTCTCCTATAATCCCGCGCTTTCCAAGTGTCGTGGGGCAGGCAATTTATGAGCGCGGGGAAACCGGCCGTCGCAATCATCATGGGCAGTCAGTCCGACTGGGAAACCATGAAACACGCGGCGCAAACGCTCGACGATTTCGGCATCAAGTTCGAGAGCCTCGTCGTCTCGGCGCATCGCACGCCGGACCGGCTCTATGATTTCGCGAAGTCGGCGAAAGGCAAGGGCTTCAAGGTTATCATCGCGGGTGCGGGCGGCGCCGCGCATCTGCCGGGTATGACCGCATCGCTCACGCCGCTGCCGGTCTTCGGCGTGCCGGTGAAATCGAAAGCGCTGAAGGGCGTCGACAGTTTCCTCTCCATCGCGCAGATGCCGGCCGGTATTCCTGTCGGCACCCTCGCCATCGGCGAAGCCGGCGCGAAGAACGCGGGTCTGCTCGCCGCCGCCGTGCTCGCGCTTTCCGACGCCTCGCTCGCGAAAAAACTCGACGCCTTCCGCGCGAAACAAACCAAGAAGATTCCGCTGAAACCGAAATGACGACACTGCATAAACCGCTCGCGCCCGACGCAACCATCGGCATCCTCGGCGGCGGCCAGTTGGGCCGCATGCTCGCACAAGCCGCACACGAACTCGGCTTCCGCGTCCATATCTATTCGGACAAGAAGGACTCCTGCGCTTTCGACGTCGCGAAACTCTCGACCTGCGCGCCCTACGACAACTGGGCGCGACTCGCGGACTTCCTGAATACTGTCGATGCCGTCACCTACGAATTCGAAAACATCCCGGCGGAAACCGCGGCCTTCATCGCCGCGCGCAAGCCGCTGTTCCCGAATGCCGACGTACTCGCCACCACGCAAGACCGCGTGAAGGAAAAGCGCTTCGTCAATTCGCTGAAAATCGCAACCGCGCCGTTCGCGCCGGTGAACTCCTCGACCGAACTCTCGATGGCCTTCGCCAAGATCGGCATGCCCGCGATCCTGAAAACCGCGCGCCTCGGCTACGACGGCAAGGGTCAGGTCAAGCTGGACAAAGGCGACGATCTCGGCACCGCGTGGCGCTCCATCGGCGAGCAGCCCGCCGTGCTGGAAGGCTTCGTGAAATTCGAACGCGAGATTTCGGTCGTGATCGCGCGCGATGCAAGCGGCAAGACCGCGGCCTTCGATCCCGCCGAGAACGTGCACCGCAATCACATCCTCCACACTTCGACGGTGCCCGCGAAAATTACGCCCGCGCTCGCGAAGGAAGCGGTGAACATCGCCACCAAGATCGCGAAGGCGCTGAATTATGTCGGCGTGCTCGCGGTGGAGCTGTTCGTCGTGAAGAAGGGCGCGAAGCGCGAGTTGCTCGTCAACGAGATCGCGCCGCGCGTACACAATTCCGGCCACTGGACCATGGACGGCGCGCAAGCAAGCCAGTTCGAGCAGCACATCCGCGCGGTCGCTGGCTGGCCGCTCAATTCCGCGAAGCGAGTCGGAAAATCCGCCGTGATGACCAACCTGATCGGCGACGAAGTGCTCGGCTGGGAAAAGATCGCGAAAGAACCCGGCGCGTCCGTGCACCTCTACGGCAAGGGCGCCGCCAAGGCCGGCCGCAAGATGGGCCATGTCACGCGGGTAAAACTCTGAAGCCTGCGCGCTTGATGTAAGTCAACGCGCGAGGATCGAAGGCGCGATAGCGAGAGCCTTATTTAAAGGCTTTCGCCATGTCTCCCGCACTCAACGTTCATCGTACCGGCCTCACACTCGCAACCTTTGTCGGCAGCATCCACCTGCTCTGGAGCGCAGTCGTCGCGCTCGGCTTCGGCCAGGAAGCGGCCAACTTCGTGTTGCGGCTTCATTTCGTAAAGCCGATCTATTCGATCAATCCGTTCCAGATCGACACGGCCGCGCTGCTGGTCGCGCTTACCGTCGCGGTGAGCTACTGCCTCGGCGCATTCTTCGCGCTGATCTGGAACCGCGTGCAGCGCTGAGCGCTCACGCCGCCAGCATCGGCTTCATCACCGCGTAAAGCGCGTTCTTCGCCTCGAAGCCGATGCCGGGAATATCCGGCATCTTCACGCGGCTGTCCTTCACCGGCGTATCGTCGGCAAAGCCGCCAAACGGCGCGAACACCTGCGGATAGGATTCGTTGCCGCCGAGGCCGAGGCCGGTCGCGATGTTCAGCGCGAACTGATGCCCGCCATGCGGCACGCAACGGCGCGACGACCAGCCGTGCTGCTTCAACATCGCGAGTGTCCGCAGATATTCGACGAGGCCGTAGGAAAGCGCCGGGTCCATCTGGAGGATGTCGCGGTCGGCGCGCAATCCGCCGTGGCGGATCAGGTTGCGTGCATCCTGCATCGAGAACAGATTCTCGCCGGTCGCAATCGGCCCTGCATATTCGGTGGCGAGCGCGGCATGGAGCAGATAATCGAGCGGATCGACCGGCTCCTCGTACCAGCGCAGGTTCAGCGACTCGATTGCGCGCGCGTAATCGAGCGCGGTTTGCAGGCCGAAGCGGCCGTTCACGTCGACGCATAATCTGGAGCCGTCGCCGCCGACGACCTTCAGCACCGCCTCGATGCGCGTCATGTCATCTTTCAGCGGCACGCCGCCGATCTTCATTTTCACTGTCGAGTAGCCGAGGTCGAGGTAGCGGCGCATTTCCTCGGTGAGAGACTTCACGTCCTCGCCCGGATAATAGTAGCCGCCCGCGGCATAGACCCACGCGGTCTCGTCCGCCTTACCGCCGTTGTAGCGGTCCGCCAGCAGTTTCCAGAGCGGCACGCCCTCGGCCTTCGCGAGCGCGTCCCAGATCGCCATGTCGAGCACGCCCACCGCAACCGAGCGCTCGCCATGCCCGCCCGGTTTCTCGTTCTGCATCATCGCGGTCCACGCCTTCGCCGGGTCGATGAAGCCGCGCGCGTCCTCGATGTCCTTTGCATCGCGCAGCCGCGGGATGAAACGCTCGCGCAGCAGGCCTTGCGGGGCGTAGCGGCCATTGGAATTGAAGCCGAAGCCCGTGACCGGCTTCCCGGCCCGCTTCACGTCGGTCTCGATGGCGACCACGCTCGCGGTCATGGTCGAGAAATCGATGAAGGCGTTGCGGATCGAGGACGAGATCGGAACGACGATGTCGGTGATTTTGGTGATGCGCATGCGCTTGAACTAGCAGGGGAAACCGCTGTCCCGCCAGCCGGAAACGGCAGGATGGACATTTCCGGAACGGTCTGATACCCACCCGGCCTTCGGCTGCGACGCCATGTCCGGCCACCCGTCGGAAAACAGGAATTTCAGGAGCACACGTGCAGGTTCTCGTCCGCGATAACAACGTCGATCAGGCTCTCAAGGCGCTCAAGAAGAAGATGCAGCGCGAGGGCATTTTCCGCGAGATGAAGCTGCGCGGCCACTACGAAAAGCCGTCCGAGAAGAAAGCCCGCGAAAAGGCGGAAGCCGTGCGCCGCGCCCGCAAGCTGGCGCGCAAGAAGCTCCAGCGCGAAGGCCTCCTCCCGGCGAAGCCCGCCAAGCCGGCGTTCGGTGCGGCCGGCGGCGGCCGTGGCGGCCAGGGCGGCGGTTTCGGTTCGCGCCCGCCGCGCTCCTGAGTTCCGGCAATTTGAGTTTCGACGGGCGGCTATACAGCCGCCCGTTTTATTTTTGGGTCATGGCCGCGAGAAATTCCGCGGCCGCCTCGAAGCCGCCGTGGCGGTCGAGGTCGTAGTGCTCGCCGTCCGCAAAGCGCGCGAACTTCTTCTCGCCGGGGATCATCGCAAACAGCCGTTGCCCGAAAGCGAACGGCACCACGCTGTCGCGCTCGCCGTGCAGGATCAGCACCGGCGCTTTCACGTTCCCGATACGCAGATCGGAGCGGAACTGGTCCTTCATCAGAAGCCGCACCGGCAGGAAGAAATAAACCGACGCGCCGACATCGGCCGCCGACGTGAACGGGGATTCGAGCACCAGTTTCGCGACCGGCGATTCGGACGCCACCGCTACGGCGACGCCGCTGCCGAGCGACTCTCCCCATAACGCGACGCGCGCGGGCGTGTAGAGCTTCGCCGCGAACTCGTAGGCCGCGACACCATCCGCGATCAGCCCGTCTTCGCTGGGAGTGCCGGACGAGCCGCCATAACCGCGATAGGAAACGCCGACGACCCCGAAGCCCTGCGCAGCGAGGCGCGCGAAACGCTGCACGCGCAGGTTCAGCGCGCCGCCGTTACCGTGGAAATAGACGACTACCGGCTTCTGCGCGTCGCGCGGTGGGATATGCCAGACGATGATGGTCTCGCCGTCGGCGGTGACGAGCTTTTCCTCTTTCGCATCCGCCAGCCCCGCTTCCGCGGGAATCGTGCGTACGCGGTCGGGGAAATACATCAGGCTGCGCTGCGAGAAATACATGAACGCGCACAGCGCGGCGTAGATAGAAATCGCGGCGAGTAGCAGCGTTTTCATCTTTGTCATCCCCGCGAAAGCGGAGATCCATGATCCAGGCGATTAAAGGCCCTTGACGATGTTCTCGACCATCTTCTTCGCGTCGGCGAACAGCATCATGGTGTTGTCGCGGAAGAACAACTCGTTCTCGACGCCGGCATAGCCCGAACCCATGCCGCGCTTCACGAACAGCACCGTCTTCGCCTTTTCCACGTCCAGCACCGGCATGCCGAAGATCGGAGACTTCGGATCGGTCTTGGCGGACGGGTTGGTGACGTCGTTCGCGCCGATGACGAAGGCGACATCCGCCTGTCCGAAATCGGAGTTGATGTCTTCGAGTTCGAACACTTCGTCGTAGGGCACGTTGGCTTCGGCCAGCAGCACGTTCATGTGGCCCGGCATGCGGCCCGCGACCGGATGGATCGCGTACTTCACCTCGACGCCTTCTTCTTTCAGCTTGTCGGCCATTTCGCGGAGCGCGTGCTGCGCCTGCGCGACCGCCATGCCGTAACCCGGCACGATGATGACCTTCTCCGCGTTCTTCATGATGAAGGCCGCGTCATCCGCCGAACCCTGTTTCACGGGGCGCGTCTCGACATGACCGGCGGCGGCGGAAGTCTCGCCGCCGAAGCCGCCGAGGATCACCGAGATGAATGAGCGGTTCATGCCCTTGCACATGATGTACGAGAGGATGGCGCCGGAAGAACCGACCAGCGCGCCGGTGATGATCAGCGCCGCATTGCCGAGCGTGAAGCCGATGCCCGCAGCCGCCCAGCCCGAATAGGAGTTCAGCATCGAGACGACGACCGGCATATCCGCGCCGCCGATCGGAACGATGATAAGCACGCCGAGCACGAAGGACAGCAGGACAATCGCCCAGAACAGCGCGTGGCTTTCGGTGCGCACGAAGAAGATGACGGCGAGCAGCAAGGCCGCCGCCAGCGCGAGATTGATGAGGTGGCGCGCGGGCAGGATGATCGGCGCGCCCGACATGTTGCCGTTCAGTTTCGCGAACGCGATCACCGAGCCGGTGAACGTGATCGCGCCGATGGCAGCACCCAGCGCCATCTCCACCAGCGACGCGGCGGCAATCGAGCCGATATTGCCGATGCCGAAGGCCGACGGTGCATAGAGCGCGCCCGCCGCGACCAATACGGCCGCGAGACCGACGAGGGAGTGGAACGCCGCGACCAGTTGCGGCATCTGCGTCATCGCGATTTTGCGCGACATCACCGCGCCGATGCCGCCGCCAATGGCGAGGCCGGCGATCACCAGCACCCAGCCGATGGCGTCGGCCGGCGGCGAGTAAGCCAGCGTGGTGCCGATGGCGATTGCCATGCCGATCATGCCGTAGCGGTTGCCGTCCCGCGACGTGGTCGGATGCGAAAGTCCCCGCAGCGCGAGGATGAACAGGACGCCGGAGACGAGGTAAAGGACGGCGACGATATCTGCGCTCATGGCCGCCTCACTTCTTCTTCTGATACATCGCCAGCATGCGCTGGGTGACGAGGAAACCGCCGAAGATGTTCACAGAGGCCATGATCAGCGCGAAGAACCCGAGGATGCGCGACCACCACGCGGCGGAAGCATCGCCCGCCAGCGGCACGCCGACCGCGAGCAGCGCGCCGACCACGATCACCGACGAGATCGCGTTGGTCACCGACATCAGCGGCGTATGCAGCGCGGGCGTCACCGACCACACCACGTAGTAGCCGACGAAACAGGCCAGCACGAAGATCGAGATCTGGAACACGAAGGGGCTGGCCGCGGAGGCGGAAGCCGTCGCCATCGCGTTCAGCGGCAATACGCTTTCGTCGCTCGACATGAACTCGTAGAAGCCGTCGGAGCAGGCGGTGAGCGCAAACGAAACCAGATCGGTCATGTTCTCGAACATGCGCCTATCCTTTCGGCATGAAATTCGGGTGGACGACCGCGCCATCGCGCGTCAGCAGCGTCGCCTTGATGAGTTCGTCATCCCAGTTGGGCGCGAACTTCTTTTCCTTGTCGAACATGGTCTCGACGAAGGCGTAGAGGTTCTTCGCGTAGAGCGAGGAAGCGGTGGCCGCGAGACGGCCCGCCACGTTCAGGTGGCCGACGATCTTCACGCCGTTCACGTCCACGATCTTGCCGGCTTCCGCGCCCTCGACGTTACCGCCGCGCTCGACCGCGAGATCGACGATCACCGAACCCGGCTTCATCGATGCAACCATTTCCTTCGTGATCAGTCGCGGCGCGGGACGGCCCGGAATCAGAGCGGTCGTAATCACGATGTCCTGCTTCTTGATGTGCTCGGCGGTCAGCGCGGCCTGCTTCGCCTGATACTCCTTCGACATTTCCTTGGCGTAGCCGCCCGCGGTCTGCGCGTTCTTGAACTCCTCGTCCTCGACCGCGAGGAACTTCGCGCCCAGGCTCTCGACCTGCTCTTTCGTGGCGGGGCGCACGTCGGTCGCCGTCACCACCGCGCCGAGGCGGCGCGCGGTTGCAATCGCCTGCAACCCGGCGACGCCGACGCCCATGATGAAGGCCTTGGCGGCGGGCACGGTGCCGGCCGCGGTCATCATCATCGGCAGCGCACGGCCGAATTCGGAGGAAGCATCCACCACCGCGCGGTAGCCCGCGAGGTTCGCCTGTGAGGAAAGCACGTCCATCACCTGCGCGCGGGTGATGCGCGGCATCAATTCCATCGCGAAAGCGGAGACCTTCGCCGCCGCGAGATCCTTCAGCGCGGCGTCGTTGCCGTAGGGGTCCATGATGGAAATGACGAGTGCACCCGGCTTGTAGGAACCAAGCTCGGATTTCGTCGGACGGCGGACCTTCAGGACAATATCGGCGTCCTTCGCGACGCCATTGCCGATTTCAGCACCGGCGGCGGAAAAATCGGCATCCGGAATGCCGGCCTTGCCGCCCGCGCCTTTCTCTACCGCGACTTTCGCGCCGAGATTGGCGAAGCGCTTGACGGTATCCGGGGTTGCCGCGACGCGCGGCTCGCCCTGTTCGGTTTCAGCCGGGATCGCGATCTTCATTTGGCGTTACTCGCCTAAAGGGTCAGGTCAGGAACCAGAACATCAAAAATACGATGATGACATTGAGGATCACGCCCCACTTCACCATCTCGATGAAGAGATTGTAGGTGCTTTCGTGTTCGGCGTAATCGTTGCCCTTGGCGGTGCCGTATTCGGTCTTGCCGTGACTGGCCATGATCAGGGTCCCCAATTCCCGGAAATTGCTGCATGTTGAATTACCGGAAAGCGCCGGGGCGGGCAAATGCCCTTTCAGTGATCGGCGGATAACCCGGCACGCCGGAGCGCCGCCGCCTGGCGGTCCGCCACCGCCTGCACCGAAAAGTCGCGGATGGCATCCTCGAACAGGCGATGGAAATTCATTTCCGCGCGCAGGTGCAGGAAAACGCCGCCGAGACCGATCGCCGCGCGGTCCATGAACACGAATTCGCGTGGCACCGTGACCGGACCGAACTCGCGCATAGCCTGCTTCACGCGGAACGCTTCCCTGCGGCCGTATTGCGCAGGCGCAATGCCGTCCGCGATGGTGCGGACCCGGTCATCCATCAGCGGCCCATAGATAAAGCGCGCCCAGATGTTGAGGGCTTCGATCATGGGCTTCGAGAGGTTCTTGAAGCCCCAGACCTCGTAGGCCGCAACCACGCGCGCCTCGTCCCCTTCGCGCAGCCCCCGGTAGAGATCGACCACGCCGCCGACGAAACGCGGCGGGAAAATCCGGATGCAGCCGTAGTCGAGGAGATTGATCCCGGCGGGCAGGTCCGCTTCCTCGAATACCGTGTAGTTGCCGAGATGCGGATCGCCGTGAATCACGCCGAAGCGCGAGAACGGCAGCCACCATGCCCTGAACATCGCCGCCGCCAGACGGTTGCGCTGTTCGAGATCGCGCTCCTTGTAGGCGAGCAGCTTCTCGCCGCCCAGCCAGTCGAGCGTCAGCAGGCGGCCGGTGGAAAGCTCCGGCCAGACCTTCGGCACCCGCACCTCGCGCACATCCGCGAGCATCTCGCCGTAGAGCGCGGCGTGTTTCGCCTCGCGCCGGTAATCGAGTTCTTCGCGCAGCCGCGCGCCGATCTCCGCTTGAATCTCGCGCGTGTCGATTTCCGGCGACATGCGCCGGTACAGCGAAAGCACGATGCCGAGCTGGCGCAAATCCGCTTCCACGGTGGACTGCATCTCCGGGTATTGCAGCTTGCAAGCAAGCAGCGCGCCGTCCTTCGCGGTCGCGCGATGCACCTGACCGAGCGAGGCGGCGGCAGCCGGGGCCTTGGTGAAGGAACCGAATTTCGTTTCCCAGTCCTGCCCCAGTTCGGCGGCCATGCGTCGCTTCACGAAAGGCCAGCCCATCGGCGGCGCTTCCGATTGCAGTTTCATCAGTTCGGAAGCGTATTCGGGCGGCAGCGCATCGGGGATGGTCGCGAGCAGTTGCGCGACCTTCATGAGCGGACCTTTCAGTCCGCCGAGTGCGCTCGCCAGCGCCGACGCATTGGCATCGCGCGAACCGCCGCCGAATACGCGCTGCGCCCCTAACCGTGCTGCAACGCCGCCGACATTCGCACCCACGCGCGCGTATCGCGCCGCCCGCGCGGAGAAACGGTTTCTCTCGGAGTCTTCCGGCTTGTCAGCCAACCGCCCTGCCTCGTTGCAGGCGCTGGTTCAGCGCCTTCGTCGCAGTACGAACGTCCGAAGCGGAAGCTGGTTCGCTTCCCTGCGCGCGAATGATCTTCACGGCTTCTTCCACCAGCGCGGCATTGGTCTGCGAAGCACCCCACGGCATGTCTTCGAGGCCGACGCGCACATGCCCTTCCCGCTCCACGGCGGAAGCGATCAGCGGCCGGATATCGACGCCGAGACCCGCGACCATCCACGGATAATCGCCCGCGGTTTCACGGAGCAACGTGAGGTGCGCATCGAGATGCACTGGCTTCGGCGGGAAGCCGAAGGTGAATTCCTCCGCGAACATGAAGCGGTAGATCGGCGACGGCACCTTCGGCATCGCTTTCGCGGATGCCGCGCCCATGCGCGTGAAACCCGGCTCGTAGATCGCGTAGCTCGGATGCACGGAATATTCTTCGCAGATGCGCATGCCTTCGTAGAAGTGGTCGTCGGGATTTTGATAGACGAAACCGGGAGCGAGTTTCGCGACTTCCTGAAAGCGCGCGAAGTTGCACGAACCGGGATCGACCACAGCCCACTCCGCAAGTCCGCGCTTCGCGAGTTCTTCGAGATGCTCGTAGCGCTCGCGGGCGGTTTTCATCTCGCCGTTCGCATAGGACGAACCCGCGATCGGGATCGTCGGATAGACGATGGCATCGCACTGCGCGCGAATGCCCTCGACCACCGCGGCATAGAGTTGCCAGTCGTCGCGCTGTTGCCCGGTCGCCTCGTCATAGACGTGCAGGTGGACGATGGCCGCGCCCGCTTTCGCGGCGGCGATGCCGTCGGAGATGATGTCTTTCGTCGAAACCGGAATGCCGGGCTGGCGCGCCTTGCCCCACGGCCCGTTGATCGCGGCTTCGATCCAGACCTTCGCCATCTTACGCGGCAGGCGCGGAGGCTTCCGGATCGGCCGGCTTGTTACGCTTGCGCAGCCACGGCACCAGATAAAAGAGTGCGGTTACCCCGATCACGATCCAGAGCAGGTAGCCCATCAGGTAATCGAAGAAGCCGAGCTTGTAGGGCGGCAGCGGATTCGGCAGGAAGCCGCCGCGCTGCAGCCGCTCCAGCTCCGCGCCGGTCGGCATGTGGTAGTAGCGCTTGCTGTCGCCCTTCACGCCGAGCACGTAGCCGTCGTCGGTGACGTTGACGCCCGCGATGATGCTGAACGTGCTGGTCTTGTAGGCGAGATAGAGCGCCTCGCCGTTCGCGCCGGTCGCCGTCACGTCCTGAATGAAGTTGATGTGCTCGCTGGTGCCGAACATGTATTTCGCCTGCACCGGCGAACTTGAGAACGCACCGAACAAAACCGCGAAGGCGACAAGCGCTGCACGAACCATTGTTTTTTCCTGACCAGTCATGCGGACCGGGCGCCGGCCGCGTAACGCCATCATTCCCCGGAAACGAAGGGCAAGGCAATCGGCGCGCCTTGCAGCGCTAAGCACATTTTCGTGCGCGTGCCGCAGGCGCTTACGCCGCCTTATCCAGCTTCTCGATCTCGTCGATCATGCTGGAGATGAGCTTCAGCCCGGTCTGCCAGAACGCCGGGTCGCGCGCGTCCAGCCCGAACGGCTTGAGCAGGTCGGAATGATGCTTGGTGCCGCCGGCCGCCAGCATTGCGAGATAGCGCTCGGCAAAGCCAGCATCCGCCTTCTCGTAGACCGCGTAGAGCGAATTCACGAGGCAATCGCCGAACGCATAGGCGTAGACATAGAACGGCGCGTGCACGAAGTGGCCGATATAGGTCCAGTACGTCTCGTAGCCTTCGCCAAGGTGGATTGCGGGTCCGAGGCTCTCGCCCTGCACGCTCATCCAGAGTTCGCAGATTTTCTCAGGCGTGAGTTCGCCGTTCTTGCGCTCGGTGTGGAGCTTCCGCTCGAACGTATAGAACGCGATCTGGCGCACGACCGTATTGATCATGTCCTCGACCTTCTGCACCAGCATCGCCTTGCGCTGCGCGGGCGCGGCTTTCGCAAGCAAGGCACGGAAGGTCAGCATCTCGCCGAACACGGAAGCGGTTTCTGCGAGCGTCAAAGGCGTCGGCGCCATCAGCGCGCCATTCGGCGCAGCCAGCACCTGATGCACGCCATGGCCGAGTTCGTGCGCGAGCGTCATCACGTCGCGCGGACGGCCCATGTAGTTCAGCAGCACGTAAGGATGCGCGGACGGCACGGTGGGGTGTGCGAATGCGCCCGACGCCTTGCCCGGACGCACCGGCGCGTCGATCCAGTTCTTGTCGAAGAACTGCTTCGCGATATCGGCCATGCGCGGCGAGAACGCCGCATAGGCCGACAACACCGTCTCGCGCGCTTCCGGCCACGCGATCAGGCGCTGCTCGACCTTCGGCAGCGGCGCATTGCGATCCCAGTGCTCCAACCGCTCCTTGCCGAACCACTTCGCCTTCATCTTGTAGTAGCGGTGCGACACCCGCGGGAACGACGCGCGCACGACCTCGACCAGCGCGTCCACGACCTCGCGCTCGACGCGGTTCGAGAGATGCCGCGCATCGGCTATGTCCTGAAAGCCACGCCAGCGGTCGGAGATTTCCTTGTCCTTCGCCAGCACGTTCGTAATCAGCGTGAAGGTCGGGAGATTTTCCTTGAACACTTTCGCAAGCGAACCCGCCGCCTTCGCGCGCTTGCTCTCGTCGGCGTCCTGCAACAGCGTCAGCGTCGGCTCCAGCGTCAGCCGCTCGTTGTCGATGTCAAAGCGCAGGCCCGCGACCGTCTCGTCGAACAGGCGATTCCACGCGCCGCGCCCGGTCACGGATTTTTCGTGGAACAGAAGTTCGATGCGGTCTTCGAGCTGATACGGCTTCTCGCGGCGCGTATCCTCGACCCACGGCCGGTAGTGGCCGAAGATCGGGTCTTCGAGCGCGCGCTCGATCAGCACGTCGTCGATGCGGTTCAGTTCCAGCGTGAAGAACAGGAGATGCGACGAGGCGCCGGTGATCTTCTCGACTACGTCGCCGTAGAACTTGCCGCGCGCGGGATCGCTGGTGTCGCCGGCGCGCACGAGTCCCGCGAAGGAAACCAGCCGTCCCAGCAGGTCGTCGATCGCTTCATAGCGGCGCACCGCCGCGCCGAACGCCGCGCCCGCGGCGGGCGACTTCGCGATCTCTTCCAGCTTGCCTTTATACTCTTGCTCGAACGCGATGCAGTCGGCATCGGCCTTCGCGAGATCGGCCTGCACCTTCGGATCGTCGATTCCGGCATAGAGGTCGGAGAGGTTCCATTCGGGCAGCGCGCCCAGCGGACCGCCGGACGAAGAACTGGAAGCCGGATTCTCGAAGGCAATTTTCATCGGGCGCAAATCTCCTGCATGCATTTTCTATCGCACAGCGCCCCATACCTCACAACGAAGCGGCGCTCGGATGCCACTGCGGCGCATACCCGCGCTTCAGGGCATCCGCGATAGATGGCGGCGTCAACATATCGGCGGCAATTCCGGCGAGACGCGGGCGGCTGTCTGCGTAACCTTTGGGCGTCCAGCGCAGCAGGCTCTTTCCCTTTACGGCAAAGGCATCGCTCCCGCCGAGCGTGACGAAGACGCCGTCCGGCAGCGTGTCGAGCGGGCGGCGGTGGATGCGCTTCTCCCTGGCGAGCAACCGCTCCTCGTGGAGCAGCTTGTCCATCGCCGGCGCGGGCAGCCGCCGGTGCCCGCCGCTGAACGTTTCGGCAAAGGCGAGCGCATCTTTTCTCCGGCATTCGAAGCACGGGCGATGCCCGGCGGAGAGCGCGGTCGGCTCGTCCATAAAGAAGAGTTCGGTGTAGTAGCGCCCCCAGACGTCGCGCTGCCGCCCCTTGAAGGAGAGCACGCAGCAAATCCACGCTCTGGAGGCATAACGCCGTGAGCCGAGCGTGCGGTCGTCGTTATGAAACTTCCCGCCGCGATTGCCGAACAGCGTGCCGCGCGAGGCATCGGCGAACAGGTTTCCGAACGGATCGACGCGGTTTTGCAGTGGCATAGGCGGATTCAGACTCTCTTAACGCCCGTACACCAATGTGCCCCGAAACGGCACATTTGCGTAGCGGGCGGGGTCTGATGAGCGCGCGAATTCTGGTGGTGGACGACGATCCGGTGCAACGCCGGCTGCTCGAAGCGATGATCAAGCGCTTCGACTACGAGCCGGTGATGGCCGAGAGCGCCGAAGCCGCACTGAAAACGCTGGATAGCGCCGACGGCGCTGCCATCGAATGTATCGTGCTCGATCTGGTGATGCCCGACCTTGACGGCATGGGCATGCTGGGCCGCCTGCGTGAGCGCGGCAGCACGCTTCCCGTGATCGTGCAGACCGCTCAAGGCTCCATCGACACCGTGGTTTCGGCGATGCGCGCGGGCGCGGTCGATTTCTGCGTGAAGCCGGTGCGCGCCGAGCGTTTGCAGGTTTCGATCCGCAATGCGCTGGCACAGGCGACGCTCGCCGACGAAGTACGCCGCATGCAGCGCTCCGCCGACGGCAAGCTCGCGCTGAAGGACCTCACCACAAAAAGCCCGCGCATGCAGGCGGCACTCACGCTCGCGGAAAAAGCGGCCGCCTCCGACATCCCGGTCCTGATCGAAGGCGAGTCCGGTACCGGCAAGGAATTGCTGGCCCGCGCCATCCATGCCGCCGGTCCGCGCGCGAAAAAGCCGTTCGTCGCGGTCAACTGCGGCGCAATCCCCGCGAACCTCGTCGAGTCGATCCTGTTCGGCCACGAAAAGGGTTCGTTCACCGGCGCGGCCGAGCGGCAGATCGGCAAGTTTCTGGAAGCCGACGGCGGTACGCTGTTCCTCGACGAGATCGGCGAGTTACCTCAGGACACGCAAGTAAAGCTGCTCCGTGCGTTGCAGGAAGGCGAGATCGATCCGGTCGGCGCGCGCAAGCCGGTGAAGGTGAACTTCCGCCTCATCTCCGCGACCAATCGCGACCTGATGGCGCTGGTGCGCCAGGCTTCGTTCCGCGAGGACCTGTTTTACCGCCTGCACATTTATCCGGTGACGTTGCCGCCGCTGCGCGAGCGCATGGAAGACGTGCCCGATCTGGTCCGCCGCTTCGTCGCGCGCTTCGCGGCGGAAGAAGGCAAGCGCGTGCGCTCGGTTTCGGCCGAAGCAGTGCGCCTGCTGGGCGAATACAAGTGGCCCGGCAACGTGCGCCAACTCGAGAACACGGTGTTCCGTTCGGTCGTGTTGGCCGAGGCCGACGAAATCGGCGTGCTGGAATTCCCGCAGATCGCGGCACAGGTGCCGGGCTACGAGGCGGCGGCGTTCGTAGCACCCGCCCCGGTTGTAGCCTCGCCTGCGACCCAGCCCGCCGCACCCTTACTGGTTGTCGAGGAAAGCGCTTCCAGCGCTCCCGTGCCGGGACGGCTGGATGTGGTCGATTTCCACGGCCATGTCCGCCCACTGGAACAGCTCGAAGCAGAAATCATCCGCTACACCATCGCGCACTATCGGGGCCGGATGACCGAAGTCGCCCGCCGCCTCGGAATCGGGCGCTCGACCCTGTACCGGAAGCTCAAGGAACTCGGTCTGGAGGCCGATGCCGGAGCCGATCACGGGAATGTGTGACGCGCCCGCGTGGCTGGCGGGTAACAGAATGGCTCTAATTCGGAACGAGCACCCTTGCGAGGTAATTGTACCCTTGAAGGGGGCTGCCGGACTTGCCAAAAGCGATTGGAACCAGATTTCCGCGGGAGATTGAAATGAACCCGAACAGGCACTTAGGCCTCGTTTCGTGTGGTCTGTTGGTGGCGGCTGCGCTCGCCGGCCCGGCCTTCGGCCAGAATACGCCGAGTGATCGCGAACTCATCAATCAGATCCCCGAGCCGCGGCACGAACAGCCGGTCGGACTCGATGGCAAGGAAGAAAAGACCACGCCTCCCGCCGCGCAGACCCCGGCACCGCCGCCTGCAGCAGAGCAGAAACCTCAACAGCCTGCCGCCGCGCCGGTTGTCTCCGAAGAGATCAAAAAGCTGACCGGCCGCAAGCTCGTCGAAGCACCGGTCGCCAGCCTCACGGGCGCCGATCTCGCCATCGCCGAGAAGATCCGCGAAATTCTCGCGCAGCGCGGCGAGCGCTACTTCTCGCGCAAGAACGAACTCTCCGCGGTCGAGGTGTTCTATCGCGATCGCGGCTTCAAGCCGCTCTGGATCGAGAACGGCAAACTCAATCCGCGCGCCGACGCAGCCATCGCGTTCCTGAAGAAGGTCGATGAAGACGGCCTCAACCCTGCCGACTACGCGGCTCCGAATTTCGACCTGACAGACGCCGACAAGCTCGCGGAAGCCGAACTCAATTATACGGGCGAAGTGCTGGATTTCGTGCGTCACGCATCCTCGGGCCGCATCCATCCGTCACGCACCTTCCGCGACGTCGAGTACAAGCATGACGGCCTTGATCCGCAGGACAGCCTGAACCAGATCGCGTCCGCCGCGAACCTGAGCGAAACGCTCGCGGGTTTTTACCCTTCGCACGAGCAGTACAAACTGCTGAAAGCCGAGCTTGCGAAGCTACGCAACAAAGGCGAGGCCGAGCCGATCCGGATTCCGAATGGTGCGGTGCTACGCTTCAACGCCAAGGCGAAGAAGCATCAGGAAGATGCCCGCGTGCCGCTGCTGCGTCAGCGCTTCAAACTCGAGGCCAAGGACGACAAGGTCTACGACGAGGAACTCGCGCAGGCTGTAGCCGAATTCCAGAAGTCCAGGAAACGTAAAGGCGACGGCGTGCTGACGAACGACGTTGTCGCCGCGCTCAATCCGGCGAACACCGACAAGATCGAAGACATCATCATCGCCAATATGGAACGCTGGCGCTGGCTGCCCCGCGATCTCGGCGCGAACCACGTCATCACCAGCATCCCCGGCTATTACCTGCGTGTGTTCCAGGACCGTAAGGAAGTTTGGGAAACGCGCGTCGTTGTCGGCGCACCGACCAAGATTTCGCCGATCACGACCCAGGAGATGAGCTTCATCACGGTGAACCCGACCTGGAACGTGCCGCCGTCGATCATCGCGCGGGACTACATTCCGGCGTTGCGCAACAATCCCGACGCGCTGAAGCAAATGGGCATCAAAATCCAGACCCGTCCCGACGGCACGCTGCACCTCTCGCAGCCGCCGGGCGACGGAAATGCGCTCGGACGCCTCCGCTTCAACTTCCCGAACAAGTTCCTGGTTTACCAGCACGACACGCCGACGAAGCACCTGTTCGCGCATGACGAACGCGCTTACAGCGCCGGCTGCATCCGTGTTCAGGATCCGCTGAAGTACGCCGAGCTGTTGATGAACATGGCGCGTCCGGGCGAAGGCTGGTCGCAGGACAAGATCAAGAAGTTGTACGGGACCGCCGAGCACAAGCTCGACTTCAAGAACAACATTCCCGTTCACATCGTCTACAACACCGCTGAAGTCCGCGATGACAAACTGATCATCCGCAAGGACCTCTACAAAGTGGATGCGGCAACGATCAAGAACCTCAAGGCTACCGGCAACGAGCGCCGCCAGCTTGAGATCGCGGTCAAGCATGCCGATCCGACACCGAACCGTCAGCAGCTCACTCTCGACGGCTACAGTCCCCGCAGTCAGGGTTTCGACTTCTTCGGTCTGTTCCGCTCCTACTGATCAGAACCCGAAGTTAAAATAAAAAAGGGCCGCGATTCTCGCGGCCCTTCTTTTTTGCGCACGAAAACGATCAGGCTGGAACGGGGCTTTTCGAAGTGTCCAGCGCTTCACGCACGGCCTTCGCAAGCTGGCCGCGCCGGAACGGTTTACCGAGGAAGTGAACGCTCGCGGGTAACGCGCCGCTATCATCGGCGAGCACGCCGGACGTATAGCCCGACATGAACAATACGCGCAGCGACGGATAGCGCTCCCCGCAATAATCCGCGAGTTCGCGTCCGTTCATCCCGCCAGTCATGATGACATCGGTCAGCAGCAAATCCGGCCTGAGGCCCTTCTCCAGAAGATCGATTGCACTTTTGCCGTTTGGCGCGCCTACGACCCGATAGCCTAGCGATACGAGCTGCCGCTCGGTATTGATGCGAACCGGCTCGTCGTCCTCGACCAGCAACACCGTCTCCTGGCCGCGAGGATAGTTCTCCTCCTCAAGAACCGGACGCTCGGCAACGGCACTTTCGGAACGGGGGAAATAAAGCTTCACCGCCGTCCCGAAACCGACTTCCGAATAGACCGTGATGTGCCCGCCCGACTGCTTCACGAAACCGTAGACCATGCTGAGGCCGAGACCCGTTCCCTTGCCCGGAGCCTTGGTAGTGAAGAACGGCTCGAACACGCGGTTCAGCGTTTCGGGGTCCATGCCCGTGCCGTTGTCATGCACCGCGACCATCATGAAATCGCCTTCGCGGGCACCGGGAACGACAGATCCCATCTCCTTGTCGAAGGTCGACTTGGCTGTTTCGATTCGTAGCGTCCCGCCGCCCTTCATGGCGTCGCGCGCGTTGACGATGAGATTCAGAAGGGCGGTTTCGAGCTGATTCTGGTCGATCTCGACAATCCAGGGACCGTCTTCCAGCGCGAGGTCGAGCTTGTACTGCTCGCCGATGGTTATGCGAACGAGATCGATCATGCCGGTAACGAGCATGTTGAGATCGGTCGTTTTCGGCTCCAGCGCCTGACGGCGGCCGAACGCCAGCTGCCGTTGCGTAAGCGCCGCACTACGCTCTGCCGCGTCCACTGTTGCCTGCGCCAGCGGAAGCAAATCGGAGCGATCTCTTAAAGATTCCAGCAGCAATTCGGCGTTGCCGAGAATGACGGTGAGCAGATTGTTGTAATCGTGCGCGAGGCCGCCGGTCAGCTGGCCGATCGCCTCCATCTTCTGCGACTGGCGCAATTCCTGTTCGAGCTTTTGCCGCTCGGTCATATCGCGCCCGATGAAGAAATGCTGTTGCAGATCTTCACTCCAGACACCGGTCCACGAAATCAGCACAATGCGGCCGTCGCGGTGACGGTAGCGCGTTTCGAAATTGCGCGCGTATTTGCCGACGCGCGCCTGACGCATCTGCTCCCGTGTGGCTTCGAGATCGGGGATATGGATGAAATCGATCGCGCTGCGGCCGGTCATTTCCTCGGGTTTGTAGCCAAGCACAGTCTCGACGCTCGGACTGACACGCTGCAGGACGCCCTTGCGATCGGTAACCAGAATCAAGTCCACAGAGGTTTCAAAGAAGCGTTTGAGTGCCGCGTCGGCCTTTCTCTGCTCGGTAATATCGAGCGCGATCGAACCGACGCCCTCGACCTCGCCGCGGCCGTCGAACAGCGGAAACTTCGCGAACAAGGATACTTGCGGCCCCAAAGGATGCGGCGTGATGAATTCCCGCTGAATCGAATTCTTCGTTTCAATCACCTCGCGATCGGCGGCTTCGTGGGTGCGCGTGTAATCGGAATCCCCGAATAGATCGCGTACGGTCTTGCCGATCAGCTCTTCGTTCGTGTGCTCGGTCCACTGTTCGGTGCCGCGATTGACGAAAATATAGCGGCCCTGGAGATCCTTGACCGTCACGACCAGCGGCGCGTTATCGAAAATCTCCTTGAACCGTGCCGCGTTCTTTTCCAGCGCTTCCGACAGCAGCGACTTGGTTCGCGCGAGCCTTCCGTGCATCAGGTTGGTTTCCACGAGCAGCACGCCCAGGATAAAGCTTGCAGCCAGAAGTCCGTAACTGCGGCCCGCATACCAGCCGAGATCGTAACGCGCCGAACCGAACACGCCCGACAGCCCGACATCGAAAATCCATACGCACATCACGACCATGAGCCAGAGATCGAGCGTGCTGACGCGGCGAAGCCGCCACAATGCGATCAAGGCCAACGCACTCAACGCCCAAGTTGCCGGACTGACGCCGCTCGTCACCTGTTTGGAGTAATTGTCTTTCTCCATAACGATTGGAAGAAAATCCATTCCCGCCGTGGCGAGTGCCGCGAAGACGACGGCCATCGAAGCCACCGTTCCGACCGCAAGCAGAATCGCTATTGCGACACGCGATTGCGGAATCTCCTCATAGGAACGATTACGCAGCAGCGCATACGCGATCACGAACATCGGAAAAACAGCGTGCCAGAAGGTATAAAGCCAGGCCGTGCTCTGACTGCCCGCGCCTAGCAGACCGGTTTCGGTGAACGCACCGGGAAACGTCAGGAGGTGCGGAATCGTGATGAACGCGCAGTAAAGGTAGCCTGATGCCAGCACCAGCATCGCCCAGGAACGCGTGCGCGAAAATTGACCGAACAGCAAAATCGACGTGATCGTATCCGTCACGATCAGCGCGACCTCATACATCGGGATGAAGGATTGCAGCTTAGGTAATGGCGTACGCACATACGGTATCGCGGTAAGAAAAAACGCCAGGGAAACAGCGACCACCATGGCGGCGACGATCTTTGCGTTTCGCCCCGCAGGCCGCGAAGACAGCAAACCGTCTTCCTGCGCAGCACGGTTTTGTACTTCAGCGGTATCCAGAAACTGCCGAGAGTTCACGTTGTGCCTGACAAACGAAGTTAAGTATTGCGAATGATCCTATTCCCCGCAGAAAATTAGAGAAGCGTGATTCGAAGTTTCTCCACGCTAACGAAACATTGAGTGCAAGCGATTAAGACACGCGAAATTCGTGTCTTAAAATTAAGAACACTGTGTAAGTACCGGAAAGCAAACCTGCCGCCGCTAACCGAAGGAAAAGTCCCGGCGCTCATTTTCTCACGGTGACACATGTCCACCGACCCGGAATTGCTGGCTCGTCTCGATGTCGACGAGGAACTGGACAAGACTTCCGGTATTACACCCGGGCATCCTGCGGCGCAGGCCGGAGAACTCGTCTGTTTTATCGTCGAAGACGAACCAGCGATTCAAAATCTGATTGCCGCCGCAATCACGCCGATCGGCGTGAAAGTGGAGATGTTCAGGAATGCAACCTCGGCGCTGGCGGGAATCTATAAGACCCGTCCACATCTCGTTTTTCTCGATGCCTCGCTGGATGGTTCCGATGCCGTCGAGGTGATGCGCGGGCTTGGAGCCGCGCACTTTCGCGGCAAGGTGCAGTTGATCAGCGGCAGCGATACCGAAGTGCTGAACGACCTGCGTCTCGTGGGCGAACGTCACGAACTCGGTATGCTACCTCCCCTGCGAAAGCCGTTTCGTGCGAGCACGATCCGGCAACTGGTGCAGGACAATTTCGCCGAACTGATGCAGGACACGCCGCGCAAGGCGGCTTCATTCAATCCCACCTATCAGAAACTTCAACTCGACGAGGTGCTTCGCAACAACTGGATTCAGCTCTGGTATCAGCCGAAGATCGATCTCCAGAATATGAAACCGGCCGGGGTCGAAGGATTGGCTCGCTGCGTCCACCCGGTATTCGGTTTAGTCATGCCGGGATCTTTCCTGCCCGGCGCCGAAGAGCCAACGATGGCAAAGCTCGCGGAACGCCAGCTCATCCGCGCCCTGAGCGACTGGCCTGCATTCGATGACGCCGGTTTTCCGTTCAAGATCTCCATCAATATGTCCGTAGCCACGCTGGTCAAACTGCCAATCGCGCAGATCGTGCGCGAGCATCGCCCGAAAAGCGACCGCTGGCCCGGCATGATCATCGAGATCACCGAGGATCAGGCGATTCAGGACATCCACCTGATCCACGAGATCGCCACGCAACTCCGGCTCTATAAAATCTCCATCGCCATCGACGATTTCGGCGCGGGCTATTCGCATCTCGCACGCCTGAAGGAACTTCCGTTTTCGGAACTCAAACTCGACCGCAGCCTGGTCTCGAACTGCGGCGAGGATGCCGAAGCGGCCTCCCTCAGCCGCATGGCCATCGAACTCGCGCATAAATTCGGCAAACTGGCCGTGGCCGATGGCGTCGAGAAATCCAGCGAGGCGCAGACCCTGCGCAGTATGGGCTGCGACATTGCGCAAGGGTTCCTGTTCGCCCCGGCGGTTCAGCGCGACAAGCTGATTACCGCGATGAAAAAACGGATCGCTGCCGCATCCTGAGACAGCGCCGCGAGGGCGTTAACTTCCCGGTAACGACCCGACCCTTTTCTGCCACTTTCGCTGCGTAGCGATAAATGCAGTCGGGGGCATTCCGGTGACCCCTCGTTAACCGGACCCGGCAAGACTGCGTTCACCCCGTTTTGCGGCGGCCTCGGCCGGGCGCGAAACTCGCTCACGCCGGATTTTATACTTGCCGCTGACAGCCTTCGCTGCCCGTCGCATCGACTGGAAAGCCCGCCGCAGCCTATGCGCTGCCGGCGCAGGGTTGCTCGCGCTCGTACTCTCGACGAACGCGCTGCAAAGCGTGCAGGCCAACGGCGACACGCGCACGCTCTCGTTCTTCCATACGCATCGCAAGGACGCGATCACCATCACGTTCAAGCGTAACGGGCGCTACGACGAAGCGGCTTTGGCACAGCTCAACAATTATCTGCGCGACTGGCGCAACGACAAAGAAATCAAGATGGACCCGCATCTGTTCGACATCCTCTGGGAAGTCGTGCGGGACACCAAGGCCCAGAAGCCGATCCACATCGTATCGAGCTTCCGTTCGCCGGAAACCAACGCCATGCTGCGTTCGCGTTCGCGCGGCGTTGCGCAATACAGCCTGCATATGCAGGGCCGTGCGATCGACTTCTTCCTGCCGGATGTCGAACTTGCCGATCTGCGCGCCGCCGGTCTGCGGCTGCAGCGCGGTGGCGTCGGTTTCTATCCCGGCTCGAACTTCGTGCATCTCGACACCGGCTCGATCCGTCACTGGCCGCGCATGAGCCACGACCAGCTCGCGCGCGTATTCCCGGATGGCAAGACCGTGCATCTCTCCGCCAGCGGCCCGATGAAGAACTTCCAGCAGGCGGTGGCCGAATTGCAGCGCCGCGGGCAGTTCGGTGAACGTGACGCGATCGTTACCGCCAACGCAGCGCCGACCGCCGGTGACGGCAACCAGTTGAAGAATTTCATCGCGTCGATCTTCGGCGCGAACCGCAAGCAGGAAAACGTGGAAGTGGAAGCGGAGGCGGATGAAGAAACGCCGCCCGCAAACAATCCGCAGCCGCAGCGAAACACCAAGGTCGCGAGCGTGACGCCGCAACTGCCGCCTGCCGCGCAACCGAAACTGCGCTGGAACACCGGCCCGAATGCCGTCAACGAACCCCAGACCACCGGGACGGCTGCGCCGCTTGGCTACGCGCGCGAAAACGACCGCACCTTCCCGCCGAAGATTCGCCCGCAGGGCAAGCTGACCGCAGCACCGTTCGCGCCTGGCGCCGACAAGCCAAACCGCAGCGTCACCCGCAACGAACTGATCCATCTATCCGGAGAGTTCGCCGCTCCGGACGCACGCAAGCTGCACGGCTTTGCGCAACCGGCAATGGCCGCTGTCGACATGACGTTCCAAAGCGGCGCACGCCCCGAACTGGTGACGCACGGCTTCCAGAAGAGCCGTCCTGAACTGAACGTGATCGGCTTCGACGCGCCGCCCGCGCAGGCGGCGCGCTAACGCGCCTTATTATTTGCCGCCGATGCCGAGCGCATCGCGATACAGATCCACGATCGCCTCGAACTCCTGCCGCTCGCTCGCTTCCTGCGCGCGCATCCGCACCACCGCGCGCAACGCCTTGGTGTCGAAGCCATTGGCTTTGGCTTCGCCATAGACTTCACGGATGTCGTCCGCGAGCGCCTTCTTCTCTTCTTCGAGGCGCTCGATGCGCTCCACGATGGAGCGAAGCTGCGACTTCGCGAAGTTGTGGCTTTCCGCCTCTTCGGCGGCTTCTTTCTTCTTTGCGACGGCCATGTTCTCTTGCTTCAGTGACGATTGGATTTATCGAACGCGGCTTTCTGCTCGGCGCTCGCTTCGTTCTGGTACCGCGATTTCCATTCCTCGTAGCTCATGCCGTAGATCGCCTCGCGGCTTTCATCCTTGGTCATGGCCACGCCCTTCGCATCGGCTGCGTCCTTCAACCAGTTCGAAAGGCAGTTACGGCAGAACCCGGACAGGTTCATCAGGTCGATGTTCTGCACATCCGTGCGGTTCCGCAGGTGTTCGACCAGACGGCGGAACACGGCGGCTTCCAGTTCGGTGCGGGTTTTGTCGTCGATGGCGCCCATCGCGGATACTCCGGAACTCTCGCCCCACTCTATAGCGGGCGAAAGAGGCGGAGTCTTAGGCGACCTTCAGCCCTGTGAGTATCCGGGAGAAGCGCTTCGCCCAGTTCGCCACATGCTGCGCATTGTCGAGCAAATCCTGCCGCACCTCGACGATGGCATTGGGCAGACCGCGGTCCAGTCCGTGCCGGGTCATGGAATCGCCCTCCAGCGCGCCCGCGTAAGGCTCGTTTTCGCCGATGACGATGTCCCCTTCGGCGCGCAACGCCGCTAGCAGCGGCGATGCGAGGCGCGGATCGCGCTCCCACAGCACCGAGCAATGCCACGGCCGCGGTCCGTCGTGGAAAACCGGCGTGAAGGTGTGAATCGAAAACAGGACAGGCCGCACCCCCGCCGCCAGCGCGCGGTCGATCGTGGCATCCACTGCCGCGTGATAGGGCGCGGAAAAACGCGCAATACGCCGCGCGACTTCCGCGTCATCGACCTTCGCATTCCCCGGCACGACTGCGCCGTCGGAGAGTTTCATCACCAGCGTCGGGTCGTCGTCGCCGCGGTTGGGATCGATCAGCAGACGCGAGAAATGCGACAACACCGCGGGGGCACCCATCTCCTGCGCAAGCGTGCGCGTGAGATCCGCCGCGCCGATGTCGTAAGCGATGTGGCGCTTCAACTGTACGGGATCGAGACCGAGATTGTCGTATTCAGGCGGGATCGCGTTCGATGCGTGATCGCAAACGAGAATGTAACGCGACGCCGCGGGGCCTTCGATGATCTCGAACGAATCCGCCCGGCCGGAAACGGAATCGCCCACACGCTGGAGCATGACGGAAATAATAATGATGCAATGCAGCGTGCGCCAGCCTGCTGACGCCGCATCGTAAACGGCGGCGTGACTCCTGCACGGGCTTGGCTTACCTAGGCCGTAACAAAAAGAAGCACTCCGTGAACGCCGCTGCCATTCCCGCCCGCCAGACCGCTTTCGCCTTCGCCGCGCTTGTCGTCGGCGCTTTCGCGATGGGCGCTTCGCCGATTTTCGTGCGGCTCGCCGATGTCGGCCCGTATGCGAGCGCATTCTGGCGCTGCTTTCTCGCGCTTCCCTTCCTCGCGCTCTGGGCGCTGAGCGAACCAAAGGAAAGCCGCGCAATGTTCTCGACCGACCGTGCGGTCGTGCTCTCCGGCCTGTTCTTCGCAGGCGATCTGTTTTTCTGGCACCTCGCGATCCTCGCCACCACGGTTGCGAACGCAACCTTCATCGGAACCATGGCCCCGGTCTGGGTGGCGTTCGGTGCCTGGCTGGTATTCCGCGAGCGGATTTCGCAGGGGAACTTTCTCGGCCTCGCGTTGTGCCTGCTCGGCGGCGCGGCGCTGATCGGACAGAGCTACTCTTTCGCGCCGAAGCGGCTGGCCGGCGACGGCTATGCGCTCGCGACCTCTCTTTTCTTCGGCCTCTACATGCTGGCTATCAGCAATGCGCGCATGCGCCTGAAAATCGGCGCAGGCTCCCTCGCCTTCATGTCGGCGGCGATCACCTGCGCCTGCATGTTCGTGGTCGCGATGCTGCTGGAGACGAATTTCTTTCCGCGCTCCATGAACGGCTGGCTCACGTTGCTCTCACTCGCGCTGGTTTCGCAGGTGCTGGGGCAAGGCCTGCTCGCGGTCGCGCTCGGCAAGCTGCCCGCGACCTTCTCCGCGCTTGTGATCTTTCTCGAAGCGGTCGGCGCAGCCGCGCTGGGCTGGCTGGTACTGCACGAAGCGCTCGGCCCGCTGCAATGGCTCGGCGGCGTGCTGATCCTGCTCGGCATCTGGGTCGCGCGGCCGCGCGCCAAAGCACCGGGAGCGGCGTTATGAACAAACGCGACATTCTCCAGAAAATCTATCGGGCGGCTGTGGATGCCGCAGCACCCGCGAACTGTCTGCCGCCGCATCTGCCGCAACCGCCCGCGAATGGGCGCATCCTCATTTTCTCTGCCGGCAAGGCCGCGGGTTCGATGGCGGAAGCGGCGGAAGCCTTCTATCTCGACCGGCATAATTTCCCTCGCGAGATGATGCTCGGCATCGCCGTCGCGCGCCATGGCTATGGCAGGAAACTCCGCAGGATCGACATGGTCGAAGCGGGGCATCCGGTGCCCGACGCCGAAGGCATTGCCGCCGCCGCACGCACGCTCGCGCTCGCAGAAAGCACGACTGCGAACGACCTTGCGCTGATCCTGATGTCCGGCGGTGCTTCCGCGAACTGGATCGCGCCCGCCGAGAGCATCACCCTCCACGACAAGCGCGCACTGACCCGCGCGCTGCTCAGGAGCGGCGCGAACATCACCGAGATGAATTGCGTGCGCAAGCATCTCTCGCGCATCAAGGGCGGGCGGCTCGCGGTTGCCCTCGCGCCCGCGCATGTCGTGACGCTGGCGATCTCGGACGTGCCGGGCGACGATCCGTCCGTGATCGGTTCCGGTCCTACCGTGCCCGACGTGACGACGCTGGCTGATGCGCGGAAGATTCTCGCGGATCGCAACATCGTGCCGCCCGCCTCCGTTGCGAGCGCGCTGGAAAATCCCGCGAACGAGTCGCCGAAGCCCGGCGACAAGGCTTTCGCCAATACGCGCTTCGAGATCGTCGCGAAGCCTTCGCAATCGCTCGCGGCCGCTGCCGAAGCCGCGAAGGCCGCCGGCTACGAGCCGGTCGTGCTCGGCGCGGATGTGGAAGGTGAAGCGCGCGATGTTGCCGCCGAACACGCGCGTCTCGCGTTGCAGCTACAGAAGGAAAATCGCCGCGCCGCGATTCTTTCGGGCGGCGAACTGACCGTCACCATCCGGGGCCAGGGCCGTGGCGGACCCAATCAGGAATATGCGCTGGCGCTAGCCGCCGCGCTCGGCGGCGCAAGGAACATTGCGGCGGTCGCGGGCGATACCGATGGCACCGATGGCGGCGGCGGCCATGCCGACGATCCCGCAGGCGCATTCATCGACGAAACCACGCTATCGCGCGCACGAAACCTCGGCCTCGATCCTGCCCGGATTCTCGCCGACAACAATTCGACCTTCTTTTTTGACCGGCTCGGCGACCTGCTGAATCCGGGCCCGACCTTCACCAACGTAAACGACCTCCGGGCTATCCTCGTTGACAGCAAGGAGTGAGCGGGACAAAAACCGCACATTCCTTCCAGTGGCAGAAACGGAGCGAGGCGATCCGCCCGATGTGTAAGGCGCGTATCCTGAGCACGCTGTTCGCGGCCGCCGCGTTCTTCGCCGCGGTCTCGCCCGCGCTTGCGGATTTTCGCGTCTGCAACCGAACCGACAGCCGCGTCGGCGTCGCGCTCGGCTACAAGGACGGCGACCACTGGGTCACCGAAGGCTGGTGGAATATACCGGCCAACACCTGCGAGACGCTCGTGCGCGGGCAACTGATCGCCCGCTACTACTATCTCTACGCACAGGACTACGATCAGGGTGGCGAGTGGACCGGCCGCGCCTACCTCTGCACGCGCGACAAGGAGTTCACCATTCAAGGGGTTACGGATTGTCTCGCACGCGGGTATAATCGCACCGGTTTTCTCGAAGTCGATACGCTCGACCAGAAGAACTGGACCGTCCAGCTCACCGAACAGAACCAGAGTCCGCGCGGTCCCGGCCTCAATCCAAAAACGCAGTCGCTTCGTAATCAATGAGACGTCAACGCCGTACCAAGATCGTGGCGACGCTGGGACCGGCTTCGTCGGACCCCGCCGTCATCGAGAAGATGTTTCTCGCCGGCGCCGATGTGTTTCGCATCAACATGAGCCATACTCCGCATGAGGCGATGCGCTCCTATATCACCACCATTCGCACCATTGAGGAGCGCAACGGCCATGCCATCGGCATCCTCGCCGACTTGCAGGGACCGAAGCTGCGCCTTGGCGCGTTTCAGGGCGGCTCGGCGCAACTGAAAGCGGGCGACGAATTCGTGCTCGACGCAAATACCGCGCCCGGCGACACGAAGCGCGTGCATCTTCCGCACCCGGAAATCCTCGAAGCATTGCAGCCGGGTCATCGCCTGCTGATCGACGACGGCAAGCTGCGCCTGACGGTTACGTCCGCCGCGAAAGATCGCACGGTGACGCGGGTCGAGGTGGGCGGAAAGATTTCCGACCGTAAGGGCGTCAGCCTGCCCGACACCACGCTTGGCGTATCCGCGCTGACGCCGAAGGACCGCGCCGATCTCGAAGCCTGTCTCGAAGCAGGCGTGGACTGGCTCGCGCTCTCCTTCATCCAGCGCCCCGACGACATCGCGGAGGCAAAGAAGCTGGTGCGCGGCCGCGCGGCAGTGCTCGCGAAAATCGAAAAGCCGCAGGCCATCGCCTGCCTGCCCGAACTGCTCGAATTCACCGACGCTCTTATGGTCGCACGTGGCGATCTCGGCGTGGAGATGCCGCAGGAGCGCGTGCCCGCGCTCCAGCGCAAGATCATTCGCGCCGCGCGCCGCGCCGGCAAGCCGGTCGTGGTCGCGACCCAGATGCTGGAGTCGATGATTACGCTGCCCGTGCCGACGCGCGCGGAAGTCTCCGACGTTGCGAACGCGGTCTACGAAGGCGCGGACGCCGTGATGCTTTCCGCGGAGTCGGCGGCGGGCGCACATCCCATTCTCGCGGTCGAGACCATGAACAAGATCGCGGAGGAAGTGGAGCGCGAGTCCGAATATTTCGAAGGCCTCGCCGCGCAGCGCCTCGCGCCGGAGGCAACCGGCGCCGACGCGATTTCGGCGGCCGCGCGCCAGATCGCGGAAACGCTCGACCTCGCCGCGATCCTCTGCCTCACCTCGTCGGGCGCGACCGCCATGCGTGTCGCACGCGAGCGCCCGAAGCCGCCGATCATCGCATTGTCGCCGAAGCTGGAAACCGTGCGCCGCCTCTCGATCCTGTGGGACGCGCACTGCGTTTACATGGAAGACGAGAAGGACCTCGATCTCACCATCAAGCGTGCGTGCAGCATCGCCTATCGCGAGGGCATCGTGAAACTGGGCCAGCGCGTGATTCTGGTCGCCGGCGTTCCGCTGGGGACGCCGGGCGCGACCAACATGGTGAGGATCGCCTACATCTCCGACGACGGCGGCGCGGATTAAATCTCGCGTCCCTCAACCTTCAGCTTGAGACGCTTCACGAGGTCCGGCACGTTCTCGATATGCGGGTTGATTTCGAGCGCGCGGCGGAAGGCTTCCAGCGCGCGCTTATCCTCGCCGAGATCCTGCAGGATGATGCCGAGGCCTGCGAGCGCCTGATAGTGGCGCGGCTCCTGCGCCAGCACGACGCGCAAATCCGCAAGCGCGCGGTAATAATCCTTCTGCACGAAATAAACCGTCGCGCGCTGCGCCCATGCTTCGGTGTAGCGCGGGTTGATGCCGATGGCCGCGTCGAGCAGTTCGAGCGCCACCGGAAATTCCTTTGCCTCGATGGTCGTGCGCGCGCGCACCATCAGGAGATTGAGCGTATCGCTTTCGGTCACCAGCAACGCGGCGTCGATGCGCGCGGCGATGGCCTTCGCGATATTGGCGTTCGGCGCGGCTTTCAGCGCGGCAAACAGCCCGTCGAGCTGCTGGGCGCGGTCGAGTTTTTTCTTCTGCTGTTTTTTCTGCACCTGCTTCTTGGCAGGCGGTCCGCTGGTCTGCGCAGCCGCGGGCGCCGCGCATAGCGCGACGGCAAAAGCGATCAGGGCAAAGACCCGGACGAACTTCATGCGTTCGAGTCTATGCCCGTTCGGGGCCGCGGCAAGGCGAAAATGGGCGCAGACAAACGCAAACCGGCGCACGGTTTTCGTGCGCCGGGCAAAACGCTTCTCGGAAGCCGGAAATCAGCCCTGACGGGCTTTGAACCGCTTCTGCGTCTTGTTGATGATGTAGACGCGGCCCTTGCGGCGCACGAGGCGATTATCGCGGTGGCGCTTGCGGAGGGACCGCAGCGAGTTACGGACTTTCATAGCCAAATCCTTGGTTCGGCGGGGTTTCTAGGGGCCGTAACCGGCCCTGTCAAACGTCTTTTGCCCCTTTTTGCCCGTTACCGGAGCCAAGCAGGCGTTCCGGCATTCTTTCCTTGACTCCATAGACCATCCGAAATACTTAACCAATTAGTTAAGTAATAAACCAGCTCCTGACCAGCGATGACACCTTCTGTTCCCAGCCTCGACCGCACCTTTGCCGCCCTGTCCGACCCGACCCGCCGCGCGCTGCTGGCGCGCCTCACCGGGCAGGACGCGCTGTCCGTCAGCGAACTCGCAGAACCGTTCTCGATGTCGCTTCCCGCCGTGATGAAGCACCTCGACGTGCTGGGCGACGCCGGGCTGATTTCGCGCACCAAGACGGGGCGCACCGTGACGGTGCAACTCACCGCCGGCCCGATGGAGGAAGCTATGCAGTGGCTCCACCGCTACCAACAGTTCTGGACCCAGCAGCTCGACCGTCTCGCCAAGTTCATCGAGGACGAAACATGCTCGCCAAGCCAAGCGTCACCCTCAAGCGCCACATCAACGGAAAGCCGGAGCAGGTCTTCGCAGCCTGGACCGACCCGCAAAAAATAGTGCGCTGGTTCGGTCCGCAGCAGACTTTGCTCGACACCGTGAAGGCAGAGCTGGATGTGCGCGTTGGCGGCAAGTTCTGGGTGAGCTTCAACACCGACGACGGCGACTTCCACAAGGTCGGCGGAACCTATCGCGAGGTGTTTCCGCCGGAGCGCCTGCAATTCACCTGGGCGTGGCACACGACGCCGGAACGCGAATCGCTCGTCACCGTTTCCATTCGTCCGGATGGCGACGGCTCGATGCTCACCCTCCTCCACGAACAGTTCTTCGATCAGGCTGCCGCCGACGGCCACAAGCGCGGCTGGACCGGCACGCTTGAGAAACTCGCAGCCCAATTCGCATGAGATCGCACATGACCCTTCGCCTGCACTTTCATCCGCTCTCGTCGTACTGCCACAAGGTACTGATCGCACTCTATGAGAACGGCACCGCGTTCGAGCCGGTCGTGCTCAACCTGATGGACAAGGGAGCGGCGGCGGAGTTCCGCAAGATCTCCCCCTTCGGGAAGATGCCTGCGCTGGAGGATACGACGCGCGGGCATGTCGTGAACGAAGCCACCACCGTCATCGAATATCTCGACGCGCATTATCCAGGCGCGATCCGGTTCGTCCCTGCCGATGCCGACGAAGCCTGGCAAACGCGGATGTGGGATCGCTTCTTCGACAACTACCTGCATGACAGCATGCAGCGTGTCGTCGCGGACTCGTTCCGCAGCGACGGCAGCCACGATCCCTACAGCGTCGCGGAATGTAAAAAACGCATCTTCGAGTTCTACGCGCTGCTGGACTGGCACATGAAAGGCCGCGAATGGATCGGCAGGCATTTCTCGCTCGCCGACTGCGCCGCCTCCCCTTCGCTGTTCTACGCGAACACGATCTATCCGCTCGGCAAGGAATATCCCGAAGCGCGCGCCTATCTCGGCCGGCTGATGGGGCGCCCTTCTTATTCGCGCGCGCTTGCGGAAGCCGAGCCGTTCTTCAACTTCTTCCCGCTCGATCCGAAACCGCAGCGCAAGCTGGCCGCGGCATAAGCAAGAAAGTGAAAAGGAGTACGACCATGAAGCTCGCAGCCCCGATCACGCCATGTCTCTGGTTCGATGGCAACGGCAAGGAAGCCGCGGAGTTCTATGTTTCGGTCTTTCCGGATTCGAAGCTCGGCAAGATCGCCTATTACCCCGACACCGGCAAAGAAATCCACGGCATGGATGCCGGCAAGGTGCTCACCGTGGAATTCAGCATCAACGGTCAGACCTTCACCGCGCTGAACGCCGGCCCGGAATTCAAGTTCTCGGAAGCGATCTCGTTCCAGCTCATGTGCGAGACGCAGGATGAGATCGACTATTTCTGGAACAAGCTGCGCGAAGGCGGCGGCGAGGAAGGTCCCTGCGGCTGGCTGAAGGACCGCTTCGGCCTCTCGTGGCAGGTCTTCCCCGCCATGATGACCAGAATTCTTTCGGAAGGAACGCCGGAACAGGCGAAGAGCGTGATGGACGCCTTCATGAAGATGAAGAAGTTCATCGTCGCCGACATTGAAGCTGCCTATCGCAAGGCGGCGTAACAACAAGACAACGCAGGAGATGAAAATGGAATATGTAGATGGCTTCGTGTTGCCGGTACCGAAAAAGAAAGTAAACGAATACAAGAAGATCGCGAAACTCGCGAGCAAGGTCTGGCGCGATCACGGCGCGCTCGACTATCGCGAATGTGTCGCCGATGACGTGACGTGGGGCAAGCGGACTTCCTTTCCGCGCAGCGTAAAGCGCAAGCCGAACGAAACCGTGGTGTTTTCCTGGATCACGTACAAGTCGCGCAAGCACCGTGACGCCGTGATGAAAAACGTGATGAAGGATAAACGCCTCGCCAAGATGATGGACCCGAAGGCGATGCCCTTCGACACGAAGCGCATGATCTTCGGCGGCTTCAAGACCATCGTAACCTGACGCGCAAGGAGCATGAGACGATGACAGCGCAAACCATTTTTCCGCATCTCTGTGTTCACGGCGCCGCCGACGCGGTCGAATTCTATAAAAAGGCGCTCGGCGCGACCGAAGTAATGCGCGTGCCCCACGAAGACGGCAAACGCCTGATGCACGCCGCTCTCGACATCGGCGGCGCGCAGGTTTTCCTTCACGACGATTTCCCCGAATACAAGGAATGCCGCCCCGACAAAATCGGTTCGCCTGCGCGCATGGGTTCGACGTCCACGACCGTCCATATCAACGTAAGCGACTGCGATGCTGCCTTCCGGCGCGCGGTCGAAGCGGGGGCGGAAACGATCATGGCGCCGCACGACGCCTTCTGGGGCGACCGCTACGCGCAGGTGGTCGATCCGTTCGGCCATTCGTGGAGCTTCGCGCACACGCTCGCGAAAAGCTGATACCGTCGCGAGGAAGGAGACACCCGGCCATGATGTTCACGCCCTTCTATATCGTGCTGACCCTCGGCGCGCTGATCATTGCGGCCCTCGCCACGATCCTGCTGATCGCGGCGTTCAAGCCCAATCATTTTCGCGTGGAGCGCTCCATCTGCATCAATGCGCCGGCGGAAAGGATTTTTCCGATCCTCAACGACCTGAAGCAGCAGCGTTACTGGTCGCCGTGGGACCAGAAGGATCCGGGCATGAAGCGCGCCTATAGCGGTCCCGATACCGGCGTCGGGGCGCGCTATGAATGGGACGGCAACAAGCAGATCGGCGCCGGCAGCCAGCAGATCACGGCGTCGAAGCCGAACGAGCGCATCGATATCGACATCGATTTCACCCGCCCGTTCGAGGCGCACAATAAGATCGAGTTTCTGCTGCGGCCGTCGGTAGCGGGCACCGACGTGACGTGGGCGATTCAGGGTCCGATGCCGTTCATGTTCCGCGCAATGAGTGTCCTGTTCTCGATGAACAAGATGATGAATGCGGAATTCGACAAGGGCCTCGCGCAGCTCAAGGCGCTGGTAGAAAAGTAGCCGCGCGTTTTCATTCCTTCCGCGCGCCCGGAAGCTTTTTCGCTCCCTGTCTCCCGCGCTCCGCCAGCCCGGCACTATATCCGCACGCCCCCCGTCCCAGATCAAAAACCCCTTCAGAAAGCCCCTTGCTTTGGTTTATACTCTGTAATACAGAGTACTCTACTAAAGCAAAAAACCCGCTGATTTTGGAGAAGCACAATGTTTGCTGTTTGGGGAATCTTGAGAGGCGCTCGCTGGCTGTTTGCCGCCGTCGGCCTCGTGACACTGATACTGGCTGCAATGATTGCAAACCCGCTCAGGCTGCCGCCGGCATTGCCATTCATCGCTGACGCCGTACGCACGTCCGACAATGACGGCATGCCGCAAATGCGCTTTTTCCGCGCGCGCGACGGGTCGTATCTGGCCTATCGCCATTATCCGGCTACGGGTCCGGCGACAGGCCGCGTAACCGTACTCATTCACGGCTCTTCCGGCTCGAGCGTCGCCATGCATCCGCTGGCCAAGTCGCTCGCGGCCCGCGGCATCGAAAGTTTCGTGCCCGATATTCGCGGGCACGGCGCTTCCGGCACCCACGGCGACATCGCATATATCGGCCAGCTCGACGACGACATGGCGGATCTTGTCGCCCATATCCGCAGCAACGGCGTCGCTTCACCGTTGACGCTGGTGGGTCATTCCAGCGGCGGCGGCTTCGCGTTGCGGGTCGCGGGATCCCCGAACCAAAATCTGTTCGTGCGCACTGTCCTGCTTGCGCCATTCCTCGGCGTGAACGAGCCATCGACACGCCCCAATGCGGGCGGCTGGGCCAGTCCCAACATCCCACGGATCATCGCGCTCAGCATCCTGCGCAATGCCGGAATCCTCTGCTGCGAAGACCTTCCCGTGATTGCCTTCGCCGTGCCGGACAAGCTGCAAAATATTCTGACGTCGCAGTATTCGTTCCGGCTGCTTGCGAATTTCAGTGCGCATCGCGACTATCGCGTCGACCTGAACGGCGTCAAAGGCCCCCTGACCTTGATCGCGGGCGCGAACGACGAGTTGATGTTCTCCGAGAAATACGCTGAAACGGTGCAAGGCACGGCACCCAAGGTCGATGTCCGGATCTTGCCGGACACCAACCACATGGACGTCGTCAGCAATGCGCGCGTAACCGCCCTGATCGCGGAGGACGTCGCCACGAGATGAGGGGCATTCATGATAGACAGCCGCGAGGCAAATTCTGCTCTTGCTGACATCGAAGAGATTGGCGCCCGCGTGCGCCAATCTCTCTTTTATCGGCGGACAAGCGCAATGCTCATTTTATGGGGAGCGCTGACCTTCGCGGGATACCTCATCACCTTCTTCGCCCCACAAGTGTCACGCTATATCTGGATTGCAATCATGATCCTCGGCATCGCCGGATCGGTCGTGATCGGCGTCGTCACGGCCAGGCGTCAAGGCGTAAACAATTTCAATGCGCGCATATTTGCGGCCTTCGTGCTGTTCATCGCATTCGGATTTGTCTGGAGCGTCGCCATCGGCCAGTTCGGCGCGCGCCAGCTCGGCGCATTCTGGACCAGCTATTTCATGCTGCCCTACATCCTGCTTGGGCTTTGGCTGGGCTGGGCTTTCGTCGCGATCGGCTCGGCGGTGATGGCGCTGACCTTCATCGGCTATTTCTATTCCGGCGACTGGTTCGGCCTGTGGATGGCTTTCGTCAACGGCATCGGACTGATTCTCGGCGGCATTTGGATGCAGCGGAGTTGACGGAGTGACCGCACTTGACGACGTCATTCACCAGCCGCTGCGCCTGAAGATCATGGCCGCGCTCAACGCGCTGCCGAAGGGCAAGGGACTTGAGTTCTCCCACCTGAAAAAGCTGACCGGCGCGACCGACGGCAATCTCGGCGCGCATATCGAGACACTCTCGAAAGCGAACTACGTCGCGGTCACGAAAGCCTTTGTCGGCAAGAAGCCGCAGACTACCGTGACCGCGTCCGTTGCGGGCCGCGCCGCCTTCGCCAAGCACGTCGCAGCGTTGCGCCAGATCATCGAGAGCGAAAGTTAGCCCGCGTTCGGCGTCACAAACTTCAGCCCGATCACGCCCGCCACGATCAGCATAAGGCAAACGACCCGCGCGATGTCGCGCGACTCGCCGAACAACCACATGCCCATGATCGCGGTGCCGACCGCGCCGATGCCGACCCACACCGCATAGGCAGTACCGACGGGAAGCGTACGCAGCGCATATTCGAGAAAGAGCAGCGAGACGATCATCGAGGCGGCCGTCCAAACCGAAGGCCACAGCTTCGAGAATCCGTCGGTGTATTTCAGTCCGATCGCCCAGCCGATTTCGAACAGGCCGGCGACAAAAAGGCTTGCCCACGCCATGAGAGAAGCTCCATGCGCGCAGGGCCGTCCCTGCAATGTGAAATGAAAAGCGGCGGGGTCGTCCCCGCCGCTTCTAGATAACTTTCGACTACGGCGAAATCAGGCCGCGTTACGCGCTCAGCTCGTAAAGAACTGCTGCGTGCCGTGCGCCTCGATCGCGTTCGCAAGCCTGCCGAGCGCATGAACATAGGCGGCGGTACGGCAGGTAACTTTCTTATCCTGCACGACCTTCCAGATCGCGCGGCCCTCGCGCACCATGATTTCCTGCAAACGGCGATGCACTTCGTCCAGCGGCCAGTAGAAGCCCTGCCGGTTCTGCACCCATTCGAAATAGGAAACCGTGACGCCGCCCGCATTGGCGAGAATGTCCGGCAACACGATGATATTTTTCTTCGCGAGAATTGCGTCGGCTTCCGGCGTCACCGGACCGTTGGCGAGTTCGAGGATGGCCTTCGCCTTCACACGATCCGCGTTCTTTTCGTGGATCATGTTCTCGAGCGCGGCGGGCACCAGGAGATCGCAGTCGCAGGCAATCAATCCGTCCTGATCGAGCGTCGGGATGCCGCCGCCTGCGAGAGACGAGACCGGCTTGCCGGCCGCCTTCGCGGCGATGAGCTGATCGACATTCAGACCGGCAGCCGAGTGAATTCCGCCCGACGAGTCCGAGACCGCGACGATCTTGTGGCCGTCGGCGGCGAGCAGCTTCGCGATGAACTGGCCCGCGTTGCCGAACCCCTGCACCGCCACGCGCATTTGCTGGCCGAGGCCAAGATCTTTCGCGAGTTCGCGCACCAGATAGAAACCACCACGCGCGGTCGCATCGTCGCGGCCGACCGAACCGCCGAGCGCGATCGGCTTGCCGGTGATGACCGCGGGCGAATTCTCGCCGACGATCTGCGCATACTCGTCGGCCATCCAGCCCATAATCATGGAGTTGGTGTAGACGTCCGGCGCGGGAATATCGCGGTCGGGTCCGATGATGCGCGAGAAAGCCTGCATGTAGGCGCGAGAGAGGCGCTCCAGTTCGGACTTGGAGAGCTTGCGCGGATCGATACGCACCGCGCCCTTGCCGCCGCCATAGGGCAAATTCATCACGGCGCATTTGAAGGTCATCCAGAACGCCAGCGTCTCGACTTCGTCGGCGGTGGAATCGGGATGGAAGCGGATGCCGCCCTTGGTCGGCCCGCGCGTATCGTCGTAGCGGCAGCGCCAGGCGAGGAAGGATTTCCGCGAGCCGTCGTCCATGCGGATCAGCAGGCGAACCTTGGTGGTTTCGCGCGGATATTTCAGTTTTTCGAGAACGTCCGGGTCGATTTGTATGTGACGTGCCGCGTCGTCGAGGCGAACGAGGGCTATATCGAGAAGATTCTCACCGGACATCATTGCTCCTGAAAAACTTGGCGTGACTGCTCAAAAAAGCGTCAGACCTTTGCCACGGGGGTCCGCGGCGGAGCAATATTTTCTGGCTAAAAAATCGGCAGATGCGCGTACCTGTCGCGGGATAGCGGCGGTTTACGGCCTTCAGATCGGAAAATGGGAAGGAATGGTGCGCGCGACAGGGATCGAACCTGTGACCCCTACCATGTCAAGGTAGTGCTCTACCGCTGAGCTACGCGCGCATCGCGAAGGGAGGCCCCCTATATCGGCTGCCCCCGGCAGGGGCAAGCGCTGCCAGAGGCGCGCGCTCAGGCCGCCAGCATCTTCTCCACCTCGTTGACGAGGTCTTTGAGGTGGAACGGCTTGGAGAGAACCTTGGAGTCTTCCGGGGTCTTCTTGTTCGCGGCTTCCAGAGCGACGGCGGCGAAGCCGGTGATGAACATGACCTTGATGTCCGGGTCGAGTTCGGTGGCGCGGCGCGCAAGTTCGATCCCGTCCATCTCCGGCATGACAATATCGGTGAGCAACAGCTCGAACGGCTCCTCGCGCAGCCGCTGGTAGGCCGAGCGGCCGTTGTCGAAATGCACGACCTCATAGCCTGCGGTGGTCAGCGCCTTGGCCAGAAACCGGCGCATGTCGTTGTCGTCTTCCGCGATCAGAATCTTCGGCATTGCCGCCTTACGCCCCATATTTCCGGCCGTTTTCCGGCGCCCATTTGGGGCCGATCCGGTAAATGGCCGGTGAAGGTGCATAAAGGAACCCCCGGCCTTCACAAGGCCTATGGGGCTTGCCACAAAGAGAAGCTGACATTTTCCTTAACCTGCGCGTGTGTAGGCCGGAATGAGCGCTGAAATCGTCACCGAACTGCTCCCGGCATTCGACGTGGAGGAACCGGCCCGCCTGACGGGGCCGGTGGTGTGCAATTCCCCCCATTCCGGACGGGCCTATCCGGCATCGTTTCTGGAACTGAGCCGGCTGGATCTGGCGGCGCTGCGCCGCTCCGAAGATACCTTTGTGGACGAATTGTTCGGCGACGCCGCCGGCCTCGGAATTCCGCTGATGCGGGCGCATTTTCCGCGCGCCTATCTCGACGTGAACCGCGAACCGTACGAACTCGACCCGCGCATGTTCGAGGGACGCCTGCCCGCTTTCGCCAACACCCGTTCGCTCCGCGTCGCCGGCGGCCTCGGCACGGTGGCGCGTGTGGTGGGCGACCAGCGCGAAATTTATCCGAAGCGGATTCCGGTGACGGAAGCGCTCACGCGCATCGAGAATTTCTACAAGCCCTATCACCGCACGCTCCGCAAACTGGTGACGCGTGCGCAGAAAGCTTTCGGTTTCGCGCTGCTGCTCGACTGCCACTCCATGCCGTCGAACGCGGGCGGACGCGACGAGCGGCCGCGCGCGGATTTCGTGCTCGGCGACCGCTACGGCACAAGCTGCGCGCCAGGCATTACCGACCTGATCGAGCGCACCCTGCGCGCGCAGGGCTATACGGTTCTGCGCAACAAACCCTACGCGGGCGGATTCATCACCGAGCACTACGGCGATCCGGCCACCGGCCTGCACGCGCTCCAGATCGAAGTGAACCGGGCGCTCTATATGGATGAAGCGCTCTACGAGAAGACGGCGGCCTTCCATCGCCTGCGCGCTGACCTGGGACGCATGATCGAGGCGGTCGCGCATTTTGCGCTGGCAGAAACCCGGCCCCTGCCCGACGCAGCCGAATAACCGGCTCCGAACCCCTGAAAAAGAAAGAGGCCGCTACAGTTGCCTGTAGCGGCCCAAGTCTAGGGAGGAAACGCCCAAGGAGGGCGGCGAAAACACGACGCCATCGCGTATCGCACCGCAACAATATGCTCCCGCACCGCAAAATAAGCAAGTAGCCCTGACATAACTTTTTCGGGAATGGCAGGCCCATTGCCGGAAGCAAACCGCAACGGAATCAAAGCCTTAGCGCCAGAAGCGCGCTGGCCTAAGATTTTTTGGCAAACAGGTAGCACCCAATGGACAACGCCAGCATCGCCGCCATGGCTCCGAACGCCGCCTGATAGGCCGCGACCGGATAGACCGTCTGATTCGGTGCCAGAGCCTCGATAATGATCCCGGTGACGAACTGAAACACGAAAACCCCGCCCATGGTGGCGAGGTTCAGAAGCGTAAGCCCGCGCCCCACCAGTTGCGGCGGAAAAAGCGAGCGGCCTTGCGCGGTCAGTACCGGCGGGAACCCCGTAACCAGACCGTAGACGGCGAACCAGAACAGCAGCAGCGACGGCGGCAGTTTTCCCGCGAACGCGATCCACGTCAGCATGACGAGGGTCGAGAGCGACCCGATCAGCACCGGGGTCCGGTAGCTTCCGAAAACGCGGTCAGCCGGTCCCCAGAGAAACACCGAGACCACGCTCGAGAGTGCGAGCACAAACAGATAGAAACCGCGCGTTTCGAGATTCTGGCCGTAGACATGCGCGAGATACGGACCGCCCCACAATCCGAGAATGGAAATCAGTACCGCGTAGTTGGTGATGTGTAGCGCGAAGATCGGCCAGAACGAGGGAATGCGCATCACGGTGAGCAGCCCACGCAGGCTTTCGCCGAGCGTCTCTTTTTTTCCGGCTGCTTTTTCTTTCCCCGGTGGATCGTCGCTGACCCACCACAGGACTACCAGCCCGGACAAAGCCGCAAGCACCGCGACGATGAGAAAGCTGGCGCGCCAGCCCATCGTCGCGGCGGCGAAAGCAAGTGGCGCGGTCGCAGCCAGCAGGCCGAGCGAGGACAGGCCGAGCTGTGCGCCAACCACGGTCGAAAAATATTGCGGCTTGAACCAGCGCGAATAGATCGCAAGCGGCGCGACATAGAAACTCGAACAGCCAAGCGCCATCAATACGCGGCCGAGTACCAGCGTATTCAGATCAGGACCGAGCGCGAACACAATGCAGCCCGCGACCGCGATGGCGGTCGAAATCAGCATGGTGAAACGCGGGCCGAAACGGTCGATCAGCATACCGACCGGAATCTGCGCGACCGCGAAGGCGAGGAAAAAGGAACTAGAAAGCAGCGCCAGTCCCGCCGCGCTCAGGTTCAGTTCGGTCACGAGATTCGGTGCGATCACGCTGACCGCGCTGCGCAGAAACTGGCTGACCAGTTGCGCGGTGGAGAGCACCAGCACCAGCCAGATCCCGGCGCGGAAGTCGATCAGCGGCGCAGGCGCGTCCGGCCCCCCGGAACCGGATTTCGGTTCGCCCCCCACTGTCGTCTCCCTGCAATATTCCGGGCATTCGCCCTGTTTGTGAGCAAATGCGAGTGCCATGGGCAGGCCATTCGGGCAACCGGCTGTGGCGCAGCAGGCCGTTGCCGGGAACACATGGCTTGCATAGATTGCGCACTTTCCGGGGAGCGATCCATGAAACTTCGCAGTTCGATTCTGGCGGGCGCCGTGTTGGCCGCGCTGGTGGCTTTTGCCGCGCCGGCTTCCGCCCAGTGGTCGGACGGCCTCAAGCGGGAATTCTTCGGAAGCTGCAACGACGCATGCCTGAAGAACCCGCGTGTCCCCGATGCGCAGAAGCCGCGCTGCACCGACTACTGCAACTGCGTCATCGACGAAGGCCAGAAACTGTTCTCGGAAAACGAATACCAGCAGATCGAACGCGACTTCGCCGCGCGTAACGAGACCCCTAGGGTGAAGCAGTTTCAGGGTCTGTCGCAGCCCTGCAACGTCCGCGCGTTCTCGCGCTAAAATCTGAAGTCACGGGCCGGCAATGTGCCGGCCTTTCATATAAGGAAAGCCGAATGATCTCCGTCAGCATGCGCGCTCTCGCGGTTGCGCTCGCCCTTGCCGCCACCACGCAGTTCGCGAACGCGCAGTGGAATGCAAACCAGAAATCCGAGTTCGCACAAGGTTGCATCTCCTCCTGCCAGCGCAACGACAAGGTGCCCGCCGACCAGAAGACGAAGTGCGTCGACTATTGCGCTTGCGTCGCCGAAGGCGGCGAACGCGTCGCGCCGAATTACGACCGGCTCAACAGCGATTTCATCGCCAACAAGGATACTGACGAAGTAAAGGCATTCCGCGGACTGGTTCCCGGCTGCAACGCCCGCGCCTTCGCGCGCTGAAAACCGGCCGAGGTAGCGCCCATGAACATTCGCAATACGCTGCTGCTCGTCGCACTCGTCTGTATTTTCGCCATTGGTCCGCGGCCTTCCTTCGCCCAGTGGAGCCAGGACCAGATCGAAGAATTCGTGGAAGGCTGCGAAGATTCTTGCCGGAAGAACGACAACGTCACCGGTCCGAACAAGGACAAGTGCGTGAACTACTGCACCTGCGTCGCCGAAGGCGGCGCGCGTGTCGCGCCCGACTACGACAAACTCAATGAAGACTTCGAAAAGAATCCGAACAGCCCTGCGGTCGAAGCATTCCGTTCGGTAATCCCCGGGTGCAACGCGCGCGTCTTCGGCGGATAAGCAGAACACTTTTTATAAAGGGAGAGAAAACCATGATCCGTAAATCGTACTTCGCCGTCATCGCGGCATTCGCCTTCTTCGCGCTGGCCGCAGGCTTGCAGCCGGCTTCCGCGCAGTGGACCGACGCCGAGCGTTCGGCCTGCCGCAGCAGCTGCACGGCGACTTGCGAAAAGAACCCGAACGTCTCCGCGAGCCAGCGCAACCGCTGCCCGGAATATTGCTCCTGCGCCTGCCTCGGCTCGGAAGCCGTTTCGCAGAGCTATCGCCAGTTCAACGAAGAACTCGGCGGCAACCAGGACACGGTCCGCACGCGCGCGATCAAGGCGATCATCCCCGCTTGCAACGCGCGGGCCTTCGGCGGCTAGTTCGTCATGAGCGCAGTCGACTTCGCTGCGTTTGTCGATGAACTCGCCCGCACGGCGGGGGACGCAATCCTGCCGTTCTTCCGGACCGCCCTTGCGATCGATAACAAGAAACGCAAGGGCGATTTCGACCCGGTGACGGCGGCCGACCGGGCCGCCGAAACCGCGATGCGCGCGCTGATCCGGAAGCATTTTCCCGCCCACGGCATTGTCGGCGAGGAATTCGAGGACGTGAAAAGCGACGCACCCTACACTTGGGTGCTCGATCCGATCGACGGCACTAAATCCTTCATCGCCGGCATGCCGGTTTGGGGCACGCTGATCGGCCTCATGAAAGACGGCGCACCGGTTTACGGCATGATGGCGCAGCCTTTCATCCGCGAGTCCTTCACCGGCGACGGGGCGCGCGCGAAATATCGCGGTCCTGCGGGCGAGCGAAAGCTGATGACCCGCGCCTGCGCCTCCATTGAAGAAGCGCTCCTCTTCACCACCAGCCCTCACCTGTTCACGCCGGAAGAAGGCGAGCGCTATCGCCAGGCAGAGAAGCAGGCGCGTCTCGTGCGTTACGGCGGCGACTGCTACGCCTACTGCATGGTCGCGGCCGGTCACGTCGATCTCGTGATCGAAGCGGGGCTGGACGCTTACGATATCGTTCCGCTGATTCCGATCATCGAAGGCGCCGGCGGCGCGGTGACGAACTGGCAAGGCGGCAGCGCCGCGAGCGGCGGACAGATCATCGCGGCCGGTGACAAGCGGCTGGTCGATGCCGCGGTCAAACTTCTGAACAGCTAACGCGTACGCGACTGCGCCGCGGACCCGGGCACGAACGCATCGAACGCGGCCCAGAATTGCGAGCGGATGGAGTCGCGCTCCATCAGGATTTCGTGACGGCTTCCCGGAATTACGAAGAACGCACCCGCACGCAGACGAATCGCAAACTTCTCGATTGCAGGCGTCGAAACCAGGCGGTCCTCGCCTGCCGCGAGGATCAGCACCGGATGATTCATCTCGGACGGATAGGTCGGCGACGCGAATTCCTCGATCGCGCGGAACGCAGCCGCCGTCCATGAATACGTCGGCGAACCCAGACCGAGCGACGGTTCTGCTTCCACTATCTTCGCGCCGCGCTCGTAGCGCACCGGATCGGAACTGCACGGATTGCCGAGGAAAGGCCGGTTGGTGACCGCCGCCGGTCCGCCGCGCGCGATATAGCGGTGCTTCATGCCGAATAGCGTCATCAGCCATGCGAAACGGCGTGAAAGGTTCGGATACTTCGGCAGCCACAGGTCGAGCATCGGCGCGCACAGCACCGCACGCTCGAAGGTGCGTTTGCCAGCATGAATCGCGCGCAGAATATTCGCAGCGCCCATCGAATGCGCGAGCGCGAAATGCGGCGGGGGACAATCCGGCAGCACTACGTCGCGGAGAAATACGTCGAGATCGCGCTGATACTCGTCGAAGTCGCCGACATGACCTTTGCGCGGATCGGGCAACGCGCGCGCCGAACCGCCCTGCCCGCGCCAGTCCAGCGCCGCGACCGCGAAGCCGCGCGCACGCAACTCGTTGACGACCTCGAAATACTTCTCGATCATTTCCGCACGGCCCGGAAACACACAGACCGTGCCGAGGCGCTTCGGGCCGGTCGCGGGCCAGCGCGCATAGCGCACCTTCACGCCGTCGGCGGCGGTCAGCATTCCGGAGACTGCGCCTTCCGGCACCGGGTTCGATGGAATGGAAACGAGAGACATGAACGGCCGGCCGCTCCGGATGCGCCTTGAACGGGCCAAGCCCTACAATGGCGCGGCACACCCCGCAAATGACGAGGCGGTTATTTCTTTTTCGGGATGACCGCCGAGAGACCGACGATGTCGCCGGTGCGCGCATTCATCACGATACGAACCCGCATCCCGAACGAATCGGTCGCCTGCCCCACGAAATTTTCACCCCGGCGAACCAGGTTCGTGATGTTGCGATAGCCCTGCCGCTCCAGCAGGCGGATAGCGCCTTCCACGGTCGGCGCGCGCTGGGCGATCACATTGCCCGACTTGTGCGGCAAAGAAACCGGCGCGCTGCCGCTTTCTTCCTTGTGCGACACGCTCCCGGCCACTGCGCCGGTGCAGAGCACCGCCAGCACTAGAAATCCGGGGAGAAATTTACGGAGTTGCATCGTTGTTCCGGCGAACCGCGGGCACAGACTGCAAATTGCGCTCCGCAGCATGAACGTCAACCGAAAAGCGCCTTCAGGAGCCGTTCATTTTCAGCACGGCGAGGAAGGCTGGCGGGGCTTGAAAGCCGCTTTCCCCAGCCCATATCCGGTTCGTGCGGGCCATCCGGCCGCACCGTCCGCGGGGCTTGGCTTCGGCAAGCCCGCTTTGCGGGCGCGCAACCAAATGCATGTCGCTTCAAGGAGGATATGCCATGCGTGGATTCGACTTTACCCCCCTTTACCGCTCCACGGTCGGTTTCGACCGTCTGTTCTCGCTGCTCGACGGCGCTTTCGAGGGTCAGGCCCAGACCTACCCGCCCTACAACATCGAGCGCACCGGCGAAGACGCCTACCGCATTACTGTCGCGGTCGCGGGCTTCACCGATAAAGACCTCAACATCGAAGTAAAAGAAAACGCGCTCACAATTCGCGGCGACAGGACCGCGAGCGAAACGCAGGACCGGCCGGAAGTGCTCTATCAGGGCATCGCGGCGCGCTCGTTCGAGCGCCGCTTCCAGCTCGCCGACCATGTCGAGGTCACCGGCGCGAGCGTCGAGAACGGCCTTCTCCATGTCGATCTCGTTCGCCGTATTCCGGAAGCCAAGAAGCCGCGCCAGATTCCGATCGGCACCGCTTCCGCGCAGACCATCGAGGCGAAAGCCGCGTAAGCACGCGGAACGCTCCTGAAGAAGAAGCGCCCCGGTTTTTGCCGGGGCGCTTTTTATTTTGGGTACCGGCCGCATCAGAACGGCGGCTGCACTGGCGGCACGCCCTTCGGCGCGTCATCCTTTTTCACTTCCAGTCCCTGCGCTGGCGGAACGGTGCCCGTATTCTTCGGATCGTTCGGCATCTCGGAACGCTGCGGAACAGTCGCAGGCATGTTCTGCGCGCTTTTCGGCGCGTCGGCCGGACGAGCCTTCGGAGTAGCGGCCTTCTTTTCCTTCTCCGGCTTTTCTTTTTCGATGGCGGCCGATTTCTTTTTCTTCGGCTCGTCCTTCTTCTGCGAATTACGCTGCGGCATCACTTTCTGGTCGCGCTCGCCGTACGGAATTACGTGCGGGCCTTGCGGCGTTTGCGGACGTTCGTTCACGCGCGGACCCAGATTGCTGCGCGGCGGCAGTTGCTGCTGGTTGCGCGGAAGATCGCGGTAATCGTAATCCGGCCCGTCGTCTTCGTCGTCGGGCGCGGCATAGGGCCGGTAATCGCGCGGACCGTTCGGCGGCGGCACCATCGCAACCTGACGCGGCGGCGTAGGACGGCTGAGCACGTCGATGACGCGCCCGGAGAAACTGTCGATCAGGACGCGCACCTGCATCCCGTTGCGGTCCACCGCATGGGTGACCCAAAGCGGCCCGCGCGGGCGCGGTTCCGCGACCGGCGTGAAGCCGAGCGAGCGCACCATCGCCTCGATATGTTGCGGCGGGATTCGGCCGGAATAACCGGGCGGCGGCGCGTCCGGTCCCCAGCGATAATGATATTGAGCGGAAGCCGGTATCGAACCGGCGATCAGCACCAGCGCCGCAGGCATCGCCGCGAACGCAGTACGCAAGAACCCGTAACGTCTAGCCACGGCAGCTCTCCCTGTAAGACGAGCCGCCCCCCACCGGGACCGGATTTCGCAATTCGATTGCGGCGGTGTTGGGACCGGAATCGTGCGCTTTCGCGAAAGCGAAAGCGCACTTTCCGGCGGTTTCCGCGATCTCCCGCGGAAAGACTCAGTGATTGTGTTTGTGGCCGCCTGGATTGTTGCCGCCGATGGCGCGGACCTCGAACTCTACTTCGATCGGCCCCGCCTTCTCGAATACCAGCGTGGCCTTGTAGCGCTGCCCCTGCGAGAGCGGCTTTTTCAGCTTCAGCAGCATGAGGTGATAGCCGCCGGGCTGTAGCTTGATAGTGGCGCCCGGAGGAATCTCGAGACCCTTCGGCAAGGGGCGCATTTTCATGACGCCGCCGTCCATTCCCATTTCGTGGATTTCCGGCTGACCGGCGAGATCGGTCGTGAACGACACCAATCGCTCGGACTGCGTGCCCTTGTTGGTGATGACAAGATAGCCCGCGCCGACATCCGCGCCGCCCGGTGTCGCGCGCGACCATGGGCTTTGGATTTCGATGTTGCCCTTGGTGTAGACCTGCTGCGCCATCGTCGCCGAGGGCATCGCCAGAAGGATCAAGAGGAGAAAGTGCTTCACCATTCGCATGGCCGGTACTCCTTTCATTGCTGCTTTGTAGTCAGCGGTTTGAAAACTCGTCAATTTGGAGAGCGGCGCGGGCCGGAAGCCCGCGCCGGGATTTTTGTCAGTAGGTGATGCGAACCCCGCCATAGATCGCGCGGCCGTTGCCGGGATTGAACAGGTTGGTCGGACCGACGCCGAATACGTTCGCGATGCTGACCGACGAGATGTAGGCCTCGTCGGTGAGGTTTCTAGCATCGAGATAGAACGTGAAATTGCTGTTCGCCTCGTACACCGCGCGAAAGCCGAGCAGCGCGTAGGAAGCGGTCAGCATCGTATTCGCGTTATCGACGAAATAAGCTTGCGGCACCCACTCGATGTTCGGCCCGAACGAGAATCCCGCCGGATGCCGGTACATCAATTCGCTGCGCACATAATGCCGTGGCGCACCGGGCAGCAGGTTGTTGCCCCATAGCGGATCGTTGTCGAAGCGGAAATCGCTGAACGTATAGGCCGTGTTCAGCCACAACCGGTCCGGCTTCTTGCCCGGCGCGGCGAGGCCGCTGAACAACGCAAAGCCGAAACCCGCTTCGATACCCTGATGCATCGTGCGCTGGGCATTGGTCAGTTCGCAGATGCCGCCGCCGCTGTTCAGGCATTGAAGTTCGTCGCGGTAATTACCGCGATAGACCGCCAAATCCCACGCATAGGTTTCGCGATTGCCGCGCGTGCCGAGTTCGACGGTCGTCGCCTTTTGCGGACGGATCGCCGTGAACGGCCCAAACAACGCGGAGCCTTCTCCGAAACTGGGCGCTTCGGCGCTGCGCGAGACGTTGGCGAAAACCTGCCAGTTGCGGTCCACGTCCCACAGCAGGCCTGCTTTCGGACTCCATAGATCGTGGTTGGTGCGCCCCGGCACAGCCGCGCCGTTCAGCGTGACGCGGTCGCGGATAGCGAGCAGATATTGCGTACCCGTTATGAGCGCCACATCCGGCAGGAAGTAGAACGCATTTTCGAAATACGCCGAATAGTTCTGCGACTTGTCGCGCGTGCGCCCGATCAGCGGGCCTTTCACCGCATTCGCGAGATTGACGAACGTCTGCGCATCCACTTCGCCGTTATGGATGTTGAGGCCGGTGATGAGACGATTGCGAAAGCCCGCAATCTGGCTTTCGTTCACCGCACGAACAAAGCCGCCATAGTCTTGATAAGCGTAATCCAGCCATACCGGGATCGGATGTTTCAGGTGCCGGTCGACGCCAAACACCCCGAACTCGATCGTGGTGTTCTCCAGACGCAGCGTGGATTTGTTGGCGATGCGCAGCGATTCGATGTTGCGCTGGAAATCACGGTTCACATTGTCCGCGTTCGCGGTTCGCGGCGAGGTCAGCGCCGTGTTGCGGTCCACCTCACCCGGAATCCGCTGCCGAATCGTATTCGAGTTGATGTAGAACCGCGTCTCGAAAACCGGAGAGAGCTTGTAGCCGAAATTCGCGGACGCGCGGATGGAGTCGCCGTAGCTGTGATCGCGGAAACCATCCTGCTCCTGAAACGAGCCGGTGATGAAATAATCCGCCGGACCGAACACGCCGCCGCTGCTCGACTGGAAACGCTGAAACCCGAACGAACCGAAATCGACGCTCGCGCTCAGGCGCTTTGCGTCATAGCCGGTTGGCGTCACGAAGTTGATCGCACCGCCGAGCGAGTTCGCACCGAAGCGCAGCGCATTCGCTCCTTTGTAGACTTCGACATAGCGATAGGCGCTCGGATCAAGCTCCTGAAAATCGCCATAACCGTCGGCGGTGTTAATCGGAATGCCGTCCATATAAAGTTGCGTCGAACGCAGGTGGAAATTGCGCGACAGGCCCGAGCCGCGAATGGAGAGTTTCGAATCCTCGCCCCACTTCGGCTGCACGAACACGCCCGGCACATAATCGAGAATGTCTTTTGGCGTGACGGACAGTTTGTTTCCAAACTGCTCGCGCGGCACAACATTGACCGCGCCCGGCGTGCGCTGGATCTGCTGAATCGCCTCCAGCACGTTCGGCACCGTCAGCGATTGCGGCAACTGCAGGGGAGCCGCCGCGGGTTGCTGACCGCGGGGAGCCTGATCGTTTTGCGTACGCGGTGCTTCGATAGTGATGGTTGGCAGCATCGTCTGCGCACGGGCGCCGGCTGCCACCGCGCATAGCAGCGCGGCGATGAATACCCTTTTCATCGTTCTCACCGCTTCTCGGTTACGGTGAGTTGCGCTGCCGGACTCTCTAGATCGTGTGCGCTCTGGCCCGGTGCGGGAATCTCGCTCCAGCGGCGAACCTTGTCGCCGCATTGCTGCTCGACGGGGAACGAGAACACGCCCACCTGCTTGGGAAGGCGAAGCTGCAAGACAAACTCGTCGAAGAAATCATCGGGCACGTTGCCGCCGGAGAAAATCACCTTGGCAATACGGTGCGTGATCTTCTCGCCATGCGGGCCGGTGACTTCGTTATCGAGCTTCTCGCGCACAATTTCGATCTGCCAGCCCGGCTTCACCTGCGGGCGCGCTTGCAGGATCGCTTCCGGCAGCCAGATCGAGATTTTGGTGGTCGCCGCACCGTCGCAGCCATGCGGCACGACGAAAGCGGCGCGAAAATAACTGTCGGCGGGCGCCGAACGTTGGGTGAGTACGACGTGTGCGGAAGCCGCGGCAGCGCTGATGATCAGCGCAAGCGCCGCGCAACCGAGTGCGCGAACAAAAGACATGGGTAGCCCCGAATTGAAAGTGATAGAACTGCGAACGAGTCCGGCGTCGGCCGGTCTTCACGCAGCGATCGGGGGCGCCCTTTGCCGTTGGGAGAGTGAATATGCGGAACGCGCGAGATGCTGCTCGCGCTGAATCCAGACCGCACTGGTGACGACGAAAGCCGGAGCCGCGAACATGGCGGCTTCCGTCGGGAGTGCTACGCCACCCGCCGCCGCAAGCACGCAGGATGCGCACTTGCTGTTGTGCTTCGCAGGCGCGCCGTCGGGCAATTGCCCGTCCGAGGCACCCTGCCCGTAGCATATTTCAAAATAGGACCAGTTCTGCTCCGCAGCCTGGGCGGAGAGCGCACCGCCCGCCAGCGCCGCGGCGACGAGCTGAAGCACGAGCGCATAGGAAGTTAGCCAGCCCACCGGCCGCCGCCACCCGTAGAAAACGCCTGCCCTGAACTTCTGCACGAACGGCCCCCTGCGAAGAACCTAACCGCAAGCTCCGAACCTGCCTATGCGGCACCCTGCCCGCAATGACATTGCGCCCGGCGGCTTCACCACATACCGTTTATTTCGTGGGGACCTGCGGCCCCGCAAGAAAAGCGATCTGCTCGCTTGTGGGGCAGGAAAAAATCTGTCAGGGTATTAGACAGCAATGCTGTCCTAGTTTAGAGGCGGCTAAGGCGACCGGCTCGCCGATAAAACAAGCCGGAAGCGTCAGGAAAAAGCCGGTTCGCCGGCCCGGCGCAGACTTTGCACGGCGGACCTGCCGAGGCGTGAGACTTGGCAGACCGCGTGATCAAACAAATCGCGGGACCGGACCACGAGCCGAAGTTGGCGCGGGTTGCGGGGTACCGCGAAAAAACAAAGGTTAAAGGGGCAAGGCAATGAAGACGGCTTGGCGCGGAGGATCGGGATCGCAGGATCGTACCAAGGCCCTTGGCACGAAAACCGTGCGCGCGGATTGGCGTGCGCCGGAAGCCCAGGGCCTGTTCGACCCGCGCGACGAAAAAGACTCCTGCGGCGTCGGCTTCATCGCGGACATCAAGGGCCGCAAGTCGCACCAGATCGTCGAGGATGCGCTGACGATTCTGCTTAACCTCGAGCATCGCGGTGCGGTCGGCGCTGATCCCCGCGCCGGCGACGGTGCCGGTATCCTTGTCCAGATTCCTCACAAGTTTTTCACGAAGAAGACCAAGCAGCTCGGCTTCGAGCTTCCCGCCCCCGGCAAGTACGCGATCGGCTACCTGTTCCTGCCGCGCGAGCCGCAATGGCGTCAGGTCATCATCGACATCTATGCCGAGGCGATTGCCGAGGAAGGCATGAAGCTGCTCGGCTGGCGCGACGTGCCGACCGACAACTCGACGCTTGGCGAGTCCGTGAAGCCGACCGAGCCGGTGCACGTGCAGGTCTTCATTGGCCGCGGCGCGGGCATCAAGGACGAAACCGAATTCGAGCGCCGTCTCTACATCCTGCGCAAGGTCATCTCGAACAAGATCTACAACAAGCGCGAACGCCGCCTCGCGGACTATTACGCGGTTTCGATTTCGTGCCGCACGGTGGTCTACAAGGGCATGTTCCTTGCCGACCAGCTCGGCTCTTATTATCCGGACCTGCACGACGCAGACTTCGAAAGCGCGCTCGCGCTCGTCCACCAGCGTTTCTCGACCAATACCTTCCCGACATGGTCGCTCGCGCATCCCTACCGGATGGTCGCGCACAACGGCGAAATCAACACGCTACGCGGCAACGTGAACTGGATGGCGGCGCGGCAGGCTTCCGTGTCTTCGCCTCTGTTCGGCAGCGACATCACAAAGCTCTGGCCGATTTCCTATGAAGGCCAGTCCGACACCGCTTGCTTCGACAACGCGCTCGAGTTCCTGACGCAGGGCGGTTACTCGCTTTCGCACGCGATGATGATGCTGATCCCGGAAGCCTGGGCCGGCAATCCGATGATGGATGAGAAGCGCCGCGCGTTCTACGAATACCATGCAGCACTCATGGAACCGTGGGATGGCCCGGCAGCGGTTGCCTTCACCGATGGCCGCCAGATCGGCGCGACGCTGGACCGCAACGGCCTGCGTCCCGCGCGCTACTTCATCACCAAGGACGACCGCATCGTCATGGCGTCCGAAATGGGCGTGCTGACCGTTCCGGAAGACCAGATCGTTCGGAAGTGGCGCTTGCAGCCCGGCAAGATGTTGCTGGTCGATCTCGAAAAGGGCCGCCTCATCCCCGACGAGGAGATCAAGGCCGAGATCGCGGCCAGCCATCCGTATCAGGAGTGGCTGGAGAAGACGCAGCTCGTCGTCGAAAAGCTGCCCGCGCCGAAGAACGCGGTGCCGCGCTCGAACCTTTCCTTGCTCGATCGTCAGCAGGCCTTCGGCTATTCGGAAGAAGACCTGAAGATGCTGCTGTCGCCGATGGCGGCGAACGGCGAAGAAGCGACCGGCTCGATGGGCAACGACACGCCCATTTCCGCGCTCTCGGAAAAGCCGAAGGCGCTCTACACTTATTTCAAGCAGAACTTCGCGCAGGTCACGAATCCGCCGATCGATCCGATCCGCGAAGAGATCGTGATGAGCCTCGTCTCGTTCATCGGTCCGCGCCCGAACATCCTCGACATGCAGGGCGCGTCGAAGCTCAAGCGGCTTGAGGCGCATCAGCCGATCCTGACCAACGAGGACCTCGAAAAGATCCGCGAGATCAACGAAGGCATCGACTCGCACTTCAATTCGAAGACGCTCGACGTCACCTACCCCGCCGAGCAGGGCGCGAACGGTCTTGAACCGGCGCTCGACCGTCTTTGCGACCGCGCCGAGAGCGCGGTGAAGGATGGCTGCAACATCATCATCCTCTCCGATCGCGCGGTTTCGGCCGAGCGCATCCCGCTGCCGATGCTGCTCGCCTGCGCGGCCGTGCATCACCACCTGATCCGCAAGGGCCTGCGCACGTCCGTGGGCCTTGTCGTGGAATCCGGCGAGCCGCGCGAAGTGCATCACTTCGCCTGCCTCGCGGGCTACGGCGCGGAAGCGATCAACCCCTATCTCGCCTTCGAGACGTTGCTCGCGATGCGCGACGACATTCCGGGCAAGCCGGACGAGAAGGAAATCGTCAAGCGCTACATCAAGGCCATCGGCAAGGGCCTGATGAAGGTGATGTCCAAGATGGGCATCTCGACCTATCAGTCCTATTGCGGCGCGCAGATTTTCGATGCGGTAGGCCTCAAGGCCGAGTTCGTCGCGAAGTATTTCACCGGCACCGCGACCAAGATCGAGGGTGCGGGCACCGACGACATCGCGCGCGAAACCGCGCGGCGTCACACCGAGGCCTTCGGCGACGAGCAGATCCTTCGCGAGATGCTCGACGTCGGCGGAGAATATGCTGTGCGCACGCGCGGCGAAGCGCACGCATGGACCGCGCCGACCGTCTCGCTGCTTCAGCACGCGGTGCGCGGCAATTCGCAGGATCAGTACCGCGAATATGCGCGCATCCTGAACGAGCAGTCGGAGAAGCTCCTCACCATCCGCGGCCTGTTCCGCATCAAGGACGCGGCGGAAGACGGCCGCGCGCCGGTCCCGCTCGCGGAAGTCGAAAGCGCAAAGGAAATCGTGAAGCGCTTCGCCACCGGCGCGATGAGCTTCGGCTCGATCTCGCGCGAGGCGCACACTACGCTTGCGATTGCGATGAACCGCATCGGCGGCAAGTCGAACACCGGCGAAGGCGGCGAGGAAGCGGACCGCTTCAAGCCGATGCCGAACGGCGACTCCATGCGCTCCGCGATCAAGCAGGTCGCTTCCGGGCGTTTTGGCGTCACGACCGAGTATCTCGTCAACTCGGACATGATGCAGATCAAGATGGCGCAGGGCGCGAAGCCCGGCGAAGGCGGCCAGCTTCCCGGCCATAAGGTCGACGCAACCATTGCCAAGGTGCGCCACTCGACGCCGGGCGTCGGCCTGATTTCGCCGCCGCCGCACCACGACATCTATTCGATCGAAGACCTCGCGCAGCTCATCTACGACCTGAAGAACGTGAATCCGGCGGGCGACGTTTCGGTGAAGCTCGTTTCCGAAGTCGGTGTCGGCACGGTTGCCGCGGGCGTCTCCAAAGCGCGCGCGGATCACGTCACGATCTCCGGTTACGAAGGCGGCACCGGCGCGTCTCCGCTCACTTCGCTGAAGCACGCAGGCAGCCCGTGGGAAATCGGCCTCGCCGAAACCCACCAGACGCTCGTGCATAACCGTCTGCGCGGACGCATCTGCGTGCAGGTGGACGGAGGCTTCCGCACCGGACGCGACGTCGTGATCGGCGCGCTGCTTGGTGCGGACGAGTTTGGCTTCGCCACCGCGCCGCTGATCGCGGCGGGCTGCATCATGATGCGCAAGTGCCACCTCAACACCTGTCCGGTCGGCGTCGCGACGCAGGACCCGGTGTTGCGCAAGCGCTTCAAGGGCGCGCCGGAGCACGTCATCAACTTCTTCTTCTTCGTTGCGGAAGAAGTCCGCGAGATCATGGCGGCTCTCGGCTATAAGACCTTCAACGAAATGGTCGGCCAGATGCAGATGCTGGACCGCACCAAGGTCATTGCCCACGCCAAGGCCAGCGGCCTCGACTTCTCGAAGCTGTTCGCGAAGCCGAACGCTGCCAGGGGCGTCGCGATCTTCAACAGCGAGCGGCAGAACCATCACCTCGAAGATGTGCTCGACCGCAAGCTGATCGTGGAAGCGAAGGCCGCGCTCGACCGCGGCGCGCCGGTTCGCATCCAGATGCCGATCAAGAGCGTGAACCGCTCGGCGGGCGCGATGCTCTCCGGCGAAGTCGCGAAGCGCTACGGCCACGCCGGCCTTCCCGCCGATACCATTCAGGTTCGCCTGAAGGGCACCGCGGGTCAGGCCTTTGGTGCGTGGCTCGCGCGCGGCGTCACCTTCGATCTCGAAGGCGAAGCCAACGACTATGTCGGCAAGGGGCTTTCCGGCGGCAGGATCGTCGTTCGCCCGTCCGAGGACGGCGCGTTCGTACCGGAAGAGTCGATCATCGTCGGCAACACCGTGCTCTACGGCGCAATCGAAGGCGAATGCTATTTCCGCGGCGTCGCGGGCGAGCGCTTCGCGGTGCGCAACTCCGGCGCCATCGCGGTTGTCGAAGGCACCGGCGATCACGGCTGCGAATACATGACCGGCGGCATCGTCGTCGTGCTTGGCAAGACCGGGCGCAACTTCGCGGCCGGCATGTCGGGCGGCATCGCCTACGTGCTCGACGAAGACGGCACCTTCGAGAGCCGCTGCAACATGGCGATGGTCGGGCTCGAGAAGGTCGTGGAATCGGGCGATCCGGAAGCCATGCAGCGCATTCTGGTGAAGGAGCATCTCGGCGCCTACGACGCGGAACGGCTCAAGCACCTGATCGAAAACCACGCGAAGTATGCCGGCTCGAAAACAGCCGCCGCCATCCTCGCGGACTGGAACAACTATGTCGGCAAATTCCGCAAGGTCATGCCGCATGAATTCCGCCGCGCGCTTGGCGAAATGCAGAAAATCGCGCAAGAACAGCCGCGTCTCGCTGCGGGGGCTTAAGTAAAATGGGCAAGATCACGGGGTTCCTCGAAATCGAGCGCGAGGACCGGCCCTATCGGCCGGTTGAAGAGCGCATCAAGCATTACCGCGAGTTCGTCGAGCCGCTCTCCGAGAAAGAGACGCGCGATCAGGCGGCGCGCTGCATGGATTGCGGCATTCCGTACTGTCACAACGGCTGCCCGGTGAATAACCAGATCCCCGACTGGAACGATCTGGTCTATCGCGGCGACTGGGAAGAAGCCGCGCGCAACCTGCACTCGACCAACAATTTTCCGGAAGTGACTGGCCGCGTCTGTCCGGCGCCGTGCGAAGCGTCCTGCACGCTCAACCTCGAAGACGTGCCGGTCAACATCAAAACGATCGAAGCCGCAATCGCGGATCGCGCGCATGAGGAAGGCTGGCTGAAGCCGCAAGTCCCCACGCACAAGACCGGCAAAAAGGTCGCCGTGATCGGCTCCGGTCCCGCCGGCCTTGCATGCGCGCAGCAGCTCGCGCGCGCGGGCCACGACGTGCATGTGTTCGAGAAATACGCGAAGGCTGGTGGCCTGCTCCGCTACGGCATTCCCGACTTCAAGATGGAGAAGCACTACATCGACCGCCGCGTCGTGCAGATGCAGGCGGAAGGCGTTACCTTCCATTACGGCAAGCATGTCGGCGTGGATACGCCGATTGCGGACATCGTCGCAAAGCACGATGCGGTCGTGCTCGCAGGCGGCGCGGAAAAGGGCCGCGACCTGCCGATTCCGGGCCGCGAACTCGACGGCATCCACTACGCGATGGAATTCCTGCCGCAGCAGAACCGCCGCGTCGGCAACGAACCGCTCGGCGGCGTGAAGGAAATCCTCGCTGGCGGCAAGCATGTCATCGTGATCGGCGGCGGCGATACCGGCTCCGACTGCATCGGCACTTCGATCCGTCAGGGCGCGAAGTCCGTGACGCAACTCGAAATCCTGCCGATGCCGCCGGAAAAAGAAAACAAGCTGATGGTGTGGCCGGACTGGCCGCTCAAGCTGCGCACCTCATCTTCGCAGGAAGAAGGCGCGGAGCGCGAATTCTCCGTCATGACGCAGGCCTTCACCGGCGAAGGCGGCAAGGTAAAAAAGCTTCGTTGCGTGCGCGTGGACGGCAACATGAAGCCGGTCGCCGGCACCGAATTCGATCTCGATGCCGAACTCGTGCTGCTCGCGATGGGCTTCGTGCATCCCGTGCACGAAGGCATGGTCAAGGATTTGGGCGTCGAACTGGATGCGCGCGGCAATGTGAAAGCGAACGTCGCGGACTACAAATCGTCGAAGGAAAAGATTTTCGCTTGCGGCGACCTGCGCCGCGGACAATCGCTCGTCGTCTGGGCAATCCGCGAAGGCCGTCAGGCCGCGTATTCGGTCGACAAATTCCTGATGGGCGCGACCAACCTGCCGCGCTAACGTCTGCGCCAGAAGCTAAAATAAAAAAAGCCCGCGGCACGCTGCGGGCTTTTTGCTTTCGTCAATTCGGCGTCGGCGTCAGTACCAGCGGCGCGCGGTTCGGCCAGCCGAAATCGTCGGCGCGGCCCGGTACCGCCGCTTGCGGTACGCCTTCGACCAGCGTCTTCGCCGCATTGGGGTCGATTGCACCCGGCACCGCATTCGTATTCTGCTTCGCCCCCAGCAGCCCGCCCTGCGGCGCGATTGGCATGGTGAGCGGCAGGATCGGTCCCGCCAATGGCTTCACGCCGGGGATCTGCGGCCCGCCATCGGTGCCGAACGGAATCACAGGGCCGCGCTGGCGCGCATCGAACAGCCGGATCAAATCACGCTCCGGATAATGCGCGAGCTTGCGCGCGCCGAAGCGCGTGAAGTGGATGCCGTCGCCGAGGCGCAGGCGCCGCGTCTGGCCGTCGAGCGCGGGGCCGGTGGAAACGTATTGCCCCTTGTCGTCGACAAAGGCTTCCCAGATATCGACGTAGCGCACTTCCGCCTTCACCGAACGCTCGCGGATGATCTCGTTGATGTAAGCCATGTCGTTGGTGAGGCGCGGCGAAGAAGTCGGCGGCAGTCCCATGAAGAAAATCGAGACGCGCTTTTCCTTCAGGACCGAAAGCAACTGGTCGATCCGCTGCGAATAGATTTCGCGCCAGCGGTCGGAGCGAAACTCGTGCGCGCCCTGCGCATCGCGCAGCGGTTGCCGGTCGTTCGCGCCCAGCATGATCACGAATGCGGTTGCCGGTTCGGAAGCGATGATCTTGTTGGCCTCCGCGATCCAGTCATAGAAGTCGGCGCGGACCATGCCCGATGACGCGCGCACCTTCTTCACGATCGCGACTTCCGCGCGCTCGGTGAAGAACGCTTCCGCGAGGCCCTGCGCGAGTTGGTCCGCCATCGTATCGCCGATGACCACCACGAATTCGGTGGGCTTGGTCTGGCGCTTCGGGTCGTTGATGGCGTCGTTCGAGGAATTGTAGACAGTGCCGATCAGCGGCGTGACTTCCTCGCGCGGCTTCTCTTCCTTCTTTTCGTTGCGGTCGGGCCAGCGGCCGAACAGCTGTTCGAGAAAGCTCTGCGCGCGCACGCTGTCGGCGGCAATCGCACCGGCACAGGCAAACATCAGCAGAAAAACAAGCAGCTTTTTCACGGGCAGCTTTCCTCGCCCGCTATCGATGGCCGCTTTTGGCGGCCATTTCAAGACTTGCCTTAGCGGCTTGTGCGCAGCCGTTCCAGCACGGCGACGGTAGCGAAAGCATCCGGCGTCATGCCATTTTGCCGCTGATAGGCGGCAAGCGCCTCGCGCGTCCTGTCGTCGAACTTCCCGTCCGCCGTACCCTGATAGAGACCCAGCGCGGAAAGCCGCTCCTGCAATTCGATCCGCTCCGCGCGCGAGAGCACCTGCTCGCCGCGCGGCCACCCGGCCTCGAATGGCCCGCCGCCGCGAATACGATCCGCCAGATGGCCGATGGCGAGCGCATAGGCATCGGCCGGATTGTAGCGAAGGATGGTCTGGAAATTCTGCGTCATCAGGAACGCCGGCCCGCGCGCGCCAGCCGGCGCGAGGATATAGCCCTGCGTAGCGGGAAGCTGGCCACGCACGCGCTGCACGCCAAGCGACGCCCATTCCCGCGTGGACTTCTTCACGTTCTTGTTGGCGAGATTGTAATTGAAGCCGCGCGGCAGTTTCACTTCATAACCCCAGCTCAAACCGCGCTGCCAGCCGTTGCGACTCAGATTGTTCGCAGTGGAAGCAAGTGCATCGGGCACGGTGTCCACGAGATCGCGCCGTCCATCGCCGTCGAAATCGACCGCGAGGCGCCGGAAGGTGGTCGGCATGAATTGCGTCTGCCCGAATGCGCCCGCCCACGATCCCTTGAAACGCTCGCGCGCAATGTCGCCGCGCGCTACGATTTCCATTGCCGCGAGAAACTCGGCGCGGAAAAAATCCTGCCTGCGGCCGATGCAGGCGAGCGTCGCAGTAGAGCGGATCACGTCACGGTCGCCGCGGTTCGCGCCGAAGTTCGATTCGATGCCCCAGATCGCCGCAACCACATACGGGTCGATACCGTAGGTCTGTTCGATGCGCTGGAATACGTTGCGGTACTGCGCGAACATCTCGCGCCCCTTCTCGATGCGGCGCTCCGCGACCAGCGTGTCGATGTAATCCCAGACCGCTTTTGTGAACTCCGGCTGGCGGTCCATCAATTCGAGGATTTTCAGGTCCGGTTCGAGATCGCGCGTCTCGCGATTGTAGATCGCATGCGAAATGCCGCGTTGCGCAGCCTGCGGCGCAATACCGGCAATACATTGCCTGAAGTTGGCCGCGCCCTGTGCAATCGCCTGCTGCGTCATCGCAGGATGCGTGGCGGGCTGCGCATTCGCGGGCTTACCCGGCAGGTTGTTATGCGTGCGAACCGGCTCGTTGAAACTTTGTGTAGAAACCGGGTCGCTCGCACACGCCATCAGCGATGCAGAGATGCCCGCAAGCGCACAGACGCGCGCCACGTTCGTCAACCGTTTCATTCGTCCTCGCAACTACGCAGCACAAACTTCGCGAGAACGGCGCTCCAGACCTATCGCTGCAATCGAATGCCGATCAGCCCGATATTCGCCGTGTAGTCGGAACCGGGAACGTTCGAGAAAAGCTGCTCGTGGCGATACTCCGCCTTGAGCGCGAGCGACCGGTTCAGGAAATACGTCAATGCAACGGAAGTTCGTAAATAATCGTTAACCAGCCCGGAACCGCGGTAATCCTCGATGGTGTAACCGAGGCTGGCAGAAGCGATCAGCCAGCGGCGGAATGCGTGCTCCACGACCAGCCGCGCTTCCCGGCGCAATACGCCGGCCGCCCCCGGCACGATGGTTTCGTCGATGGCCGAGGTCGCGTTCAGCCGCACCGTGGTCAGCCCGGTTGCGCGCCAGATCAGCGAGGAGTCGACGATCACGCCCTGGATGTCGTTGAGCGACGGATCGGCATAGGTGCGGATCGCGTAACCGGCCGAAATCTCGCCGGAGAGCACTTCCTTCCTGCCGAAGGTGAAGCCCGCGCGCACAAGCGCGCCCTCGGAGTCGCGCTGGATGCCGGTGAAATCGACTGCGAGGTCGCGCTCGCGCTTGTCCACCACCGTCTCGATGAACGGCATCACATCCGGCGACCATTCATAGGCCGCGCGCAGCCGCAGCGAATACTGGTTGTAGTCGCGATCCGAAAGATCGGCGACCGTGCCGTTGGTCAGCTTCGCGTTGTCGTAGACATTGCGCTCGAAAGCCGTGCCCGCAGTGAGTTCGAGCCGGTTGAAGCGCTGCACATAGGCCGCACCCACGCCGAACGTATAGATGTTCGGCAGTTCCGCGACCGAGGCAGTGAGGTTAGGGCTGCCCGGATTCTCGGTGCGCAGTGCGAACTTGCCGTCCACCTCGATGCGGCCGTCGCGCGTCACGTCGATGCGGCCACGCAGGTTTGCCTGCAAGTCGGGACGGTTCAGGCCCTCGATGTCGAAGTAGTGCGTGTAACTGCCGCGCATATCCAGCGTGAGCTGATGCCGCGACCAGTCGGAAGCCGCGAGCAATTGCGCGGTCGCTACACTCAGGCTCGAACCCTGCCCGTTCGCGACGCGCGTGGCATTCGTGTCGTAGCCGTAGTCTACGTCGATACTCGGCCGCAGGATGAACGTGCCGGAGCGGAACCCGATTGGCGCGAACGGCTCGTCTTCTGGCACGGCACGGCGGCGCGGGCGCTGGACGATACTGCCGGTGACATCGGCGGCCGCGTTCTGTTGCTGCACGCGCAGCAAGCCGGGGTTGCGGTTCACCTGCGCGGGTGGAATTGCAGGCTCGGTGTTTTTCGTCGCCTGCTTTTTCTTCGCGCCCTTCGTGTTTTTCTTTTTCTGCGAGACGAAACCGGTCGTCGCCGCACCGGAGCCGGGCGGGCTTGCGTAAGGCGGATCGAAGCGTCCTGCCGCCACGCTCATCTCGCCGATGTTCTGCCGGTTGCCGGAAAGGTTGAGCCGGTCCTGCCGGTCGCGATCGTCCGTCGCGGTCTGCGCGAACGCAGCCGAACAGCACGCGAGCATAAGCACCGCGGCAAACGCGCGGGCGCTTCCGCTCATCCACAGTCGCGGCGAGATAGGTCCCGGCAAAACAAACGCCCGCAATGGCTTGAATGGTTAACGAAGGTAAAACGGGCATGGTTAATGCTTCGTTGTCCGATCCTCCGGATTGGCCTCGAACCCTCGGCCCGTGCTAGGGAATCGGCCCGTTTCCAACCTCAGGTTCCAATGCAAAAGCCCGGCAAAAGCCCTGCGCAGACGCCCGCCTCGCTCCATACCGCCTCCGCCCTCCGCACGCTGGAAACGGAAGCAAAGGGCATGAGCGCGCTGTCCGCGGCCTTCGCGGGTGTGCTGGGACAGAGCTTCGCGGATGCGGTCGAAAGAATCCGCGCCGTGTCCGGCCCGCGCGGCGAGAACGGGCGCGTCATCGTCACCGGCATGGGCAAGAGCGGCCATGTCGGCCGCAAGATCGCGGCGACACTTTCCTCCACGGGCACGCCCGCCTATTTCGTGCATCCCGGCGAAGCGAGCCACGGCGACCTCGGCGTCATTTCCGACAAGAACGACGTGATCCTCGCGCTGTCATGGTCCGGCGAAACCGCCGAACTGCGCGACCTCGTCGATTATGCGAACCGCTTCAGCGTCACGCTGCTCGCCGTTACCTCGAACGCGGACTCCGCGCTCGCGCGCGCGGCGGATATCGTGCTGCTGCTGCCCGCCGCGCCGGAAGCCTGCCCGAACGGACTTGCGCCGACGACTTCGACGCTGATGCAACTTGCGCTCGGCGATGCGCTCGCGGTCGCGCTGCTGGAAAGCCGTGGCTTCACCGCCCTCGATTTCAAGGCGCTGCATCCGGGCGGCAAGCTCGGCGCGAACCTGCGCTTCGTGCGCGACCTCATGCATACCGGCGAGCGCGTGCCGCTTGTGCAATTCGGCACGCCGATGTCGGAAGCGATTGTCGAGATGTCGGCGAAAGGCTTCGGCTGCGTCGGCATCGTCGATGCGAACGGCGCACTGGCCGGCATCGTCACCGACGGCGACCTGCGCCGCCACATGAGCAGCGACCTGCTCGGCAAGACGGTCGAAAGCGTGATGACCCGCAATCCGAAAACCGCGCGCCCCGATCAGTTAGCGGCGGAAGTGCTGGAGCATCTCAACACGTCGAACATCACAGCACTGTTCGTGGTGGAGGACCGCAAGCCGTCCGGCCTGATCCACCTGCACGACCTGCTGCGGATCGGCGTCGCGTAAGCCTTACGCCTTCTCGACGATCAGACTTGCGCCATCGGCCTGCGTCACGCGCACCTTGCTGCCTGCGGGACAGTCCGGACCGGTGACGCGCCATGTCGAGTCGTCGATCCGTACGCGGCCCGAACCGGATACGATCGGCTCGTCGAGCGTGAAGATGCGGCCAACGAAAGCATCGGCGCGGCGATTCAGAAACGGCTTGTCCGTTGCCGTCACCACGGTCGGATAAAAACGCCGCCCCAGCAGCACCGAGACCACCGACAGGATCGCGAAGATCACGATCTGCACCTGCCAGGTCAGCGACACGATCCAGCCGATTACGCCGGTGGCGATTGCCGCGAGACCGAGCCACAGCATGTACGTTCCGGGCAACATTACTTCCAGCGCCAGCAGGATGCCGCCGGCGATGAACCAATTCCAGTTGCCAAGTTGCGCGAGGAAATTCATCGAAACGCTCCGTTACGTGCGGCGCGGGCCGGTCGGCGAACTGCCGGGGCCGCCCGTACCCGGACGGTTGTCGCCGAACACCGACTTCGACAGCTCGGCGATGCCGCCAAGCGAGCCGAGAATCGCGGTCGCTTCATAAGGCAGCATGAACACCTTCTGGTTCGGCGACATGGCAAACTGCTCCATCGCCTTCACGTATTTTTCGGCGATGTAGTAATTCAGCGCGGCGGGCTGGCCGCTGGAAATGGCGCTTGAAAGAACCTGAGTGGCCTTCGCGTCGGCTTCTGCGAGACGCTCGCGCGCCTCGGCGTCGCGGAATGCGGCTTCGCGGCGGCCTTCGGCTTCGAGGATCTGCGACTGCTTTTCGCCCTCGGCGCGAAGGATTTCCGACTGCCGCTGGCCCTCGGCTTCCAGTACCACCGCGCGCTTGTCGCGCTCGGCTTTCATCTGGCGACCCATCGCCGCGACCAGATCGGCCGGCGGCACGATGTCCTTGATCTCGACGCGCGTGATCTTCACGCCCCAGACCGACGACGCGGCATCGACCACTTTGAGCAGGCGGTCGTTGATCTCGTCGCGATGCGACAGCAGCATGTCGAGATCCATCGAACCCATCACGGTACGGATATTCGTCATGATGAGGTTCTGGATCGCGCGGTTCAGGTTGGTGATTTCGTAGCTCGCGCGCGCGGCGTCGAACACCTGGAAGAAGGCAACGCCGTCGACCGCCACGGTCGCGTTGTCCTTGGTGATGACTTCCTGCGTCGGCACGTCGAGCACCTGCTCCATCATGTTCACCTTGGAGCCGATACGGTCGATGAACGGGACGATGAAGTTGAGGCCGGAGGTCAGCGTAGTCGTGTAACGGCGGAAGCGCTCGACCGTATAGTGATAGCCTTGCGGCACCGTCTTGACGCCCGCAAATACCGTCGCAATGGCAATCACCAGTACGACGATGACGAAAATACTAAAGCCTTCCATGGAGCGCCTCCCGCGCGAGATTCCGCCGATTTCTCCAAGGATGGCTTGCGCGCGCCGCACTCGCAAGAGGCGGCGGTTTTCACAATTCCGTCAGCGCCAGCCGGACAACTCGCGCTCGACGACGTGACGCAGAACCCTGATCCCCGCCTCCGAATCGTTCAGGCATGGAATGGCCGCAAAATTCTCGCCGCCATGCTCCCGGAAGATATGCGCATTCTCCATGCCGATTTCCTCGATGGTTTCGAGACAATCCGCGACGAAGCCCGGCGTCACCACCGCAAGGTTCTTCACGCCGGCCTTGGCCAGCGCCTCCACGGTCTTGTCGGTATAGGGCTGGAGCCATTCCGCGCGCCCGAAGCGCGACTGGAAGGTGAGCCGCAGTTTTTCCTCGCTCATTCCCAGATGCTCGCGCAACAGCCGTGCGGTCTTCACGCACTGGCAATAATAAGGGTCGCCCTTGAGCAGATATTCGAGCGGCACGCCGTGGAACGACGCGATGATCGTATCCGGCTTCCACGCGAGCTTCGCGATTTCGGCCTGCATCGCTTCCGCGACCGCCTCGATATAGACCGGATCGTCATGCCACGGCGGCGCGATACGAACCGCAGGCTGCCAGCGCATCTCTTTCAGCGCGTCGAACGTCTTGTCGGCGACCGTCGCGGTCGTCGCCGCCGCGTATTGTGGATAGAGCGGCACGACGAGGATGCGGTCGCAGCCCTGCTCCTGCAGATGCTTCAGGCGCGATGCAATCGACGGATTTCCGTAGCGCATCGCCCAATCGACATGAAGGTTATCCGCCCCGGAGAAATACGCCGCGACCTTCTCCGCCTGCGCGCGCGTGATCGTCTTCAACGGGCCTTCGTCTTTTTCCTTGTTCCAGATCTTGTCGTAGTCGCGCCCCTTTGCCTGCGGGCGGCGCGAAAGGATGATGACGTTCAGCACGAACCACCACAACGCGCGCGGCGCCTCGATCACGCGGCGGTCCGACAGAAACTCTTTGAGGTATCGGCGCATGGACCAGTAATCGGTCGCATCGGGCGTGCCGAGGTTGACCAGCAGCACGCCGATCTGCCGGCCGCGCAGCGCGGGATGGTCCGGCGGCAATCCGGCGCCGCGCAATACCGAAGGGATGGTCGCGTCGTTCATGGCTGACCTCGTGGTGCGCGAATATACCCGTGGCGGCGCGCGCTGCACACATGCTAGAGGAGGCGCAAAGCCGCACATCATGATCACCCGCCGCTTCTTTCTCGCCTCTTTCGCCGCCGCGCTGGCGCTGCTGAAATCCTTTCGGCCCGCGAAAGCGCAGCCGCGCACGCAGGCCACGCGCGTCACTTTCGTGCTGGTCAACGATATTTATCTGATGAACGAACAGGCCATGCCGGACGGGCGCGTGCGGGGTGGTTTCGCGCGGCTCGCAACCGTGGTGAAGGCGGAACGCGCGAAGCATAAGAACGTGGTTCTCGCGCACGGCGGCGACACGCTTTCTCCGTCCGTGATGTCGGGCTTTGACCGCGGCAAGCATATCGTCGCGCTGACCAACATGGTCGCGCCGGATGTTTTCGTCGCCGGCAATCACGAGTTCGACTTCGGCAAGGAGACGTTCTTCGAACGGATGCGCGAGGCGAAGTTTCCGCTTTACGGCGCGAACATGCGCCTTGCCGACGGCAATCCCGTGCCAGGACACCGCGACAACATCATGCTCGAACTCGATGGCGTCAAGGTCGGCATTGCCGGTATCGCCTACGAGCACTCCGCAAAGCTTTCCTCGCCCGAGGACCTGAAATTTCTTCCGACCATCGAAACGGCGAAAGCGCAGGCGGAACTGTTGCGCAAACTGGGCGCGGACTTCGTGGTCGAGGTGCTGCACTGTGATCGGGGCGATGCGTTGCTGCTGCAGTTCTCGCGCAGCGCTGATCTTCTGCTCACGGGCCACACCCACGACCTCTTCATCAACTATGACGGCGATGTCGGCATCGTGGAGTCGAGCTACGACGCGCATTACGTCACCGCCATCGACGTCGATATTACGGTTCGCGAAATCGAAGGCCGCCGCGTCACTGCATGGCGTCCGCAATTCCGCGCCATCGACACCGCCGACGTGACGCCGGACGCCAATGTGGCAGCCGCGGTCGCGCGCTTCGATGCCGATTTCACCCGCGAAGCGCTGGTTCCGATTGCGAAAACCGAAGTGGAGCTGGATAGCCGCAACGCCACGGTGCGCACCCGCGAGGCAGCCATCGGCAATCTGTTCTCCGACGCCATGCGGATTTCGATGAAGGCCGACGCCGCGATCATCAACGGCGGCGGCATCCGCGCGGGCAAAGTCTACGAGGCCAATTCGGTCATCACGCGACTCGACGTGCTGAAGGAGCTGCCCTTCAACAACCGCGTCGTCGTCATCGAGATTAAGGGCGCCGAACTTCGCCGCGCCATCGAGAATGGCCTTTCGCAACTGCCGGTCGCCGCGGGCCGCTTCCCGCAGGTTTCGGGAATACGCGTGACCTTCGATCCGAAGCGGAAATTCGGCGAACGCATCGTCTCCATGGAGGTCGCGGGCAGCGCGCTCGACCCGGAAAAGATTTATCGCGTCGCCATCCTCGACTTCCTTGCACGCGGCGGCGACGGCTACGCGATGCTGCGCGAAGCGAAACGCATCACGCCCGACGCCGATGCGCCGCTGCTCGCCAACGAAGTGATCGCGTATATTCGCTCGCTCGGCACCGTGCGCGTGAAAACCGACGGCAGGCTGACGCCGCTTTAGGCGCGCTCGTCGGAAATGACCTTGCCGTCGTTCGGCAAAGAACCGACCGCGACGATCTCGACGCGGCCCTTCAATTTCGTCACCGCCTGCAACGCCGCCGCGACTTTCTCCGAAAGATCCGCTCCGCCGTTCGCGCTTTCTGCCTTCAGGGTCATCGCATCCTGTTCGTTCTCGCGCGTGACGACGAGACGGAGCTTTTGCAGCGAGGGGTACTGCTTCGACAGTTCCGCGATCTGTTCGGGACGGATAAACATCCCTTTTACCTTGGCGGTCTGATCGGCCCGGCCCATCCATCCCTTGATGCGCGCGTTCGTGCGCCCGCAGGGCGAAGCGCCCTTCATGACGGCGGAGAGATCGCCGGTCGCGAGGCGAAGCCAGGGATGATGCTCGTTGAAAGAGGTAACGACTATCTCGCCCACTTCGCCTTCCGCGACAGGATCGCCGGTGCCCGGCCGCACGATTTCGACCAGCACGTCTTCGTTGACGATCAGCCCCTCGCGCGCAGAAGATTCATAAGCGATCACACCGAGATCGGCCGTAGCGAAAGTTTGATACGCATCGACACCGCGCGACTTCACCTCCGCCTGCAGCGACGGTGGAAACGCTGCGCCGGAGACCAGCGCTTTCTTTATGCAGGAAACGTCGCGGCCCGCCGTCTTCGCGGCATCCAGCAGAATTTTCAGGAAGTCGGGCGTACCGGTATAACCGGCGGGTTGCAGATGCGCGATCATCTCGAGCTGCATCTCGGTCTGACCCGGACCCGCGGGAATAACCGGACAGCCGAGGGAACGCGCTGCCGAGTCGAGAATAAACCCGCCCGGCGTCATGTGATACGAAAACGTATTCAGCACGATGTCCCCGGGACGAAACCCCGCCGCAAACAGCGAGCGCGCCGCACGCCACGAATCTTTCTCCGTGCCTTCCGGCTCGAAGATCGGACCCGGCGAAGTGAACAACCTTCCGAACGACGCCACGGGATCGGGGACGAAGCCTGCAAACGGCGGCGACGCTTTCTGCATCGCGGGCAACGCGGATTTGCGCAGCACAGGGAGCTTCGCCAGCGCCTCCCGCGAGTTCACGTCCGCCGCGTCGATGCCCTTCAGGTGCTCGCGCCAGCCCGGCGCTTTCAGCGCGGCAGCAACCAGCGCCGGCAGCCGTTGCATCAGCGCGTTCTCACGCTCATCGGCGGAGCGGGTCTCTAGCTTGTCGTAATGTCCGGACACGGAAGAACTCACGCCAGCCAGCGCTTGCGGCGCTTGTAGTGCTTCACGTCGCGGAACGACTTGCGGCCCGCTCCGGAAACGCCGAGGTAGAATTCCTTCACGTCCTCGTTGTCGCGCAAGGACGCCGCGTCGCCGTCGAGCACGATACGGCCGTTCTCTAGAATGTAGCCGTACTGCGCGTATTTCAGCGCCATGTTGGTGTTCTGCTCGGCGAGCAGGAAGGTCACGCCTTCCTTGTCGTTGAGGTCCTTCACGATGTCGAAGATTTCCTCGACGATCTGCGGTGCGAGACCCATCGACGGCTCGTCGAGCAGGATCATCTTGGGGCGGCTCATCAGCGCGCGTCCGATCGCGCACATCTGCTGCTCGCCGCCGGAAGTGTAACCGGCCATCGAATTCTTGCGCTCGCGAAGCCGTGGGAAATATTCGTAGACGCGCTCCATGTCCTGCTTGATGGCGGCGCGCCCGTCGGTGCGCGTGAATGCGCCGGTCAGCAGATTTTCCTCGATGGTGAGATGGCCGAAGCAATGCCGGCCTTCCATCACCTGAATGCAACCCTTGCGCACGAGTTCGTTCGGCGACAGGTCGTGGATCTGGTTGTTGTCGAACACGATCGAACCCTTGCTCACTTCGCCGCGCTCGGCATGGAGCAGGTTCGAGATCGCCTTCAATGTCGTGGTTTTGCCCGCGCCGTTCGCACCGAGAATGGCGACGATGCCCTTCTTCGGCACGTTCAACGACACGCCCTTCAAAACCAGAATGACGTGATCGTAGATCACCTCGATATTATTGATCGAGAGGATGTTATCCGTTTCGGTGGCCGGAGCGGTCGCGGACATGATGAAACCCTGGAGGAAGAAATCCCCGCCCTTCGTTCGCGAAGGGCGGGGATCGTTAGCGTGGATCAGGACGGCTTGTCGCAACCTTCGGTGCGCTTCGGCCAGCCTTCGTTCTTCTTCACGTAGTCGTTCGCAGCCGCTTCGAGCAGCGGACGGACTTCTTCCTTGAGCGGCGAGATCCAGTCGGAGATCTTCACCCACTTGGTGCCGTCCCACTGCTGCATGTACGCAGCCTGGTGACCGTTGTGGTCGGTGCAGCTGATGCCGGTGATCGGAGCGCCGAAGCCTTCGAGACCCAGTTCTTTCCAGCGGGCCTGCGTGATGGTCAGCGTTTCGAGACCGCGGCGAACATCTTCGCCCGTCACGACTTTCTTGCCGGTGATCTTCTGCGCGTTGCGGATCGCTTCCGCGATCAGCACCGAGTTGTAGACGCCCTTGTTGTAGTGGGCCTCGCCGACCTTATCCTGCTGCGCCTGGCTCTTACCCTTCAGGACGACGTGCTTGATGATGTCCTGCATCGCCGGATAGTTCGCGCCGACCGCGGTGAAGTTGAGCGTGGTGTAGCCCTTGGCATCGGCGCCGGTGGGACGTGCGTCGTCTTCGCCGCCCGACCACCATACGCCGATGAACTTGTCCATCGGGTACTTGATGCGCGCAGCTTCCTTGACGGCGGTCGGGTTCATCGCACCCCAGCCCCACATCACCATCCAGTCCGGCTTGTCCTTGCGGACGTTCAGCCACTGACCGGACTGGTTCTGCATTTCCGCCGGCGGCACCGGATACATCTTCACTTCGAAGCCATACTTCTTGGCGAACTGCTCGAGCAGCGGGATCGGCTCGCGGCCATAACCGCCGTCGAAGAAGATGTAGCCGATGGTCTTGCCCTTCAGCTTGTCCAAGCCGCCTTCCTTGTCGGCGATGTACTTCAGAATCATCGACAGGCCGTCCCAGTAGGTCGCGGGCGGATTGAACACCCACGGAAACTGCTGACCGACCGCCGCTGCCGAAAGGCCGTACGCCATCGAGAGCACAGGAATCTTGTCGACCGACGCCCGCGGAATGACCTGCAGCGTGATGCCCGTCGACCACGGGTTATTAATGACCGGCTTCTTGGGCTTGGTGGATTCGTAGCAGGCCACGCCCTTCTCGGTGTTGTAGCCGGTTTCGCATTCTTCGATGCTGAGGCGAACGCCGCCGATACCGCCGTCGCGCTCGTTCAGCATGTTCAGGTAATCGGCCATGCCGTTCGCAATCGGAATGCCCGAACCCGCGAACGGGCCGGTGCGATACGTGAACAGCGGCACGTAAATCGAGTCCTGCGCCGCTGCGTTCGACACGAGGGCGGGCGTTACCGCCGTCGCGGCGAGCACCGCACCGACCAGAAGTCCTTTCATTCGCATTGTTATCCTCCCTTGACGTTGGTCCGGGCGTGAAAGCTCGCGTCCGGTCTTGCTGATCCAGCTCCGAAGGAACCGGAATATTTCCACGAGAACCGGAACATGGCGCGTTCCGCCCGTGGGAATTGGAAACAGTCTGCACCCTTTAGTACGGATATGGCCATACCCTCAGTTTCTGTTTTGCGATTTGCCAGAGCCGCGCCAGTCCGTGCGGTTCGACGATCAGAAAGAAAACGATCAGCGCGCCGATCACCATGAAGGAAATGTGTTCGCCGGTGGCCGACTGAATCGGCAAACCGATCGCGGAGAAGAGTTGCGGCAGCAGTAGCGGCAGCGTGAAGATCAGCGCCGCGCCCATGAACGAACCGACCAGGCTGCCCAGTCCGCCGATGATCACCATCGAAAGCACGGCGAAGCTCTGGTTGATCGAGAACGCCGTCGCTTCCGCACTACCGTAGTAAAGAAATACGAGAAGCGCGCCGGCAACGCCGCAATAGAACGACGACACCGCGAACGCGAGCAACTTGGCGCGGAGCAGACGGATGCCCATGAGTTCGGCGGCGATGTCCATGTCGCGCACCGCCATCCACATCCGCCCGATGCGCCCGCGCACGAGATTCGAGGCCAGCCACGTCATCGCCACGACGATAACCAGCACCACGAAATAGCGTGCCTGCGGTGTCGCTTCCGGGCCGGTGACATGGATTCCGAACAGCGTGCGGCGCGGCACCTCAATCGCGTTCGAGACATTGTAGTTCACCAGCCACGGGATGCGGATGAAGCACCACGACAGGAAGAACTGCGAAGCCAGCGTCGCCACCGCGAGATAGAAGCCCTTGATGCGCAGCGAAGGCAGGCCGAACAGGATTCCGACCGCCGCCGAAAAGAAGCCGGAACAGATCACCCAGACCAGGATGTGAACTTCAGGAAAACTGGTCGCGAGCTTGTAGCATGCGTAAGCGCCGACTCCCATGAAGCCGCCGGTGCCGAGCGAAAGCAGGCCCGTGTATCCGGTCAGAATGTTCAATCCGATTGTCGCGAGCGCGAAAATCAGGAACGGAATCATGATCGCGTGCAGCGTGAAGTTGCTGCCAAAATACGGGATCACCACGAACGCGACGATCAGGATGAACAGGATGCCAATCCGGTCCTGCCGGATCGGAAACACGGCCATGTCTTTCGAGTAATCGGTCTTGAATTGCCCGGCTTCGCGGTAAAACATTTCGAACCCCTACACGCGCTCGATGATCTTTTCGCCGAACAGGCCCTGCGGCCTGAACAGCAGGAATACGAGCGCGATCATGTAAGCGAGCCAGCTTTCGATGCCGCGGCCGAACAGCGGACCCCAATAGATTTCGCCGACCTTCTCGCCGACCCCGATGATGAGGCCGCCGACGATGGCGCCGGGGATCGACGTGAAGCCGCCGAGAATGAGGACGGGCAGCGCCTTCAGCGCGACGATTTCCAGCGCGAACGAAACTTCCGAACGCGCGCCCCACATAATGCCGGTTACGAGCGCGACCAGTCCGGCGGCGAACCACACGATCACCCAGATCTGGTTCAGCGAGATGCCGACCGAAAGCGCGGCCTTGTGGCTGTCGGCGACCGCCCGCAGCGCGCGCCCGATACGCGTCTTCGAGAAGAAGACCGCGAGCACCGCGACCATCGTGCTCGCCACGATCATCGCCGTGATGTCGAGCTTTTGCAGTTCGATGCTGCCGCCCGCGAACGGAATGGAGAGCGTTCCGGTCGGGATATAGAGCTGCTTCGTGATCATCACCTTCGGGTCGCCGCCGAAGATCAGTTCGCCGAAACCGATCAGGAAATAGGTCAGCCCGAACGTCGCCATAAACAGGATGATATCGGGCTGGTTCACCAGCGGCCGCAGCACCACGCGCTCAACCGAAATCGCCAGCACCAGCATGATGAGCGCCGCGAGCGCGAGCGCTAGGAACGCAGGCACCCCGATTGCATGCAGCCCGACGAGCGAAAGCGCCGCGAACACCACCATGATGCCCTGCGCGAAATTGAAGACGCCGGAGGCCTTGAACACGAGAACAAAGCCGAGTGCGATCAGCGCGTACAGCGTGCCGCCGACAAGCCCCTCCCACAGCGTTTGCAGGAAGATGTCGGGCAGGTCCCACATCTCCATGAACGGGACCACGAAGATCTTGCAGGCCATGTTGTAGGGTTTAACGCACAGCATCTTCTCTATCCGATCAATGCGCGACGCCGAGATAGGCGTCGATCACGGCCTGATTGGCCTTCACTTCGTCCGGCGTGCCGTCGGCAATCTTCTGGCCGTAGTCGAGTACGACCACGCGATTGGCGAGGTCCATCACCACGCCCATGTCATGCTCGATCAACGCGATCGTGGTGCCGAAGTGATTGTTGACGTCGATGATGTAGCGGCACATGTCCTCTTTCTCTTCGAGGTTCATACCGGCCATCGGCTCGTCGAGCAGCAGGAGTTCCGGCTCCATCGCAAGCGCGCGCCCCAGTTCGACGCGCTTCTGCAAACCGTAAGGCAGCCGGCCGACCGGCACGCGGCGGATATGCTGGATTTCGAGGAAGTCGATGATTTCCTCGACATAGCGGCGGTGCTCGATCTCTTCCTTCTCGGCCGGGCCGAAGCGCAGAAGCTGCCAGAAGAAATTGCTGTACATCTTGAGCGAGCGGCCGGCCATGATGTTGTCGAGCGTGGTCATGGACTTGAACAGCGCGACGTTCTGGAACGTGCGCGCGATGCCGCCGGTCGCGGCATCGTGCGGGCGCATCTTCCTGCGCTTCTCGCCCTTGAAGGTGATCTGCCCTTCCTGCGGATGATAGAAGCCGTTGATGACGTTCAGCATCGACGTCTTGCCGGCACCGTTCGGGCCGATGATCGCGCGAATCTCGCCCTTCTTGATGTCGAACGACACGTTCCGGATCGCCTTCACGCCGCCGAAAGACAGCGACACGTTCTCGACCGAAAGCAGCGTCTGCCCGGCCTGAATGGCGTTTTTATCGGGCGCTCTCATGCCGCTTTATCCATTGGCGCCGCGGGCGCATGGGTTTTCATGTCTTCGATCTTCACGCGCGCGGAAATGTTGCCCTTGCGCCCGTCCTCGAAGGTGAGTTCGGTCGTGATCGGCACTTCGGTCGCGCCGTTATAGAGGCCTTCCGCAAGCGGACCGTAGCGCTCGGCGATGAAGCCGCGGCGGACCTTCTGCGTGCGGGTCAATTCGCCGTCGTCGGCATCAAGCTCCTTGTGAAGAATCAGGAAGCGCTTGATCTGCGCGCCGGCCATCGGGCCTTCTTCCGAGAGCGACTTGTTCACTTCGTCGACATGCTCGCGGACCATTTCGTACACGCGCGGATGCGCGGCCAGTTCCTGATACGAGCCGTAAATCACGTTGTTGCGCTCGGCCCACGAACCCACCGAAACGAGGTCGATGTTCAGCATGACCGTGACGTAATCGCGCTTGTCGCCGAATGCGACCGCTTCCTTGATGTTCGGATAGAACTTGAGTTTGTTCTCGATGTATTTCGGCGCGAACAGCGTACCGTCGTTAAGGCGGCCGACGTCTTTCGCGCGGTCGATGATCTTCAGGTGGCCGGTCTTCGGATCGAAGAACCCGGCGTCGCCGCTCTTGACCCATCCGTCGGGCGTTTTCGCTTCCGCTGTCTTTTCAGGATCCTTGTAATATCCGACGAACACGCCCGGCGAACGGAACAACACTTCGCCGTTATCCTCGATCTTGATTTCGACATCCGGCGACGGCTTGCCGACCGTATCGGCATAGATTTCGCCGTCCGGCTGCGCGGTGATGTACACCGACGCTTCGGTCTGGCCGTAAAGCTGCTTCAGGTTCACGCCGAGCGAGCGGTAGTAGCGGAAAATCTCCGGGCCGATCGCTTCGCCCGCCGTATACGCCACGCGCACGTTGGTGAAGCCGTAACGGTTCTTCATCGGCCCGTAGACGAGAATTTCACCGAGCCAGTATTTCAGGCGCGCGCCGAGCGGCACACTTTCGCCGTTGAGAATCTTCTCGCCCCACTTGCGTGCGTGATTGAGGAAGTAATGGAACATCCCGCGTTTGAAACGTCCCGCGTCTTCCATGCGCACCATGGTGAGCGTGAGCAGGTTCTCGTACACACGCGGCGGTGCGAAAGCGTAGCTGGTGCCGATCTCGCGGCGGTCTTCGATGATCGTTTCCGGGCTTTCGGGGCAATTCACCGTGTAGCCCGCAACATACGACTGCGCGTAGGAGAAGATGTGGTCGCCCACCCATGCCATCGGCAGATAAGCGATGACTTCCTCTTTCTCGGTCAGATTGTCGAAGGTATTGGCGTTGCGGGAACTGACCACGACCGAGTCGTAGGTCAGCATCACACCCTTCGGATTGCCGGTCGTGCCTGACGTATAAAGAATGACCGCGATGTCAGAGCCTTTGCCCTCCGCGATCATCTTTTCCCAGGCATCGCCGGAATATTTCGTGGCCGTCGCCTTGCGGCCGATTTCCTGAACTTCGTTGATCCATTTCAGGCGCGTGTGGTCGTAGTCGCGAAGCCCGCGCGGCTCGTCGTAGATCACATGCGAGATCGACGGCAGGCGGTCGGAAATCGAGAGCACCTTGTCGACCTGTTCCTGATTCTCGACCACCGCGACCTTGGCGCCCGCGTGCTGCAGCACGTACGTCATCTCTTCGGCGACCGCATCCTGATAGACCGGGACCGGGATCGCGCCGATCGACTGCGCGGCGCACATCGACCAGTAAAGCCGCGGTTTGTTGGAGCCGACGATGGCAACTTTATCGCCGCGTTCGACGCCAAGTTCTTTCAGGCCAAGCGCAAGCGCCTTCACTTCTTCCTTGACCTGCGCCCAGGTCCAGGTTTGCCAGATGCCGAAATCCTTTTCGCGAATGGCAGGACGCGATCCGCGCAGTTCGGCGTTGACCAGCAGAAACTTCGGAAACGTATCGGCGTTCGACGCGGTGTATTGCGCCATATCTCTCACTCCCAATACCGCCGGCGCGTTGACCGCGCCTGTTTCCGGTGCGGATCGAGCCACACCATGCGATTTCAGCGTAGCAGAGTGGACGAAAATCGTCGCAGAACAATGCTGCGCTTGACAGACAAACAGGGAGGAGATTGGTTATGTGTGCCGCGTCAGGTGAAATATTGCACCGCAAAAACGCGCGCGTTTATTCTTCGTATCTAATCTTCATAACGGCTTAGTTTATCGAGGTTGAGAACGGTGATCCCGCCGTGCCCGACCCGCAGCAGTTTCTTTTGTTCCAGCGCTTGCAACGCGCCGTTCGCGGCCTGCCGCGAAACCCCGGAAATCAGGCCGATTTCTTCCTGCGTAATGTCGAGCTGATTATCCGCCTTCGGTACAAGTACGGGATTGCAAAGCCACGCGATGTTGCGCGCGACGCGGGCGGTCGCATCCAGCGAGCGGTCGAACTCGACCAGCGCGATGAATTGCCCAATCCGCTCGTTGAATTGCCGCACCAGAAAACGATTGAAGCCGGCGCTGTGCTCGAACAGCCAGAAGAACGTGCCCATGTTCATCATGGCAAGGCGCACTTCCCGCAGCGCGACCAGATCGTACTGGCGCGGCTCGTTCTTCAGGACCGAACCTTCGCCGAACCAGATGCCGGCCCGCATCCCCGCCAGCGTGATGGCCTTGCCCTTCTGCGAAACCGTGCCGAGCCGGACCAGACCGGAGATCACCCCGGTCCACGCCTCCATGCGGTCGCCCTTGTGACAGATATACGCACCCTTCGCGAAAGACTTTTCGCTGACGCCGCGGCGTGCGCGCTCGATCTCTTCCTCGGACAGCTCCGCGGACCAGAAAGCGATCTCGCGGAGACGTTCGGCCGTAATCATAGGAGAAGAATAAACTACTCCGCCGCCGCCTGAACAGGCGCAACCTTCGCGGTAGCGGCCTCGTAGCGAGCCAGCAGCGCTTTCTTTTCCGCTTCTGTCTTCACGAGGCTGGCTGCCTTGACCGGACCGAAGCCGCGGATTTTCTCCGGCAACGCCGCGAGCGCAACGGCAACCGCATGATTGCTGGCGTTCAGCGTGTTGTTGAGTTGTCCGACAAGCGCGCGATAGTCATCGACCAGTTTGCGCTCGGTCTTGCGCTCTTCGGAATAGCCGAAGATGTCGAACGCCGTACCGCGCAGAAACTTGAACTTCGCCAGTACGCCGAACGCCTTGAACATCCAGCCGCCGAACTCGATTTTGCGCGGGCGGCCCGAATTGGGGTCGATGCGCGACAGCAGCGGCGGCGCGAGGTGGACCTTCATCTTGAGGTCGCCATCGAAGCTGGCCTTCAACTGCTCGGCAAAAGCGCCGTCCGTATAAAGCCGCGCGACTTCATATTCGTCCTTGTACGCCATCAGCTTGAACAGATAGCGCGCGACCGCATCGGTCAGTGCGGTTTGCCCCGGCATCGCTTTCGCTTCCGCATTGCGCGTCTGCTCGACGAGATCGCGGTAGCGCTTGGCATAAGCCGTGTTCTGGTACGCGGTGAGAACCTTCTCGCGGCGCGCGATCACTTCATCGAGCGTCTCCGAAAGATGGCGCGCATCGGTCGAAACCTCCGCCGGCTTCGCAAGGTTGGCGACCGACTGCGGGTCGACCGCAGCGCGGCGGCCCCATTCGAACGCCTGCTTGTTCATCTCGACGGATTCGCCGTTCAGTTCGATCGCGCGCATGATCGCGTCATGGCCGATCGGCAGGCCGCCGAGCTGCCAAGCGTAGCCCACAAGAAACATGTTCTGCGTCACCGACGAGCCAAACAGCGCGGCGGAGAGTTTTGTCGCATCGACGAAATGCGCATGGTCGGCGTCTGCGGCTTTCGCGATTTCGCGCTTCAGACGCTCGGTCGGCAGCGAGAAGTCGGCGTTGCGGGTGAAGTCGCCCGGCAGCGTTTCATGCGTGTTGACGACCACGGTCGTCTCACCCGAACGCATCGAGGACAGCACTTTCTTCGAGCCGACGGTGACGATGTCGCCACCAAGGATCAAATGCGCGCCGCGCGCGGGCACGCGGATCGCATAGATGTCGTCGGGGTGATGCGCGAGACGAAGGTGCGAGGCAACCGCCCCACCCTTCTGCGCGAGGCCCGCCATGTCGATGATGCCGGCGGCCTTGCCTTCGATATGCGCGGCAGTGCCGAGCACCTGCGCGATCGTCACGATGCCGGTGCCGCCAATGCCGGTGATGATGACGCCGAAGGTGCCGTTCACTTCCGGCAGTTTCGGTTCGGGCAGCGCGGTCTGCGTTCCCATCGCGCCCGCGACGCCGGCGGCTTTCTTCAGCTTCGCACCGGAGACGGTGACGAACGAAGGGCAGAAGCCCTTCACGCAGGAGAAGTCTTTATTGCAACTGGTCTGGTCGATGGTGCGCTTGCGGCCCCATTCGGTTTCCACCGGCTGCACCGAAACGCAGTTCGACTGCACGCCGCAGTCGCCGCAGCCTTCGCAGACCAGTTCGTTGATGATGACGCGCTTGTCGGGATCGGGGAATTCGCCACGCTTCCTGCGGCGGCGTTTCTCGGCCGCGCAGGTCTGGTCGTAGATCATCGCGGTCGTGCCCGGCGTCTCCGCGAGCATGCGCTGGATTTTATCCAGTTCGTCGCGGTGATGGATCGTCATTCCATTCGGGAATTCGATGCTGCGCGGATACTTGTGCGGCTCGTCGGTCACCAGCACAAGCTTGGTGACGCCTTCGGCCGCGACCTGGCGTGCAATCGCATCCACCGTCAGCCCGCCTTCGTGGCGCTGGCCGCCGGTCATCGCGACCGCATCGTTGAACAGGATTTTGTAGGTGATGTTCACGCCCGACGCGATGGCTGCGCGGATCGCGAGAATGCCGGAGTGGTTGTAAGTGCCGTCGCCGAGATTCTGGAAAACGTGGTTGCGCTTCGAGAACGGCGCTTCGCCGACCCAGTTCGCGCCTTCCGCGCCCATGTGCGTGAAGCCCATGGTGTTGCGGTTCATCCAGATCGCCATCGTATGACAGCCGATGCCCGCATAGGCGCGCATGCCTTCCGGCACCACGGTCGACGTGTTGTGCGGACAGCCGGAGCAGAAATACGGCGTGCGGGTCGCAACGTCATTCGTCTGCGAAAGCGCTTCCTGTGCCTGCTTCAGACGGCTGACGTTTTCCGCCATCGCATCGTTGTGCGCGCGGCGCAGAATGCGCTCGCCGATGGCGATTGCGATGTCGTTCGGATCGAGCGCACCCTTCGCCGGGAACAGCCACTCGCCCTGCTCGTTCTTTTTTCCCACAACAACCGGCTGGTTCGCTGTGCCGTAGAGTTCCTCGCGCACCTGCACTTCGAGCAGCGAGCGCTTTTCCTCGACCACGATGATGAGGTCGAGGCCTTTGGCGAAATCTTTCAGTTCGCCCGGATCCATCGGCCACGGACAGCCGATCTTGAACAGGCGGATGCCGAGTTCGTTGGCCTTCACCTCGTCGATGCCGAGTTCGTCGAGCGCGAGACGCACGTCGAGATAGCTTTTGCCGGTCGTGACAATGCCGATCTTCGCATTCGGACCGCCGGACATGATGATCTTGTTGATGCCGTTCGCGCGAATGTAAGCGAGCATCGCCTCGCGCTTGTTCTCGTGCAGCCGCGCTTCCTGCGCCAACGCGCCGTCGATGCGGCGGATGTTGAGGCCGCCCGGCGGCATCTTGAAATCGGGGATATTGATCTTCACGCGGTCGGGCGAGACATCGACCACGGCGGTCGACTCGATCGTTTCCTTCACGCACTTGATGCCGACCCAGGTGCCGCAGAAGCGCGACATCGCGAAGCCATGCAGGCCGTAGTCGATCAGCTCCTGCACGCCCGCCGGATTCAAAATCGGAATCATCACGTCGACGAAATGGAATTCCGACTGGTGCGCGGTGGTGGAAGATTCGCAGGTGTGGTCGTCGCCCATCAGCGCGAGCACGCCGCCGTTCTTCGACGTGCCCGCGAAGTTCGCGTGGCGGAAGGCGTCGCCGGTGCGGTCCACGCCCGGACCCTTGCCGTACCAGATGCCGAACACGCCATCGAACTTGCCTTCGCCGGTAAGCTCGGCCTGCTGCGAACCCCAGAGCGCGGTGGCGGCGAGGTCTTCGTTCAGACCCGCCTGAAACTTCACGTCGCTTTTTTCAAGCGTACGCTTCGCGCGCATGAATTGCTGGTCGAGGCCGCCAAGCGGCGAGCCGCGATAGCCGGTGACATAACCGGCGGTGTTCTTGCCGCCGAGGCGGTCGCGCTCTTTCTGCATGAGCGTCAACCGCACGATGGCCTGCGTGCCGGAGAGGAAAACCAGCGGTTTCGAGAGGTCGTATTTGTCGTCGAGCGAGACGTTCTGGTTCTTCGCCATGCGCGGGAACCGCCTCCCGGCGGTCAAACGGGGCTGATTCGGGTGCGAACCCTACTTTTTAAGTAGTCCAAGGCTCGCATAGCGCCAGACCCCGCGCAATTTCGTTATCCATGCAGGGGCTGCAACGAAATTGCCGCCAACATGCGCTGCTCGCAACTTGGCGCAACGCAGCAGAAGGAGGCACTCGCAAGAGGCATCAGAACGGCAGCAGGCGCTCGTAGGCGAGGAAGCCGAACAGGAGCAGCAGTCCGAGCGCAATCACGATCAGCGCCCCGAACACCTCGATGGCGCGCAGCATCAGTTCGCCGCGACCGCCCATCGCCCCGGCAAGGTGGACTGCAATCCCCTTGCCAAACACCGCGAGCAGCGCAATCGCCGTGACCGTGATGGCGACACCAGCACCCATCGCGAAGGTCGCGGCGACGCCGATCAGGAAAATCCCCTGCGCCAGCGCGAACACCAGAACGAGGATCGCGCCGGAACACGGACGCAGGCCCGCGGCGACGGCCGCAATCATCCCGCGCCGGAACCAGTCCTTGCCTTCCAGTTCCTTCGGCTCCGGCCCGTGGGAATGGTCGTGATGCGCGTGATCGTGGGAGTGATCGTGATGATGATGATCATGTGCATGAGCGTGGGCATGACCGTGATCGTGCGCATGACCATGATGATGCCCATGGTCATGGCCGCCTTCACCCCGCCACGCGGCCACGAATGCCGAACCCTTTTTCCAGAGTAGATAAAGCCCCAGCAGCACGATCAGCGAATAGGCGACGATCTCGATCACCGTCGCGGCCTGACTCATACGCCGCGCCGTGGTGCCGAGGACCAGCACCGCGATCCCGACGAACACCACCGCGACGGTCGCCTGCACGAAGGCGGAAACGGCGGCGAGCAGCGCGCCACGTTTCCACGTCGCGTTGTCCGCCAGCATGTAAGAAGCGATCACCGCTTTGCCGTGACCCGGGCCGGCGGCATGGAAGATGCCGTAGAGAAAGGAAATCGTGATCAGCCCCCACGCCGCCGAGCCGTCGGCCTTCGCCGCTTTAATGGCGCTGGTGAGTTGCTGATAGAACGCCGCCTGCTGCGCGAAGATCCAGCCGAAGAAACCGCTCGCCGACGGCGGGGCCGCGCGCGGCGGTCCGAACGCGGATTGCGCGAGCACATCCGAAAGCCCCGCGGCACACAACAACGCCAGCAACGCCAACGCACAGGCCGCCTTCCAGTGATGACGCACAGGATTCAAGGGCGGCCTACCGGCACTTCACGGTGATGCGGTTCGCGAACTGCGCGCCGAACTGGCTCGCGGAGTTCAGCTGATTGAAGAACGATTCCGATAGCGGCGCCTGCGCAGGATTCGTGTCGGGGCGCTTGATCTCGGTCGTGCAGTTGCTGGCCGCGCCGGTCAGCTTCGCGGGGTCGTTCTCGGCAAGCGCAAACGCGATGAAGTAGGTTGGATCGTAGATACCGAGCGAGAGGTCGCCCTTTCCCTTCACCGCCTTCACCGGCAGCGTGAAGCGCACGGTGAGCAGCTTGTCCTTGTATTCCATGTAGTAGTCGACCGGCTCGCCGAGCGTGAGGTCGGCCTCGCCCACTTTGGGGAAGGTGAAGTAGCCGAACTCTTTCAGCGACTCCATGTTCACCTTGGCAAGCTCCGCCAGTTCCTCGCGCGAGAATACGCCGTCCTTGTTGGTGTCGAGGCCCTGCGTCGCAAACTCGGAGAACACCTCGTCGAACGTCCAGGTGTGGCGAATGGCCTTGAGCGTGCCGTCGGGCGCGAAGATCAGTTCGCTCTGCGACGTCACCTGCAAATGCGGATGCGCGGACGCAGGCGCAGCGGCCATGCCGAGCGCAGCGGCAATCAAGGCGGCGTAAAGAAAGCGTCTCAGAGCCATTCCGGCCTCGCGTTCGTTCGCACCGGACAAGGCGCGTGAAGTCGGGCGAAAAGGCGGCGCGTCAGCGCTCGCTGGCTATTGAATCACGTAAACCGGCGCGCCGACCGCGACCCGCTCGAACAGGTCGGTGACGTCCGCGTTCAGCATGCGGAAACATCCGCTGGACGACGCCGATCCGATCGAACCCGGCGCGTTGGTGCCGTGGATGCGGTATTCGCTCCAGCCGAGATAGATCGCGCGCACGCCGAGCGGATTGCTCGGACCGGGACCGACATAACGCGGCGCGCCGGCGGCACGCATGCGCGCGGTCGGGTACCAGCCGGGATTTTTGGTCTTCATGCTGACCCAGCTCTGCCCGGTCCAGCCGAAACCGACCTTGCCGGTCGCGATGCGGTAGATCAGCGCGCGGCCGTTGCCGAGCGAGTAGTAGAGCTTGCGCTCGCTGGTCTTGATGACGATGGCGCCCATCGGATAGTCGCCGTCGAGTTCGCCCTCGACCGGACCCGTGGCCTGCGATTTCGGCAGCGCGACCTGCTTGGTGCGAGCCTCCGCGGGCGCGGCGGTAACAAGAAGAGAGAGGGCGATAGCCCCGAAAACCCAGCGCAGCATATTCCCAGCCTTCGATCTGTCCCCGTCCGGACACTGAATCATAGAGTAACCGGCCCCGGCAACGGGCCAACCTACAATCCCGTGATGAATCGGGAGTTATGTGGCCGCCGCGCCACCGTCCGAGCGGGGATCGTGCGCCCCTTCGACCTTCTTGCCGTCGAACAGCACCCCTCCGGCATGGCCGAGGTACTCGGAATAGTCCTCCAGCACCGCCACGTCGTGCCCGGCCTTCATTAACCGTTCCACGACTTCCGGGGCGAAGCGCGATTCAAGGCGAAGGTTCATGATCTTGGAACCCCACGTCTTGCCGAGGATCCAGCGCGGCCGGTCGATGGCCTCCGCGAGCGGCACGCCGTTGAAGGCGAAGCGCGAGAAGATCGCGCCGATGGTCTGCGGCTGGCCGTCGCCGCCCATGGTGCCGAAGCCCAGCGCGCGGCCGTCGTCGAAGTTCGCCATCATCGGGGTCAGCGTGTGGAGCGGCTTGCGGCCCGGCTCCAGCGGATTCTTCGCCTTCGGATCGAGCGAGAAGCTGGCACCACGGTTCTGCATCAGCACGCCGGTTTTCGGCAGCACGCAGCCGGAGCCGAATTCCCAGAAGATCGACTGGATATAAGAGACGACATAGCCGTTGGAATCCGCAGCACCCAGCCAGATGGTGTCGCCCTCGCCGGCCGGCATCGGCCACGGCGCGGCGCGGTCTTTCTTCACCGCCGCCGCTTCGCGCTGGAGCGCCTCGTCGGTCAGCCAGTCGGCCGGGTTGTCGGTCAGCTTCTCGAAGGCGGTCGAAACCTTGTCGCGCACCCTGAACGCCCGCTTGGTCGCTTCCACCAGCGCGTGGACGTACTCGAAGGTCTCCGCCTTCGGCGCGCCGAGCCGCTCGTAGAGACCGAGGATCATCAGGGTCGGGAGGCCCGGCGTCGGCGGCTGGCAACCGAACACGGTCGCGTCGCGCACGCGCAGCGACAACGGCTCGCGCAGTTCCGCCCGATATTTCTGGAGATCCTCGCGCGTCACCGGCGAGCCGATGGCCTCAAGGTCGGCCGCGATCTCGCGGCCGATGTCGCCGCGGTAGAAATCGTCCAGCCCGGCGCGGCCGAGCTGCTCGAACGTGTCCGGCAGCTTGCCTGAGTTCAGCCGCGCGCCCTTCGGCTGCGCCTTCCCGCCCGGCGTGAAGGTCTCCGAGAAGCCCGGAGCGGCGATGGCGAGCGTGCGGTCTTGCAGGAAGCGCCACGCCAGCGACGACGACACCGGGTAGCCCTCGCGGGCGATGGCGATGGCGCGCTCCAGGAGCCGCTTCAATGGCATCTTGCCGCCCGCCTGCTTCGCAGCTTCCAGCGCCAGCATCCAGCCGCCGATCGCGCCCGGCACGGTACACGCGGCGAGCGGCCCGCGTTCCGGCACCATGTCGTGCCCGGCGGCGCGGTAGCGCGCGATGGTCGCGTTGGCTCCGGCGAAACCGCACGCCTCGATGTAGCGGACGAGGCCGGACGGCTCCCGGATGAGCCAGAAACCGTCGCCGCCGATGTGGTTCATGTGGGGATAGGCCGAGACGATGGCGCTCGCGGCGGCGAGCGCCGCCTCGATGGCGTTGCCACCCTCGGCGAGCACGTCGCGGCCCGCTTCGGCAGCGAGAGTATGGGGCGCGGCGACGACGCCACGGTGGCCTTCAGCGCGTAGTTCGGTCATTTCAGCTCCGGATTGGACGAGGCGTAGGAGGCGCGGCCGCGCTTGCTTTGCACGGTCTTTGCCGCCAGATTGCCCGCCATCTTAAGGACTTATGGTGGAACTACTACCCGCCGCCACGCCAACGCCGCATTCCGAGGACGCAAGACGATGACCGACGCCGTGAACAAGCCCGGCAAGTTCAACTGGGCCAACCTCATCACCATCATCAGCGCCGCGATCCTGATCGGCGTCGAGGTGATCGGCATCGGCATCGCCACGGGCTGGGCGCTCGCGACACTTTTCGGCCTTGGCACGACCATCGAGTACACACTGATGGCTCTGTTCGGCCTTAGCGCGCTGGTCTTCACCTGGTACTTCGTGCGCAACGCGGCTCGCATCGAGCCGATCATCGAGCGCTGAGCGCGCCGCTCGCGCTTCCGACTCTTAACGCGCGTTTACGAACGACTCCCGGCGACGCCGAGCACGACTTCGCGCGCGAAAAAACTGCGCACGCGCGAAGATTCTCTATTGCATCGAAAGTCCATTTCTCTTATTTGCGCAGTTGCCCAATTTCGCACGTGCCTGTGGTCGTGTGCTGGTTGACGGAGAACCCGGACAAGAGGCCGGAAAGACGTCGGGCAAACCAGTAGCCGGAGGGAACCGGCGAACCCCGCTCTCCGCGAGGGACGCGACTTAAAGCAACGACGTAAGGGCTTTTTTGGTCTCTCGCGGCGCCCCGAAGGTGGCCACGAAAAACCGAAGAGGCACTACCTCCTTGCCTGACGTGCGGATGGGGAAACCCCTTCCAATCAACGGCGCTACTACCGGCTCAGCCGGGTGTTCGAGCGGGCAGCAAGCCGCTCGTGGCGTAGTCGCGCATCCAGCGCGAAGACACCGCGGGAAGCACGCTGTCCAGTCGTTAACGAATGTCTTCTGGAAGGGGACACCGAAATGACCGACCGCATCCGCCAGTTTCTCCGACGCAACCGCGAGGACGGACCCCGCCTCGTCGTGGACATCGACGTCGTGCGCGAGAACTACAATGCCTTCGCCAAGGCGTTGCCGGACACCCGTGTCTTCTACGCGGTGAAGGCGAACCCTGCCCCGGAGATCCTGAAATTGCTGGCCGACCTCGGCTCGTGCTTCGACACCGCGTCGATGGGCGAGATCGACCTGGTCATGCAGGCCGGCGCGACCGCCGAGCGCATCTCCTTCGGCAACACCATCAAGAAAGAGAAGGACATCGCCGCCGCCTACAAGCTCGGCGTGCGTCTCTTCGCCGTGGACAGCGAAGCCGAGGTCGAGAAGATCGCCCGCGTCGCGCCCGGCTCGAAGGTGTTCTGCCGCATCCTCTGCGACGGCTCCGGCGCCGAGTGGCCGCTGTCGCGCAAATTCGGCTGCGCGCCCGAAATGGCGCCGCGGGTGCTTGAGCACGCCCATCGTCTGGGCCTCGTCGCGCACGGCATCTCGTTCCATGTCGGTTCGCAGCAGAACAACATCAAAGCGTGGGACCGCGCACTGAAGACCTCGGGCGCGATCTTCCGCGACATGGCCGAGCGCGGCATCAACCTGTCCATGGTCAACCTGGGCGGCGGCTTCCCGGCGCAGTACCTGCGCGACGTGCCGAAGGTTCAGGAATACGGCCAGGCGATCTTCCGCGCGCTGCGCAAGCATTTCGGCAACCGCATTCCGGAAACCATCATCGAGCCGGGCCGCGGCATGGTCGGCAATGCCGGCCTGATCGAAGCCGAGGTCGTCCTGATTTCGAAGAAGTCGGACACCGACGCGGTGCGCTGGGTGTACCTCGACATCGGCAAGTTCGGCGGTCTCGCCGAGACGATGGAAGAGGCGATCCGCTACCCGATCCGCACCGAGAAGGACGCGGACACGATGGCGCCTTGCGTCATCGCCGGCCCGACCTGCGACTCGGCGGACGTGCTCTACGAGAAGACGCCGTACCTGCTGCCGCTCTCGCTCGAGATCGGCGACAAGGTACTGATCGAGGCGTGCGGTGCGTACACGACGACGTATTCGTCGGTCGCCTTCAACGGCTTCCCGCCGCTGAAGTCCTACGTCATCTGATCTTCGCCTAAACCGCTAAGAAGTACCTCCGGGGCTCGCGAAAGCGGGCCCCGGATCGTTTTGGGCAGAGCATGGCTCGTGCTTCACAGGCTGTGGAAAGTTCCCGACCAAAATACCGGCGCGGATTCGTCAGCGCCGGATCAAGCCGCTAAACAGAATTCCAGAGAAGAAAGACGGAGGTGTGAATGAGCAAGTGGCAAGTCTACCACAAGATCGACGGACCCATCGTGATGATCGGCTTCGGCTCGATCGGGCGCGGTATGCTGCCGCTACTCGAACGCCACTTCGAATTCGACAAGAAGCGCCTCGTCGTGATCGACCCGGTCGATGACGACCGCAAGCTGCTGGACGACCGCGGCATCCGCTTCATCAAGGAAGCGGTCACGCGCGAAAACCACAAGACATTGCTGACGCCCCTGCTCACCGCGGGCGGTGGCCGCGGCTTCTGCGTGAACCTCTCGGTCGATGTGTCGTCGGTCGCGATCATGGAGCTCTGCCGCGAGTTGAACGCTCACTATGTCGATACGGTCGCCGAGCCGTGGAAGGGCTTCTACTTCGACGACAAGATGGCGACTTCCGACCGCACCAACTATGCGCTGCGCGAAGCCGTCCTTGACGCGCGCCGCAAGCTTGGTCCCGGCGTCACGGCGGTGAACTGCTGCGGCGCGAACCCCGGCATGGTGTCGTGGTTCGTGAAGCAGGCGCTTTTGAACATCGCCGCCGACCTCGGCCTCGGCAGCGACGTGCCGAAGGACAAGGACGGCTGGGCGCGCCTGATGCAGAAGGCCGGCATCAAAGGCATCCATATCGCCGAGCGCGATACGCAGCGCTCGAAGAAACCGAAGCCGATGAACAAATTCGTCAACACCTGGTCGGTGGAAGGCTTCGTCTCGGAAGGCCTGCAACCCGCCGAACTTGGCTGGGGCACGCACGAGAAATGGGAACCGGACAATATCGGCAAGCACACGAAGGGTTGCGGCGCGGCGGTTTATCTGAAGCAGCCGGGCGCGAACACGCGCGTGCGCTCATGGTGCCCGACGCCGGGACCGCAATACGGTTTCCTTGTCACGCACAACGAGGCGATCTCGATTGCCGACTACTTCACCGTGCGCGACGGCGGTAAGGTCACCTATCGCCCGACCTGCCATTATGCCTATCACCCGGCGAACGACGCCGTGCTCTCGTTGCACGAAATGTTCGGCGCGGGCGGCAAATTCCAGGAAGACTGGATGATCCTCGACGAGAACGAGATCGAGGACGGCATCGACGAACTCGGCGTGCTGCTCTACGGCCACAAGAACAACGCCTACTGGTACGGTTCGCAGCTCTCGATCGAGGAGACGCGCGAGATTGCGCCCTACCAGAACGCGACCGGCTTGCAGGTATCGTCTGCCGTGCTTGCCGGCATGGTCTGGGCCATCGAGAATCCGGATCGCGGTATCGTCGAAGCCGACGAAATGGACTTCAAGCGCTGCCTTGAAGTGCAGTCGCAGTATCTCGGCCCGGTGATCGGCACCTATACGGAGTGGACACCGCTCGACAACCGAAATGTCCTCTTCAAGGAAGACATCGACGAGTCCGATCCCTGGCAGTTCCGGAATATTCTGGTGCGCTAAAGAACATCGCCCCGCTGAAAAACAGCGGGGCGATTTGTTTCAGAGGACGAGAATGCCCGCTTTGCCTTCATCCGTGCCGAACGCGAGGTTGCCCTTCGGCCCCGGCGACCATGCGAGCGTCGTCACCTCGCCGCCTTCCGGCCCGCGCACCACGATTTCCGCACCATCCTCGATGCGCGCGATCTTCACCGAACCGTCCGTGTAACCAATCGCAACCACCGGCCCGCCCGGATTGCACGCAACGCAGCTCACGCGCTGTTCGCGGCGCGCGGCGGCGAGCATGTGGGGATTCTTGCCCATCGGGCCGTCCTTCGATCCGAACGGCCACATCACCACCGTGTCCGCGCCGGAAGTGGCAAGCCACTTGCCGTCGTGGCTGAACGACGTCGAACGGATGCGCGACGGATAGCCGGTCATGCGCATGTGCTTCTTGTCGGGCAGCCGCCAGCCGTGCAGCGCCGGTTCCTGCATCGTGGTGACGAGGAAATTGCCGTCAGCGCTCCAGCGCACGCAAAGGTGCGAGCCTTTCCATTCGAGGAAATCCGGCTTCGCTTCGGAATTGGGAAACCAGAGTGACACGCCATTGTAGTGCGAGATCGCGAGGCGAAATCCTTTCGGCGCGAAGGCAAGCCCGCCGACCGTATTCGCTACTTCGACAGAACGTTCTCCTTTCTTCGTGCGAACGAACGCGATCTTGCCCGCGGACCACGCCACCGCGTCGTCCGGTCCGAGCGCGACATGGTCGATCCACTTGTTCTGGACTTCGGCAATCGTGTGCGTAACGCCGTTGGCGAAGGTTTCAACGAGACGCCCGTCATCTCCTGCGGTGACGATGCGCTCGCCGTCGCTCACCGCTTCGAGGATGCCGCCGTTCTCATGCGCCTTAACCCGCTTGCCGTTCGCGAATACGATTTCGCCCGTGCCGGTCGCGAACGCCGCCTCGCCGCGGAGAAAAACGGCCGCAACCACATGCGCGCCGATTTCGACCGGCTTCACCAGTTCGGCGACGGATTTGATTTCGACGGAGTCCATTGGAAGGAAACGTAACGCGGGCGCGCGTCAGCGCACCGGCTGGTCGGGCTGGCAGATATTCGGGCCGCTGAAGCCCGGCTTCCACCAGTTGCCGCACTTGTCGCAGGCGGAAACCGCGAGGCCGAGGCCGCAGATCGCGAGCAGGATCGAGAGACGCTTTTTCATACCGCACTTATAACCCTTCGCCGATAGCGCGCCAATCTCAGGCAATGCAGGCCTCGAAGCCCTCGCGCAGCGCTTTCTCGTTCAACTCGCGGCCGATGAACACCATGCGGCTCTCGCGCTTTTCGTCCGCGCGCCAATCACGCTGGTGATCGCCCTCGAACATCATGTGTACGCCCTGCATCACATAGCGCTCGTCGTCGTCCTTGAACGACAGGATGCCCTTCGCGCGCAGGAGGTTGAGGCCGTCGCGCTGGCTGACGAGATCGATCCAGCGGAAGAACTTGTCGGGGTCGAGCGGTTTGTCGGTCGCGAACGAGAAAGACTGCACGTCCTCGTCGTGATGATGATGATGTCCTGCCTCCAGAAACTGCGGTTCGATCGCGAGAATGCGGTCGAGATCGAACGCGCCCTGCGACAGCACCGCATCCAGCGGCACGGCGCTGCGCGAGGTCTTGTGGACCTTCGCGAACGGGTTGATGGCACGGATGCGCAATTCCACGTCTTTCAGTTCTTCCGACGTCACCAGATCGATCTTGTTCAGCACGATGACGTCGGCGAACGCGATCTGGTTCTTGGCTTCCGGCGCATCTTTCAGGCGGTCTTTGAGCCACTTCGCATCGGCCACCGTCACCACCGCGTCGAGCGAGGTTTTCTTGCCGACCGTTTCGTCCGCGAAGAAAGTCTGCGCGACCGGCGCCGGATCGGCGAGGCCCGTGGTCTCGACCAGGATTCCGTCGAACTGCCCTTTGCGCCGGAGCAGCCCGTCGATGATGCGGATGAGATCGCCGCGCACGGTGCAGCACACGCAGCCGTTGTTCATCTCGAACACTTCCTCGTCCGCGCCGACCACGAGATCGTTGTCGATTCCGATCTCGCCGAACTCATTGACGATCACCGCGTATTTCTTGCCGTGCGGTTCGGACAGGATGCGGTTGAGAAGCGTGGTCTTGCCGGCGCCGAGATAGCCGGTCAGCACCGTGACGGGGATTTTATCGGACATGGGAACTCCGGGGTTGCGCCGGATATAGGTCGCGCGGTCAGCCCGCTCAAGCCTCGAGATGCCGCCCCGGCGAAAGCCGCTTGCGCAAGCCGCCGGACGGCCCGAACAGCACGGAAATCGCGTACAGCAGGCCAGCGCATAAAATCACGGCAGGCCCAGCCGGAATTGACGAGTGATACGAAAGCAGCAGTCCCGCCGCGCCGGACACAATACCCGCCGTAACCGAAAGAAGGGTCATGCGCGTGATGTCGTTGGTCCAGAACCGTGCGGCCGCGGCGGGCAGCATCATGATGCCGACCGCAAGCAGCGTGCCGAGCGCATGGAATGCCGCGACCAGATTCAGCACGACCAGAATGAGAAAGAGAATGTGTACGAACCCGCCCGCCCCGCTGACCGAGCGCAGGAAACCGGGATCGACACATTCCAGCACCAGCGGCCGCCATATCAGCGCCAGCGCGAACAGCGTGACCGTCGTGAACGCTGCGATCGTCACCAACGTACGATTGTCCAGCGCCAGCACGGAGCCGAACAGGAAACGGAACAGATCGACGTTCGATCCTTTCAGCGAAATCAGCGTGACGCCGAGCGCGAGCGAGATCAGATAGAACGCCGCGAGCGAAGCGTCCTCTTTCAGCAGCGTGAAGCGCGCGACCACGCCCGCGCCGATTGCCACCGCAACACCGGCAGCCAGACCGCCAGCCGTCATCGCAAACAAATCGAGACCGGCTGCGAGAAATCCGAGCGCCGCGCCGGGAAGAATGGCGTGCGCCATCACGTCGCCTGCGAGCGACATCCGCCGCAGCATCAGGAAAATGCCGATCGGCGCCGCGCCGAAAGAAAGAATGACGATGCCGGTGAGCGCGCGCCGCATGAACTCGTTGTCGGCGAAGGGCGCAATCAGAAATTCGTACATGCGTAATCAGGCCTTCGCTCAGGCCGCGTCGCGGCAGATGTCCGCGTGATCGTCGAAAGCCTCCGACATATGACGCGCCTTCAGGAGATTGTCCTGCGACAGCACTTCTCCGGTTTTGCCCCACGCGACCGGCTCGCGCGCGAGCAGCAGCGACTCCGGAAAGTTCGCGCGCACGAGATCGAGATCGTGCAGCACCGCGATCACCGTGCGTTTCTCTTCATGCCAGTGCCGGACGATTTCGAGCAGGTCGGAAACCGTCTTTGCGTCCAGCGAAGAGAACGGTTCGTCGAGCAGTACCACGCGCGCATCCTGCAACAAAAGCCGCGCAAACAAAGCGCGCTGCATCTGCCCGCCTGAAAGCGTACCGATAGGACGCGCCTCGAAACCTTCGAGACCGACCGCCGCAATCGCGGCCGCGATGCGCTCGCGGTCTGCGCGCCCGATGCCGCCGAGCAATCCCGCGCGATGCCACAACCCCATCGCGACCAGATCGTAAACCGAGATCGGAAAGCTGCGGTCGATCTCCGCGATCTGCGGAAGATAAGCGATCTCCTGCGCGGAAAATCCGTTACGTGCGATGCCGCCGCCGATGGGATGCAACACACCTGCAATTCCTTTGAGCAGCGTGGATTTGCCTGCACCGTTCGGACCGACGATGGCGAGCAGCGATCCCTCCGCGACTTCGCCGCGCAGATGATGCACCGCGGGATGCCGGTCGTAGCCGAGGGTCAGATCCTTGAAGATGAGAGCTGCTGCCATGGATGCTTCCGTTCAGGTCGCTGCAAAATAAACGAGCAGCCAGATAATCGCCGACAGTCCCGCTGCAATCGCGATACGGCCCAGCGCCGACATCCGCAGGAGAGAAGCACCGGCAGCCGCGGATTTCCGCGCCTCATGGACATGAATATGCGGCGTGTGCATCGGAACCTGACCCGGCGATATTGTTATACTATATCGCTTTCATGCGTTGCCGCAAACAGCGCGGACGCTGCATCGGAGTAGTTTGCACGATGCGTTCGGGTATATTTTTGCTCGCCATTCCGGGGCATTCCCGGTAATGGAAACCTCGAACCCGGCGGTCGCAAGCGGCCGGGAAATATAACCCTACGGGAGATTTCGGAATGATTTTCGGACGGAAATTTGCGCGCATTGCGGTTGCCGCCGCAGCGCTCTCGGTAGCCGCGGCACCGGCATCGGTGCGCGCGCAGGAATTCATCAACGTACTCACCGGCGGCACGGCGGGCGTTTATTACCCGCTCGGTGTGGCGATCTCCAAAATTCTCACTGACAAAATGAAGAGTTCGCGCCCGTCGGTGCAGGCCACCAAGGCTTCGGTCGAAAATCTGAATCTTCTGCAGGCCAACAAGGGCGAAATCGCTTTCACGCTCGGCGACTCGCTGGCGCAGGGATGGGAAGGAAATGCCGACGCCGGCTTCCGCCAGAAGCTCGACAAGCTTCGCGTGATCGGCGCGATCTATCCGAACTACATCCAGATCGTCGCGTCCAAGGAAAGCGGCATCAAGACGCTCGCCGATCTCAAGGGCAAGCGTCTCTCGGTCGGTGCACCGAAGTCGGGCACCGAGTTGAACGCACGCGCAATCCTCGCGGCGGCCGGCATCAAGTATGAAAACCTCGCGAAGGTCGAATACTTGCCGTTCGCCGAGTCGGTCGAACTCATCAAGAACCGCCAGCTCGATGCGACCTTGCAGTCGGCGGGCCTCGGCGTCGCCTCGATCAAGGATCTCGCGAACTCGGTCGAAATCGTGATCGTCGAAATCCCGGAAGACGTGGTCAAGAAAGCCGGATCGCCGTTCCAGGTCGGCATCATTCCGGCAGGCACCTATCAGGGCCAGACCGCGAACGTGAACGCCGCGCTGGTCCAGAACTATCTGGTCACCCGTGCCGATCTCTCCGAGCAGACCGTCTACGAAATGACGAAGGCGATCTTCGACAACCTGCCGGAACTCGTCGCCGCACATGCAGCAGCAAAGGCGATTTCGCTGCAGAACGCGCCGAAGGCGCCGCCGGTGCCGATCCATCCGGGTGCGCTCAAGTACTACAAGGAAAAAGGCGTAGGCTCGTAACGAGCCAAGCGATGCGGCCCGCGTGAAAACGCGGGCCGTTTTGCTTTTTGGAGCGCGCGTAAATTTTGCGAATAAAGCGCTGCGTTGGGGGACGAAATGGCCAAGCAGAAAAAAACAACTGCCTCTACGGCAAAACGCCGAAAAAGCCGGAAAGATGACGAGCCGGCCGCTGCCGTTGCTGGCGCAGCGCCGAAATACTCCTCAGCGAACGTACCCACGACGACAACGGTCGTCGACGACGTTGCAGGACATCTCGATCTTTCCTGGGGCAATGGCCGCACCGGCATCATCGTGTTCTGTATTGCGATTGCCTTCTCGGTGTTTCAGATCGTCACCTCTTTCGGAATTCCACTCGACAAGCCCCTGTTGCCCTCCCTTGCGAAAATAAACTTCGGATTCGCGACACTCTCAGTGGACATCCTGTTCCTGATCCGTGTCTGCCTGTTGATATGGCTCGGATGGCTGCTGTCGTACGCCATCAAACAGCAGCTCAGCTTCGGACTCGCCGCAGGTTTTCTGGCCGTGTTTGGCGCGGTCGAACTGGTCGCGCGCTATCCCGGAGGACTACCGACCGAGGTAGTCCGCGCCGTTCACGTCGGATTTCTCTCGCTACTCGCCGCGGCGATGATCGCGAACCCGATCCAGAACAAGGCGATGAAGCTCGCGGTCTGGGCAATGGGCATCGCCGCCTTCCTGATCGGCCTGTATCACTGGCGCCTTTATTACGATCTGGTGCAGCGCTCCGGCTTCCTCACCGAGATCGACGTGGCCGTCGGCATCGCCGCGCTGGCGATCCTGTTCATCCTCGTGCAGCGCGTGATGGGAACGGCGATCGTCATCGTCACCGGCGTGTTCCTCCTCTATACCCTGCTCGGCCACTGGCTGCCGGCACCCCTCAACCATCGCGGCTACTCCGTCCACGACGTCATCGAACATATGTCGTTCGGCGTCGGCGGCATTTACGGCACGCCGACCGGCATCTCGGCGACCTACATTTTCTTGTTCATTCTGTTCGGCTCCTTCATGGAGCGCGCCGGCGTCATCAATTATTTCAACGACATCTCGATGGCTGCGTTCGGCCGCTCGCAAGGCGGTCCGGGCAAGGTTTGCATCGCGTCGTCGGCGCTGATGGGCACCGTATCCGGCTCCGGCATCGCGAACGTCGTCGCCTCCGGACAATTCACGATTCCGCTGATGAAGCGCTTCGGTTTTCCCGCAGCCTATGCGGGCGGCGTCGAAGCGACCTCCTCGATGGGCGGCCAGATCATGCCGCCGGTGATGGGCGCGGTCGCCTTCATCATGGCCGAGACCATCGACCGTCCCTATGCGGACATCGTGCAGGCGGCGATCATTCCCGCGCTTCTCTATTTCGGGGCGAGCTACCTCTCGGTGCACCTCGAGTCTGGAAAGCGCGGGTTGAAAGGCCTTCCCGGCAACGAACTTCCGAATGCGTGGGAGGAAACGAAAAAGAGCTGGTTCCTGATCCTGCCGCTCGTCGTCCTCGTCGTATTGTTGTTCACCGGTTACACGCCGCTGTTTGCCGGCGCTGTAGGCCTTGCGCTGACGGCACTCCTTATTCTCGCGAAGCCCGTGGCGGAAGAGTCGTGGAATATTCCGATCAAGCTCGGCGTCCTGATCATCGGCACAGCCGTATGCGCGCATGCGCTGTGGACGAGCGGCAGCTTCGCGACCGGCGCCGATGGCGTTTTTGCGCCGCTTCAGTTCCTGCGCGAAAGCCCGGTCTGGCGCACGATCGTCGAGGTATTGCGCACCGGCCTTGCGATAGCGCTGTTCCTGTTCGTGCTTCGCGGTCTGTCACGCGCGAACCAGCGTAACGACAACGCGGCGCGTATCGTCTACTGGATCGCGCTTGGCCTGCTAACCGCCATCGCACTCGAACGCGAAGTCGTGTTTGCGCTCGCCATCGTGGTCGTGGTCGCCATCTGGAGCGCGTTCTACGCGAGAGGCCGTCAGGCCTTGCTGGAATGCCGCGACGCGCTCGCGGACGGCGCACGGCAAGCACTATCCGTCGGTCTGGCCTGCGCCATCGTCGGCATCGTGGTCGGCACCATGACGCTGACTGGCCTCGGCACCATTGTCGGCACGCACGTTATCGGAATCGGCAAGGACAGCCTGTTCCTCGCACTGGTGCTGACCATGCTGTTCAGCCTGCTGCTCGGCATGGGCATCCCGACGATCCCGAACTACATCATCACGTCGTCGCTGGCCGCGCCGATTTTGCTCAAGCTCGGCATACCGCTGATCGTCTCGCATATGTTCGTGTTCTATTTCGGCATCATGGCGGACCTCACGCCGCCGGTCGCACTCGCCGCATTCGCCGCGGCACCGATGGCGCGCGTCAGTGGCTTTCAGGTCGCTTATAAAGCCGTGTTGATCGCGTTGCCCGGCTTCATCGTGCCCTACATGGCGGTTTACGATCCGTCGCTGATGCTGCAACCGGTCATGGATTCCGCGGGCAATCTGGTAACAGGCTGGCCGTACTGGATCGGCGTCGCTTACATCACGACCAAAGCCGTGTTCGCGATGTTGCTATGGTGCGTAACCGCGGTCGGCTATCTGCGCGGGCCGGTTTCAATCCTTGAACGGGCGTGGACGTTCGTTGCGGCGGCATTACTCGCCGCGGCGATCCCCCTGACCGACGAGATCGGGTGGGCACTCGGCATCGCCTTCGTCGTCTATCATTACTGGAAATATATGCGTACGCCCGCGCCACAAACGAAGACCGCATGAGTTCGATCTGCATTGCTGGCGGCGGCGTAGCCGTAAAACTCGCCGCCGCCATTACTTTGTCCTGGACGCATTCCGTCGAGAAAGTGCGATGGGAAGAAGACTGGCGCGTGCATCCCGCCGGCATCGCGATCATTGAATCGCGCGTGCAGGGCACTGGCGCGGGAATGGAAATCCCCGAAGGAGCGAAGCTGAAAGGCAAGTTCTACCGCTATCGCCCGCACCTCGCCCCGCAGAAGCAGGTTGTGTTGCGCCGCTCCGGCGCGACTGCGGACTGGAACGTCTGTCAGTATGGAACCTGCAAGCCGATGAGCGAACTGCTGCCCGCGAACGCCGACCCGGTAACGCTCTCGTTGTGCGATTAAGGCGTACCTAGCTTAACCGAGCGGGCCTTTCTTCAGCCGTGCCAGATCGAAGCGATGCACGTCTTCGAGCAGGGCAATGAAAGCCTTCGCGCCGTGATCGGCGGCTTTCTCGCCCTTTTCTCTGGTCGCGGCCTTCGCGTTGCCGAGCGCGCCTGCTTCCTGCAAATCCTGTGTCATCCAGCCGAAGCCGGCCGGGGTAACCGCGCGCAGGTATTTGAACTCTTTCTCCATCGCGACCGTCGCGGGCACGAAGTTGTCGAGCTGATCCATACGCACCGCCTCCGGCGCAAAGGCGAGCATCAGCGAAGTCTCGATCTCGCCGCCGTGGATGCCGTGGATGCGCTCCTGTTCGTCGAACAGCCCGGCGGGATAGCCGAAGCGGTGCCAGTGCGTCGTCACCGCCATCATCCCGAACTTCTCGCGCAATTCCCCGATCACGAGATTCAGCACCGAAGAATTGCCGCCGTGCGAATTGACGAACACCACCTTGCGCACGCCTGCGCGATGGATGCTTTCGCCAAGCTCAATCCACGCGCGCGTGATCGTCTCCCAGCTGAACGTCAGCGTGCCGGGGAAATCGCGATGCTCGTCGGATTTGCCGATCTGCTGCACCGGCAGGAACGTCACCGGCAGGCTTGCGGGAAGCAGCCCGTAGACGCGCGCGAGGTAGCCTTCCGCGATGGCCGTATCGACGTTGACCGGCAGGTGCGGTCCGTGCTGCTCGATCGCCGCGACCGGCACCACGGCAATCCACGACGCCGGGTTTCCATTCCGGAAATCCGGCCATGCCATGTCGGCCCAGAAGCGTTTCGGATTCATAATATGGCGAGGTCCGCGTTGGTTCGCCGCAACCTATTGAGCGCCGAAGGCGGAGGCAAGGCACGCGGGCGAGCGCTCAATTCTTGACGTTGGCATTAACGTTACGATCGCCTATGCGGAAGCGGACATGAGGGGCCTATTTGTGAAGAAGATTCTGCTGGCCGCTGCGCTGGCCGCCACCGCTCTCTCCACGCCTGCCACGGCGGCCGACAAGATTCGCTTCGGCACCAACTGGGTCGCCGAAGCCGAGCACGGCGGCTTCTATCAGGCGCTCGCCGACGGCACCTACGCGAAGTACGGCCTCGACGTCGAGATCGTTCCGGGCGGCCCGCAGATCAACAACCGCATCCTGCTGACGACCGGCCGTCTCGACTTCTACATCTCCGCGAACATGCTGCAGGCATTCGACGCGGTAGACCAGAATATTCCGACCGTGATGGTCGCCGCGATCATGCAGCGCGATCCGATTGCGATTCTCGCGCATCCCGGCACCGGCATCGAGAAGTTCGAGGACCTACGCAAAGTGAACCTGCTGCTCGGCGCGAACGCGATGGTGACCTCGTTCCGTTGGCTGAAATCCGAGCATGGCTTCCGCGACGAACAGGCCCGTCCCTATACTTTCAATCCGCAGCCCTTTCTCGCCAACAAGAACTTCGCGCTGCAAGGCTACGTCACGTCCGAGCCGTTCGTGATCGAGCAGGCGGGCGGCTTTAAGCCGAAGGTTTTCCTGCTCGCCGACCACGGCTTCGACGGCTACGCCACCACGCTGGAAACACGCCGCGAGCTGCTGCGCGACAAGCCCGACGTTATCGCCCGCTTCGTGGAAGCCTCCATCGCCGGATGGTATAATTACCTCTACAGCGACAACCGCGCCGCGAACGCGCTGATCAAGAAGCACAACCCGGAAATGACCGACGCCATCATCGAGTTCTCGACGCAGAAGATGAAGGAATACGGCATCGTCGATTCCGGCGACTCGCTGAACCTCGGCATCGGCGCGATCAACGAGGCGCGGGTAAAAAGTTTCTTCGAGAAAATGGTCAAGGCCGGCGTGGTGAAGCCCGGCATCGACTGGCGCAGGAGCTTCGACACGACTTTCGTGAACCGCAAGTTCGGCGTCGATTTCTACCGCGCAAAATGACCGCAAGAAAAAAAGCTCGCGCGACGCCTGCGCCGCTCGCGGCACTTCGCAATCTTTCCAAGATCTACGAAAACGGCACCGCGGCGCTTAAAGGCGTCGATCTCGAATTGCACGGGGGCGAGCTCCTCTCGCTACTCGGCGCGTCCGGCTGCGGAAAGACCACGCTGCTTCGCCTGATCGCAGGGATTATTCCGCCATCTGCCGGAGAAATTGTCTGGCGCGGCGGCGAGCGCCCGCGCGAAACCGGCTTCGTGTTTCAGGAAGCGGCGCTGATGCCATGGGCGACCGTCGCCGAGAACGCAGCGCTGCCGCTCCGCCTGCTCGACGACACGCAGGAACGCGATGCGCGCGTGCAGGAAGCCTTGCATCTCGCCGGGCTTCGCGGCTTCGAGAACGCATATCCGCACGAACTTTCCGGCGGCATGAAGATGCGCGCCTCCATCGCCCGCGCGCTGATCGTCCGGCCAAGGTTGCTATTGATGGACGAACCATTCGCCGCCCTCGACGAAGTGACGCGCTTTCGCTTCAACGACGAACTGCTGGCGCTGTGGCGGAAACTGGAATGTACCATCGTCTTCGTGACCCATTCAGTCTACGAAGCGGCTTTCCTCTCCACCCGCACGCTGGTGTTCTCGCCTCGTCCTGGGCGGGTGACGGACGAATACGAGTTCGCTCCGCCTAAAGCGCGAGGCGACTTCCGCGCTTCCCCCGAATTCACCGCGCGCGCGCGCAAGCTTTCCGCTTCGCTCGCAAAAGCCATGCGGAGCGCCGCATGAGCGCGCGCAACATCGCGATCCCGCTCGGTACGCTGCTGGCCCTGCTGGTGCTGTGGGAAATCTCGGTGCGCGCCTTCGGCATTCCGCCGCAGGCCTTGCCCTCGCCATCGCTGATCCTGCGCACGATGGCCGATGACGCGTCGCTGCTTTTCAATTCCCTGCTGGTCACATTGCGCATCGCTTTCCTTGCGCTCGCGATTGCAGCCGCTGCCGGAATCGCACTCGCGATCCTGTTCTCGCTGTCGCGCTGTGCGGAGCTTGCGCTGTTTCCGCTGGCGGTGATCCTGCAAGTGACCCCGGTGATTGCGATTGCCCCGCTGCTCATCGTTTACATGGAGCCGGACAACGCTGTGCTCGCCTGCGCCGCGCTGGTCGCTTTCTTTCCGGTGCTCTCGAATACCGCGCTCGGCCTCGCCTCTGCCGACAGGCAATTACGCGATCTGTTCGCGCTCTATGACGCACCGTCATGGAAAGAAATACTCTGGCTTCGGCTGCCGGCCGCGCTCCCGCATATCTTCGGCAGCCTGCGCATTGCGGGCGGGCTGGCGCTGGTTGGCGCCGTAGTCGGCGAGATCGCGGCGGGCAGCGCGGGAGCCGGTTCCGGTCTCGCCTGGCGGATCATGGAAGCAGGCCACCGCGTGAACATCCCGCGGATGTACGCCGCCCTGCTTCTGCTGGCGCTTGCGGGTGTTGCGATCTTCGCGCTGTTCTCATGGCTGCAAAATCTGGCGTTGCGCCGCTGGCATCCTTCGGAGTCGCGCGAAACCACCTGACCGGGTTGCGGGCCGCACAAGCCTGCGCCATGAGCCATGCAAAAGCCGCCCTCGTTCGTGACAGGCAGCTTCGCTACAGTCGCGCCGATTTCAGGGAAGACCTCATGAAACCCCCGTCGCGCCCGTTGCGCGAACTACCCGCGCAAGGCGATGCGCGCGCGCGGCTGATCGGCATTGCGATGATGTGCGCGGCGCTGTTCTGTTTCGCGCTGCTCGACACCACGGCGAAGTGGCTGAACAACCACATTCCGACGCTGCAAGGCGTGTGGGCGCGCTACATGAGCCATTTCGTGATCGGCTTCATCTTCGTCAATCCGTGGACGGTGAAGGGCTTGTTCGCGACGCAACGCCCGTGGCTGCAAATCGGGCGCTCCGCGCTTCTGTTTCTTTCGACCGCGATCAACTTCATCGCGCTGAACTACCTGCAACTCGACGAAACCACGGCGATCATGTTCACGACGCCGTTCTTCATCGCATTGTTTGCGGGGCCACTGCTCGGCGAGTGGATCGGCTGGCGGCGCTGGCTCGCGATTCTGGTCGGCTTCGCGGGCGCGCTGGTCGTGATCCGCCCCGGCACCGGCGCGCTGCATCCGACCGCGTTCCTCTCGCTCGCAGGCGCGTGCTGCTATGCGCTCTACAACATATCGACGCGCTCGCTCGCGCCCTACGACTCGACGCAGACCACCATCACCTACTCGGCACTGGTCGGCGTGATCGTGGCGTCAATCCCGCTACCGTGGATCTGGCAAACACCGACCGAGCCGCTCGTCATCGGCGGCATGGTGCTGGTCGGCCTGTTCGGCCTCGTCGGCCATACTTTTCTCATCATCGCGCACCGCTTCGCGCCCGCAGGCGTGCTGGCGCCATTCATCTATTTCCAGATCATCTGGGTTTCGATCACGAGCTTCGCCGTATTCGGCCATCTGCCGACGACATGGACCGTCGCGGGCGCGCTGATCGTGATCGCGTCGGGCCTCTACCTGCTCTACCGCGAGAAGAAGATGAAGGCGGAAGAATCGCTGGAAGCGAACGTCGAGAAATAATCAGGGCAAAATGAACCATGTCGGCAGAATGCCGGCATCGTGCAGATATTCGAAGCCTTCGGCGAGCGGAACGGAAAGCAGGAACACGCTGGCATCGAGCGCCGTCATGCGCACCAGCCGCGGGTTGACCTCGATCTTCTCGACATCCTTCCAGAGCGTCATGCGCGGGAACAACCGCGGCACCTGCGCCAGATAGTCCGCGTAGGCCGCCCCGAAGCGCTCCGTCAAAACCTGCTCTTCCTTGAAAATGACAATCAGGAAAATCAGCCACACCACGAAACCGGTCGCGAACGCCAGCACCAGACTGCCGAGTTGCGCGCCCGCGCCAATCGCACCGAGGATGGAGAAAAAGTAGAGCGGGTTGCGCGAAACCGAATACGGCCCGATCTGCACGAGGGACTCGATCTTTCGTCCGCCGATATAGAGCGTGCAAAGCGTCCTTCCGAGAATGCAAACGACGATCAGGATCAGTCCGAACCACTCGATGGATTCGTGCGCAAGTGTACCGCTCGCCCAGCGCGAGTCGCCAACCACGACAAAAGCCGCACCGAGCAGGATCGCAACCAGCAGAACCGCTTTACGGACCGCCTGCACCGCGGTTAGGTTTACGGAGACGCTTTGCCGGGAATTCATGATCGCCCCTCGATTATTCCGCCCAAGGCTTTGCCGCCTCGTTTAAGGTTTCTTTTGGGCGGCCAAAAAACTCGAGAGAACAAAAAGAAAGCGGAGAGAAATGTCAAAGCCCGACCTCCTGATGGTTACGCCGATGATGCCTATGATCGAGGAACAGCTCGACAAAGCCTTCACCGTTCACCGCCTGAGCGCCGCCAAGGATCGTGACGCGCTGATCGCGGAAGTCGCACCGAAGGTGCGCGCCATCGCATCTACCCCCGGCGCGCGCGTTGACGCGGCGCTGATGGGCAAATTGCCGAACCTCGAAATCGTGGGCGCCTTCGGCGTCGGTTACGATTCCATCGACGCGAAATGGGCGGGCGAGCACGGCGTCGTCGTCACCAACACGCCGGATGTATTGAACGAGGAAGTCGCCGACACCGCCATCGGTCTCCTACTCGCGACCATCCGCCAGTTCCCGCAGGCGGACCAATATGTGCGCGCGGGCAAATGGCTGGAGAAAGCTTTTCCGCTCACCGCCACGTTGCAGGACCGTACCGTCGGCGTGCTCGGCATGGGCCGCATCGGCAAGGCCATTGCGAAGCGGCTGGAAGCCTTCAACACGCCGATCGTTTATCACAGCCGCAATCCGGCGGCCGGCGTCAGCTACAAACATTATCCCGATCTGGTCTCGATGGCGCGCGATGTGGACGTCATCATCGTGATTACGCCCGGCGGCGCGGCGACGAAGCACATCGTCAACAAGCAGGTGCTGGAAGCGCTCGGACCGAATGGCATCGTCATCAACGTCGCGCGCGGTTCGGTGATCGACGAGAACGCGCTGATCGACGCACTACGCGACAAGAAAATTCTATCCGCCGGCCTCGACGTGTTCGAAGACGAACCGAAGGTGCCGCAGGCGCTGATCGACATGCCGCATGTCGTTCTGCTGCCCCATGTCGGCTCGGCTTCCGTGCATTGCCGCCGCCTGATGGGGCAACTCGTGGTAGACAACCTGATCGCCTGGGCGAACGGCAAAGCGCCGCTTACCCCGGTCGCGGAAACGCCCTGGCCGCCAAAGAAGAAGTGACGGAAAGCATGGTCCGCAAAATCGCCGCCGCGCTGGCGCTCTCGACCACGGCGGCGTTCGCGCAGTTCGAACCGTTGCAACCACTCGACTTGAAGGAAGTCGATCCCGCGCTGATCGGCGACACCTTCGGCCCGTGGGAAATCGTCGATCAATCCGGCAAGAAACGCTGCCGGATTGTCTTGAAGAAAGACGCGGTGATCGGCGGCTTCGGCATCGACATCGCTCCGAACTGCGCCAAACTGTTTCCGGTCATGGACGAAATTACGGGCTGGCGGCTCATGCAGAACTGGACGATCGACCTGATCGACGCCACGCGAAAGGTCCGCGTCCGCTTCCAGACACCGGACGAGCGTTATGTCGCGATTCCCGAAGTCGACGGCATCGACGCGCTGGTGCAGCCGAAGACGAAGAAAAAGAAATGAACCGCCTCTGCTTCGCCGTACCATTTCTGCTTGCGTTCGCCGCCATAAGCATCGCGCAGGCGCAGCAGAACGAACTTGAAGCAGCGCGCACGCTGGCCTCGAACTACCAGCTCTCCGATGCGAACGGCGAACGCAAATGCGCGGTCACGCTGGAAGCGAAGACTTCCGCGCCCGGTTTCGCGCTGATCTTCGACCGCGCCGAGTGCCTGCCCCTGTTCGGCTACCTCGCCGACACCGCGGCGTGGAAGCCCGCACCGGGCAATGGCATCTATCTCATCAACGCCAAGGGCGTGCTGATCGCCGAGTTCACGGAAGGCGTGGGCGGCGTCTATGAGGCGCTGCGCGAACGCGACGGCGTCTATTTCCTGACCAACCTTCGCGTCGCAGATAACGCCGCCTTGCAGCCTTCCGACCTCGCGGGTGAATGGAACCTGTCGCGCCCGAACGGGCCGGTATTGTGCCGCATTACCCTGACGCTGGAAGCCGCCGCCGAACAACGGCTCAAGCTCGCTGTCGCGCCAAAATGCGACAACGCCATCACCTCGTTCGGTCCGGTTGCATGGCAGATCAATAACGGCGACGTGCTGCTGTTCTCCGAAAAGGGCGAACAGATCCGGCTCGGCCGCAACGACGAAGGCGTGTGGATGCGCATGCCCGACCGCAACCAGGCGAAGCCCCGTCCGCTGCAAATGACGCGGCCCTGATTTCAGGAGATCAGCCGCAGTCCCTTCAGGCTCGCGTGGCCGTCTTTCCCGACGATGATGTGATCGTGCACCTCGATGCCGAGCGGCCGCGCGACTTCGATGATGGTCTTCGTCATCTGGATGTCGGCGCGCGACGGCGTCGGGTCGCCGGACGGATGATTATGGACGAGGATGATCGCGGTCGCGGAAAGTTCGAGCGCACGTTTCACCACCTCGCGCGGATAGACCGGCGTATGATCGACCGTGCCTTTCTGCTGCACTTCGTCGGCGATCAGCTGATTGCGCTTGTCTAGGAACAGGATGCGGAATTGCTCCTTGTCCGCGAAGGCCATCGAGGTCCGGCAATAATCGACTACCGCGCTCCACGACGAGAGCACTTTCTTGTTTTTTAGCTTCCCCTTGGCGAGATGCTGCGCCGCCGCCTCGACCACCTTCAGTTCGGTGACGATGGCGTCGCCTACCCCCTCGATCTCTTTCAGAAGCGCGGGCGGCGCCGCGATGGCTTCCGCGAAGGAACCGAAGCGTTCGATCAGTCGCTTCGCGAGCGGCTTCACGTCGCGCTGTGGCACCGCGCGAAACAGCACCAGTTCGAGCAATTCGTAGTCCGCTAGCGAAGCCGCGCCGGATTCGCGAAAACGCGAACGCAGCCGTTCGCGATGACCGTGATAATGCGGCGCTTCCTTGAAACCGGAACCGCGCACCTTCGACATGGTCGATTACGCAGCCTGAGAAAACAGCGGCTTGTGCAGGCCCTTCGGCGAGAGCGTGAAAATCTCGACGCCGGTTTCGGTAACGCCGACCGAATGTTCGAACTGCGCCGAGAGCGAGCGGTCGCGCGTCACCGCGGTCCAGCCGTCGGACAGCACTTTCACATGTGGACGGCCGAGATTGATCATCGGCTCGACCGTGAAGAACATGCCGGGCCGCAACACGGCGCCTTCGCCGGGCACGCCGATATGCACGATGTTCGGCTCGTCGTGGAACAGGCGGCCGAGGCCGTGACCGCAGAAATCGCGTACCACGCTCATGTGGTTCGGCTCCACCATCGCCTGAATCGCCGCGCCGATGTCGCCGGTCGTCGCACCGGGACGGATCGCAGCGATGCCGCGCATCATGGCTTCATAGGTAACGTCGATCAGCCGCTCCGCGCGGCGCGGGATTTCACCGACCGCGTACATGCGGCTGGAGTCGCCATGCCAGCCGTCGAGGATGAGCGTGACGTCGATATTGACGATGTCGCCCTCGCGCATCGGCTTGTCGTTCGGGATGCCGTGACAGACCACATGATTGATCGAGGTGCAGGAAGACTTGCGGTAGCCGCGATACATCAGCGTCGCGGGCAGCGCACCGTGATCCATCGCGAACTCGTAGACCAGATTGTCCAGCCGCTCGGTGGTGACGCCGGGGTGGACTTCCCCATCGAGCATATCGAGCGCTTCCGCGACCAGCTTCCCGGCCTTGCGCATACCCGCAAAATCCTCCGGTCCGTGCAGGCGAATCTGCCCGGTTTTCCGTAGCGGTGCGGCGGCGGCGTCGATGTAGGTCATTTCCGGCCTCTCACGCCCGAATGTAGGCATTGGCTGCGGGCGCGCAAGAAACTAGTCCGCCACCGGCACTTCGCGGTCAACCCTAATTTCGTCATGCGTCAAACGGCAGACCCGCGCCAGCATCTCGACGCCTGCCGCCCGCGCCCGCGCGAAGGCCGCGGCATAGGCAGGGTCGATATCGCCGGCCACCGCAACCTCGCGCGCCGACCCGATCTGCACCAGATAGAGCAAGACCGCCCGGAATCCTTGTTCACGGATGTCCGCCAGTTCGTCGAGATGCCGCGCGCCGCGCGCGGTCACGCAATCCGGAAACTCCGCCAGCCCCGGCAAGCGCATCAGGTGGACGTTCTTGATTTCAAGATAACAGGCCGGGCGATCAGGCGCTTCCAGCAGGAAATCGATCCGCGAGCGGCGGCCGTATTTCACCTCGCGGCGGATCGTTTCGTAACCGGCGAGCTGCGGAATTTTATTCTCCGCCAGCGCCTCCGCGACCAGACGATTGGGGTGCGCGGTGTTGACGCCTACAAGCTCCGGTACCGCGCCGAAATCCGCCTCCACCAGTTCCCATGAGTAAGCGAGCTTGCGTTTGGGATCGGATGATTTCGAGAGAAACACGCGCGCGCCCGGCGTGGCGAGTCCGGTCATCGCCCCCGGATTGGCGACATGCACCGTGGTCTCGCTGCCATTCGGCAGGATGACATCGGCAAGGAAACGCTTGTAGCGGCGCACGAGCCGCGCCTCGATCAGCGGCGCCGCGAACTTCATTTCTTATGCAGCAACCTTGCCGCCCAGTTCGTCCTCGACATGGATCGCGACGATCTCATCGAAGTCCTTGTCCGGCACGAAGCCGAGGTCGAGCGCGCGTTTCGCGTCGAACGTATGCGGCCAGCCAGCGACGATGCGCTCGATCAGCGTATCCTTCACGCGCTGGATGCGCGCAACCGCCTTGTCCCCGCCCACTTTGCGCAGCGACTCGATCTGTTGCGCGATGGTGCAGGCGACACTCGGCATAGTGATGTTGGGACGAAGATCGAGGAGGTCCGTATCCAGCGTCGCCGCGTGCAGCAGATAGCCGACCGCGGCGCGCGGGCTGGCGTGGGAATGCAGAAGATCTTCCGGCACCGGCAGCATCGCGACATGCCCTGCCAGCGGCTCGCGGATGATGCCGGAGAAAAATCCGGACGCGGCCTTGTTCGGTTTTCCCGGCCGCACCGTGATCGCGGGCAACCGGATGCCGACACCGTCGAAAAAACCGCGCCGCGAATAATCGGCCAGCAACTGCTCGCCGATCGCTTTCGCCACCCCGTAAGAAGTGTGCGGCGTGAGGTGGAAGTCGTCGGTCACCGGCCCGTCGAACGGTCCGCCGAACACCGCCATCGAACTCGTGAACACCACGCGTGGCTTGTATTCGCGAAGGCGGATTGCATCGAACATGAAGCGCGTGCCGTCGAGGTTGACGCGATAGCCTTTCTCGAAATCGGTTTCCGCTTCCCCCGACACCACCCCCGCGAGATGGAAAATATAATCCGGGCTGTCGGCAATCGCGGCCGACGCCTCGCCGGGTAGAGAAATATCGCCCTTGCGCAACGTGGTCTTGAACTGCGTGTTCTTCGGCGCGGCGGGCTCCTCGACGTCGATCAGCGTCATGCGCGCAATGGGCTTGCCGCCGATGCGCGGCTCGCGCGCCAGCCGCTCGACCAGCTTGCGCCCGATCATGCCGGCCGCGCCGGTCACCAGCACATGCAGATTATCGCTCATGTCTTTCTCTTTTTATTTCTTTTGGAACTTCGCCGCCTGCTATTGAGAAAAGCCATCCTGCACGAGAGGCTGGCCAAGGAAAAGCCTGGAAGAAATCGCAATGAACAATCCGCTGGCAGATCGTCTGTTTCGCGCGCTGGAAGACGTGCCAACCCCCGCCCTCGCAATCGACGAGGCGGCACTCGAGCGCAATATCGCGGCGATGGCGGACTTCGCGCGGCGCGCAAACCGTTCGCTCCGCCCTCACGCAAAAACGCATAAGTCGGTCGCGATTGCGCGGAAGCAGATCGCAGCAGGCGCGATCGGGATTTGCTGCGCAACCCTGCCCGAACTGCAAGCGATGGCGGATGCCGGAATCGGCGGGCTGCTGTTGACCGCGCCCATTCAGGACCCGGCGAAGACCGAAGCCTTGCTAGGAGTCGCCAGCAAGACCCCGATCATGCTTGCGGTCGATCATCCGAGCCAGATCGAAACCCTCGCGGCAAAACTCCCGGCAAACGCAGCCCCGGTTGGCATCGTCGTCGACGTGGATGTCGGCCAGAAGCGAACCGGCGTTTGCGATGTCAGCGATACGGTTGCGCTCGCGGCGCTTGTTGCAAAAGACAAGCGGTTGAAATTCAGTGGACTTCAGGCTTACGCCGGGCATGTGCAACACATTCCCGCATTTGCGGAACGCGCCCGAGAGGCCGCACTGGTTTCCAAACTCGTGGAAGAACATATCTCCGGTTTGCGTCAAGCCGGATTCGAGGTCCCCATCGTTAGCGGCGGCGGCACCGGCACCCATGACTTCGACCTTGCGCATCAGCCTTTCACTGAAATTCAGGCCGGCTCCTATGTCTTCATGGATGCGGACTACGCGCGCATCCTGGACCGGAACGGCGAAAGGCTTCCGTTCGAATGTTCGTTGTTCATGCTGACGACCGTCACCTCCGCCAACAGGCCCGGACAGGTCACGGTGGACGCCGGCACGAAATCACTCGCGGTCAACGGCCCCTTCCCCCATCTTATCCTTGGAGCGCCGGACGGCACGGCATACCAGTTCGCCGGCGACGAACACGGCATCCTTTCGTTTCGCGAAGGAAGCACGCCGCCGAAACTCGGTAGCCGTATCCTGATGAGCGTGACCCACTGCGACCCGACAGTGAACCTCTTCAGCGTCATGCATGCGGTGACGGAGTCAGGCAAAATCGAGAAATGGCCGGTCGCGGGTCGCAACTGAGTTAGCTGCGAAACGCTTCGAGGCTCTTTTTCTGCCTGCCGCGCGCGTCGAAATTGGCGGGCGCCAGCCACGCCTCGAACGCGGCTTTCCGCGACGGCCATTCGTGATCCATCATCGCGTACCATGCCGTGTCGCGGTTGCGGCCTTTCACGATCATGTGCTGATGAAAAATACCCTCGAACGTGAAGCCGTAGCGCAACGCCGCGCGGCGTGACGGCTCGTTCAGCGCATTGCACTTCCATTCGTAGCGGCGATTGCGCAAATCCTCGAACGCATAGCGCGCGAGCAGATACTGCGCTTCGGTCGCCAGCGGCGTCCGCTGCAACTGCGGCGAATAGAGAATGTTGCCTACTTCGATAACGCGATGTTGCGGACGAATCTCCATCAAGGTCGCGAAGCCGACCGCCTGTCCTTTCGCGTCGATGATCGCATAGGCGTACGGATCTTCCCGCGAGGCGAACAGCCGAATGTAATCGTCGAATGCGTCCCGCGCGGCGAAGGGACCGTGAAACAGATAATCCCAGACCTGATCGTGGCCTTTCACCGCCTCCCAAAGCTGGCTTGCATGTTTCTCCGCATCCAGCTTCTCGGTGCGGCCATAGCGCCCCTGCAGCGCCACCGGCGCAGGACGCGGCGATGGCATTGCATCGGTTTCCGGCCCAACCGGCCGCATCATGTGCCGCCCCGCAACTTCGAATCGCCGGAGAAGAACTTGTTGATCTCCGCACCCGGCGCGCCTTCACCCAGCGCATCGAAGCGGCCTTCTTCCATGATCTGCTTCGTCATGCGCAGGAACGCACCCCACACCCCGCGCGCAAGCGCGCCGCCAACGCTGATACGGCGAACACCGAGTGCCTCCACGTCTTTCACGGTCAACCCGTTCGGCGTTCCGATCAGGAGGTTGAACGGCTTCGGCGCGACCGCTTCGACCGCCGCCTTGATCTGATCCGGCTTTGCAAGGCCCGGCGCAAACAGGCAATCGGCCCCGGCGCTGGCATAAGCCTTGAGGCGGACGATTACGTCGTCGAATCCGCTTGCACCGATATTGAGGCCATCGGCACGTCCGACCAGCAATGTGTCGCCACCCTTCCGGTCGATTGCCGCACGCGCGGCCTTCATGCGCGCAACCGCGTGGTCGAGGTCGTAAACCGGCTTGTCTTTCTGCTTGGTCGTATCCTCGATCGACAAGCCGGCTACGCCGGTATCGCATGCGAGCGAGACGCTTTCCGCGACTCCCGCCGGATCGTCGGCGAAGCCTCCCTCGAAATCCGCGTTGATCGGAAGGTCGGTTGCGTCCACGAGTTCCGCGAGATGCTCGAGCAGCATCCCGCGCGTCACGCCGTTGTCGGGGACGCCCTTCGACCAGGCAAACCCCGCGCTGGTGGAAGCCAGCGCCTTGAAGCCCATGGCCTGCAGCCAGCGCGCGCTCGGCACATCCCATGGATTGGGAATGACGAAGCATCCGCTTTTGTGAAGGGCGTGAAAAGTCGCGCGTTTCTCGGCAATCGTCGGCATCAATGATTCTCCCGCGGAATTCCGAATGTCTCGGCGACATTCTGGAACTTAACCGCGGGTTTCAGCACCATGCCTTCGCATAGCTGGTCTACCATTTGGCGCTGGATTTCCTGCCACGGCGTCTGGCTGGCCGGATATTTGTAGCCGCCGTCCGCCGCGAGCTTCGCGCGGCGCGCGCTCAGCTCCGCTTCATCGATCAGGATATTTGCCTGCCCCTTCCTGAGATCGATACGCACGCGGTCGCCGGTTTGCAGGATCGCGAGACCGCCGCCCGCCGCCGCTTCCGGCGAAGCGTTCAGGATCGACGGCGAGCCGGACGTGCCCGATTGCCGTCCGTCGCCGATGCATGGCAGCGATTTCACGCCGCGATTGAGCAGCGCCGCCGGCGCCGTCATGTTCACCACTTCCGCCGCACCCGGATAGCCGATGGCGCCGACACCGCGCATGAACAACATGCAGTGCTCGTCGATCTTGAGCGCGGGATCGTTGATGCGCCTGTGATAATCCTCCGGTCCATCGAACACGATGGCGCGCCCCTCGAACGCGTCCGGGTCTTTCGGGTCGGAAAGATAGCGGTCGCGAAATTCCTTCGAGATTACGGAAGTCTTCATGATCGCGCTGTCGAACAGGTTGCCTTTCATCACGATGAAGCCCGCATCGGCCCGCAGCGGCTTGTCGTAGGGGAAGATCACGTCGCGATCCTGCACCTCGCGGCCCTTGCAGTTCTCGCCGATGGACTTGCCGTTCACGGTCAGCGCGCCTTCGTGAATCTTCTTCTGTTTCATCAACTCAAAGACGACCGCGGGGATGCCGCCCGCGCGATGGAATTCCTCGCCGAGATATTTCCCGGCCGGCATCATGTTCACGAGCAACGGTATCCTGTGGCCGATCTTCTGCCAGTCCTCGACATCGAGCTTCACGCCGATATGGCGCGCGATGGCGTTCAGATGAACCGGCGCATTGGTCGAGCCGCCGATTGCGGAATTGACGACAATCGCGTTCTCGAATGCTTCGCGCGTGAGAATGTCGGAGGGGCGAAGATTTTGCGCGACCATCTCGACGATGCGCTTGCCGGTTTCATACGCAATCTGCCCGCGCTCGCGATACGTCGCGGGAATCGCGGCGCAACCGGGCAGCGACATGCCGAGCGCTTCCGCGAGGCCGTTCATGGTCGAGGCCGTGCCCATCGTGTTGCAGTGACCCGCCGACGGCGCCGAGGAAGCCACGAGGTCCATGTATTCCTCGTAGTCGATCTCCTTGGTGGCGTAGAGTTCGCGCGCCTTCCACTTGATCGTGCCCGATCCCGTGCGCTCTCCCTTGTACCAGCCGTTCAGCATCGGCCCGCCGGAAAGCACGATCGCGGGGATGTTCACCGTCGCCGCCGCCATGATGCAGGCGGGCGTGGTCTTGTCGCAGCCGGTCGTCAGCACCACGCCGTCGAGCGGATAGCCGTAGAGCACCTCCACCAGTCCGAGATAGGCGAGGTTGCGGTCCAGCGCCGCGGTCGGGCGTTTTCCCGTTTCCTGGATCGGGTGCACCGGAAATTCAAAACAGATGCCGCCCGCCGAGCGGATGCCCTCGCGCACGCGATGCGCAAGCTCAAGGTGATGCCGGTTGCAGGGAGAAAGGTCCGAGCCGGTCTGCGCGATGCCTATGATGGGACGGCCCGATTGCAGTTCCTCGCGCGTGAAACCGAAATTGAGATAGCGCTCCAGATAGCCGGAGGTCACGTCCGGATTGCTCGGGTCGTCGAACCAGGCCTGCGAGCGCAAGGTGCGGGCGGGCTTCGCGCCGTTATTCGTCATCGTTTCCTCGTCGGGATTCTTATTCTGCGGCTTTCGCCGGTTCGAGCGGAATGAAAATCAGTTTGTCGATGCGCTTGCCGTCCATGTCGATCACTTCGACACGCCAGTCGCCGATGATGAAGTGATCGCCCTCGACCGGAATCCGCGCCAGCTTGTCGAGTGCGAGGCCCGCCGCGGTGTGATAGTCGGAAGGCGTATCCTCGATGCCGAGTTCTTCCTTCAGCGCGTCGAGCGAGGCGCGGCCATCGACGAGCCATGAGCCGTCGGCGCGCTTCAGGATTTCCTTCGCCTCACCCTCGTCGTCGGAAGAAATGTCACCGGCAATGCCTTCCAGCACGTCGTGCAGCGTCGCAACGCCGAGGAAGTCGCCATACTCGTCCACCACCAGCGCGATGTGCAGGTTGGCGGAGCGGAACATTTCGAGCAGCCGCAGCACCGGCAACGTCTCCGGCACATAGAGCGGCTGGATGATGTGTTCCTCGACATTCAACGGCTTGCCGGAAAGGAGGCCGGTCAGGATATCCTTCTTCTGCACGATGCCGACCGGACGGCCGATGTCGCCGTCGCGCGCCACCACGATCCGCGAATAGGGACAGTCCGCGATTTCGCGCGCGATGGTTTCGTTCTCGTCGTCGAGGTCGATCCAGTAAACATCCGTGCGCGGCGTCAGCACCGCCGCGACCGAGCGGTCCGCCAGCGCCAGTACGCCGTGGATCATTTCCTCTTCCACCTCGTCGATCACACCCGACTCGGTGCCTTCGGCGATTGCGAGCTTTACTTCCTCTTCGGTCACGCCGTCGGGACGTTCCGTGGGAATACGCAGGATCGCGAGAAAGAACGCGGTCGTCTTTTCCAGCAGCCACACCATCGGCCGCGCAATCGTCACCACGATCTGCAACGGTTGCGCGAGCTTTGCGGCGATGACTTCCGGCGTGTTGAGTGCGATGCGCTTCGGCACCAGTTCGCCGATGATGAGCGAAACATAGGTGATCGCCACCACCACCGCGCCAAACGCGATTTCGTTGGCATAGGTGCCGAATACCGGAAACCGGCTCAGGAATTCGCCGAGCCGCGCGCCGAGCGTTGCGCCACCGAACGCGCCCGACAGAATCCCGATCAGCGTGATGCCGACCTGCACCCCGGAGAGAAACCGGCTCGGATTTTCGGCCAGCGCGAGCGCCCGCGCCGCGCCGCGGCTGCCGCTCTCCGCCATCTGCTGCAGGCGTATCCGGCGGGACGAGACGATCGCCATTTCCGCCATAGCAAACAGGCCGTTCAGCAGGATGAGGCCCAGAACGACCGCGACTTCCAATCCAATGTCCATGACGGGCGGGAATCTCGCATGGGCCGGGCCGGCCCCGCAATGGCACTCCTGCCATGTCGCCCGTATCGGTTTGAAAAGACGAAAGAAATAGGCTCAATTACCCGCCAAGAAACGGGGAAACGCGCCATGTTGCAGACCATCGCAGGCTTCAGCCGGATCGGCGAGGAAAACGCCTTTGCCGTGCTCGCGCGCGCGGCCGAGCTTTCTGCGCAGGGGCGCGACATCGTGAGCCTCGGCATCGGCCAGCCCGACTTCCCCACGCCGCCGCATATCGTCGAGGCCGCGATCAAGGCGCTGCGCGACGGCCAGCACGGCTACACCCCTGCGACCGGGATTCTCCCGCTGCGCGAAGCGGTCGCCGCCGACCTTCACAAGCGCTTCGGCGTCGAAGTCTCGCCCGGCCTCGTCGCGGTCGTGCCCGGCGGCAAGGTGACGATGTTCTCTGCGATCCTGATGTTCGGCGAGCCGGGCGCGGACATCCTCTATCCCGATCCGGGCTTCCCGATTTACCGATCGATGATCGAGTTCACCGGCGCGAACCCGATTCCGATTCCGGTGCGCGAGGAAAACGGCTTCGCCTTCTCGGCGGAAGAAACACTCGCTCTCATCACGCCGAAGACGCGGCTCATTATTCTGAACTCCCCCGCGAACCCGACCGGCGGCGTCACGCCCAAATCAGAAGTCGATAAATTCGTCGCCGGGATGGAGAAGCATCCGAACGTCGCGATCATGTCCGACGAGATCTACGACCAGATGGTCTACGACGGCGAGAAGCACGTTTGCCTTCTCACCTATCCGTCGATCCGCGACCGCCTGATCCTGCTGAACGGCTGGTCGAAGACCTACGCCATGACCGGCTGGCGCATGGGCTATTCGATCTGGCCGCAATCGCTCTACGAGAACATCCGCAAGCTCGCCGTGAATGCGTGGTCCTGCGTGAATGCGCCGTCGCAATTCGCGGCGCTCGCCGCCCTCACCGGCCCGCAGGATGCGGTCCATTCGATGGTCGCGGAGTTCGACCGCCGCCGCAAAGTCGTCGTGAGCGAACTGAACAAACTGCCCGGTATTTCCTGCGCGACACCGAAGGGCGCATTCTATGCGTTCCCGAATATCAAGAACACCGGCTGGAAGGCGAAGAAGCTCGCCTCATCGCTGCTCGAAGAATCCGGCGTCGCCATCATCGGCGGGCCGGACTTTGGAATTCTCGGCGAAGGCTACGTGCGCCTGTCCTATGCCAACTCGACCGAGAACATCCTGAAAGCGATCGGACGCATGGGCGAGTTCCTTTCAAGCCGCAAGGCAGCATAACAAGCCGATGCGCGCGTGGCTCGCCGTTCTCTGCGTGCTGCTAGGAACGTCGCTCGCGCACGCGCAACGAACGCGTCCCTCGCACGAACTCTGCGATCCGAAAAACCTCAGCGGCCGCCCCTATTTCGTCTGCCTTGAGCGCGCGGTGTTCGATACCAACCGCCAGCTGGACGAACTGACGGCGCGCATTTTCGAACTCATCGAAAGCCGTGGCGATCTTGCGCCCGCGCAGAAGGGCCGCTGGAAAAGCTCGCTGGAAGAAGCGCAAATACTCTTTGTTCGCTTCCGCAATCAGGAATGTCAGGCGGTCGCGCCGTTCGAAGGCACGAAGTCGGGACGCATCGGCGCTTTCGACGAACGCCTCACCTGTCTGGTCGACAAGAACGTGACGCGTATGCGCGAGCTTGAGGCACGCTATCTGAAGTAAATTGGAAGGCTAAAGCATTTTTACGGCGCGCAGGCTGCTGACTGCCTCGCTCAGGTCTTTCACCTGAAACGGCTTCTGCAAGACTTTCGTGCCGCGCCATTCCTCGCGCAGCCCGCTGCTGTCGTACCCGGTGGCAAAAACGAAAGGAATGCCGCGCGCTTTAAGCGCCTCCGCGAGAGGATAGGTTTCCTTGCCGTGCAGATTGACGTCGAGAATTGCTGCATCCGCCTGAGTTTCGGCAATGAGGCGGATTGCATCCTCGATCTTGGCGGCGGAGCCGGCGATGGTGTGCCCCAAATCTTCGAGCATGGCTTCGAGAAGCATGGCGACCATCGCTTCATCCTCGATCACAAGCACACGAAAGCCGCTTGCCGGCGCAGTCATGCAAAATCCTTATGAAAGCAGCGCAACAAGATCGCGCGCCGCGCCACTCCCGCAATAATAACGCCGGAAAAAATAGGAAGTTCCATTTCGCTGCCGCGGCCAAAAAAGCCGAGGAAAGTTGGTTGCGGGGGCAGGATTTGAACCTGCGACCTTCAGGTTATGAGCCTGACGAGCTACCGGGCTGCTCCACCCCGCGCCAGAGGCGAAAATGCCGGCTGCGGTGCGCCGGCGGCGGTTATGTAGCAATCCGATGACGCAAATGAAAGGCCGATTTGCCCTCAAATCGTGCCGAAATGCCGCGTTTTTCGGCGCTTCCCGCCGCCGCTTCCCTGCACGCTAAGTCTGCGAAAGCGCCCCTTGCGCTTGGCCCCGGACGTGCCAAGGTCCGCCCCCGGGGGCAAAAAGACCCGCAAATTCCAGGCAGAGGAACATATGCAGTTTCGCACCGGCAAAAACATTGGCTTTGTAGGCGCCCTTTGCGCCGCAGCCGTGGCTGTTACCGCCGCTTTCTACTCGATCACCGTCATTGCGCAGCCCAAGCTCGACATTCATTTCGTGCCGACCCCGCATGAGGTCGTGAAGCGGATGCTGGAGCTGGCGAAGGTCGGCCCCGACGACATCCATTACGATCTCGGCTCCGGCGATGGACGCATCGTCATCGCCGCCGTGAAGGACTTCAAGGCCAAGCGCGGTGTCGGCATTGACCTCGATCCGCAGCGCATCAAGGAAGCCAACGAGAACAAGGCCAAGGCCGGCGTCGGCGACAAGGTCGAGTTCAAGGAACAGAACATTTTCGAAACCGATCTGCGCGAAGCAACCACGGTTTCGATGTACCTCCTGACCTCCATCAACATCCGCATGCGTCCGAAACTGCTGTCCGAGTTGAAGCCCGGCACGCGCATCGCGACCCACGCCTTCAACATGGGCGAATGGAAGCCGGAACACGAAGAGAGCGTCGGCGGCTATCAGGTCTATCTGTTCATCGTGCCCGCCAAGGTCGACGGCACCTGGACTGTCGAAGGCGAGCGCAAGATGACGCTCGACCTCAAAGCAGAGTTCACCGAATTCGGCGGCACCGCGACCGTCGACGGCAAGCAGGCCACGGTCAAGGACGGCAAAATCACCGGCACCAAGATCGCCTTCACCGTCGAAATCGACGGCAAGCCCGTGAAATTCGAAGGCACCGTTGACGGTAACGCCATCACCGGCACCAGCCCCGGTAAGTGGACCGCGAAGAAGTCGTAACGGATGGCGGCCGGCGGCATTACGCCGTCATATAATAAAATACGGCCTCTCGGCGGAAACGCGGAGAGGCCGCTATCATGCAGGAAACACGTTTGAGGGTACCGCCATGTCCGATGCAGCAACCAAACAACCCATCCTGAAGAAAATCGCGGCCGGTGTAGCCACGCTGGCGCTGGGCGGCGCAATCCTGAACGCCACTGCGCTGGACTGGAACGCATTTGCGCAGGACCAGCCGAAGCTCGACGTGATCTATGTGCCGACCCCGCACGATGTGGTGAAGCGCATGCTCGAACTCGCGAAAGTCGGACCGAACGACATCCACTACGACCTCGGCTCCGGCGACGGACGCATCGCCATCGCGGCGGTAAAAGACTTCAAGGCGAAGAAGGCAGTCGGCATCGACCTCGACCCGCAGCGCATCAGGGAAAGCCTTGAGAACCACAAGAAGGCCGGGGTCGGCGACAAAGTCACCTTCCTGAACCGCAACATCTTCGAGACCGATTTCAGCGAGGCAAACACGATCTCGCTTTATCTGCTCTCCACGCTGAACCTGAAGCTGCGGCCGACCATCCTCAACATGAAGCCCGGCACGCGCGTGGTCACGCAGAGCTTCACGATGGCGGACTGGCAGCCCGATCACCGCGAAGACGTCGAGTTCAAGGAAAACGGCCTCAGCGGTTCGCGCACCGTTTATCTTTTCATCGTCCCGGCGAAGGTCGGCGGAAAATGGGAACTGAGCGACGGCACGCGCAAGATCGCACTCGATCTTAAGCAGACGTTCCAGTTCTTCACCGGCACCGCGACCATCGACGGCAAGGCCACCGAGATCAAGGACGGCAAGCTGAACGGCGCGGCCATCCACTTCACCGCCGAAGTCGGCGGCAAGCCGGTCAAGTTCGAAGGCACCGTCGACGGCAATGCGATTGCCGGGACCGGCCCGTCGAAGTGGACCGCGAAGAAGACGCTGTAACAAATCATCGCAAACGGATTGGGGAATCGATAATGGCGACGCGCGAAGGAAGGCTATCCGTTTTCGACGGCGTGATGATGCTTTGCGGCATCGTGATCGGTATCGGGATTTTCAAGACGCCCTCGCTGGTCGCCTCGAATTCCGAAAGCGGCCTCACTTTCATCACGCTGTGGGTGGCCGGCGGATTCATCGCGCTGATTGGCGCGCTTTGTTACGCCGAACTTGGCAGCTCGCATCCGAGTTCGGGCGGCGAATATCACTTTCTGAGCGAAGCCTTCGGCAAAAAACTCGCCATGCTGTTCGGCTGGGCGCGTTGCACCATCATTCAGCCGGGCGCAATCGCCGCTGTCGCCTTTGTCTATGGCGAGTATATCTCGGTTGTTCTGCCGCTCGGTGCGAACAGCATCGCCCTTCACGGCGCGATTGCCGTGGTGGCGTTCACGCTGATCAATCTCATCGGATTGAAGCAGGCAAGCTGGACCCAGAACGTCTTTGCAATTCTGGCGATTGCCGCGCTTGTCATCGTCGTACTGGCCGCGTTGTTCGCAGGCCCGCAGGCAAGCACGCCACTCGCAGCCAAACCGCCTTCCGCACCGTGGGCTGCCGCCGGCTTCGCGATGGTTTTCATTCTGCTCACCTTCGGTGGCTGGAACGAGTCCGCCTATCTTTCGGGTGAGTTGAAGGACGTGAAGCGCAACATGGCGCCGACGCTGATCTGGTCCATCGTCATCATCACGATTCTCTATGTGCTCGTGAATCTCTCCTATCTCTACGTGTTCGGCCTGCATGGTTTGCGCGACTCGAAAGCGGTCGGCGCGGACCTTATGCGTCTCGCTGCTGGCGGCGGCGGTGCAATCATCCTGAGTCTGATGATCACCGCAACGGCGTTGAGCACCCTCAACGCTACGATCTTCACGGGCGCACGCGGTTTTCAGGCGCTTGGCGAAGATCTTCCGATACTTAGCTATCTCGCGAAGTGGAATGGTGACAAGCCGGCAAACGCCTTGATTACGCAATGCGTGCTGGCGCTTGTGCTAATCGGCTTCGGCGCGCTTGCCCGCGACGGCTTCGAAACCATGACGGGATATACCGCCCCCGCATTCTGGGGATTCCTGTTCCTTGTCGGCGTTTCCGTTTTCATATTCCGCTCCCGCGGGCTGGTTGCAAAAGACGGGTTCCGGGTGCCGCTTTATCCTATCGTGCCCGTCATCTTCTGCCTGAGCTGCCTCTGGATGTGCTGGTCGGGCATCAACTACGCACATTACCTGTGGAGCCAGTCCGGCTACACGATCGGCGGCGTAGGTGCGATTCTCGGTATCGCCGTCATGCTGGCAGGCGTTCCCCTTGTGCTTCTAAGCAAGACCGCGAAAGGCTGACGCTCAAAACGCGCCGGCCACCTTCACCGCCGCGGCGAGAAACGCCAATGCGATCACATATGTGAGCCACCCTGCCCTGACCCGGCGATCGAGGAGCGCCTGCGCCGGGTTGGCAGGGTTGTAGAACACTTCCACCGCCTGCCCCGGCGCAAATTTGCGCGGCTTCGCGGCGTGCGAGTGCGCCGAAACTCGCGGCGGCCTTCCAGCCTTCGCTGACCTTCTCGCTCTTATATTCGCGGCCATTGACGCTGTAGTTGTAGACGATGCGCGGCCGCTTCAGCCGCGTCCATTTCTCCCTGTCGCCGTGATTGGAGATCGTACGGAATTCCTCGACCCCCGCTTCCTCGATCCTGCCTTCCACCGAAGGCCAGCTTCCGGCCATGCGCGCCGCGCGCGCTCTCGCGATCGCAAGAAGAAACGCGAAGAGGCCCATGAAGCCGAGCACGATCGCGAGCGGGGAATTACCCTGCGGCAACGTTGCTTTCAGCCAATCATTAAGCCGCTCGATGCCGACCGTCAGCACGACACCAAGTGCGATCATTCCGCCAATCAGCCAGAACACGAACCGGAACACACCTTCCGGCACATCACGCTCCAGTACTGACTGTTTGCCCGGCTTAAGCGGATTATAGAAGACCGTGACGTGCGTCCCTGACGGATATTTCGCGAGCGTTTCCTCGACCTGAAAATTTCCAAGGTCTTCGCCGATGCTCACACGATTGCCGCGATGCTTTTTACCGCGCACTTCGAATTCGTAGATCACCTCGGCGAAGTTGCGAAGTTCGAGATCTTTCTCGTCTCCGCCAACACTGCCGACACGGCGCCGCACCACGCGCGAAGAAATCACCTTTCCCGGCGCGGAAGGCCAACGGCTGGCGATGCGGACCTCGATGTATTTATATATTGCCGCGACCGCGATCAGCCCGGCAAAACCGCAGCCGATAATGATGAGAAATGCTTTCATCGGGATTCCATTCGTCGGTTTTTCGTAAAAGTGTCATATAACTCTGCAACAAGCCAAACCTGCATGATCAAGCGACCCGCCCTGCGCCCCCACACGGCCCTCGGCGAAACGCTTTCCGCGATCGCCAGGGAAATTCTTAGCGAAGCAAAGCTCGGGATCGAAGATCCCGCGAACGATACCGCGGTGGCGGTCCACGAATTCCGGAAAAGCAACAAACGCTGGCGCGCCTATCTCCGGCTGCTTTCCGATCATTTTGGCGAAGGCGCGAAATCGCTGCGCGCAGCCGCAGGCGATACGGCCCGTCCGCTTGGCGGCGCGCGCGACTTGCGCTCCACCATCGACGCCCTCGCCGACATCCGCGCGGTGGCAATTGATCTGACCGAGCGCAGCTACACCACCATCTTCGAAAAAATTCAGGCGATGCAGGCGCAGGCGGAAGCATCGAGCATCCATGCCGGGCAGCGCCGCGCCATCGGCCTCACGGTGGAAAAGTGGGCCGCGACCGTATCGCTATGGGATTTCGGCGGGATTGAATTCGCCGATCTCGCATCCTCGCTCACCAAAGGCTATCGCCGCGCCAAGCGCGAAATTCCCGATGATTGGGATGAAGCCACCATCGACGAATTGCACCGCTTCCGCCGCCGCGTCATCGATCATCGCTACCAGATGGAATTGATCGAACCGCTCTGGCCAAAGATGGGAAAACTCTGGGTCGAGGAAGCGCAACGCCTGCGCGATGAACTGGGGCGCCACCGCGATCTCGAGAACCTGCGCCTGCTCGCCGCCCCGCATCAGCCGCTCGCCCGTTTCCGCTCGAAGCTTGAGCCGGCCATCAACTTGCGGAAGCAAGCGCATTTGAAGGATGCGGCGAAAATCGCCTCGCGCGTATTCGCCGAGAAGCCGAAATCGTTTCAGGCTCGCCTCGAGTCGCTCTGGAAAGCGCGCTCGAAACATACGGCCTGACGCTGGCCGCAAAGCAAAACCGCCGCGCAAATGCGCGGCGGTTTTTTCGTTCGCAGCAGAAGGCAGGCGCTTAGCGTTCGGCCTTCTTGTCCTTGCGTATCGCCAGCAGCAGGTTCGAGTCGTGGCCGCGGTTGCGATAGCCGATGCCGAAGTCGAGTTTCGGCACCTTGTTCTTCGGATTGAACAGCTTCTGCGCCGCCGCTTCCGGACCCATGCCGAACACCGGGATCGGGCCGATATAGGTACCGAACGGGCTAAGCTCCCATTCCTCGCTCTTGAGGAAGCGCACCGGCACGCCGGTATCGTCCTGCACCAGCGTCTGCACGTGGGCGAGGATGAACTCGCGCACCGTGGAGAAATTGCCGCCGTGCAGGAGATAGGAGGCGCTCTTTACGAGGCCGTCGCCCGGCGCGAGCTTTTCGCAGAACTTCAGGAAGCCGCTCGCCTTCACGCCGGCATTCGAAAGGTCGGTCGAGAAGTAATAGAGCGTCTGCGGCGCGCCGCCATCCTTGACGAAGGTGATCTTCACGCCCGGCGCGAGCTGGCGGCCCTTGAATTCCTTCGGGTCCACTTCGTTGCCGTCGGCATCGAGCGTGATGAGCTTCACTTCTTTGATCTCGGCGCCAGAGCGCGCGAGGTAGACATAGATCAGCGGCAGCGCGCCCTTCACGGTCTGGCCGCGCAGGCGCGAGTTCATGTCGCTGGTGATGAAGAAGCTGAGGTTCACCGAGTGTTCGAGCGCGGCGCGCACCGCCGGGAGAACATGGTTGGTCTTGCCATCAACCTGCGGGATCGGACCGACCGGCTCGAGACCGGCGAGGATGTAGGTCTTCGCCTTCGGGTAGAACGCATTCGCGTAGAGGAAGTCCGGACCCGCGAAGAAATAGAACAGCGTGTCGCGCGTGTTCTTGATGTTCGCATCGCGCCACGCGCGGACTTTCACGAGCTGGCGCTTTTCCAGCTTGTCCCACGTTCCGTCGAACGACTTCGAATAATTCTGCCAGCCGCCTTCCTTGGTGAATTTCGCGATCGGCGAGTCGGCCGGAACCGGCAGGCCGGCATAGAAGCGAGCTACCTCGGCCGGATTCTGGTCTTGCGCAGACGCGCTTGCGAGCGCGAGAGCGGCAAAACCTGCGGCGACGAGCGCCGTCTTCATTCCCTTCAACATCGTTTTATGCGCCCTTATCAAAGGCGCCCCCACTGACAGTTTTACCTTGAAATTCCCTGGCGGCCGCCGCCCCTGAGACGACCGGGAGCGGCTTATAGCGCACCCCGGAAAGAGTGAATACCCGAAGAAGCCCGCAGCCCGCTACCATGATGCGGTCGTGATTCGTCATTACCCGGTAGATTCCCTTGGGACATGCCTTCGTGCCGCCGGCTGATCTTCCCCGCAGGTTCCGGCCTGCCGCTATATGAAGTCCCGGTGCTGAACCGGTCCTGAACATGAAGCCTTGGAGTGCAACGCTGCGAAAGCCTGTGGCCGCCCTCACGATGTTTTGTCTGGCTGCCTCGATTCCGGGCATGGCCGGCGCACAAACACGGCAGGCCAAGACCAGCATCTCCGAGTTCGTCACCGCCCCCTTCCCGATCGACGGCACGTCGAGTGCAGCCGCCGCCTATTTCAATCGCAACGACGGCACCAATCGCGGCCGCGAAACCGCGAGCGGGCGCGTCTACTGGGAGAAGGAGACCTACAGCGACCAGCGGGTGCTCCTCCATATCCCGGCCAAGTTCGACATTCGCCGCCCCGGCGTGATGGTCGTCTTCTTCCATGGCCACGGCGCCAAGCTGGAGCGCGACATCCGCGACCGGCAGGCGCTGCCCGAACAGATCTCGGCTTCGGTCGCGAATGCGGTGCTGGTCGCGCCGCAGTTCGCGGTCGACGCCGCCGATTCCAACCCCGGCAAGTTCAGCGAACCGGGCGGCTTCACCCGTTTCCTCAACGAAGCGGCGACGCATCTCGCCATCCTGCACGGCGACCAGCGCTCGGTGCGCTACTTCCAGTCGCTCCCCGTGATCATCGTCTCCTACAGCGGCGGCTACCTTGCGACCGCCGCCGCCATCACCCGCGGCGATCAATACAACCGGGTTAAAGGCGTTGTGCTGCTCGACTCGCTGTATGGCGAGATCGAAAAATTCGAGAACTGGATCACCACCGACCGCAAGCGCTTCTTTATTTCGACCTATCTCGGCTCGACCCGCGCGCGGAACCTCGAACTGCAACGCCTGCTCAAGGACAGGAATGTCCCCATCAAATCGGCACTGGATCGCCGCCTGATGCCGGGCGCAGTCGTTTTCATTTCGGGCGGCAACGAAGAGAACCACCGCGACTACGTGCAGGACGGCTGGGTCGCCAATCCGATCACCGATCTCCTGAACCGGCTGCGCGACTACAAGGCCCCGCCGCAGGCCCGCGCACAGACACCGACACAATAAAAAGCGCGCCTTGGATGGCGCGCTTTTCTTGATGGCGATGGCAACCGCAGATCATTCGCTCGCGTAGATCACGCTTGGTCCCTGCAACCCGGCCGGAAGATTCATTTTCTTCAGCTTGGTCTGGCGCGCCTTCGGCGGCA